>CBDEUQ010000003.1:0-115000 GCA_965243325.1 Alphaproteobacteria bacterium | reverse complement strand
GGTAGCGAAATTCCTTGTCGGGTAAGTTCCGACCCGCACGAATGGCGCAACGACTTCCCCACTGTCTCCAACATCGACTCAGCGAAATTGAAATCTCCGTGAAGATGCGGAGTTCCTGCGGTCAGACGGAAAGACCCCGTGCACCTTTACTACAGCTTTGCAGTGGTGCTAGGGCTGGTTTGTGTAGGATAGGTGGGAGCCGACGAAGCGCCGGCGTCAGCTGGCGTGGAGGCAACCTTGAAATACCACCCTTATCATTTCTGGCATCTAACCGAGGCCCGTAATCCGGGTCCGGGACCCTGCATGGCGGGTAGTTTGACTGGGGCGGTCGCCTCCCAAAGAGTAACGGAGGCGCGCGAAGGTGGGCTCAAGCTGGTCGGAAATCAGCTGTAGCGTGCAATGGCATAAGCCTGCCTGACTGCGAGACCGACGGGTCGAGCAGAGACGAAAGTCGGCCATAGTGATCCGGTGGTTCCGAGTGGAAGGGCCATCGCTCAACGGATAAAAGGTACGCCGGGGATAACAGGCTGATAACCCCCAAGAGTCCATATCGACGGGGTTGTTTGGCACCTCGATGTCGGCTCATCACATCCTGGGGCTTGAAGCAGGTCCCAAGGGTTCGGCTGTTCGCCGATTAAAGTGGTACGTGAGCTGGGTTTAGAACGTCGCGAGACAGTTCGGTCCCTATCTGCCGCAGGTGCAGGAGAATTGAGAGGAGCTGTTCCTAGTACGAGAGGACCGGGATGGACGCACCTCTGGTGTACCGGTTGTGGCGCCAGCCGCACCGCCGGGTAGCTAAGTGCGGACGGGATAACCGCTGAAAGCATCTAAGCGGGAAGCCCCCCTCGAAACGAGTTCTCCCCCAAGAGCCGTGGAAGATCACCACGTTGATAGGCCGGGTGTGGAAGCGCGGCAACGCGTGAAGCTTACCGGTACTAATCGCTCTTGAGGCTTGAGTCGCGATTTCCGTGTGCAGACACGAGTCTGCCCGGCGCACTGCGCGAAATCAGCCCGGCAAGGCCGTTCGCCGCTTCCGGCGGCGGGCCTTCGACGACCTGGTGGTCATAGCGAGGGGCCTGTACCCGATCCCATCCCGAACTCGGCCGTGAAGACCCTCAGCGCCGATGGTACTGCGTCTTAAGGCGTGGGAGAGTAGGTCGCTGCCAGGTCTTCCAAGGCCCGCCGCCGCACCGGACCTCGACACGACTACTATCGTGATGGTGACGCGGGGTGGAGCAGTCCGGTAGCTCGTCAGGCTCATAACCTGAAGGTCGCAGGTTCAAATCCTGCCCCCGCTACCACCGAGACCGACATTCCCGATTTGGGAGTGTCGGTCGCCCCCTTCCCCCTGCCGTTTCCGGCCCATTCGAGGATGGTGCCGAGGTCGCCGTGAAGCGCGGCGTCCATCTGGCCGCGCTTCTCGCCGGGGGTGAGCACGATCCGCTCGATCAGGCCCCGGATCGCGTCCGCCGCCTCGTCGCGGTCACGCGGGTCGGCCAGCGCTTCGGCAAGCCGCTCCACCTTGCGCCGGTAGACGATAGCGATGTTCGGGTGGATGTCCGGTAGATCGACCGGGGCGGCTGACAGCCGTTCGGCGATCTCGTCCTGGCGGGCCTCAAGCTCGCGCATGCGGTCCATCATGCCCCGCGCATAGCCGCCGTCCTCGATCACCGCGACCATGGTGGCGATCTTCTTCCCGATGTCGGCAAGTTCCTTGCGGTCCGTCGCGCCCGATGCGCGCCGCTCGCGGTTGAGCCGGTTGGTCTCCTCCGCATACGCCTTCATCGCCTCGGCGGCGGCCTCGGGGGCCATCAGCTTCTCCCGGAGCCCCGCCATGACCCGCTCCTCGATCTCGACGCGCCGGATGGTCCGGCTGTTGGCGCACGAGCCCGACATGACGTGGTTGGAGCAGCCGTAGCGGTCCTGGCCGCGCTTGGAATACGGCCCGCCGCACACGCCGCACTCCAGCAGGCCGGACAGCAGATAGCGGGGCCGGTGGGTGCTGTTGAGCCGGTTGGCATGGGCCGCGCGCGTCGCCGCGATGGCGGTCGCGTACTTCTCCGAGATTTCCCCCTGCCGCGCCTTCGCCGCCTGCCAAAGCGCGTCGTCCAGGATGCGAAGCTCGGGGACCTCGACGACGATCCATTCCTCGGGCGGGTTGAGGCGCGCGACCCGCTTGCCGGTGTCCGGGTTCTTCAGGAAGCGCTGGCGGTTCCACACCAGCCGGCCGATATAGAGCTCGTTGTTGAGCAATCCGGTTCCCCGCTTCGCGTGGCCGCGCAGCACGGAATCGGTCCACAGCTTGCCCTTGGGGCCGGGGATGCCGTCCTCGTTGAGACGCCGCGCGATCGCGCGCGGGCTGGTCCCTTGGGCGAACTCCCGGAAGATGCGCCGGACAATCTCCGCTTCCGTCTCGTCGATCTCCCGCTCGCCCCGGATGCGCTCGCCGGCGTCGTCATGCAGCTTCACCACGTCGTAGCCGTAGCAGATGCCGCCGCCCGACTTGCCGGCCTCGACCCGGCCCCGGAGGCCGCGGCGCGTCTTCGCCGCGAGGTCCTTCAGGAACAGCGCGTTCATCGTGCCCTTGAGGCCGACATGGAGCTCGTTGATCTCGCCTTCGCCTGCCGAGAGCGTGAAGATCATCACGCCGGCGAAGCGCAAATGCTTGTAGAGGGTCGCCACGTCGGCCTGGTCGCGGCTCACCCGGTCCAGGGCTTCGGCGACGACGATCTCGAACGCGCCCCGCCGCGCGTCTTCCAGAAGCGCCTGGACGCCGGGCCGGAGGATCACGCTGTCGCCGGAGATCGCGGAGTCCTTGTAGCAGCCGACGACCTTCCAGCCCTCGCGTTCCGCACGCTCGCGACAGACCCGGAACTGGTCCTCGATGGAAGCGGCCCGCTGCTGGTCGGACGAATAGCGGGCATAGAGCGCGCAGCGCAGGGTCATGGTCTCGGGTCTCCTATCGGTCGTGCGCCTCCTTCTCCGGCGGCGCATTGTCGTTGGCGGCTTCGGACTGCTGGAAATGCTCGCGGGCGATCTGCCGGCCGAGCAAGCGTGCGAGCCGCATCACGGCGGCGTCGATCCGCGCTTCCGGCCCGCCGCCTGTCCCGGTGTTGTCGTTCGCGGCAACGCGGGGGACTCCCTCCCGCTCGCGGCCGTTCCCGTCTCTCCGCATCGCCTCTGCCTTCCCGGATTAGGTGACCCTGGAAGGGAGATTTGAACCGCACGGCAAGGCTTGTCAAACGGCCGGACAAGGCGATTTCCTGCGTGGAATCAACCTCTTGGGGCCTCCTGGCATCCCTTGGCGGGACATGAGGCGACAGCAGGCACCAGGAGGATGATCGAAAAAAATTTGCGATCATCACGTTTCCGCGTAATCGGTTAGCGTCAGGACGGAATCGCCATGCTCGGTCGGCGCCACGGCATTCGCGAATCGGCGGTCCGCCGTTACCACCGTCGCGCCGATGCGGTGCGCGAGTGCGAGATACACGCAGTCGTAGATCGGGTGGTCAAGCGCCAGCGCAAGACGAGCCGCATCGGGGGAGAGGATTTCGTCGGCGCCCCAGCGGACCGGCATGTCCTGCACGTCCCCCAGCAGGATGCCGGCGGCACGGCGCTCTATCTCGCCCGTCCGCGCCTTGCGCCACAGCGCATTGGCGACCTCGGACGCCATCAGGCGCGGCGCGTGCAGGTCGTGGCCGCCGTTCGCCAGTTCCTCCGCGATATCCGCATCGTCTTCGGCGACCAGCCACTTGACCGCCACGCTCGCATCGACCACGAAGCGCATCAGTAATCGTCGCGATGGCCGCGGTCGCGGTCCTCGCGGATCAGCACTTCCGCCGGTGTGTGCTTGCGCCCTTCGGTCAGGGGACGCCGCCGCTTGATGGTCTCCGCGAAAGCCGCGCGCTTCGCCGCCATGTCGTCGTCGGCGGCGCATTGCAGAATGTGGCGTGCCTCGCCCTCCAGGGAGCGGTTGTTGCGCGAGGCGCGCTGCTTGAGGCGGTCCACCACATCGTCGTCGAGCCGCCGCACATTGATCGTCACCATGGGTTCGCCTCCAAACATCGGTTATCAAACTGTTATCAAGTTATCGCGACTTATGCAAGCTCCTCCGGGGATGATATTCGACGACTTTTGCGGCCATGAGAGGACAGGAGATGACTGGAGGATGAGACCGTTCGTTCAGTCCTTGTTCCGCCGGTCGCGAGCGCCCATCTTGCCGGCATGGACAGTCAGGAATCCGCCCGTTTCTACTCCGCTGCGAGGCTGCCGCGATGGTAGCGTCCATCGGCAAGATCGCCTCGCCGTCGCAGGGTGTGGGCTATTTCGAGCGCGATGGCTACTACGCCAGGGAAGACGCCGCGCACAGGGAAGCCAGCGCCTGGGCGGGCAAGGGCGCGGCGGCGCTCGGCCTCTCCGGTCCGGTCGATCCCGAGCGCTTCCGGTCGGTGCTCGAAGGCGAGGTTCCCCGGATCGGGTCCGGGGCAGGCCAGGGCGGGCGCCGTCTCGGGCGCAAGGAACTCGACGGCAGCATCACGCACCGGCCCGGCCGGGACGTGACCCTGAGCGCGCCGAAGTCGGTCAGCCTGATGGCGATGGTGGGCTGCGACGAGCGCATCGTCGAGGCGCACGACAAGGCGGTCAAGGCGACGCTGGGCTGGATCGAGAAGAACGCCATAGAGACAAGGATGCGCGACCCCGCGACCGGGGCGATGGTCCGCGCCGGGGGCCAGAAGATGGTCGCGGCGACCTTCCGGCATGATACGTCCCGGAACCTCGATCCCCAGCTTCATACGCATGCCGTCGTCGCCAACATGGTCCAGGGCGAGGATGGCAAATGGCGCACGATGGTCGATGACGGGCTGTTCAACGGCAAGATGGCCATCGGGGCGATCTACCGGGCGGAGCTGGCGCAGGGATTGAAGGGCCTCGGCTACGGCATCGACAAGACTCATGGCGATGGCCGGTTCGAGATCGAGGGCGTCTCCCGCGAAGTGATCGACGCCTTCTCGACCCGCCGGGCGGAGATCGAGGCGGCGATGGCCGAACGCGGCATGGGGGAGTCGAAGGACAACCCCCATCTGGCGGCGCGGGCGGCGCTGATGACGCGGGCGGCGAAGCGGGATATCGACCGGGGCGAGCTCGGCCGCTCGTGGCAGCGCCAGGCGAAGGCGCTGGGCTTTTCGGCCGCCAAGGTCCGCTCTCAAGCCCGCAAGGCGGAACGCGGCCTGCTCGGCCCGGACCTGTTCGCGGGGCCGGGCTATGCGGCGGGCGACGCGGCGGCCTGGGCGGTGGCGCACCTTGCCGAGCGCCAGGCGGTGTTCGGCCATGCCGACCTGCTGGCCGCGACGCTGGCCCGCGAGCCGGGCGCGGTCACCGTCGATGCGGCGGAGCGCGCGATTGCAGCCCTCGAACGCGACGGCGCGCTCCATGCCGCGCGGGGCCTCGACCACGGCCGGCACTGGTCCACGGACGCGGCGCTGGCGCGGGAATCCGAGACCATCGCGCTGATGCGCGCGGGCCAGGGGGCCGAGAAGACGGTGATGCGCCGCTGGGTGGCGGAAACCAGGCTCCACCGGGGCCGGCTCAACGAAGGGCAGAAGGAAGCGGTCAAGACGATCCTCGCCGGCAAGGATCGCGTCGTCGCGGTCCAGGGCTACGCCGGGACCGGGAAGACCACGATGCTGAAGCGCCTGCGCGCGCTCGCCGCCAGCCAGGGCTACCGCACCATAGGTCTCGCCCCCTCGGCCTCGGCGGCGAAGACGCTGGCGGGCGAATCCGGCATCGCATCGGAGACGCTGCAACGCTACCTCGCGCGCCATGACGGCATCGCCCACGGGCGCGGCACGGCGGCGGGGCTGCGCAAGCTGCGCGCCGCCAACGCGAAGACGATGCTGGTGGTGGACGAATCCTCGCTCGCCTCCAGCGAGCAGATGAAGAACCTCCTGCGCATCGCGACCGCGCTGCGCCTGCCCCGCGTGGTGCTGGTCGGCGACGAGAAGCAGCTCGGCGCGGTCGAGGCCGGCAAGCCGTTCGAGCAACTCAAGGCCGCCGGGATGACCACGGCGGTGATGGACGACATCGTTCGCCAGCGCGATGCCGAGCTGAAGGCGGCGGTCAAGGCGAGCCTGACCGGCGATGTGAAGGGCGCGTTCGCCAGGCTCGGCGACAACATCCGGCAGGTCGAGTATGGCGAACTCGGCGCCGAAACCGCGCGCCAGTGGTTGAACCTGCCGCCGCAAGAACGCGCCGCGACCGGGGTGATCGCCCCGACGCGGGCGCTGCGCGACGGTATCAACGCCACCATCCGCGAGGGTCTGGTCGCCGAAGGCGCGATCTCGGGGCCGGCCCGGCAGGGCGAGAAGCTGGTCGCGCGCGATCTCACCCGCGCGCAAATGGCCCGCGCGTCCAACTACAACATCGGCGACACGGTGATCTTCACCCGCCCCTACAAGACACTCGGGGTGGAGAAAGGCGACGAGCGCAGGGTCGCCGGCATCGACCGGCGCTGGGGCGTGCTGCGCCTTGAGGACGCCAAGGGCAACCTGACGCCATGGCGGCCGGAACGCATCGCCGCCGCGAAGGGCGGGGTCGAGGTCTACCGAAGCGAGGCGATGGAGCTGCGCCGGGGCGACAGGGTGCGCTTCACGCGCAACGATCCCGCCTCCGGGCTCACCAACGGCGAGACCGCGACGGTCGAGGCCGTCGGCCGGGACGGCGTTCGCTTCCGTCTGGAGAACGGAACGCTCGCCACGCTGTGGCAGAACGACCCACAACTCCGGCATATCGACCGCGCCTTCGCGGCGACGGTGCATGCCTTCCAGGGCAAGACGGTGGATCGAATCCTTGCCGCGATGCCGGTCGGCAACCCCAAGCTGACCGACCGGCGCGCCTTCTATGTGGCGATCAGCCGGGCGCGGGAGACCGCCATGCTGGTCACCGACGACGCCCACAAGCTCGCGGACCAGCTCCAGCGCGCGACCGGCGAGCGCCTCGCGGCGCTTGATGCGACCGCGAAACAGGCCGCCTGGGCGGCCGTGTTCGAGCGCGGCGCGGGCCATGACCGGGAGGCGAATCGCCTGACACGCGCTCCTGACGCGATGGATAAGGGCCTCGAACCGGAACGCCAGGACGGGCGCGGGCATCCTTCCCGCGATGGAATCGGGCGCGATTCCGGTCGCGAGCATCGGATCGCGCGCGAAACCGGCCGGGAGCGCGACGGCAAATCGGCTGAGCGCTCCACGGATCGCGAGCGCAGCGGGAAGGAATCGACCGGCAAGGATCGCGGACTCGACCGCGGCGGTGTCTCCCGGCAGCAAAGTTCCCGCGAGTCCGAACTCGAAAAGGCCGCCGGCGCGAAACAGAAGTCGCGCGAATTCGATATGGGGCTGTAGCCTCTCCTCCTCCTTCCGGCCAAATCAGCGTCGGCGACGGACCCGGCAGCCGTCGCGAAGCGCGCCAGTCACGGCCGCCGCTCCCTGTTGAATCGGGCAGCGGAGGCCGGACCCGGCCGCGCGGTGACGGGGCCGTTCTCGCGGTTCCCGGGGCGGCCCGGAGGCGACAGGAGTATCATGGAAAAGTCGTGATCGCCGGGCGCGGCGGCGTGTATCGGTGCGACATGCGCCGGGAAGCCGCCGGGAGCGCGCAATTCTCCAGAGAAGCGCCGCACTGGCCTCTAACCCCTTGAAAGCGCTGCATGTGTTTGAATCGTAATACGCCGCAACACGGCGCATTGCGCCAGAGCATACGCGTTTTTCCAAGGGGTTTCCGGAGCATACATTGGGGACATAAGGGGACAGGGCGTAGCCTGGGGGAGCCACAGGGTGACAGGGGATGACAGGCATCACCGATGCGGCAGGTGTGTAACCCTAACGCCGCAAGGCGTCTGCTATCCCGCTTCCTGCCTCTCAAGCAGCCGAGCTATGCAAACCGTTGTGTGGTTGGCAGTTAGCCCGAGCGGCGCTTGAGCGACAGCGCCCGCCGCGCACCTGAGGCAAAGCTCCCCATACCGCCGCACGGCTTCCGAGCCGCACTATAGGAAGCGCGAGGTAACAATTCAACGCGCGGACTTCTGCACGGACAGAGTCATTTGTTCGGCACGCGCCGGCGGCGGTGGTGCAGGGCTGTACGCTGTCGCCGCACAGCATGGCCGTGAACGAAAGGTTGAGCACTGGAGCGCTTTACGGAATGCGTAACAGAGTCTACAGTCGGCCCGCATGATCCGAAGCTTCAAATGCCGGGAGACGAGGCGCTTCTTCGAGGGTCAGCGCGTTGCCGCCTTTCAGGGCTTCGCCAGACAGGCGGCGCGCCGTCTTGTCCTGCTGGACGGCGCGGAGACGCTCGGTGACTTGGCCGCGCTGCCGAGCAACCGGCTGGAAGCGCTGCGGGGCGACCGTGCCGGTCAGCACAGTATTCGGATCAACGTGCAGTGGCGCGTCTGCTTCCGGTGGACGGAGGACGGGCCGCACGATGTGGAAATCGTCGATTATCACTGAGGGCGACTGACATGAACGTGAAGAACGGAATGAGGCCGGTGCATCCGGGCGAGATCCTGCGCGACGAACTCGAAGAGTTGGGGCTGTCCGCCAATGCGTTGTCGAAGGCGCTGGGTGTGCCGGTGAACCGGGTGACGATGATCCTGAACGGACAGCGGGGCGTCAGCGCCGACACGGCGCTGCGGCTCGCGCGCTATTTCGGGACGACGCCGCAACTCTGGATGAACTTGCAGAAGACCTGGGAGCTTCGCCAAGCGGAGGTCGTGGCCGGTCGCGAGATCGACGAGAAGGTGACGCCGCGCCAATCAGCGGCGTAAGGGCACGGTAGTCCATGCCTGTTCCCGACTTTCAGTCGCTAATGCTTCCCGCGCTCAAGGCGTTCGCCGGCGGTGGGGAGCCGACGCTTACCCAAGTCCGCGAACGGGTCGCCGCTGCCGAGGGGCTCTCTGCCGATGATGTCCGGGAAATGCTCCCGAGCGGTCGGCAGGCAGTCTTCGTGAACCGCGTGAGTTGGGCCGTGATCTACATGGAGCGCGCCGGGTTGCTGGAGCGGGTCCGTCGCGGCCTGTATCGGTTGACGCCGGAAGGTGAACGCCTGCTGTCGCGCAAGCCTTCGCGCATTGATTTGAACCTGCTTGGAGAGTACCCCGATTTCGCCGAATGGTCGAAACGGGCGAACGCTCCGCCTCCCAGCAAGGATGTGGCGTCCAAACAGAACGAAGCTATCTCGGACACGCCGGAGGAAGCACTGGACCGAGCCGCTCGACAGTTGAGCGGCGCTCTGGAAGCCGACGCGCTGCGTCGGGTCCGCGACGCGCCACCTGCGTTTCTCGAACGGGTGGTCGTGGACTTGCTCATCGCGATGGGTTACGGCGGCGGCGATGCGGCGATGGGCCAAGTGACGGGGCGTTCGGGCGACGGCGGAATTGACGGCACGATCCGGGAGGACGCGCTCGGTCTTGACGAGGTTTACGTGCAGGCAAAGAAATACGCGGAAGGCAACGCCGTGGGCGAAGGCGACCTTCGCAACTTCGCGGGCGCGATCGACGCCGCAGGCACGACCAAGGGCGTGTTCGTCACTACCGGCGGATTCACGCGCGCCGCCAAAGACTATGTGGCGCGAAGTCCAAAACGGATCGTCCTGATCGACGGTGCGGAACTCGCACGCCTGATGGTCCGGTACGGAATCGGCGTGCGAACGCGCGTCCTTCACGAGATCAAGCGGATCGACGAAGACTACTTCGATCAGGAGGCGTAGTAAGTCGTGCGCCTGTCGTGGAACGAGGTCCGCGCCCGCGCCGCCGTCTTCGCGGAAGACTGGAAGGACATGGCCCGCGAGAGGGGCGAGACGCAGAGCTTCTACAACGCCTTTTTCCGGGTGTTCGGGGTTCAGCGCCGGAGCGTGGCGCGCTACGAGGCGCATGTCGCCAAGCTCAACAATCGCTCAGGCTTCATCGACCTGTTCTGGCCGGGCGTACTGCTCGTCGAACAGAAGAGCGCCGGGCGCGATCTCCGCAAGGCTTACGAACAGGCCGGGGAGTATTTCGACGCGCTGCCGGAACGCGAGCGCCCGCGCTTCATTCTGGTAAGCGACTTCCAGACCTTCGAGCTTCACGATCTCGACGAGCGCGAGACCGTGGCCTTCCCGCTCGCGGACCTGCCCGCGCATGTCGAGGCGTTCGGCTTCATCCTCGGGGTGCAGCGCCGGACGTTCCGCGACCAGGATCCGGCGAACATCGAGGCCGCCGAGCTGGTCGGGCGGCTGCACGACGCGCTTGCCGATGCCGGACACCGGGGCCACGATCTGGAACGCTTCCTCGTGCGCGTCGTGTTCTGCATGTTCGCCGACGACACCGGGGTATTCGAGCCGCGCGACATCTTCCTCGACTTCATCGAGACGCGAACGGGCGAGGACGGGGCCGATCTCGGGCCGTGGCTCGCGCAACTGTTCGAAGTGCTCGACACGCCGGAGGACGAGCGCGCGGCAACGCTCGACGAGGATCTTGCGCGGTTCCCCTACGTCAACGGCGACCTGTTCAAGGGACACCTGCGGACGTTCTCGTTCGACGCGGCGATGCGCGGGGCGCTGCTGGATGCCTGCCGGTTCGACTGGTCGAACATCTCGCCCGCGATCTTCGGTGCGCTGTTCCAGTCGGTGATGGACCCGAAGGAGCGCCGGGCACAAGGGGCGCACTACACGACCGAGAAGAACATCCTCAAGGTGATCGAGCCGCTGTTCATGGACGACCTGCGGGCCGAGTTCGAGCGGGTACGGGCGCGGCGGGGCCGGGGCCGTCTCGCGGCGTTCCGGCAGTTTCAGGCGAAGCTCGGCGGCTTGACATTCTTCGATCCGGCGTGCGGCTGCGGCAACTTCCTCATCATCGCCTACCGGGAATTGCGGATGCTCGAAATCGACGTCATCCGCGAGATTCAGGACGCGACCGCCGCGACCGGGCAGGCGGTGCTCGATGCCGCGTGGCAGTCGGTGGTGGACGTGGACCGGTTCTACGGAATCGAGCTTGGCGAGTTCCCGGCCCGCATCGCGGAGACCGCGCTGTGGATGATGGACCACATCATGAATAACCGGCTGAGTCTGGAATTCGGCCAGACCTTCGTCCGTATCCCGCTTGAGAAGTCGCCGCAGATCGTCCACGGCAACGCGCTGGAAACCGACTGGTCCGATCTGCTGCCGCCGGGC
Organism: Alphaproteobacteria bacterium; assembly: GCA_965243325.1. GTDB lineage: Bacteria > Pseudomonadota > Alphaproteobacteria > UBA7887 > UBA7887 > JANQOH01. The sequence goes on along the minus strand of CBDEUQ010000003.1, from coordinate 103,807 downwards.
GATTGCTCGTTCGTGCTTGGCAATCCGCCGTTCGTGGGCGCGAAGTTCCAGACGGCGGACCAGCGCACGCAAGTGCGCGGGATCGCGGCGCTAGGCAAGAGCGGCGGGACGCTCGATTACGTCGCCGCGTGGTTCATCAAGGCGGGGGAGTATGTGAAGGGCGGCGATGCCCGGATCGGCTTCGTCGCGACCAATTCGATCACGCAGGGCGAGCAGGTCGCGCAGCTATGGCCGGTCCTGTTCGGGCGCTGCGGGCTTGAGATCGCGTTCGCGCACCGGACCTTCGCGTGGGGGTCGGACGCGCGCGGGAAGGCGCATGTGCATGTCGTCATTCTCGGCCTCGACCGGCGGGAGGCCGTGCGCGCTGACAAGCGGCTGTTCAGCTATCCCGACATCAATGGCGAGCCGGAGGAAAGCCGCCACGCGGCGCTGTCGCCCTACCTGTTCGACGCAGGCGGGCTGTCCGACCCCCATCTGGTGGTGCGGGAGGAAAGCGCGCCGATCAACGGGACAGGGAGATTGATAACTGGCTCCAAGCCCATTGACGAAGGCAACTTCATTTTCAGCGCGGCGGAACGCGCCGCATTTCTGGATGCGGAGCCGGACGCCGCACCTTGGCTCCGACCGTTCATCGGGGCGAGGGAATACTTGCAAGGCGGCGAGCGATGGATTCTGGCGCTCCACGACGCGGAGCCGGAAGTGCTGGCGCGGCTGCCGAGGGTGCGGGAGAGAATTGCTGCTGTCCGCGCTTACCGGGAGGCCAGCAAGAGCGCACCGACGCGAAAGATCGCGGCAACCCCAACTCTCTATCACGTCAACGTCATCCCTACCGCGCCGTTTCTGGTCATCCCGCAAGTCAGTTCGGAGCGCCGCGAATACGCGCCTATCGGCTGGCTGGAGCCGCCGGTTATTCCAAGCGACAAGCTCCGTCTGCTGACGGATGCCTCGCTCACGGATTTTGCGCTGCTCACCTCGGCCATGCACATGGCGTGGATGCGAGCAATAACCGGACGCATGAAAAGCGATTACATGTATTCAGTCGGCGTCGTCTACAACACATTCCCGCTGCCGCCCAAGGACGCGGACCTGTCGAAACTGGAACCCCTCGCACAGGCCGTGCTCGATGCCCGCGCCGCGCATCCGGGCGCGACCTTGGCCGATCTCTACGACCCGGACCTGATGCCGCCGGACCTGCGCCAGGCGCATCAGGCGCTCGACCGCACGGTGGACCGGCTCTACAGGCGCGGCGGGTTCGCGTCCGAGCGCGAGCGGTTCGAGCATCTGTTCATGCTGTATGAGAAGATGCGCGCACCGCTGGAGTCAGCGAAAAACGTGGTACTCAGGAAGAGGCGGCTGGGTCGGTCCGGCGGAAGACGCACCAGCCTTGTAGGACGTTGACCGAGGTTGATGATGAACGATCCTCACGTGGTAGCTCTGCATTACCGAATCGATCACGGCGATACGATTGACTACAGCGAGGCCGAGTCCCTTTATCGAGAAGAATCGGGATTCCGTCTGACAGTTGAAGATCGAAAAGCGAAGTTTGAACTCAAGGAACACTTCGCCACCGGGGAACAAGCGAGGGAAGCTCTCGCGGAATACATTCGTGTGTGGGAATTCGACGCAACGCTGAAGTACGGAAACTCCGATTCGTTCAGGTTGGTATTCGAGAAGGCGGAGATTACTGATAGGAATCCGACACCGGGCGAAATCAGGCTTAGTGGAAAGCTCGAAATTCAAGGCACGGGTTCGGCGAAACTCACAACGTCAGTCCGCAAATACCCTCCGCCACCATCAGACATAGCGCTCAATCCAGATGCCGAGACCATGCATCAGCGATACCTCGGTTATCGTGGCAGGCATGAATTTCTCCCGAGCGTCGCGTACTTCTGTCTGTCTATGTTGGAAGACCCCCCGGCACAAAAGAGCGCAGAACGGAGAAGACTTCGTTCCAAGCGTAAGGCAGCCGCCCAACGGTTCGGGATCGACGAAAGGGTGCTGAACGAAATCGGGCACCTATCGACTTCGAGGGGAGAAGGAGAGGCGAGAAAGCGGGAGGGCACGGCTCAACCATTGACTCCGAAGGAACGCCATTTTCTGGATCGGGCGTTGAAGGCGATAATCCGCCGGGTAGCGGAGCGGGCGCATACGCCGGAGGGCGACTTGTGCAAGATTTCGTTCTCGGACTTGCCGTCACTCAAGAGCGAATCTGACAATGAACCAGAAAGCAAGGAATAGCGGGGAAAGCTGAAACGACATGGCTTGTCGATGCCTGTTGGAAGGGACAACCAAGTGATGACTTCAAGCAAATTGTTGATTTGCCTGGGTCTTGGTCTCGACATTGCCGGAGTCATTCTTCTCTATCGCTATGGGCTACCCAGCGGATACCCCGACGATAGGGATGCGGGTGTGCTTAGGTGGCCGGGCATAGGCCCGGCACCTGCCGACCCACGAGCGCAACGGAGATTTGCTTACCTGTCGCGTTCTGGGTTGGTTTGCTTGGTCCTGGGGTTCGTGTTGCAGATCGTGGGTACGGTCATTCTGGATTGACAATCGAGCCATTGTGCATCGCCTCGGCGATGAGCGTCCCGACCTTCTCCGCCGCCTCGACCAGATGATCGTCGGCAAGGTGGGCGTAGCCGGCGGTGGTCTCGTGCCTTCGGTGTCCAAGCAACTTCCCGACCAGCGGCAGATTCTCTCCCGCCATGACGGCCTGACTGGCTGCGGTATGCCGGAGATCGTGCAGGCGAAGCGCTCCGAGACGGGCGTCTTCGCAGACCGAGCGCCAGCGTGCCATGAGCCTCCATTCACCTCGCCCCTGCGCGTATGGAGGAAACAGGAATGCTTGCGTATTCCGCGCACGGGGCAGCGAAGCGATCAGCGCTCGCGCGGCCTCGCCCAGCGGCACCGTGCGCGGGCCGGTCTTCCCGTCCTTCAAGCTGATGGCATCGTCTCCGATGTCCCGCCAGCGCAGATTCAGTATCTCGCTTCTCCGGCAGCCGGTGAGTGCAAGCAAACGGACGGCGGCCACGAACTCGGGCCATTCGGCCTCGTGCGCGTCGAGCGCGCGCCCCAAGCGCCCAAGCTCCTGCGTATCGAGAAACCGCGCGACCGGCTTCTTCGCGTTCATCCTGACCCCGAGGCAGGGATTCGCGCCGCGCTCGCGCAATCCCCATTCCTCGGCCCGAAACATCATGGATCGGAGTATGTCGAGCGCCCGGTTCGCCGCGCCGGGCTTCTCCCTGCTCGCCGCGTCGAACCATGCGGCCACGTCTTCGGGTTCGATGCGGTCCAGCGGCATCTTGCCGAACGCCGGCAGGATGCGAGCCTTGAGATAGATTCGGACGGTCTTGCGGCCCGACGGCTTCCAGTGCGGATCGGAGCGCCGCAGATACTCGTCCGCAAACTCGCGGAAGGTCGGCGTCTCCTTCTCCCTCTGGATGTCCCCGGCGGGGTTCTCCCCCGCGCGGATGCGCGCCAGCATGTCGCGAGCGCGGCGGCGGGCCTCCGCAAGCTCCATCTCGCCGTGACGGGCGATCACGATGCGGCGGCTTCGCCCCTCGATGCGCGCCTGCACGATCCAGACCTTCCGGCCCGAGGGATGGATGCGCAGCCCGAAGCCGGGCAGGGAGCGGTCGAACAGGAACGTCTCGCGGTCTCCCGCCCTGCTCTCGCGGGCGAGACGCGGCGTGAGGTCAACCCTGGGCATGATCGCACCCTCCCTCATGCTCCGCGCCCCTTCCGGCCAGGGCCGCACCGATTCGGTTCGATACGCGGTCGGCGGCGTCCGCGACGGACCGGTCGGACAGATGGGTGTAGCGCTCCGTGGTCTCCACCAGCGCATGACCGAGAAGCTTGGCGATGGTCACCATGTCCACGCCGTTCATGGCAGCGACCGAAGCCCAAGTGTGCCGGAGGTCGTGAAGCCGCACGTCGGACAGTCCCGCTTCCCGCCGGATGCGGTCCCAATGGGTGTTGAGACTGTCGATGGGCCGCGTCGGCGGACGGGCCGGAAACAGATACGGGCAATCCGCGCTGTGGCGCGGGATCGCGTCGATCACCGTGCGCGCGGCGCTCGACAGCCAGACCGTGCGCGGCCCCGACTTCGAGTCGGGAAGGTGGATGCGCTTGTCCTTGATCCAGTCCCATTCGAGCGCGGCGATCTCACCGAAGCGGCAGCCGGTCAGCATCAGCAGGCGAACGATGGCGACGACATGCGGGCAATAGAACTCGTCTCGGGTGAGCACCGAATTGAGCCGGGCCATCTCATCCGCCGTCAGGAACCGCTCCTTCGTCTGCATCCGGTAGCGCCTCGTGTTCTTGCAGGGGTTGGTATTGTGGGCGCGGTATCCCCAAAGCTCGGCCATCCGCATCATGACGGACAGCACCGGAACGCTGCGGTTGGCGATGCCGGGACGCTCCGCCATGGACGCGAACCAATCCCTGACGTGCTCGACGGCGATCTCGTCAACGGTCATGTGAGCGAAGGCGGGCAGGATGTGTTTGTCGATGACGTGCCGATTGGTTTCCAGAGTCCGGGGCTTCCACTGGTGGGCGTGACGGTCGATGAACTCGGCGGCGAACGCGGTCATCGCCAGTCCGGGCGTCCTCGGCCCGTTCGTCTTTGCGGGCATGTCGAGGAACCCGGCAATGAGATCACGGGCCTTGTCGCGGGCTTCGGGCACCGAAACCAGAGCGGCGGGGCCGATGGTCGCGAACCGCACGCGGCGGCGCACGCGGCGTTCGAGGACGAATGTGCGCTCGCCGCCCGGATGGACGCGAAGCATCAGGCCGGGGATCACGTCGTCGCGGATGGCGTATCGCTTGTCTCGCGGCTTGGCGGCGCGAATGCGCCGGGCGAAGGTGGACTTGGGCTGATCGGTCACGGTGTGCGGCTCCCTGTTCGGGCCGCCGCGACCGGGCCGTCAAATAGGAAGCGGTCGCGGCGGCGTTTCTCCAGGGAAGCCGCGCGGCGGTGCGAGCGGGATGGACCTGTAAGGCCCCGTATCTAAGGGAGTTTCCGCCTTCTCATGCGACGGCGAGCGTGACCGGAAAGTGCATTGTCAATGCGGCAGGTGTGTGAGAACTCCCGCCCTCCGGGCGGTCGGACAAAACAACCTCTGCCGTATCCGCGATCTGGCGCAAACCCTGCAACGACAGGGAGTTCAAGCCATCGCGGCGCTTGAGCGAGGCGACCGGCCAACGATCCGTGAACGCGCTCCGCGTCGCCTTCCTTGGGGCACAGGTAACAGAACGGCGGACGCGAAGCAAACCGGCGAGGGCGCTTTTGCACACCTCGCGCATCGCACTCGCCCGATGGCTGCCGACAGTCATGCGCCGCCGCGCAGACGGCGTGCGGTGCCGACGAGTCCTCTGCACATGTTACCGCTCCGCATTGGGGGTGATGACCGAAGCCGCGGACTGCAAGACGGTCGGTGCGGCGTCGCCGCCGATGCAGAGCCCGACGCAGGGTGCGTTCACACCTTGCGCACCGGATCGGTCGCCGCGAACGGTGCGGCGCTGGACGCTTCGCCGCCGCATCCGTGATGATCGACCGCAGCCCGGCACCGTGCTTGTCACTCTCGCCCGGCGGCTGCATGTTGATTCGAACGGGACGGAAACAGGAAACATTGCCCGATGAACCGCTCGGCACCGCACGAACGATTGATTCGTTGGCGTCGCCAACCGCGTGCGCGACCCACGCCATGACGCCGGGCGAGTTCATCGCGAAGTGGCGGGCGTCGGAGTTGAAGGAACGCTCGGCGTCGCAGTCGCACTTCAACGATCTCTGCCGAATGCTGGGCGAACTGACGCCGACGGACGCGGATCCGGCGGGCGAGCGGTACTGCTTCGAACGCGGCGCGCGCAAGGACACCGGCGGCGACGGCTGGGCCGATGTGTGGAAGCGCGGCTTCTTCGCATGGGAGTACAAGGGCAAGCGCGCGGAGGTAACGTCAAGAGTTATGTGTCAGGGAGACGGGGGTGCTGATTCCCTGAGACTTGTTTTCGTGGATGAATACCGCGTAGAGGACGCGGTCCATTGAGGTCCGGTCCTGGAAGGTTCCCATGGGCCGGGTTCGTCTGCGGACCTCCCGGAACCTTCGTTCGATGGCGTTGGTGGTCCTGACCCGCTTTCGCTCATCGAGGGTCCGGTAGCGGAAGCAGGTGAGCAGCTCGTCGAGATCGCTGCGCAGGCAGGCGACGGCCTTGGGGTAGGTGCTTTGCCAGCGGTCGGCGAAGCGTCGGGCGGCGCTCTGGGCCTTGCGGCGGCTCTTTGCATTCATGACGGCGTGGACATCGGCCTTGACGGCCTCCTGGTCGGCCTTGCGGACCTTGTTGAGGATGTTGCGCATCTTGTGCGCCCAGCACCTCTGAACCGGGATGCCGGGATAGACGAACGGCAAGGCAGCCAGCAGGCCCTTGCCGCCATCGACGCAGATCATCTCAAGGCCTTCGCCGGTGAGCCCGCGGTGGTACAGCCGGTTGAGGAACACTTCCCACTCGCGGGCGCCTTCGCTGACGGCGAGATGGAAGTCGATGATCTCCTTCTTGCCGTCGGGGCGGATGCCGAGCGCCACCAGGACCGGCCTCCTGAGCGCGCCGGCGCCGGTCTTGCGGGCCAGCACCACGCCGTCGAGCATCAGCGCCTTGTAGGCGTTCTTCAGCGGCCTGCGGTGGAAGGCCTCGACCGCCATGTCGAGCGTCTTGGAGACCCGGCTCACCGTCGCGGCCGAGACCGGGCGCCCGAGCAGGGCCAGCAGGACCTCGCCCACCTTGCGCGTCGAAAGCCCCAGCACGAAGCCGGCCAGGATGGCACGGTCGATCTCCGGCGCGCGCCTTGCGTAGCTCTTCACAACCCCGGTCGGGCAGAAGTGCCGGGTGCGCGGCACGTTGAGCTCGATGTCGCCGAGCTCGCTCAGCAGGCAGCGGCGGTAGGTCCCGTTGCGCCGGTCGCGCATCGCGCCGGCGTCGAGGTTGTCGAGCCAGCGATCCACCGCCTCGGCCATCCGGCCCTCGATGATCTCGGCCAGCGCCTGGCGGCCGAGCGGGCGGTAGCCCTCGCCCCAGTCCAGTCCGCCTGCCTGCATCTCCTTCACCACCTCAAAGGCCTGGGGTAGGCTCATGATCGTCGCAGCTTGCTGGGACATGCGGGGTGCTCCTGTTTGTGGTTGTCGTCACCACAGGGAGTACCCCCTTCCCACCTGACACATAAATTCTTACGTCACCCGCGCGGACCTCGATGCGGCGTTCAATCAGTTGCGGCAGTACGCGCTCGCGCTGGAGAACCCGCCGCTGCTGATCGTATCCGACATGGCGCGGTTCCGCATCCGCACCAACTGGACGAACAGCGTGAGCGTGACGCACGAGTTCACGCTCGACGACCTTGCCGACGGTGCGACCCGCGACAAGCTCAAGTGGGCGATGTCGGACCCGGAGCGGCTGCGGCCCGGCGAGACGCGGCAGGCGGTGACGGAGCGCGCGGCGGCGACCTTCGCGGAACTTGCCCAGGGCTTGCGGGACCGGGGACACGATCCGCAGGCGGTCGCGCATTTCGTCAACCGTTTGGTGTTCTGCATGTTCGCCGAGGACGTGGGGCTGCTGCCCGACGACATGTTCACCCGGATGCTGGAACAGGCGCGCAGGTGGCCAGATGAATTCGCCGAGCTTGCCCGCGACCTGTTCGGCGCAATGGCTGTTGGGGGCCGCATCGGGTTCGAGTCCGTGGCTTGGTTCAACGGCGGGCTGTTCGACGATGACACCGCGTTGCCGCTCGACCGGGAGGGGATCGAGACGGCGCTCAAGGCGGCGGCGCTCGACTGGTCGGAAATCGACCCGTCGATCCTCGGCACGCTGTTCGAGCGCGGTCTTGACCCCGACAAGCGCTCGCAGTTGGGCGCGCACTACACTGACCGCGACAAGATCATGCGGATCGTCGATCCGGTGATCGTCCGTCCGCTGCTTGCGGAGTGGGAGACGGCGAAGGCCGGGATCGCGGCTATGGTCGAGCGCGCCGACGCGGCGGGTTCTCCATCAGCGCAGACGCGGCTGCGACGGCAGGCGGAACAGGCGCTGCGCGCCTTCCTCGAACGGCTGCGGCGGTTCATCGTGCTCGATCCTGCTTGCGGCTCGGGCAACTTCCTCTATCTGGCGCTGCACGCGCTCAAGGACATCGAGCATCGGGTCCAGCTCGAGGCGGAGACTCTCGGCCTCGCACGCGGGTTCCCGGCGGTCGGCCCCGCGAACGTGAAGGGCATCGAGATCAACGCCTATGCCGCCGAGCTTGCCCGCGTGTCGGTGTGGATCGGCGAAATCCAGTGGATGGGGCGCAACGGGTTCAGCAACTCGACCAACCCGATTCTCGATCCGCTCGACACCATCGAATGCCGCGATGCGATCCTCGCGCCGGACGATGGCGAACCGGACTGGCCGCAAGCCGATGTCGTGATCGGCAACCCGCCGTTTCTCGGCGGCAAGCTGCTGATCGGCGGGCTGGGCGAGGAGTACGTCTCGCGGATGTTCGCGGCGTGGAAGGGCCGCGTGCCTCGCGAGGCCGATCTCGTTTGCTACTGGTTCGTGAAAGCGGGCGAGCAAGTCGCGTCAGGCGCGACGCAGCGTGTCGGGCTGGTCGCTACGAATTCCATACGCGGCGGGGCGAACCGGCGGGCGTTGCAGGCTGCGACCGACGGGCGCCCGATCTTCGATGCCTGGTCCGATGAGCCGTGGGTGATCGACGGCGCGGCGGTGCGGGTGTCGCTGGTCTGTTTCTCCGGCGCGGACGACGCGTACAGGCCGGAGACGCGCATGGATGGTGAGCCCGCCGACGAAATCCACTCCGACCTCACGGTCAGGCGCGGCGGAGCCGGGATCGACCTGACCGGAGCAAAGCGCATCCCGGCGAACAATGGCGTTGCCTTCATGGGCGACACCAAGGGTGGGCCGTTCGACATTCCGGGCGATCTCGCTCGCGAATGGCTCCGCCTCCCGGCCAACCCGAACGGGCGGCCCAATGCCGACGTGCTCAAGCCATGGGTCAACGGCATGGACCTGACCCGCCGCCCGTCAGACAAATGGATCGTGGATTTCGGGTGGAGCATGACGGAAGCGGATGCCGCGCTCTACGAAGCGCCCTTCGCGCACGTCAGGGAACACGTCTGGCCGATGCGCCAGCGGAACCGCCGGGAAGCGTATCGCCTCAACTGGTGGCGGCATGTCGAGCCGAGAAAGGGCATGTGGCGAGCGATCGACGGCCTGACCCGTTATATCGCGACGCCGCGCGTCGCCAAGCATCGGCTGTTCGTCTGGCTCGACGCGGGCGTCCTGCCCGACAGCCAAGTGATCGTCATCGCCCGCGACGACGATGTGACCTTCGGCATCCTGCACAGCCGGTTCCACGAGGCATGGTCGCTTCGGCTCGGCACCAGCCTTGAGGATCGGCCGCGCTACACGCCGACCACCACCTTCGAGACCTTCCCCTTCCCGGACGGTCTCTCGCCGAACATCCCCGCCGCCGACTACGCGGATGAGCCGCGCGCCGTCGCCATAGCCGATGCCGCTCGGCGACTGGTGGAACTCCGCGACCGCTGGCTCAACCCGCCGGAGTGGGTCGAGTGGGTGGACGAGCCGGCGCCAGGCTATCCGAAGCGCCCGGTCGCGCGCGATGAGGCGGCGGCGAAGGAACTCAAGGCCCGGACGCTCACGAACCTCTACAATACCCGCCCGCAATGGCTCTCGGATGCGCACGCTACGCTGGACGGCGCCGTTGCTGCGGCCTATGGATGGGAAGCGGGGATTTCCGAGGATGAAGCTCTCGCTACGCTGCTGGCCATGAGCGAGAGCGCCGTACCACTGAAACGATAGGAACAATAACGCCGTGACGTTCGAACCGCAATTTCGCGATAAATTCGTGGCCTTTGTGGACATACTTGGATTCAAATCCAAGGTAGAAGCCGCCGAAGGTGGTAGTGGCGACCGCCTGACCGATCTGCTTGCAATCTGTGCAGAGCTGGAATCCAAGTCACATGTTCAATCTATTGCTGCTTATGGACCAATCATTTGTCCCGAGAGTCGGCACGAAAGCCGCGACTTGGACTACAGGGTCACACAGATATCAGACTGCGCCATCATCTCTACGGAGATTTCCCCAGCGGGGATAATCAATCTGATTGAACACATATCGCAGTCCATTATCGGTTTATTGGAATTCGGCGTCATGGTTCGAGGCTATATTACAAGAGGTAGCATTTTTCACAGCGATGAACAGTTTATAGGCGCTGGTTATCAGAATGCGCTAACGGGAGAAAAGTCAGTTCGAGCGTTCCGCATGTCTGAGAACGATGGAGCCACGCCGTTTGTTGAAGTCGATCCGAAGGTTGTGCGATACATACGAGAAGAAACAGATTCATGTGTCGGAGAGATGTTTGATAGAATGGCCAGGGTAGATTCCACCTGCGAAGTAACTGTACTGTTTCCTTTTCAGCAATTGACGAATGTTGCCGGGGCAAACATCTCTGAACCCGAGAAGTGTAAGCGTAATCTGGATATAGTTCGCACGTGGATAAATTCGTACAAGGAAAAGATCAATTCTCAGGCACCAGCTTCTGACGAAGTGGCGAGTCAGAAGTCGAAGTACTACATGAAAATTCTAGATGACCTCTTGGCCGAATGTGACGAAATGGAGAATTTCCTGAAGATCATGAAGGAGCCAGCGGTAAAACTGGGATTTGATGGAAATTTCAACGTTGTTCCAATTGAGTAGGTGTTAATGGCACCTGTCCAGCGCAACACGGGCCGTTGCCGAGAGGATTTGTAGATCGTGACCAGCCCGTGCGAAGGGCGTTTAGCGGTGTCGTTCGATTTCGGTCTACATGTTGCGCTCAGCAGGGAGCGGCGAATGCGGCTTTCTGCGCCCACGCCATCCGCCGCCCTTGCGACGCGCCAGGACGACTGGCAAAACAAATCATGTGCTACCGCGACGCTCCGAACGACGCCGTAAGGTCGGTGCGATCAAGCGTACCCGCCGCGCCTTCATGCGAGCGCCCGGTGAATATGCCCGTCAAGCGCCCGTCATCGCCGCCGGTCTCCCGGAAGGTGTTACCGCGAACGGCGATGCCATAGCCGAGATCGCCATCGAGCCATGTCGCGCCGCTCCCGGCAGCGCCGGGCGCGGTGTTCCCGCCCCATGTCTCAAGATTGGTGAAGTCCGCCCGGCCCGTCATGGATGGCAGATTGACGTTGATCGCAGCATCGCCCGCGACAGCCGCCGCGTCCGGGGTCAACCCGAGCAATTCGCCGCTCCATTTCACCGAACCGGACAGGCTACGATTATCGGCAAGGTCGCTGTTCGGCGTATAGCCGTAAGCCCATGGCTCGGCATAACCGTTGCGCAGCGCAACGCCGAAGGCCGTGTGCTGTCCGTGTCCGGCGATATGCAAACCTGTATTCGCCCAAGATCCCAATCGTGACGGATCGTATAATCCCCGGAGCGCTTCGCGGTCTTCGTTATAGAGCAAGGACAATGGCTGCGGCGAGTTCTGTTGCCTCTCATAAATTCCCCTGCCCGCTTCCAAAATGCTATCGTGGGATTCCGCAACATGATCGCCAAGACCCAACGCATGTAGAATCTCATGAGCCAGTAGAATAGTTGCTCGCCGATCACCAGCATCGGTGTAATGCGCGCTGATGGAAATGTTGGATTTTAGCGTATCTCCATTTCTCGTGTTGAAAGTTATTCCCCAATAATCAGGATCATTTTCGGGATCGAGAAAAAAGACATGAATGCCGGAGTTGGGACCTTGCGGCAAAGGATAGGGAGACGCGGAAGGGAGTTCCATTTTCCGCGATTCCGGTAGAGCGACGTTCACAAGCTGGATGGAACGGATTAGACGCTCCACATCGTCAGGAGATGCATGTCCTCCATAAGTTACTTGCGGTCTTCCGTCCCATTCAAATCCAACGATATGCGAAAATAGAACATCGGTTACTTGATTGAGATATTCTCGGACGATATTTCCGCCCGCGCCATCATCAACAATTCCATATCGAATATCTGCGCCACTCGCGGTCTTGGCGATAACTGGAAGGCTGCGTAAAAAATTGGCAGTTTGTTCGACCCCGACAAGAATACGGTCATCATCCCGATAGATTGGCATGTATTTCGCGTCGGAAATTGCCGGTCCAGGCAGACCGTCCGTCCTGTAGTGTCCGCTGGAGGAAGGAGCAAATGCGATTTTGGTGGGAGCGACCATAGCCGGAGTCTCGTCCGGCTGTTGCGTCATCTGGGCGAGCTTGCCTCCGCTTCCGCCACCTCCGCAGGCGGTAACCATGAACACGGCAGAGGCAAGGACAAAATCGATGCGCATGGTGTTTCCCTCGCAATCATCGCTCCCGATACGGCTGGGAGCCGGGCCGTTACCACCATCTTTCGGAAAGACGATTCCCGCCTATTCGCCAAGCGCGGGGAGCTACCCCTTGCCGGGTCAGGCTGTTGTATTCAGCGGGCGACCCGACAGAGCGGGGAACCCGAAAGACAGTGGTAAAGCGACGACTAGCGCACAGCGGCTCGGAAGTCCATATGCCGGAGGCGCGAAGCGCAGAACCGGCCCGCGAAGACGGCGAAAATCGACCCAGTTCTTGTCTCTTCCCCCGTGGGTACCATGAACCGCGCCGAATTCGCTGAACGGCTTGCCAATGCATTGGATTTGAGATTACTCTATTTGGAGTAAATGCTCCAATGGAGGGGGCGCATAATGCCGAAACCGACGCTCGACGACCGCACCTGCGGCCTGGCGCGGGAGATCACCCGCATCGAGGCGCTTCTTGACCGGGAGAAACCGCCTGCCCGCTCGCAAGCCGGAGAAATCCGCCACGCTGTCATGGCAGGCGCAATGGACGTGCTCAAGAGGGCGCAGGACCATGCGCGTGCTGTCGGCAAGGCCGAGCGCACCCGCGCCGCTGGCGAGGGCCACAACGAGGAAAACAGCCGCTCGCTGGGTTGCAGCGCCGAAATGGCGGCGCTGGAGGCGCTATTGGGCGAACGGAAAGCTTGGGACTGGATCAAGCGCTGGGGCCTGAACGATGGCGGATGGGCCTGAAGTGATGCCCGTCTCGCGTATCTCCGTTATAGCGGTGACGGCTCGGCTTCGAACCCCATTGCCTTCGCGATTCGGCTCGCCGCCTTCTCGGCGGCAGCCTGCAAGGCGTTGTCGTCGAGATGGGCGTAGATCGCGGTGGTGGCCAGCCGCCTGTGTCCGAGCAACCGCCCGACGGTGGGGAGACCCACGCCGTTCATGATGCCCTGCGAGGCCCATGTGTGGCGGCAGTCATGGATGCGGAGACCGGACAGCCCCGCCTCCTCCCGGACACGGCACCAGAAGTCGTAGAGCCTCGACGTGGTAAGGTTTTCGGGAAACACGCGCTCCGCCCCTCCCGTGCGCGGCAGCGCCGCCACCAGCTTCGCCGCTTCCGGCCCGAGCCAGATCGTGCGCGGGCCGGTCTTGGAGTCCTCGATGCGCGCGCTCGCGCCGTCTTCGGACAGGGCGGCGATCTCGTCCCACCGCAGGTTGACCGCTTCGGAGAGCCGCGCCCCGGTCAGCGCCAGCAAGCGCAGCGCCGCCACGTGCCAGGGGCGGTCCCCGGCGTGCCGGTCCAGCGCCGCGCCGAGTCGGGCGATCTCGTCCTTGTCGAGATAGCGGGCGACGGGCTTCTTCGGGTTCACCGTGATATTGGCGCAGGCGTCGGGGACATGCTCGCCGAGTTCGCCCCACTGCCGCGCGGTCTTGAGCATGGCGCGCAGGATGTCGAACGCCCGGTTGGCCGCGCCGGGGCGCTCCTCGCTCGCCGCATCGAACCACGCCGAGACCCGCGCATGGTCGATGGTGTCGAGTTTGAACCGTCCGAAGGCGGGCAGGAGCCGACCTCGCATGTAGATGTCGAAGGTCTCCAGCGAGGACGGCTTCCACACGTCCTTGCGCCGCTCCCGGTAGCGCGCGGCGAAGTCGCGGAACACGGGGGCCTTGACCTTGCGCGGCGGGGCCAAGTCCTCGCCCGCCCAGATACGGGCGAGGACAGCGGCGGCCTCCGTGCGCGCGTCGGCGAGGCTCATGTCCGGGAATCGCCCGAGCGTGATCTTGCGCATCCGGCCCCGCGCGCGGGTCTGGACGATGAACGACTTCGCGCCGGAGGGTTGGACCCGCAGCCCGAAGCTCCTGAGCGTTCCGTCCCAGAGCGTGTATTCGCGCGCCTTCGGCCTCGCGGCGGCGATGGCCGCGACCTTGAGCCGTGTCTTCCCGGTCCTATTCGCCATGATCCGCCTCCCGCTTCCGGCCACCGGCCAGCGCACCACCGACGATCCCGGAAATCCGTCCCGCCGCCTCGCGGAAATGCCCGTCGGCAAGATGGGCGTAGCGCTCGGTCGAGCCGGTATCGGCATGGCCCAGCAACCGGCCCACGGTGTAGAGGTCGAGGCCGCCCATCACCGCATGGGAGGCGTATGTGTGGCGGGTATCATGGATGCGCACGTCCTCCAGCCCGGCGAGCGCGCGGAGCTTGAGCCAGCGCTTGGCAAGGTCGGCCATCGGCCCGTCGCCCTTCCGGCTGGGAAATACGAACGCGCCATCGCGCGGCAGGCTCGCGAGCACGGCCCGCGCGGGCGCGGGAAGCTGGATCGTCTTCGGCCCCGTTTTCGAGTCCGGCAGCACCGCGCGGGTCTCGCGTATCCAGTCCCACCTGAGCCCGGCGATCTCCGACGACCGCGCCCCGGTGAACAGCAGCAGCCGGATCGCGGCGGCGGCCTGCCGGTCCTCGGCGTGGTCGAGCACGAAGCCGAGGCGCTTCAACTCGTCCGCCGACAGGAAGCGCTCGCGCGGGGCGGTCCTGTAGCGGCGCATGTTGCGACAGGGATTGGAGCCCTGGGGCCGGATATCCCAAAGCTCGGCGGCGGTCATCATCGACGACAACACCGGCAGGGTGCGGTTGGCGACGCCGGGGGTGCCGCTCATGGAATCGAACCAGCGCCGCACGTCGGCGCGGGTTATCGCCGCGACCCGCAGTCCGCCAAGCGGGGGAAGGATGTATCGCCCCAGCAGGTAAAGATTGCTCTTCCGGGTGGACGGCTTCCAGCGATGGGCGCGGCGGCGGATGAACTCGTCGGCGAAGTCGCGCATCAGCGGCCCGGCCTTGCGCTCGACCTGCGCCGCCTCGATCTCGGTGACGGCCTTCGCCCGCGCCTCGTTGGCGGTCGTTTCCGTGGTCTTGCCGAGGGCGATGTTGTCCGCGCCCAGCTTGCGGACGACACGGACGAAATACGTCCGCGTATCGTCGGCGGCGATGTTGAAGCCGAAGGCGGGCAGCGTATGGTCCAGCACGGTCAGCGGGCGCTTGCGGTGTTTCTGTTCCCTGAAACTTCGGCGCGCGGTCCGGTCGTTGACGGTGGCGTAGATGCGCATGGCGCGGTCTCCCGGTCTGTTCCCTCGGATGCAGCCCCGTTCGCAGGGAACAAGGACGGCGTTTTGAGGAAGGAGACGGGGACCGCGCGCGGGATCGCGGGTCAGGCGGGATTGCGCCTAACGGTCTGAAACAACGACGGAAATCGTTCTATCGGGAAGGCCGGTCAGGGCTCGCTCAATGCAGAAGTCTGCGGCAGGTGTGAGAAATCGCCGGCTCCGCCGTAGAGACAGAGCCGAACGGGGCAGTATTTTCGATGGGGAATCGGAGCCGGCGAGAGCGGCGGATCGGAGCCGCCACGGCGCTTGAGTGGGCATCGTCGGCGACACGACGGAGGGACGAAGTGTCGAGCGCGGTGACGGCGGCATCGGCGGCGGGCGCTGCACGAGCACGCCCGCGACTGCGGAGGCTGATGACGGCGAAGCCGGCAATGGCGACGCGCGCGATGATCGCAATCATGGTCACCAGCGCCGACGCCGTGCATCGTGTCGTGCACGATGATCGGCGCAGTAGCCGAAGCACTCATGCGAAGCGTGGTGCGAAGGCGGACGACGCGATTGCCGACCGGCGGGTCGGCGGAGCCGACGGCGGGAGGCGCAGCGCGAGCGCATCGGTGCGAGCGGCAGCGAACGCACCGGCGATCGGCGAGCGCGGCGAGCCGGAGCACGAGCGTCGCGCAAAGCGCGCGCGAGGGGGAGCGTGGCCGCAGCCCCGATGTGCGCACGCGAAAACGGGCCGCGCCGCCATCGTCCGTTGCCGGGGATGACGACGCGGCCCGCGAGACGCTGCGGTCAGCTCGCGCGGCAGACTGGGATGCCGAGCTGCCGCGCGCGGTCCACGAGGTTCTCGGTGATGCCGCTGCCGGGGAACGCGATGACGCCCTTCGGCAGGAGGTTGAGCAGTTCCTCGTTGCGGCGGAACGGGGCGGCGCGTCCGTGGCGGTCCCAGTCCGGCTTGCAGACGACCTGGTGGACGCCGTTGCGCTCGGCCCAGCGCGCGGCGATCTTCTCGACGCCGGGGCCGCCGCCGTGGACGAGCACCATGTCGGCGTGCTTGGCGCGGGTCCTGTCGAGCATGTCGATCACCGCGCCGGGGTCGGTCACGTCCTTGCCGCCCGCGATGGCGACCAGGGTGCCCTGCGGCAGGTGCGCGGCGGTCTTGCGGTCCTGCCTCGCGCGGGCGAAGTCGCGGGCGTCGATGGCGGCGGAGGTGAGCGTGCCGGTCTGCGAGACGTGCGATCCGCGCCGGGGCCGCCAGGTGGTGCCGGTGGCGTCGCGGTAGCTCTCGGCGGCTGCGTCGCGCAGGGTCTCGAAGGCATCGCGGCGCGCGGTGAGGTTCTGCGCGCGGTCGGTCTTCAGTTCCAGCTCGAACGACTTGATCTCGGTGCCGTCCTGCTCGCGCTGGAGATCGCGCAGCTCGGGCATCAGCTTGTCGGCGGCGCGGTCGAGGCGGTTGGTCTGGGCGTCGAGCATGTTGACGAAGCCCCACAGCAGGCTCTCGCGTTCGTCGGCGAGCTGGAACCCGTCCGGTGCGACGGCGTCGGCGAGGAGCCCGAAGGCTTCCTGCATGGCGCAGATCGCTTCGTCGGCGTCCCAGACGTCCCGGGTGTCGAACTCGTCCCGCTCGGGGGTCGCGCCGAAGAGGGCAGCGTGCTCGCAGGCGGTCGCGGTGGCGGACTGCCCGCCGGCTTCGATGGTGTCGATGTTCTCGATGATGTTCATGACGGTCTCCTGTTGGATGCACCGGAGCGTTGTGCGCCGATGTGATGTCTCTTTGGCTCACGCGCGCACAGGGCGAGCACCTGGCCTTAGAAGCTCTTGGGCGGAGTGGTGCGGAAAGTCGGCGAGTGGTGCGGAAGATCGCGCCAGCGATCTTCACGGTCGGCAACTTTCACGGTCCGCCCTAGAGCTTCTTGGGCCAGGCCGGAGCGGAGCGGAGGACCCCGCAGGGGTTGCTGGCCCGAGCACGTGTGGGACAATGAGACAGCACAGCGGCCAGCCCCTCCCTCTCCACCTGCACGGACCCCATCGGCCTCTCGGCCTGCACGGCCCTGGAAACGATCCCCGGACCTGCCGGGCGCATTGGCAAGCGGAGCGCGCAGCCCGCGCCAGCGGGCGGAGGCGACAGGGATCGCAGCGGTTTCGGCGCGAGCGCCAGCGAGTGACGATATGAGCGGAGAGCCCGGCCCCGAAGGGGGTCGCCCAACCCTCCCGTCCGCCTACGCGACCGGCCCGGCATCACGCCACGTCCCGGACGGGCTTGAGATGATCGAAATCGTCGGAGTTGGCGACGATGCGGCGCTGCGGCCCGGAGATGTCGAAGATGAACACCAGCTCGTCGCCGGAGGCCGCAACCGCGTCGTAGAAGGCGGTCCAGGCGTCGTCCTTCTCCTTGTGCTCGGAGAGGACCTCAATGGGGAAGTCGACATCGTCGATGGCGTAGACGTACGTCCGGTCGGCGGTGGCGACGCGGTAGCGCGGCGGAACGTCGGGATCGCTCTGCCAGAGGATCGCGCCGTTGTCGCGATTGATGACGACGGTCTTCAGATCGGGATCGGCGGCGATGCGGCGCCGGACCTCGGCCCAGGCGGCGCGGCGGTCGTCGATGCGGACGGGTTCGTCGACAAGATCGATCCAGTCCTCGTCGACGGTGCGGATGACGTAGCGGATGGCCATGGCCTCCTCCCTCTCTCTTCAGTCGGCTTGCCCGACCCTCCGCTTTTCTCCACTCCCGGCGCGGCGGCGGACACCGGACCCACGGCAGAAAAAAAGGACGACCGCCGAAACGGCCGCCCGAGTTGGGAGGGAGGGGAACCGGCTCAGAAGGGGATACGATCCGATCCGAGGTCGTCGGCCTGTGCAGGGTCACCGCCGGCCGGCATCGCCTCGCCGTTCGCCGGAGCGGGCTCGGCCTGGGCGCCGTTGCCGTTGGCGCGGTTCGGCTTGTCGTAGAACTGGACCCGATCGCCCGGCACGACGAGGATCTCGGTCGAGTAGCGCCAGGAGTCGTCGCCGTCCTTCTTCCAGCGCCGCGTCCGCAGCTTGCCCTCGACGCTGATAAGCCGGCCCTTCCTGGCGTGCCGCTCCAGCATGTCGATCAGCCCGTCCTGGAAGGTGACGACGCGATGCCACTCGGTCTGGTCGACCTTCTGGCCGGCGCGGTCGAAATAGGACTCGTCGGTCGCCACGCTCAAGTTCGCGACGCGCCCGCCCGAGGCGAGATGGTTGATGACGACATCGCCGCCGAGGTGTCCGACGATTTCCGCGTAGTTCTTTCCGAAAGCCATTGCTATCTCCTTGTGGCTCAGGATTCTGACGATGGTTTGCGAACGACGGGAAGCCGGGACGATCTCTCCCCCCGGCCCCCCGCCGCTCACCTTCTCCAAGCCCTCCTCCACCTCCATCACGCCGGAGGGAGCGACGACGCCGGGTCCCAGGGCTCGTCCGGCACCGCCTCGCCGAAACCGCCCACCGCCGGTTCCGGGAAGAGGCCGGCGAAACCGTGCTCGGGATAGATCGCCGGTCGCTCGGGGCACCGCATCGCGCGCTCGTCCTCGATCGCCTCGCGGACGGCGGCCGGGTCGATCCCCAGCTCGGCCAGCAGCAGGCTGCCGGCGGGAAGGTCGGGGGAATGGTCGGACAGGAACATGGCGAAAACCTCCTTCGCGTTGCCGCGCCAGGCATCGAGGCGACCGGACTCCCTCCCGCCGCCCTGCCGGACACGCCCCCGCGAAAGCTCCCCTCCAACTCCCGGGCGAACCCCGTGCCGACGCCGGCGCCGTCACGCCCCGCGCCCGCGGTAACTGGCGCGGCGGTTGGCGAGCCGGAAAGCGCGGCGGCGATTCCGGGCGGTTTCAGTGCACGGTGCTGCCGTTCATGCCGCCGGCGCCGGCGCGCAGGCAGCGCGCGGCCAGCGCGGTCCAGGAGGCGCGATCGAGACCGAGCGCCCGGTTCAACCGGTCGCACACGTCGAGCCCCTGCTCGCGGTCGAGGGCGACCAGCGCGGTGGGGATGGCGAAGATGAGACCTTCCACCAAAATGCGAATCTGCGGCGGTTCGCCGTCCTCTTCCGCAATCGGACAGAAGCAATAGGCGGGATCGTCGGGGATGCAGGCGGTCATAGTGAAAGCTCCTTCGGTTGGGGTCGGGCCGGCGGGCGCCCGGCCGGCTATACGCATGTCGAGAAGGCCGGCGCGTCGATTACCGGCGGACGGCGGGCCGGCAGCGCAGCGGGGAGACCCCGCCGCGCCCGTTCCCCGGCTAGGCGGCCGGGGCCGGCGATCCGGTCAGGTCCAGCTCGTGTGCATCGCCATCGGGCTGATGTCGGCGATTACCTCGACCTGGTCGCGCGCCAGCTTCTCGAAGGCGAGGCAGAGCGCCACGTCGGCCTCGCTGTCGAAGGTGCCGAGCGCCTCGCCGGTGGCGATCTCGATCACGGTCCAGCTCGGGTCCCAGATCGGGATGCCCTTGAAGTATGTCGAGCGGTGGTGCGAGCGTTCCGCGCACGGCACGCAGCGCGAGGCGCCCTGGGACGGCGCGCCGCAGTCGGTGCACCGGTCGCGGGCGCGCCGTTCGGCGTATCGCCGCCGGGACTGGGCGTTCTTGACCTCCGGCGGCCGCTGGACCTCGCGGATGGCGGCGCAGGCGCCGCAATAGGCCAGGCCGTCGAAAGCGGGGCTTCCGCACTTGGTGCAGAGCCCGGCGGCGCGCCGTTCGGCGTATTTGCGGCGGCCCCTGGCCCGGCTTTTCTGCTTGCAGGCCTCGCAGTTCGTGCTGCCCTCGACCTCCGGTGTCGCGCCGCAGCGGACGCAGAGCCCGGCCTCGATCCAGGCTTTCCTCCGCCGCCGGCTGCGGGCGCGGGCGGCCTTGCGGCAAGCCTCGGGATCGGCCCCGCCGTAGAGCTTGCCCGCCGCCTTGCCGGCCGCGTATTTCGCGCGGTCCTGCGCGCGGCGCGTCTCCAGGCACGGCTCGCAGGACACGCGGCCAGGCGCCGGCGGGGACTTGCCGCAGGCGGCGCACAGCCCCCTGGCGCGGCGGTACTCGGCCCGGCGGCGGTTGCGCCCGCGCTCGTACTCGGCGGCCTTGGCCGGATCGCGGCGCGGGATGCCGGCGGCCCTGAGCCTCGCGTCCCGGGCCCGGCCGGCGGCGGCGTCCTTCTCCAGGCAGGGCGCGCACTGGCTGCGCTCCGGCGCGGGCGGGCGCTTGCCGCATTTCGGGCAGAGCCCCCGCGCGACGCGCTCGGCGGTGCGGCGATGGTAGCGGGCGCGGTGGGCCGGCCGCTTCTTGGCCGCGCACGGCTCGCACCGGCTGCGGCCGGGTTTGGGCGGACGCTCGCCGCAATGCACGCAGAGGCCCTTCGAACGGCGCTCGGCGGTGCGGCGGTGGTAGCGTTCGCGATATTCGGCGCGCAGCGTGTCGATGTCCTTCGCGGTCATCGCGGTGTCCTTCCTGTCGTGCTGAATTGCGGGCGGCGGGCCGGCGACGCAGCAGGGATCTCCCCGCTCATCACTGCCAACCGGGCGCAATGAAACCCGCCATCGGGCTGGCGTCGGCGATCACCTCGACCTCGTCGCGCGAGAGCCTGGCGAAGGCGAGACAGGCCGCGACCTCCATCTCGCTGTCATAGGTGCCGTGACAGACCCCGGTGGCGATCTCGATCACCGTCCAGCTCGGGTCCCATAGCGGGATGCCGCGGAACGCTCCCGAGCGCTCGCGGTGCCGGAGGGAACAGGGCTCGCACCGCGCCGCCCCGGGCGACGGCGCGTCGCACTCGACACAGCGTCCCTTCGCCCGCCGCTCGGCATACCGCCGGCGCCGGGCGGCTTTCTCCGCCTCACGATCACGCTGCCCGGCGTTGACGGCCGCACAAGGTTTGCAGCGCGCCGCGTCCGGCGATGGCGCGTTGCACGCGACGCAGCGCCCCTTCGCCCGCCGTTCGGCATACCGCCGGCGCCTGGCCGCGTATTCCGCCGCGCGGTCGCGGTCGCGGCTCGCGGCCTTGGCGGCGGCGCAGGGATCGCAGTAGGCCGCGCCGCCGTCGGTGGGGGTCCGGCACTTGACGCAGACCCCGGCGGCCCGGCGGGAGTCGTAGCGTGCCCGGTGAGCGTCGCGGCACGTCCGGCACTCGGCCGTCCCCTGGACCGGCTTGCCGCAGCTCGTGCAGTCGCCCCGTTTGCGCCGCTCGGCATAGCGTCGGCGGTCGGCCTCGCGCGCCGGCTCCGGATTGCGCTGCCGCCGTTCGTTCCGGGCGGCGGCGCAGGAGTCGCAATAGGCCGCCCTGCCGGTCACGGGCGCCGCGCAGGTTTCGCAGAGGCCGGCGGCCCGGCGCTCGGCGCGGCGCAGGCGTTTCGCGGCCCGCCGGAAGCATGCTGCATACTGCACCTCCATTATTCCGTCGAACACCGGGGCAGATTTCGGCTTTCGTCACGGGCCGCATCGACTTGCCTGCCTGGTCGGCGGGAGATCGGGAACCTCGAACAGGTATTCCGGTCTGTCGTTGTAGGCATAACCGCGCAGACGCCCGGCCCTGCGCCATTTTTTGATGGTGCGGATCGAGACGGTGAGCCGGTCGGCGGCCTCATGGATCGTCAACAGCCCACGATCGCGAAGCCGCTCGTAGCGTGACCTGAGAGACCGATTGTGGCGGGTTGCTGTCACCAGCTTCGGGGTAAAGGCATGGCCATGCCCGGTTCGGGATCCGCGCGTATTGAGGATCGACGCAATCTCGCCATCCGTGTGGTCATCCAACAGCCTGTCGATCTCGGCAACGATCTCATCGCTGGTCCTGCGGATTTCATACACGCGTGGATCCGGCGTCCAGATGAGCTCTCTGGTCGCGCCGCCGCGCAGGCGCACTCCCAGGCTCCGCGTGGCCTTGGTCAGCGTCACGTCCTCGATCAGCAGCCGCGCCATCCGCTTGCGCTCGCGGTGCGGCGTCGCCGGATCGTTCCACAGGCGGGGGAAGTCTCTGGCCAGCTCAAGCACTCGCTTTCGTTGCTCATCGTCCAACCCCCGGTCAGGCTCGGCGCGGCTGCGATCGAGCTCGTGCTGCGCCTCGTCCAGGGCCCGGAGTTTCGCGTTCCATTCCGCCTCCAGCACGTCGGCGACCATCCGGTTGTCGGGATGGGTCTGCATGAACCGTTGCCTCGCCAAGTCCGCTTCCTCGCGGGCGCGCTGCACCTGTTGGGAACGCCATAAATCGGCCTCCTCGGCGCGGGCCGTGAGCTCGTTCTGCACTTGGAGCGCGACGTCCAGCGTGAGCGGTGTCACCAGTTCCACCAGCAGCTCGCCGACCGCGCGATCGATGGCGCCGCCCGATACGCCCTGACACACGCTGCCGCTCGCTGTCTCGATCCCTTCTCTCTGGCACACATAATCGGGATATTGCCGTCCTTTACGGGTGCGGTAGCGGACCGTCATGCTCCGGCCGCAGACGCCGCAGATGGCCAGGCCCTGCAGCAGTGCCGGTCCCTCGCGCGGGGGGCTGCGGCGCTTCGCTTCGTAGGATTGCGCATTGTTCCGGAGTTGCAGTTCGTTCTCCTCGAACCGCTCCCAGGTGATGTAGCCCGGGTGCGCGTCGCGCAACAGCACCGTCCATTCCTCGCGCGCCAGGCGCCTGTGCTCGACACCGCCGCCGGGCCGCCGGCGGCGCCGGGTGCGGCCGTACGCGAAGGCACCGGCGTATCGCGGGTTGTGCAGCGTGTTGATCACCTGCGAGAACTTCAGCCGCTTCCAATGCAGCTCGCCCTTTTGCGGTCCGCTGAGAGGACGGTGGGGGAACAGCAGCTTCTCTCTGTTGAAGTGCTTCACCGTGGCCTGCGCGGAGCCGGTCCGGGTGAAGGTGTCGAACAGCAGGCGCAGGCCGTGCTGCACTTGTTCGTCGGGGTCGAGCACCACCTGGTCGAGCGGGTCGTAGACCAGCCCCACCGGCAGAGGAAGCTTCAACTCCCCGCGCTTGGCCGCGTTGAGCGTCCCGCCGCGCAGCCGGGCGCGCATCATGTGCAGCTCTGCCTCGCTCATCGTGCCTTTAAGCCCCAGCAGGAGCCGGTCATTGAAGTCGACGGGATCGTAGACGCCGTCCTCGTCGAGGATCAGTGTCTCGCTCAGCGCGCAGAGCTCGATCAGCCGATGCCAGTCGGTGGAGTTGCGCGCGAGACGGCTGACCTCGAGCCCGAGCACGATGCCGGCCCGGCCCATGCCGACCTCGGCGACCAGGTGCTGGAACCCCTCGCGGTCGCTGTCGGCGCCAGAGAGGCCGAGATCGCGGTCGATCACGACGATGTTCTCGGTCGGCCAGCCCAGCGCCACGGCGCGCTCCCGCAGCGCGTACTGGCGGCGCGTGCTCTCGCCATGGTCGAACACCTGCTGCAGGCTTGACTGGCGCACGTACAAGTAGGCATCGCGGCTCAGATGGCCCGTATCCACCTTCTGATGGGCGCTGCTCATGCCGGCTTTCCTTCCATATGGCCGTTGAGCATGGCGATCAGAATGTCGATCGCCGACGTCTCGACCCCGGTGGGCAACGGCCCGGGCGCGGCCCCCGCGCACGCGGCCGCCGGCGGGGCGGGCAGCGCGGCGAAGGCATGCAGCCAGGCCGCGACGCCGCGCAACGCCACCACGCCGCTTCCGTGGCGGTCGTGGACGGCGCCGGGCTCGACGGCATGACGGCGCATCCGTTCGTACCCCTGTCCGTAGGCCGAAGGCTCCGCCGCCGGGAGCGCGGTGCAGGGTGGGTTGTGCATCGTCATCGTTTTTTTCCCCGCGCCAGGGCGCGGTCGATGCTGCTGCGATGGACCGAGACGCCGAAGCGGTCGCGCACCAGCTCGACCATCTCGGCGGCGGTCAGCTCCGGCCGTTCGCTCTTCGCCGCCCGCAGCGCCTCGACCACCTCGTCGCTGAGCTTGTGGGGCCGGCGCGGTCCCGGCCGGTCCGGCAGCAGGCCCGGCAGGCCGCCGGCCTCCCATGCGCGCTGCGCCTGATACCAGGTCGGCCGCGAGACGCCGAAGCTGGCGGCGGCGTGGCTCACTGGCACGCCGTCTTCGCGCACCCGGCGCAGCATCTCGTACTTGACCTGGAGCAGATCGCGCGGGTCGAAGAACGCATTGGACACGAACAGCTCGTCGCGCACCGCCTCCGCGTTCGGGTTCAGGCAGCCATGCTCCTTGAGGGCGCGGGTCTTGGCGTCGGCGGGGCGTCTGGCCATGGCGCGGGCTCCGTCGGAAAAGGAATGTAAGTATATTTATGCACATTCCCAACGCCGTATCAACCCCTTTCTTCCTCTTTATGATCGGAAACTCCATGCTATACTTCACATAATAGCCAGAAGACGCCGTCTTCCTGGCCGTCAAGATGCCCTGTATTCCCCGTTTATGTGCAAAAACATTCTTACACATTCGGCAAAATCTCCTTGACAGTCTCCGCCCCGTTATCGTTCTCCCGCACGGTGCGGTCGTCCCCATCCAGGCTGTCCAGCAATGCCGCCAGCGCAAACAGGTCCGAGAGGCGGAACGCCGACCGGCCCGCCGACACGCGCACAAACGGATCCTCGTCCGCTACGCTGGTCCAAGCCTGTCGGATGCTGCGCAGCGTCCCGTCGTCACTTGGGTATCGAAGCCACGCCACTCCCATGATCGTCCAGTTCTCAATCAGCTCGAACTCGCGCCCGTGAAGAGGATGAAACGGGTGCGTCACCCGAAACCGCCGACCCTCAACGCATCTTGAGCGTGCAGTTGACCGTGTAATCCCGGTCGTCGCGGCAGGGCTCGCACATCGACCGACCCGCTTCGGGCGAGAGGGTCCCGCAGCGGATGCACAGCCCGGCCGCCCGGCGTTCGACCCGACGGCGGCGGCAGCGCTCGCGGTCGGCCAGTCGACTGGCTTCCGAATTGCGCGGCGGCCTGCCCTCGGCTCTCGCTCTGGCGTGACGGGCGCGGTCGGCGGCCAGACGCCGTTCGGCGCAAGGCCCGCACTGGGTCCGCTCCGGGAGCGCCGGGACCCGGCCGCACTTGACGCAAATGCCGGCGGCCCGGCGCTCGGCGTGCTGGCGGCGGTCGCGCTCGCGGTCGGCCCAGCGTCTGGCTTCGGGATCGCGCACCGGCTTGCCCTCGGCCCGGAGCCGAGCGGCGCGGGCACGCTCGGAGGCCCTGGCCTTCTCGCCGCAGGGTGCGCAGATGCTGCGCTCCGGCGCGGGCGGGCGCTGGCCGCACTTGATGCACAGGCCGCGCTCCCGGCGTTCGGCAACGCGCCGATGGTAGCGGTCCAGGTTGCGCCGCCGCCGCCTGTCCAGCCGCTCGTCGATGTCGCGTCGAGCCATGGCGACCCCCTTCCTGCCGATACCGAAACGGAGGGAAGGACGCCCTGCCGCTTGCCCCGGCCCCCGAGGCGGGGACGCCGGGCCGGCAGGACGTCCGGGAAGGGAGCCGTCAGCCCTTCTGCTTGCGGTCGTGGAAAAGTCCGCAGGCGATGTCGCCCCAGATCTGCACCCCGCCCCGGGTCTTGAGCCCGGTGCAGACGATGATCTCGGTGCGGGCCGGACGCAGATCCTGCACCGCCTTGCGGGTGACGGTGGCGTCCTTCGTCTTGCGCCGGCCCGTCTTCGTCGTACCCGTCTTCGCCGCGGGCTGCCGGTCGGCGCAACGGCGGATGTCGCCGTCCACCATCGCCTTGAACCGCTCCACGACATAGGTGTCGTCGGAGAGGCCGCTGCCGAAGAAATGGGTGAGGAACGTCGAGGCCGTGTTGCGGGGAATCGCGAATGCCGCGCTCATGATGCCGTCTCCATCGTGCCGGTGGTGGAACGCGGCCGGGACGCCCTCCCCGGACACCCGACCGCGCCCGCTCACGGCCGGAACTCCCCTCCCGGCGGCGCGATCCAGGACGGTGGCGACCGAACCGGGGTGTGGGCGGACGGCGGGACGGCGACACGGGCGGGGATCGGCGCTATGGCCAGCAGCGGGCCTGTCGGGCTGTAATCGGCCGCGAGGGTTTCCGGGGCAGTGGACGGAAGACGCGATGGCGCAAGGCAGGGACGGGGGCAGGAATCCCGGCGGGCGCGGGCGGAACGAGGGCACGCCGATGCTGCCCGCCGATCTGGAGCATTCACTGCGCCATCTCGATGACGCGGAGCTGGACCGGCTGGTCGACGCGGCAACCGCCGAAGCCCGCCGGCGCGGGCGGCAGGCCGGCAAGACGTCTGGAGGGAAGGGGCGCGGCAAGCCCGCGCCGGTGACGGCGGGACAGGAAAAGCTGATCCTCGCCGCCTTCGAGGCCGGCCTCAAGCCGGCGGCGATCGCCCGGGAGTTCCGCCTGTCGCGCGCCCAGGTCGACGGCGTGCTGGCCGGCGCCGGGCACGGCCGCCGCTGAACGGGAAGCTCACGCGATCGCGCGCCGGATGCAGCGCGTCATCGCCGCTCGCTCGTGTTGGATCGGAGGCCCCGGAGCCGATGTCAGCGGCGGATACCGCTGCGGCGGCTGACGCGGTTGATGCGGTGCTCGAAATACCGGCGGAAGACCTCGTTCTCCGGCCAGACCGCCGGTTCGGCCCGGACCGCGCCCAGGCGTCCGACCAGACCCGCGATCCAGTCGGCGGCCTGAAGCGTCTGGTAGCGGTGGCTCTCGACATGGAACGGCGGCTCGATAAGGTGCCGTCGCCGTTCGGTGCGCGCGTACATGCTCTGCGCGGCCTGCGCGACCAGCGCCGGGCGCTGGTTGTGCTCGTCGAGGATCAGCACGAACTCCTCCGGCGGATCGCAGTCGACGGCGCAGAACTGGTCGATCCGCTTGATCGCCTCCAGAAACACCCGCGCATAGAGGCGGTTGGGATCGTGCCTCTCCGGAGAGCCCGTCTTGCGTATCCCGACATGGAGGACGAACCCGCCGAGCGCCTCGATCCTGTTCAGCAGCCGGTTGGTGAACCGGCGCAGCTCGGGATAGCGGGTGACGTTGGTCGCCGTGTAGAGGCTGGACCCCTTCTTCTCCCACTCGGCCGGGTGTTTTTCCGACCGCCCGATCTCGAAGGCGAGAAGCTCGCACTTGCGCTGGTAGAACCAGGTCCCGAAGCCGCGCACCTCGTCGGCCGGCAGGACGAAGCCGGCGAGGCCGAATACCGGGCTCTCCCGGAATTTGGGGTCGGTCCGGGCCACATAGGGGCCGACATGGCCGAACTCGTCGAGATAGGCGAAATACGTCATCCACGGCCCTCCGGAAACACGAAAGCCCGCACCGGAGCGCGGGCCTCGGAAGGAGGGCAGTACTGGACTGCGTCTCGAAAGGGAAGGTAGTCCCTTGCCCCGCCCGGCGTCAAGACCTCGGCGCAGACCGCGATGCCGCCCCGCCGACGGGGTTGTTCGCGGGCGCGGATCACAATATCTCGGCCGCGATGCTGGCAGCGATTCTCTCCGCCGCCTCGTGGACGGAATCCTGCGCCAGATGGGCGTATCTCGCGGTCGTCTCGATGTCGTTGTGACCCAGCAGCTTGCCGATCACCGGCAGGGTCTCGCCGAGCGCCAGCGCTCTCGAAGCGAAGCTGTGCCGGAGGTCGTGGATCCGCACGTCCTCCAGCTTCGCGGCCTCGCGCACGGCGTGCCAGGCGTGGTCGAGGCCGCCCGCGCTGTAGCGCCCGGCCCGGTCCCTGCCCGGAAACACCCACGGGCTGCCCGCCCGGCGCGGCAGCGTGTCCAGCAGCCGCACTGCCGGCGGCGGCAGCTGCACCGCGCGGGGACCGGACTTCGCGTCGGGCAGGCGGAGCTCGCCGGCGTCGAGATCGACGTCCGTCCAGCGCAGCGCCAGCACCTCGCCCTTGCGGCAGCCGGTCAGCATCAGCAGGCGGATCGCCGCCGCGGCCACGGGCGGGACGGCGCCGGCGTCCACGGCGTCGTCCAGCACTTGCCCGAGCCGGGCGAACTCGGCGTCGGTCAGGAAGCGCTCGCGGCCGCGCTCGGGATACTTCTCGATCGACCGGCACGGGTTGCAGCCCGCCGGCACCAGGCCCCAGCCTTCGCCCAGACGGTACATGTGCGCCAGCGTCTTGACCGCCCGGTTCGCCGTCACCGGGCGGTCGCTCAGCCCTCGGTGCAGATCGACCGCGTGCCGGCGCTCCACCGTCTCCACCGGCAGCTTGCCGAGGGCCGGCAGGATGTGGCGGCGGAGCACGCCGCGGGTCTTGGCCCGCGTCTGCGGCTTGAGCCGCACCTCGACATGATCCGCCAGATAGCGCGCCGCGAGGTCGGCCACGGTCGGACTCCCATTGGCCCTCGCCCGGGCCGCGAGCGGCAGCGGCACCGGGTCCTCGCCCGCCTTGATGCGCGTCACGATCAGCGCCGCCCTCTGGCGCGCCTCGTCGGCATTCAGCACGCCGTGCCGGCCCACCGTCACACGCTTCGGCCCTTCCGGCCCCCTGGCCTGGGCGATGTAGACCTTGCCGCCGGTCGGATAGACCCGGACCCCGAAGCCGGTCACGGTCCGGTCCCAGAACACCGTGTCGCGCTCGACCGTCATGGCGGCCACGGAGCGGTTGGAGATCGTCCTCTGCTGCATTGCTCTTCCCCTCACGCCGCCTCGGCGTCGCCGGGCATGATCCAGGCGGCGATGCTGCCGCCGGTCCTGGCGGCGGCCGCCTTCTCGGCGTCGCGCACCAGGTGGGCGTATTTTGCGGTGGTGCCGACCCTGGCATGGCCGAGCAGGCGCCCGATGACCGGCAGACCCTCGCCCAGCGCCAGCGCCCTGCTGGCGTAGCTGTGCCGGCAGTCGTGAAGCCGCACGTCGTTGAGCCCGGTCGCCGTCCTGACCTTCCGCCAGTGCCAGGAGAGGCAGGTGAGACGGGACTTCGGCTTCGATCCCCGCAAGACCCAGGGCACGCCGTCCTGCCGCTCGATGCGGTCCAGCACCGTGAGCACCGGCGCGGTCAGCGGCACCATGCGCGGCCCCGTTTTCGAATCGCGGAGCCGGATGACCCGCGCCGCGCGGTCGATGTCGTCCCATTGCAGGGTGAGGATCTCGTCCGAGCGGCAGCCGGTCAGCATCAAGAGGCGGATCGCCGCGATGGCCGACGGCTGCATCTTGCCATTGTCCTCGAAGGTCTTCAGCGCATCGCCGATGCGCCGGAACTCGTCCGGCGTCAGGAAGCGCTCGCGGGGTGTGGCGCGGTAGTGGCGGACATGCCGGCACGGGTTGCGCCCGGGCGGGACCATCTCCCAGCTCTCGGCGAGCGAGAACATCTTCGAGAGCACCCAGATCGCCTGGTTGGCCGCCGCCGGCGTGCCGCGCAGCCGGTGATGGAGCTTGGCCACATCATCGGGCATCACATCCTTCAACGCCCTGCGCCCCAGCGCCGGCAGGATGTGGCAGTCGATGGACTTCCGGTAGTTCTCCGCCGTCGCCGGCTTGCAGCGCGCGGCGACATGGTCCTTCAGGCAGAGCGCCGCCAGATCGGCGACGGTGGGCTCGGGCGCCGGCTCCGGCGGCCTCGGGTCCTCGCCCCGCTTGATGCGGTCGATGGCCGCCGCCGCCTCGCGGCGATACTCCTCGACGGTCCTGTCGCCGACCGGCCCCAGGGTGGCCCGCTTCAGGCCTGTCGGCCCCCGCGACTGGACGATGCAGAGCCTGCGCCCGGTGGCGTGGACGCGCACACCGAAGCCGGCCAAATCGCGGTCCCAGAAGATCGCATCCTTGCCGCCGTGCCTGAGCGCGTCCACACTCCGCTTGGTCAGCCTGAGGGTGCTCCGTTTCGGCATGGTGTTCTCTCCCCGAAGGCGTTGGTGCGAAGGACGGCGAGGATGAGGAAGTCGATGGCAACTCCGGGCTCCGCCTCCGCCTATCCACCCCAACCGCCGCCGGCCTCTTCCTCCTCTTCCGTCACCGCGGGACCGAACGGGCGTTTTCCGGGATTCGCGCGCTCGCCGCGCCCTCTCGAAAATTGCCGCGAATTCCAGTCATCAAACCGTATGCGAGCGGCATCAAGTCGGGGGCGATTGAAGGCGATATCTGGCGGCAAGTCAAGGGCCGCGAAACCGGGGAGGACAGAAAATCGTCAACTATTACAATGCTGTATCATACATTCGACGCCGAACGGCGGATGGTGGCGGGAGTTGGCTACAGTATGATGCGACCCCGGGTCAAGCCCGGGGTGACAGTTGAGGATGAACGGCGCCTACCCCGCCCCCACCTGTCACCCCGGACGGAGCGGAGCGACGATCCGGGGTCCAGGGGGCTCCCGCGGCGGCGTCTTGCGGCGCGGCGGCTTTGGCGGCAAGGTCCGGGGGCGCCGCCAGGGAGGGTAAGGCCATGAAAGCGATCCGCGTTGCGCTTCTCGCACTCGCAGCCCCGATGCTCGCCGGCGCGGCGGCGGCGGAAGAGCGCCTGACCGCGGTGCACGCCTTCCCCGAGTTCCTCGTCTACACCAAGAGCTTCCTCGGCTTCGTCGAGGAGGTGAACCGGCGCGGCGCCGGCACGGTGCGGATCGACGTGCGCGGCGGCCCGGAGGCCATCGGCATGTTCGAGCAGGCGGGCGCGGTGCGCGACGGCGTGGTCGACATGGCGTCGATCCCGGCGAGCTTCTACGGCGCCGCGGTGCCCGAGAGCGACGCCATGGTCGCCTCGACGCTGACGCCGATGGCGGTGCGCGAAAACGGCGGGCACGCGCTCATGGACTCGATCCACCGGCGGCGCCTGAACGCGGTGCTGCTGGCCTGGCCCGACGGCGGCATCGGCTTTCACATCTACACCGCGGCGCGGCCGGAGCTCGGCGCCGACGGCATGGTCGACCTCTCGGGCCTCGTGGTGCGCGACAACCCCATCTACCACGCCTTCTTCGTCGCCCTCGGGGCGACCACGGCGTCGCTCAAGTCCACGGAAGTCTATTCGGCGCTGGAGAAGGGCGTGGTCGACGCGGCGGCGTTCACCTCGATCGGCATCCGCGACCAGAAGTGGGACAAGTTCCTGAAATACCGCATCGACCCTCGGTTCTACCGCACCGACCTCGCGGTGGTGGTCAACCTCGACCGCTGGCAGGCGCTCGGCGACGAGGCGCGGGCGCTGCTCGGCGCCGTCGCCGTCGAATGGGAGGCGCGGTCGTTCGCCGAGCGCGCCGCCGACCGCGAGGCGGAAGTGGCGGCGCTGACCGCGGGCGGCATGGAGATCGTCGCCATGGAGGGCGCGGCGCGCGAGACCTACCTGCGGACCGCGGCGGAGGCGGCGTGGGACCGCATGGCGCGGCGCATCGAGCGCCTGGGCGAGGACGGCGCGGTGGTCGCCCGGCTGCGCGCGCTCTACGCGCCCGAGCCGGCGCAGTGACGGCGGCGCGGGCGCAGTGACGGCGGCGCGGGCGCAGTGACGGCGGCGCGGGCGCTCGACCGGGTGTGCGGCGGCCTCGCGGCGCTCGCCGCCGCCGGCCTCGCCGCCATCGCCGCCGGGATCGTGTTCCAGGCGAGCGCGCGGTCGCTCGGCTTCTCCGGCTCGTCGCACGTCTTCACCTTCACCGAGTTCGGCCTCCTCTACATCGCCATGTTCGCCTCGCCGTGGCTGGTGGCCGAGCGCGGCCACGTGTTCATCGAGCTCCTCGCCGCCGCGGTGCCGGCGCGGGCGCGGGGCGCGCTGTGGCGCGGGGTCGCCGGGCTCTGCGTCGTCATCTGCGCCGTGCTCGCGTGGTACACGGGCGAGGCGACGGTGCGGGCGTGGGCGCTCGGCGACACGGTCATGCGCTCGCTCGACATGCCGCGGTGGCTGCTGCTCGGCGCCATGCCGCTGTGCTTCGGGCTGATGGCGGCGCAGTTCGTCCGCTTCGCCGTCGGCCCGGCGACGATGCAGGCGCCGACGGGCGCGGCGGCGGCCGGGACGCGCGCGCTGCCGTAGACGCCATGGACTGGTTCGCCGCGCTGGCGCTGCTGCTTGGCCTCGTCCTCTTCTTCATGTTCGTCGGCGTGCCGGTGGCGCTCGCCTTCCTAGCCGCGAGCGTCGTCGGCGCGGTGGTCTTCATGGGCGGCGGCGGCGACCTCGCGGCGCGGGCGTCGCGCGGCATCGGCCAGCTCGCGAACAACGCGGTGCCGGCGGTGGCCACCTTCAACCTGGTGCCGGTGCCGATGTTCCTGCTGATGGGCGAGCTGTTCTTCCGCACCGGCCTCGCCGGGCGCATGTTCGGCGCCGTCGACCTGCTGATGGGCCGGGTGCCCGGGCGACTGTCGTACGTCACCGTCGCCGGCGGGACGGCGTTCGCGGCGCTGTCGGGGTCGTCGATGGGCAGCACCGCGCTGCTCGGCTCGCTGATGGTGCCGGAGATGACGCGGCGCGGCTACAAGAAGCACATGTCGATCGGGCCCATCCTCGGCACCGGCGGCCTGGCGATGCTGATTCCGCCGTCGGCGCTGGCGGTGCTACTGGCCACCCTCGCCCACGTCGACGTGGGGGCGCTGCTGATCGCCGGGATCGGCCCCGGCCTCGTGCTGGCGGCGCTCTACGCCGCGACCATCGCCATCCAGTGCCGCCTCGACCCGGACGCCGCGCCGGCCTACGACGCCGAACCGGCGGCGTGGCGCGCCCGCGCGCGCGCCGTCGTCGTCGACATCGCGCCGGCGCTGGCGATCGTCGCCGGAGTCGTCCTCCTGATCCTGCGCGGCTGGGCGACGCCGTCGGAGTCGGCGGCGTTCGGCTGCCTCGGCGTGGCGGCGCTGGCGGCGGCGCGCCGCACGCTCGACCGCCGCGTGCTCGAGCGGGCGCTGTTCGGCGCCCTGCGCGTCACCGCCATGGCGCTGCTCATCATTTTCGGCTCGGCGACGTTCAGCAAGCTGCTCGCCTTCTCCGGCGCCAGCGGCGGGCTGATCGACTGGGCCACGGGCTTCGCGCTGGCGCCGCTCATGATGCTGGCGATCATGTTCGCCGTCCTGCTGCTCCTCGGCATGTTCATGGACCAGCTCTCGATGATGCTGCTCACGGTGCCGGTGTTCTTCCCGCTGGCGGCGGCGAGCGGCTTCGACCTCGTGTGGTTCGCGGCGGTGGTGCTGCTGGCGCTCGAAATCGGCTTCACGACGCCGCCGTTCGGCCTGCTCCTGTTCGTCATGAAGGGCGTCGCGCCGCCGGGCACGTCGATGCGCGAGATCTACGCCGCGGCGCTGCCCTACATCGGCTGCGCGATGCTCACGGTGGCGCTGCTGGTCGCCGTCCCCGAGGTCGCGCTGTGGCTGCCGGGCCTGGCCGAATGAGCCGCCGGCCGCCGCAGGCGGAGGCGCCGGAGCACGGCGGCGACCTCGACTGGGCGCGGGCGCGCTTCCCCGGCTTCGCCGGCAAGTGGCTGGACCTGTCGACGGGGGTGAGCCCCTATCCGTGGCCGGCGCCGCCGGTCGCCGCGGCATCGCTTCGCCGCCTGCCGTCGGCGGCGGACCTCGACGCGCTCCGCGCCGCCGCCGCCGCCGCCTACGGCGTCGAAGGGCCGGAGCAGGTCGCCGCCGCACCGGGGGCGCAGGCGGCGATCCACCTGCTCGCGCGCCTGCAGCCGCCGGGGCGTGTCGCCATCGTCGGCCCGACGTACGGCGGCCACGCCGCCGCCTGGCGCGACGCCGGGCACGAGGTGGCGGAGACGACGGACGCCCCGCGCAGCGACGCCGCCGTGGTCGTCGTGACCAATCCGAACAACCCGGACGGGCGCGTCGTGCCGCCCGAGCGGCTGCGCGAATGGGTGCCCGCCGGCGGCCGGCTGGTGATCGACGAATCGTTCGCCGACGCGGTGCCGGAGGCATGCCTGCGCCCCCTCCCCGCCGGCGTCGTCGTTCTTCGCTCGTTCGGCAAGTTCTACGGCCTGCCGGGGCTCAGGCTCGGCTTCGCGCTGGCGGCGCCCGAGACGGCGGCGCGCCTGTGCCGCGCGCTCGGCCCGTGGCCGGTGAGCGGCCCGGCGCTGGCGGCGGGCACGGCGGCGCTCGCCGACCTGGCGTGGCGCAAGGCGGCGCGGGTGCGGCTACGGGAGGCGGCGCGGCGGCTGGACGGCATTCTCGCCGCGCTCGGCTGCGCGCCGGCCGGCGGCACGCCGCTGTTCCGACTCGTCCGCGCGCCGGGCGGCCTGTTCGAGCGCCTCGGCGGGCGCGGCATCTACGTCCGCCGCTTCGCCGACCGCCCGGCGCTGCTGCGCTTCGGCCTTCCCGGCGCGGACGAGGCGCGCCTCGCCGCATGCGCCGGGGGGGCGCCATGATCGCAAGAAGCCTCGCCGTCGCCGCCGTCCTCGCCCTCTCGTCGTGCGGCGAGCGGCCGAACGTCGCCGCGGAACCGCTTCCCGACTTCGACGCGAACAACCCCCCGGCGAAGGGGGTGATCCTCGGCTTTCACCGCTGGCCCGACGTGCAGGAGGAGGCCGTCCTTCTCGAAACGCTGGCGGGCGCGGGCCTGGAACCGGGCGAGGAGTTCGAGCGCTTCCGCGTCCGGGTCTTCGACTGGCCGGGCTGGCGCGACGCGGAACAGGCGGCGGCGCTGTGCGAGGAGATCCTCGCCCTGGCGCTCACGTCGCTGGAGTACTGCGAGCCGAACGCCCTGGTCGGCCCGGCGGATTGACACGCGCCGCCGGCCCGCGTATGCGTCCGCCCACGTTCGCCCTCCGAGACGCGGAACCGCGCCATGAAAGTGCTGAAATCGCTCAAGTCGGCCAAGGGCCGGCATCGGGACTGCCGCATCGTGCGGCGCAAGGGCCGGCTCTACGTCATCAACAAGACCAATCCGCGCTTCAAGGCGCGCCAGAGCTGACACCCGGGAGCCGACCGGGGGTTTGACCCCGCCGCGCCGCCGCCGCACACTGCGCGGCGGGAGGTGACGCCATGCGCATGCCCGAACCCGACGCGGCGGTGATCGCGGACCGCGCGCGTCTCGTCGCGCGGCTGCGCGCGATCCTGCCGGCCGAGAACGTGGTCGACGACACGGACGGGCTGCGGGCGTTCGACACCGACGGGCTGACGGCGTACAGCGCCATGCCGCTGGTCGTCGCCCTGCCGGAGTCGACGGCGCAGGTGTCGGAGGTGATGGCCGCGTGCGCCGAGATGGGCGTCAAGGTGGTGCCGCGCGGCGCCGGCACCGGCCTGTCCGGCGGCGCCCTGCCGCTCGCCGACGGGGTGAGCCTCGCGCTCACCAAGCTCAACCGCGTGCTCGACATCGACTATGCGAACCGCTGCGCCGTGGTGCAGCCGGGGGTGACGAACCTCGCGATCAGCGAGGCGGTGGCGGCCGAGGGCTTCTACTACGCGCCGGATCCGTCGAGCCAGATCGCCTGCTCGATCGGCGGCAACGTGGCGGAGAACTCCGGCGGCGTGCACTGCCTGAAGTACGGCGTCACCACGAACAACATCCTCGGCCTGGAGATCGTGCTGATCGACGGCTCGGTGGTCCGCGTCGGCGGCCGGCACATGGACTCGGAAGGCTACGACCTGATGGGCGTGCTGACCGGCTCCGAGGGGCTGCTCGGGGTGATCACCGAAGTCACCGTCCGCATCCTGCCGAAGCCGGAGACGGCGCGGGCGCTGCTGATCGGCTTCCCCACCGTCGAGGCGGGCGGCGACTGCGTGGCCCGGGTCATCGCCGCCGGCATCATTCCCGCCGGCATGGAGATGATGGACCGGGCGGCGATTCACGCGGCGGAGGCGTTCTGCGGCGCCGGCTATCCGCTCGACGTGGAATCGCTCCTGATCGTCGAGCTCGACGGCCCGGCGGTGGAGGTCGACGAACTGCTGGCGCGGGTGGACGAAATCGCGCAGGGCTGCGGCGCCGTCTCGGCGCGGGCCAGCGAGAGCGAGGAGGAGCGGCTGCGCTTCTGGCTGGGGCGCAAGTCGGCGTTCCCGGCGGTGGGGCGCATCTCTCCCGACTACTACTGCATGGACGGCACGATCCCGCGGGCGCGGCTGCCCGAGGTGCTGCGGCGGATGAGCGAGCTTTCGGACCGCCACGGCCTCGCCGTCGCCAACGTGTTCCACGCCGGCGACGGCAACCTGCACCCGCTGATCCTCTACGACGCCAACGTCCCGGGCGAGCTGGAGACGGCGGAGGCGTTCGGCGCCGACATCCTCAGGCTCTGCGTCGAGGTCGGCGGCGTGCTGTCGGGGGAGCACGGAATCGGCGTCGAGAAGCGCGACCTGATGGGAGCGATGTTCAACGACGTCGATCTCAACCAGCAGCAGCGCCTCAAGTGCGCCTTCGATCCGGGCGGACTGCTCAACCCCGGCAAGCTGTTTCCCGAACTGCACCGCTGCGCCGAGCTCGGGCGCGTGCACGTGCACCGCGGAAAGGTGCGGTTCCCCGACCTGCCGCGGTTCTGATGGCGTCGCGCTTCCGGCCCACCGAGGACGACCATGTCCGCGACATCGTGGCGTGGGCGGCGACGGAGGGGACTCCGCTCGAAGTCGCCGGCGCGGCGAGCAAGCGGGGTCTCGGCCGGCCGGGCAACCTGCCGGCGCAGCTGGCGCTCGACGGCCTCGCCGGCATCGCCGAATACGAACCGGCGGAGCTCGCGCTCAGCGCCCGGGCCGGCACGCGCGTCGCCGACATCGCCGCGGCGCTGGCGGCGGAAGACCAGCATCTCGCCTTCGAGCCCCCCGACCTCGGGCCGCTGTTCGGCGCCCCGGCGGGCGCGGCGACGATCGGCGGCACGCTCGCCTGCAACCTGTCCGGACCGCGGCGCTTCAAGGCCGGAGCGGCGCGCGACCACCTGCTCGGCGCGCGCGCGGTCAACGGCCGCGGCGAGTCGTTCAAGACCGGCGGCAAGGTGGTCAAGAACGTGTCGGGCTACGACCTGTGCAAGCTGCTCGCCGGCTCGTACGGGACCCTCGGCGTGCTCACCGACGTGACGCTCAAGGTGCTGCCGGCGCCGGAGAAGACGCGCACCGTCCTGGTCTTCGGACTTGGGCCGGAAGACGGCCTCGCCGCGCTCGGCGAGGTGGCGCGCTCGTCGCTCGAAGCCACGGGCCTCGCGCACCTGCCGGCGGAGGTTGCGGCGCGCTCCGCCGTCGAGCGCGTCGGCGACGCCGCGGCTGCGGTGACCGCGGCGCGCCTCGAGGGCCCGGAGTCCTCGGTGCTCGCGCGCTGCGCGCGCCTCCGCGACATGCTCGGGCGGCGCGGCGACGTCGACGAGCTGCACCGCCGCAACTCCGCCGTCCTGTGGCGGGAGATCGGCGACGCGGCGCTGCTCGCGGAACCGCGCGACCGCGCGGTCTGGCGCCTGTCGACGGCGCCGGCAGCGGCGGCGGCGGTGGCCCGGGCGTGCGGCGGGCGCTGCTACTTCGACTGGGCGGGCGGCCTGATCTGGCTCTCGGTGCCGGCGGACGGCGACGCCGGCGCGGCGGCGATTCGCGGCGCCGTCGCCGGCCGCGGCCACGCCACGCTGGTGCGCGCGCCCGACGCGGTGCGCGCCCGGGTGCCCGTGTTCGAGCCGCAGCCGGAGCCGCTGGCGGCGCTGTCGGCGCGGGTCAAGCGCCAGTTCGACCCCAAGGGGGTGCTCAACCCCGGCCGCATGGTCGCCGGCGTCTGAGGGACGGCGCGCCGTGCGCCCGCGGTTCCGACTGCTCATTCTCGGCGGCACGGCCGAGGCGCGCGCCCTCGCCGCGGCGCTGGCCGCACGCCCCGGCCTCGAGGTCGTCACCTCGCTGGCCGGGCGCACGCGGCGGCCGGCGCGGCCCGCCGGGGGCTTGCGCGTCGGCGGCTTCGGCGGCGTCGACGGGCTGGCGCGCTGGCTCGCCGACCACGCGGTCGACGCCGTGATCGACGCCACGCACCCGTTCGCGGCGGCGATCTCGGCCAACGCCGGGGCCGCGTGCGAGCGGCTCGGCGTCCCGCGCCTGGCGCTGGTGCGCCCGCCGTGGCGGCCGGTCGCCGGCGACCGCTGGACCGTCGTCGCCGATGTCGAGGCGGCGGCCGGGCGCGTCGCCGCGCTCGGCGAGCGGCCGCTGCTCGCGGTCGGCCGCCAGAGCCTGGCGCCGTTCGCCGGCCGGCTGCGCGGCAGCGCGGTGGTGCGCGTCTTCGAGCCGCCGGCCGAGACGGTGCTGCCGAGGGCCAGGGTCGTCGTCGACCGCGGCCCGTTCGACGAGGCCGGGGAGACGGCGCTGCTGCGCCGCGAAGGCATCGATCTGGTGGTTTCGAAGAACGCCGGCGGCCGCGCCGGCTACGCCAAGATCGCGGCGGCGCGGGCGCTCGGCCTGCCGGTGCTGATGATCGACCGGCCGCCGCCGCCCGGCCCGCCGCACGCCGCCGACACGGCGGCGGCGGCCGCCTGGCTCGACGCCGGGCGCCTATCCGACAAGTTCGGCGAGGTGCGCGTCGACGAAGCCGGTTGAAATCCGGCCGGCGCGGAAGCGCGGGTGCGCCACGAGCCGCCGGAGAAAGTCGCGGTTGGTCGAGAGGCCTTCGATGCGCGTGTCGTCGAGCGCCCGCGCCATGCGCGCGAGCGCGGCGGCGCGCGACGGCCCGCGGGCGACCAGCTT
Source organism: Alphaproteobacteria bacterium (assembly GCA_965243325.1). GTDB lineage: Bacteria > Pseudomonadota > Alphaproteobacteria > UBA7887 > UBA7887 > JANQOH01. Next base: position 64,938 of record CBDEUQ010000003.1, on the reverse strand, counting down.
GGCGAGCAGCGGGTCGTAGTGCGGCGTCACCGCGTCGCCCGCGCGCACGCCGGTGTCGATGCGGAGATCGGCGTGCGCCTCCGGCCAGCACAAAGCGTCGATGCGCCCCGGCGACGGCAGAAAGCGTTTCGCCGGACGCTCGGCGTAGAGGCGGCATTCGATCGCATGGCCCGAGACGCGGACGGCGCCGCCATCGAGATCGTCGAGCGCGTCGCCGCGGGCGAGCCGGAGCTGGCAGCCGACGAGATCGATGCCGGTCAGCATCTCGCTCACCGGGTGCTCGACCTGTATGCGCGTGTTCATCTCGAGGAAGAAGAAGCCGCCGTCCTCGCCGACGACGAACTCCACGGTGCCGGCGCCGCGGTAGCGCACGGCGCGGGCGAGCGCGAGCGCCGCATCGGCCATCGCCCGGCGCACGCCGGCGTCCAGCGCCGGCGCCGGCGCCTCCTCGACGATCTTCTGGAAGCGGCGCTGGATCGAGCAGTCGCGCTCGAACACGTGCGCCGCACGGCCGTCGCCGAACCCGAACACCTGGATCTCGACGTGGCGCGCCGGCGCGACCAGGCGTTCGAGATAGACCGTGCCGTCGCCGAACGCGCGCGCGGCCAGCGCCTGCGTGGCGGCCGTCGCGGCGTCGAGCGCGGCCGCCTCGTCGACCCGGCGCATGCCGATGCCGCCGCCGCCGCCGGCGGCCTTGACCAGCAGCGGGTAGCCGACGGCGGCGGCCGCCGCGCCCGCATCGGCGGGCGCACCGGCGGGCAGGCGCGCGCTCCCCGGCAGCACGGGCACGCCGGCGGCCGCGGCGATGCTGCGGGCGCGGGCCTTGTCGCCCATGTCGGCGATGGTCTCGGGAGCGGGCCCGACCCACGCCAGGCCCGCCTCCTCGACGCACTGTGCGAACGCGGCGTTCTCGGCGAGAAACCCGTATCCGGGGTGGACGGCGCCGGCGCCCGAGCGCTCGGCGGCGGCGAGCAGCGCGTCGGCGTCGAGATAGCTCCGGCGCGGGTCCGCCGGTCCGATCGGCTCCGCGGCGTCGGCCACGGCGACGTGGAGCGCGCCGGCGTCGACGTCGGAGTGGACCGCGACGCTGCGCAGGCCCAGCTCCCGGCACGCGCGGGCGATGCGGCAGGCGATTTCGCCGCGGTTGGCGATCAGCACGCTGTCGAACATGCTCCCCCCGTTCGCCGCGCTCCATACACCGCCGGACGGCGCGAAATCCAGCCTGCGGGCCGTGTCTTCCACCGGTCTTTTTTCTTTGTCCGGCCGCGCGACGTGTGCGAGTGTGAAGCATGTTCTCGAATATCCCAGGCCGCGTTTTCGCGGCTTTCGTTTTGCTCGCGCTCGCCGTCCCGGCGGCGGGCGACGAGCACGCCCCGCCGCCTCCCGAGGCGTCCGCTTCCGGCATCGCGGAAGCGCGGGCGCTGATCGAGGAGGGGCGTTTCGACGAGGCGCTCGCCGTGCTGCGGCCGCTGCTGGAGGGCGAGGCCGTTGCGGCGGACGCGCTGTTCTTCTTCGGCCTGTCGGCGGTCGAGATGTCGAGGCGGACGACCGGCGACGACGCTGAGCGCGAAGCGCTGTTGGACGAGGCCATCGAGGCGTTTCGCGCCATGCTGGTGAATCGGCCGGAACTCGTGCGCGTGCGCCTGGAGCTCGCCCGCGCGTTCTTCCTCAAGGGCGAGGACCGCCTCGCGCGGCGGCATTTCGAACGCGTGCTGGCCGGCGACCCGCCACCGGCGGTGACCGCCAACGTGCGTCGTTTCCTCGGCGAAATCCGCGCGCGGCGGCGCTGGAGCCTGTACGTCGGCGCGGCGCTGGCGCCCGACACCAACATCGGCGCCGCGTCGTCCGAACGCACGATCTACATTCAGGGCCTGCCGTTCCAGCGCGACGCCGAGGACCTCACGACCTCGGGCATCGGCGTCTCGGTGTGGGGCGGCGGCGAATACCAGCACCCGCTGGGCGAGCGCACGCGGCTGCGCGCCGGCGCCGACGCCTCGCGGCGCGAGTACGCCGGCAGCGTCTTCGACCAGACGTCGCTGTCGCTGCACACGGGGCCGCGGGTGCTCGTGGGCGAGAACGCCGAAGCGAGCGTCCTCGCGAGCGTCCGCCAGCGCTGGCTGGGCGGCGTTCCCGACCATCGGGAGGCCGGCGTGCGGCTGCAGACGGCGGGGCGCTTCGGGCGGCGTGTGACGGCACATGCGCGAGCGTCGTGGCACGACCGTCGCTACCGCGATCGGACCTACCTCGACGGCCCGGTCGTGGACGCATCGTTCGGCGGTGCCTGGATCGCGGCGCCGACCGTGCGCCTGGACGCCAACGCCGGCTGGGGCCGCGAACGGCCGGAGTCGGAGCGCTGGCGACACGAGCGCCGGTGGGTGCGCGCAGGCGTCGCGGTGGCGCTGCCGTGGGGCTTCACCGTCGGCGGCAGCGGCGAACTGCGCCGAACCGACTACAAGGGAAACTGGGCGCCGTTCACCCCCGAAGGGGAGGCACGCGCGGACCGCACGCGCTCGCTGCGGCTCTCGGTGCTCAACCGCGCCTTCACGGTGCGGGGCTTCAGCCCGCAACTGGCGCTGGTGCACGAGAAGCGGGACACCAACGCCCAGCTCTACGACTACAAGCGCACCGGCGGCGAACTGAGTTTCGTCAGGCAGTTCTGAGCCCCCACCCCCGTGTCGCGGCGGCTTAGTCGCGAAAGTAACTGGGGCTTGTGCCTTCGGCGGCGGTTCCGTGAAGTGGCGACGGCCGGGGAATCGAGGCCGTCGCGTCACTGGCGTGCTCTTTGGGCACCCGTTTCTGAGCTTGGCCCGGACCGCGATCGGCTTGTGTCACTGATGGCGCGGCTTGCCGCGACCTCGTTCGAGAGATTGGGAATTGCCGTGCGGTTCTTCCCCGGCCGCAGCGCAACGCAGTTCGAGGGAGGGTCCTGCATGGCCCGCAAGAACAGGAAGCGGCAGCGCCTGAAGGTGGTGAACCCGGATTGCGCCGGGATCGACATCGGCAAGGACCGCCACTTCGTGGCTGTCGATCCGGCCCGCTCTTCGGAACCGGTGCGGGCGTTCGACGGCTTCACCCGCGACCTGCAGGCGATGGCGGAGTGGCTATCGTCGTGCGGGGTGAAGACGGTGGCGATGGAATCGACCTCGGTCTACTGGATCCCGGTCTACGAAGTGCTGGAGCGCGCCGGCTTCGAGGTGCTCCTGGTTCCGCCGCGGATGACGAAGCAGATCGCCGGGCGCAAGAGCGACGTGCTCGACTGCCAGTGGATCTGGCAGTTGCTGTCCTACGGGCTGCTGCGGGGCGCCTTCCGTCCCGGCGATGCGGTCTGCCCGCTACGCTCCTACGTGCGCCAGATGAAGCGCCTGACCGAAGACCGCTCGCGCTGCGTGCAGCACATGCAGAAGGCGCTGACCGAGATGAATGTCCGGCTGGACTCGGTGATCGCCGACATCACGGGGCAGACCGGGATGAAGATCCTGCGGGCGATCGTCGACGGCGAACGCGACCCGGAGCGTCTGGCATCGTTCCGACACCGGCGGATCAAGGCCAGCGAAGAGAGGATCGCGGCCAGTCTGGAAGGCACCTAGCGTGAGGAGCATCTCTTCGCCCTGGAGCAGGCCATGCAGCGCTACGACTTCCTCGACCGGCAGATCGAGGACTGCGAGGCGCGGATCGCGGCGCAGATCGACGATCTGACGCCGCCGGACGGGCCTGCCGACGACGACGCATCTCTCGAAACGCCCCGCCCGGGCGTGGGCGACCCCATGACCGGCAAGGCGTTGACCGTGGCCCTGACCAACATGATGGGCGTCGACCTGACCGCGATCCCGACCATCGGTCCCGCAACGGCCCTGACGATCGCTTCCGAGATCGGCCCGGACTTCTCCGCCTTCCCCTCCGTCCAGCACTTCTGCTCCTGGCTGGGGGTGGCGCCGGGCACGCGGATCAGCGGCGGCAAGCCCTTGCCGGGCCGGGCGCACAAGGCGGTCAACCCCGTCGGGCAGGCGCTGCGCATGGCGGCCATGTCGGCACGAAGGAGCCAGACCTTCATCGGCGCCAGACACCGCGCCCGTCTCGCGCGAAAGGACGCGCCCGTCGCGATCACCGCGACCGCCCGCGAACTGGCTTGCCTGATCTTTACAATGGTGACGCGGGGCGAGGCCTATGTCGAAAAGGGGATGGAGGCCTACGAGAAACGGCGCGTCGACCGCACCCTCGCCAACCTGCGGCGCAAGGCTCGGACCCTCGGCTACCAATTGATCCAGCCCGCCGGTGACCAGAGAAAGCCAAATGCCGAATTGGCGATGGCGTGAGTCAGTTACTCAAGAGAGAGCCGTCCGGGACGGCACGGCGGCGCGCGCCGCCGGGTCGGCGGCTCGACAGCAGGTCAGGCGCCGACTCTTTCTCCGTTCCTCCCGCCCGCCGGCGCGGCCGCAAGGCGGGCGCCCATCTCGGCGATGGCGCCGACGAGCGCCGCGCGCAGCGGCGCCTCCGACGCCGCGTGGCCGGCCTCGGCGACGATGCGAAGGTCGGCGTTGCCCCAGGCGCCGGCGACCGCCGCCGCCGCGCGCGGCGGGCACAACAGGTCGTAGCGGCCCTGCACGATGACGCCCGGCACCGCGCGCAAGCGCGCGGCGCCGGCCATCAGCTCGCCGGGTTCGAGGAAGCAGGCGTTCTTGATGTAGTGCCACTCGACGTAGGGCGTGCGCGGCGCGGCGGCGCCCCGGCCCGGGTCGTCCAGGGACACCGGCAGGGCCGCAGCCGCCGGACGAAGCTCCGACAGCGCCTGCTCGTAAGCGCCCCAGGCGCGCGCCGCGGGAACGTGCACCGCCGGGTCGGGGTTCTCGAGCCGTCGCCCGTAGGCGGCTATGACGTCGGCGCGCTCGGCTTCGGGCAGCAGCCCGGCGAAACGCCGCCACAGGTCCGGGCGGAACGTCCGCGCCGCGCCCTCGAACGCCCAGCGGGCTTCCTCTTGCGTGCCCAGGAACACGGCGCGCAGCACGAGTCCGCTCACCCGCTCCGGATAGCGTCCGGCGTAGGCGAGCGCCAGCGTCGCGCCCCACGAACCGCCGACGACGAGCCAACGGTCGATGGCGAGCGCGCGGCGGATGCGCTCCATGTCCTCGACGAGGTGGGGCGTCGTGTTGTCGACGAGCGACAGGCGCGGTTCGCTCAGGCCGGCGCCGCGCTGGTCGAAGAGCACGGCGCGGAAGACCGCCGGGTCGAACTGGCGCGCGTGCATGCGCTGGCAACCGCTGCCCGGCCCGCCGTGCAGAAACACCGCCGGCACGCCGTCTTCCCGGCCGTACTGCTCGAGCCAGAGGACATGGCGCGAATCGACCCGCAGCCGGCGGCGGTCGAACGGTTCGACGGGCGGATGGAGCGGCAGGTCGGCCGTTGGCACGGCGGCTAGCGACTGCCGCCGCCGGCGAGGCGCGGCCGGACGGCGGGAGACGGCTCCGGCGCGGCGAACTGCGGCGCCGCGAGCCGGGCGTAGAGGCCGCCGGCGGCCATCAGCCCCTCGTGGTCTCCGACCGCGGCGACGCGCCCGGAGTCGAGCACGACGATGCGGTCGGCGCCGCGAACGGTGGCGAGGCGATGGGCGATCATCAGAGTCGTCCGCCCCGCCATCAGCCGGTCGAGCGCCGCCTGAACGAGACGCTCGTTCTCGGAATCGAGCGCGTTGGTCGCCTCGTCGAACAGCAGGATCGCCGGGTCGCGGAGCAGCGCCCGGGCGATGGCGATGCGCTGACGCTGGCCGCCGGAGAGGCGTACGCCCTTCTCGCCGAGGAAGGTGTCGAAGCCCCGCGGCAGGGCGTCGAGAAATTCCTCGGCCGCCGCCGCGCGCGCCGCCGCGCGCACCGCTTCGTCGTCGGCGTCCGGGCGGCCGTATCGGATGTTCTCCCAGGCGTCGGCGGCGAAGACCACGGGCTCCTGCGGCACGACGGCGATGCGGGCGCGCACGTCGCGCGGGTCGGCGCGGGCGAGCGGCACGCCGTCGATGAGAACGCGCCCGCTCTCGGGGTCCCAGAAACGGAGCAAGAGCTGAAACAGGGTCGTCTTGCCGGCGCCGGAGGGACCGACGAGGGCGACGCGCTCGCCGGGCACCACGGAGAGGTCGATGCCGTGGAGCGCCGGCGAATTCGGGCGCGACGGGTAGTGGAACGTGACGTTCTCGAAGGCGACGGCGCCGCGGGCCGGACGCGGCAGCGCGACCGGGGCGGGCGGCGCCGCGACATCGGGAACGGCGTCGAGCAGGTCGAGCAGCCGCTCGGTGGCGCCGGCGGCGCGCTGCAGGTCGCCGTACACCTCGCTGAGGGCGCCGACGGCGCCGGCGACAACGACGGCGAGGAAGACGAACTGCGCCAGTGCGCCGCCGCTCAGGCTGCCCGAAAGCACGTCGCGTCCGCCCACCCAGAGCACGAAGGCGACGGCGGCGAAAACCCCGACCATCACCACCGCGGTCAGCCAGGCGCGGGCACGCACCCGCTCCACCGCCGCGGCGAACGCGGCCTCGACGCGGCCGGCAAAGACGCGCCGGTCGATCGGCTCGTGATTGAACGCCTGCACCGTGCGCACGGCGTTGAGCGATTCCTCGCCGTGCGCGCCGACGTCGGCGACGCGATCCTGCGCCGCCCGCGACAGCCGGCGAACACGGCGGCCGAAGGCGACGATCGGCAGCACGGCGACGGGGACGAGCACGACGACGAGCGCGGTGAGCTTCAGGTTGGTCACGGCGAGCATCACCGAACCGCCGACGAGCAGCAGCAGGTTGCGCAGCGCGGCCGAGGCGGTCGACCCGACGACGACCTGCAGCAGCGTGGTGTCGACGGTCAGCCGCGACAACACCTCGCCGGTGCGCACGGTCTCGAGAAAGCGCGGCGAGAGGCCGATGACGTGGTCGTAGACGTCGCGGCGAATGTCGCCGATGACGCGCTCGCCGAGCCACGAGACGAGATAGAACCGGGCATACGTCGCCGCGGCGACCACGCTTACCAGGACGAGCAGGCCGACAAGGGCGCGGTCAAGCGCGGCGACGTCGCCGGCGGCGAAGCCGCTGTCGATCAGCGCCCGCAGACCGACGCCGATCGACAGCACGGTTCCGGCGGACACGGTGAGCGCACAGAGCGCAGCGGCGATGCGCCAGCGATACGGCGAGAGATAGCGTCCGAGCCGCTTCAGATGGCGCAGCTCGCGGGTCGCGACGCGGTCGCTCGCGCGCGCCTCGGCGACGTTCACGACGCGATCAGGAGAGCGCGAGCGGCCGACCGAGGGCCCGCGACAGTTCGCCCTCGAGGCGTTCGACAAGATCGCTACCGCCGCGCACGTCGCGCCAGGCGTCCGATTCCGGGTCTGGAGCGAAGCGGCCGGCGCCGCTCGCGGGCGAGGACAGCCAGAGCTGGCCGCTGGGCGCATGGCGGTTGAGGACGTACTGCGCCCCTGAGGCGAGCTCGACGGTGAGCACGCCGTCTTCGAGGTCGATGTCGAGATCGTCAGCGGCGGCGCTTTCGAGGCGCTCCGCGACGCGTTCGAGCGCCGCCGTCGCGCGGGCTTCGAAACCGGTATCGTCCATGTTCCTCCTATACCGCCGGGGCGCTTGTCCCGCAACGGCCGGGCGGCTATACAGCGCGCCATGAAAAAGGAAATCCATCCCGACTATCACGAGGTCACCGTGGTGATGACCGACGGGACCGAGTTCTCGACGCGCACGACGTGGGGCGAGAAGGGCGGCACGCTGAAGCTCGACGTCGACCCCAAGACGCACCCGGCATGGACCGGCGGCGGCCAGCGCATCATCGACACCGAAGGCCAGGTGGCGCGCTTCAACAAGCGCTTCGGCTCGTTCGGACTCGGCCAGCGGAGCTGAGCGGAGCGGCGGCGGCGCCGCGCTTGCGGGAACGATCCCGCATATACGAACGGGGTATCCGGCCGTAGCCCGAGCCGGCAGCGGGACGCCCTACAGGAAGTCGGCGAGGGCGTCGAGCGTGCGGTCTGGCTGCTCAGCCATATGCATGTGGCCGCAATCGGCGATCATCACCTCGCGCACGTCACGCAGCGCGGCGAGGAGCGGCGCGGCGGCCGCGGGCGGCGTCATGCGGTCGTCGCGTCCCGAGACGATCAGCGTCGGACAGGAGATTTCCGCCGCCGCCTCCGGGCCGCCGCGGTAGGCGTTGCTGGCGGCGAAATCGACGCCGAGCGCCGCCGCCCCGCGTGCGAGCAGCGCAAGGCCGCCGCCCATGTTCCACAGGCCCGGCGTGCGCGCGCCGCCGAAGTGGCCACGGGCGCCGAAGCCCCACGAGACGATGATCCGCGCCGCCGCCGCCGGGTCGTCGCGCGTCGCGGCGAGCAGCGCGTCGTTCACCGGCATCGCCGCGGCGGTGCCGATCAGCGCCAGCTTGCGGCAGCGCCCGGGTGCCAGCCCCGCGGCGGCGAGCGCCGCAAGTGAGCCCATGCTGTGGCCGACCAGCGCCGCCTCGCGCCCGCCCGCGGCGTCGACGAGGTCCCAGACCCACGCTGCCATGGCCTCGATGCTGGCGAGCGGCGGACCTTCCGAGGCACCGTGCCCGGGCCAGTCGACGGCCAGAACGGCACGTTCGCGCCAGGCGAAGTAGCGCGTCTGCGTCGCCCAGACAGTGCGGTCCATGCCGGCGCCGTGCAGGAACACGACAAGCGGCTTCGACGCGTCGAACGCGACGCCGCCGGTGGCCGCGGCGACTTCACGCCCGGCGACGCGGAACGCCGTCGTCATTTCCGCACCGCGGCGCGCAGGGCCTGGGCGAGATCGTCGACGAGGTCTCCGGGGTCCTCGAGACCGACCGACAGGCGGACGAGATCCTCGCCGACGCCGGCCGCGGCAAGCTCTTCTGCGCTCATCTGCTGGTGCGTGGTGCTCGCCGGATGGATCACCAGCGACTTGGCGTCGCCGACGTTGGCGAGGTGCGAGAACAGGCTCAGCCGCTCGATGAAGGCCCGGCCGGCAGCCCGCCCGCCCCTGATTCCGAACGAGAACACCGCGCCGCAGCCATCGGGCAGCAGCCGGGCGGCAAGCGCGCGGTCCGGATGGTCGTCGCGCTCGGGCCACGCCACCCACGCCACCGCGTCGTGGCCGCCGAGGAACTCGACGACGCGGCGCGCGTTGGCGACGTGCCGCGCCATGCGCACACCGAGCGTCTCGACGCCCATCAGAATGTAGAACGCGGTCTGCGGGCTCATCGCGCAGCCGAAGTCGCGCAGGCCCTCGGCGCGGGCGCGCATGACCATCGCCGCGGGGCCGTATTCCTCGGTGAAGTCGAGGCCGTGGTAGCCGGCGTAGGGCTCGGTGAGGGTGGGAAAGCGGCCGCTCGCGCGCCAGTCGAAGCGGCCGCCGTCCACGAGCGCCCCGCCGATCGCGACACCGTGGCCGCCGAGGAACTTGGTCGCCGAGTGCATCACGATGTCGGCGCCGAGCTCGATCGGCCGGCACAGGCGGGGGGTGGCGAACGTGTTGTCGACCATCAACGGCAAGCCGGCGCGGTGCGCCACGTCGGCGACGGCGGGAATGTCGAGCACCTCGAGACCGGGATTGCCGAGAGTCTCGCCGAACACGAGGCGGGTCTCGGGGCGGATCGCGGCCTCGAACGCCGCCGGGCTGCGCGGATCGACGAAGGTGGCGGAGATGCCGAAGCGCGGCAGCGTGTGGCACATCATGTTGTAGCTGCCGCCGTACAGCGCCTTGGACGCGACAATGTGGCCGCCGGCGCCCATCAGCGTGGCAACGGCGAGATGCAGCGCCGACTGGCCGCTGGCGGTGCAAACCGCGCCGACGCCGCCTTCGAGCGCCGCCAGCCGTTCCTCGAGCACCGCCACCGTCGGGTTGCTGATGCGCGAATAGAGGTGCCCCGGGCGTTCGAGATTGAACATCGAGGCGGCGGTATCGACATCGGGAAAGACATAGGACGTCGTCTGGTAGATCGGCGCCGCCCGGGCGCCGAACTCGGGATCCGGACGCTGCCCCGCGTGCAGCGCGAGGGTGTCGAAGTCAAATCGGCGCGGTTCGGCCATCGGCGGTTCGGTCCTCGTGAAGCGGCGGCGGGGGTGCGGTCGCGCGCGGTCTACCGGCCGGCGAAGCGCGGCGGGCGTTTCTCCATGAAGGCGCGGCGGCCCTCGACGTAGTCGGCGCTGTCGAAGCAGGCGCGGACGAGGCCCTCGAGACGCGCCATATCGCGTTCGCCGGCGTCCTTGAGCGTCTCGCCGATGGCCGCCTTGGCGGCGCGCACGGTAAGCGGCGCATTGCCGGCGATGGTCCCGGCAACCTCGCGGACCGTCGCTTCCAGACGGTCGGCGGAGACGACGCGGTTGACGAGGCCAATGCGCAGCGCCTCCGCGGCGTCGAACCGGCTCGCGGTGAACATGATCTCCTTGGCCGCCGCGGGGCCCGCGAGCGCGACGAGCGTCCGCATTCCGCCGAATCCGTAGCCGAGGCCGAGGCGGGCGGCGGGGATCCCGAAGCGCGCATCGTCGGCGGCGATGCGGATGTCGGCGTTGAGCGCGACGGCGAGGCCGCCGCCGATGCAGTAGCCGCGGATCATCGCCAGCAGCGGTTTCTCGAATTGCGCGAGCGCGGCCTGCGCGTCGGCGGAAATGCGGTTGTACGCCTCCTCGGCCTCGGCCGTGGCGCGGTGCTTTTCGAACTCCGATATGTCGGCGCCGGAAACGAACGCCTTGTCGCCGGCGCCGGCCATGACCGCGACGCGCACCTCGTCGTCGCGCGCGTAGTCGGCGACGACTTCGGCAAGCCCGCGCCACATGTCGAGCGAGAGCGCGTTGCGCCGCGCCTGGTTGTCGAAGACGATCCAGCCGACGTGCCCCTCCCGGCGCGCGACGACCCGGCCGCGCCCGGCTTCCGCCGCCGCGTTCACCGGGCGGCTCACCGTTTCACCATCGCCGGCAGGGCGCCGCGGATCAGGCCCATGCCGGCGTCGACGTGAAACAGGTGGCCGGTGATGTTGGGCGCGCCCTCAAGCAGCCAGACGATGTTGCGGGCGATGTCCTCCGGCCGGTTGACCGCGCGCAGCGGGGTCGTCTTCTCCAGCGTCTCCTTGACGGCGTCGTAGTTCTCTTCGCCCATGCCGTCGCGCAGCCAGTCCCCCGCGATAAAGCCGGGGTTGACCGCGTTCACCGCGATCTCGGGCCCCAGCACGCGCGCCAGCGAGACGGTAAGCATGTTCAGCGCCGCCTTGGAGCCGACGTAGGCGAGCGACGAGCCGACGCCGTAGGAACCGGCGACCGACGAGACGTTGACGACCACGCCGCGGCCGCGCGCCTTCATGTGCGGCGCGCAGGCCCGGATCATCTGGAACGGGCCGACGGTATTGACCGCGTAGACGCGCTGGAAATCCGCTGCGTCCAGACCTTCGAGGTCGCCGTGTGCGCGGAATACCGTCGTCCCGGCGTTGTTGACCAGCCCGTCGATCCCGCCCCAGCGATCGACCGCCTCGCTGGCGATGCGGCGGCAATCGGCGTCCTCGGAGACATTTCCCTGAACGACGAGCGCCTCGCCGCCGAGCGCGCGGCACTCGTCGGCAACCGCCGCCGCCTGGTCGACCGACCGCGAGCCGTTGACCACGACCCGCGCCCCGCGTTCGGCGAGAAGCCGCGCGGTCGCCGCGCCGACGCCGCGCGTCGACCCGGTGACGACGACCACCGCGCCTTTCAGTTCGATCATTCCCCTTCTCCCCCGCCGCCGGCGCGGCCGGAGTGTAACCCGGTGCGGCCGGGCGTTTCCAGCCGCCGGGCGGGGAAACGGCGGGGCGGAGCGGCGATCGCGTCCTGCGCGTCGATCAGCGCCGGCTCGCCGGGCGCGCCGGCCCGAAGCAACGCGAAGGTCGACGATACGGCGTCGGACAGGGCGTCGGGGAGCGCGGCGCCCCGTAGCGTGCGGCCCAGCAGAAGGGCGGTCAGCGTATCGCCGGCGCCGTGCGCGGCGGCGGCGAGGCGCGGCGTCTCGACGAGCCACGCGCCGCCTTCGCCGCGCGCGAGCACGCCAAGGCCGACGCCGGCGGCGAGCGAGGTGACGACGACGGTCGGCGGGCCGCGTTCGGCGAGCGCGTCGGCAGCGGCAAGCGCCTCCGCCGCGTCGGCGACGGGCCGGTCGGCGAGCCGCGAGAGCTCGAACGCGTTGGGAGTTGCCATGTCGGCGCGGGGCACGAGTTCGCTCGCGATCGCCGCGGCCGTGTCTTCGGCGACGTAGAGGCCGCGCGCCGCGTTGCCCATCACCGGGTCGCAGCAGTAGAGCGCGGCGGGCCGGAGGGCGCGCACGCGGTCGACGGTTTCGGCGATGACGGCGGCGAGACCGGCGGAGCCGACGTAGCCCGTCAACACCGCATCGAGGCCGGCGAAGCCGGTGGTCTCCTCGATCCCGCGCAGCACGTCCCGGACATGGCCGGCGCCGAGGGCGCCGCCGCCCCAGGCGGCATGCGCCGTGTGGTTGGACAACTGGACCGTGTGCACGGGCCACACGTCGACTCCGAGACGCTGCAGCGCGAAGACCGCCGCGGCGTTCCCGACATGACCGTGCGCGACCGTCGACTGGATCGACAGCACCGCCACGGGAGACCGCGCGAAGCCGGCGGGGCGCCTACAGCGCCTTGACGATGTTCTCCACCATCTTCTTGGCGTCGGAGAACAGCATCATCGTGGTGTCGCCGTAGAAGAGGTCGTTGTCGATGCCGGCGTAGCCGGGCGAAAGCGACCGCTTGACGAACAGCACGGTCTTCGCCTTGTCGACCTCGAGGATCGGCATGCCGGCGATCGGACTCGAGGGGTCGGTGCGCGCCGCCGGGTTGGTCACGTCGTTGGCGCCGATGACGAATGCCACGTCGGCGGTGGCGAAGTCGGAGTTGACCTCCTCCAGCTCGAACACCTCTTCGTAGGGCACGCTGGCCTCCGCCAGCAGCACGTTCATGTGCCCGGGCATGCGCCCGGCGACGGGATGGATGGCGTAGGAGACCTTGACGCCGGCCTCCTTCAGCCCGTCGGCCATCTCGCGCAGGGCGTGCTGCGCCTGCGCCACCGCCATGCCGTAGCCGGGCACGATGATGACCGATTCGGCGTTCTGCATGATGAAGGCGGCATCTTCGGCGCTGCCCGACGTCACGGCCTTGTCGGTGCGGGTATGCGCGGCGGCGCCGTCCTCGGCGCCGAAGCCGCCGAGGATGACGTTGACGAACGAGCGGTTCATCCCCTTGCACATGATGTAGGAGAGGATGGCGCCCGACGAGCCGACGAGCGCGCCGACGATGATCAGCGCCGTGTTCTGCAGCGTGAAGCCGATGCCGGCGGCGGCCCAGCCCGAATAGGAGTTGAGCATCGAAATGACGACCGGCATGTCGGCGCCGCCGATGGGAATGATGATCATCACGCCGATGGCGAGCGCAAGCACCGTCATCGCCCAGAACGCCGCCGGGCTCTCGGTGGCGCAGAACCAGACGATCGCGGCGACGATGACGAGCCCGAGCGCAAGGTTCAGCCAATGCTGCATCGGGAAGGTGACCGGCGCGCCCGAGACCAGCGCCTGCAACTTCGCGAAGGCGACCACCGAACCGGTGAAGGTGATGGCGCCAATGACCGTTCCCAGGGACATCTCGATGCGGCTTGCCGTCTTGATGGCGCCGACGGTGCCGATGCCATAGGCCTCCGGCGCGTACAGCGCCGCCGCCGCCACCAGGACCGCGGCGATACCGACGAGGCTGTGGAACGCGGCCACGAGCTGCGGCATGGCCGTCATCTCGATGCGCAGCGCGATGGCGGCGCCGACGGCGCCGCCCGCCGCCATGGCGACGGCGACCCAGCCGTAGGAGCCGACGTCGGGCTGCGCGAGGGTCACCAGCACGGCGATGGCCATGCCGGCGATGCCGTAGACGTTGCCGGCGCGCGCCGAGGTCGGCGAGCTCAAGCCCTTGAGGGCGAGAATGAAGCAGACGGCGGCGGCGAGATAGGCGAAGGCGGACAGATTGGCTGACACGACCGCCCCCTAGCGCTTCTTGCGGAACATTTGCAGCATGCGCTGCGTGACGATGAAGCCGCCGAATATGTTCACCGACGCGAGCGCCACGGCGACAAAGCCCATGGCCTTGGAGAACGACAGCCCGCCGCCCGCGTCATCCCCGGCCGGCGGGGCGTCGGCGAATCCGGCGCCGACGGCGATCAGCGCGCCAACCACGATGATGCCGGATATGGCGTTGGTCACCGACATCAGCGGCGTGTGGAGCGCCGGGGTGACGCTCCAGACGACGTAGTAGCCGACGAACACCGCGAGGACGAAAATCGTGAAATCCTGGATGAACGGGTCGATCATGCGCCGCCTCCATCGGTCAGCATCGGATGCACCACGGCGGCGTCGCGCGTCACGCACGCGCCGGCGATGACCTCGTCTTCCCAGTCGATCTTGAGCGACCGGGTCTCGCGGTCGATCATCGGAGCGACGAAGTTGAGCAGGTTGCGGGCGTAGAGCGCGCTGGCGTCCACGGCGACGCGGCTCGGCACGTTGGCGTGTCCGACGATCGCCACGCCATGGACGCGCACGACCTCGCCGTGGACGGACAGCTCGCAGTTGCCACCCGTTTCGGTGGCCAGATCGACGATCACCGAGCCCGGCTTCATCCCGGCGACCATGTCGGCGGTGATCAGCGTCGGCGCCGGCCGACCGGGAATCAGCGCGGTGCAGATGACGATGTCCTGGCCGCCGATGGTCTCGCGGATCAGCTCGCCCTGGCGGCGGCGGTAGTCCTCTCCCATCTCGCGCGCGTACCCGCCCGCCGTCTCCGCGCTCCCGGCTTCGTCGTCGGCGACCTCGATGAACTTCGCGCCGAGGCTCTCGACCTGCTCCTTGACCGCCGGGCGCACGTCGAACGCGGATACCACGCCGCCGAGTCGGCGGCCGGTGGCGACCGCCTGCAAACCGGCGACGCCGGCTCCGAGCACGAGAATCTTGGCCGGGGCAACGGTGCCGGCCGCGGTCATCATCATCGGGATGACCTTGCCGAACTCCGCCGCGGCGTCGAGCACCGCCCTGTAGCCGGCGAGATTGCTCTGCGACGACAGCGCGTCCATGCTCTGCGCCCGGCTGATGCGGGGCACCAGCTCCATGGCGAAGGCGGTGACGTTCCGGCTCGCGTAGCCCTCGATCTGATCGCGGTGCTGAAGCGGCGCGAGCAGGGCCACGAGCAGCGACCCGCCAGCCAGCCGCGCCATCTCGTCTTCTCCCTCGTCGGCCGTCATGGGGCGCTGGACCTTGAGCACCATGTCGGCGCCGTCCCACGCCTCGTCGGCGGTGCCGGCGATGGTCGCGCCCGCTTCGGCAAAGGCCGAATCGTCGATCGCCGAAGCCGCGCCCGCCCCCGCCTCGACCGCCACCTCGGCACCGAACTCGGCGAATTTCTTCACCGTCTGCGGCGAGGCGGCCACGCGTCGTTCGCCGCCGCGACGTTCCTTCGGAATCGCGATCTTCATGCCACGGTCCTGCGCTCGGGATTGCGAAAAACGGGCTCCTTCATAGCCGGGCGGAGCGTGAATTTCACCCTCAATCTGCCCGGCCCAGGCTGCGCGCAAGACTCGGATAGGCGGCGCCGAGCGTCACGCCGCGCAACGCCATAAGGATCATGAAGCTGAACCACAGCCCGTGGTTCCCCCACATCGGGACGAACACCGCCAGCGCCGCCAGATAGCCGGCAAAGGCCGCCAGCATGGCGTTGCGCATGACGCGGCCGCGCGTGGCGCCGATGAAGACGCCGTCGAGCTGGAACGCCCAGACGGACACCAGCGGCGAGAGCACGGCCCACGGCAGATATTCCGCCGCCGTCGCACGCACCTCGGGGAGGGTCGTGACGAGGCCCACGATGGCGATGCCGGCGACGGCGAAGACCACGGTGTAAACGGCCGCGGTCACCGCCGCCCAGACTGTGGACACCCGCACGACGGTGGCGAAGTCGGCGCGGTCGCGCTTGCCCACGGCGGCGCCGACGAGCGCCTCGGCGGCGTGCGCGAAGCCGTCGAGGCCGTAGGACATGAACGCCTGAAACAGCATCAGGATGCCGTTGGCGGCGAGAATGAGGTCGCCGAAGCGCGCGCCGATCGCGGTCAGCATCGAGCTCGCGGCGACGACGCACACGGTGCGCAGGAAGATGTCGCGGTTGAGGCGCATCATCGCCGCGAGCGCCGACCGGCGCCACGCGGTGCGCCACGGCCACGCGGCGCGTATCCGACGGCTTTCGCGGCGCACCACCCACAGCCCGGCGACGAAGCCGAGATACTGCGCGATCACGGTCGCCAGGGCGACGCCGTCCACTGCCATCTCGAGCCACACCGCGAGGACGACGTCGAGGAACATGTTGGCGCCGTTGATGACGAGCTGCAGGACGAGGCCGAGCACCATGCGCTGGCGCCCGAGCAGCCAGCCGAGCAGCACCATGTTGCAGACCGCCGCCGGTGCGCCCCAGATACGTATGTCCAGATAGCGCTCGGCGAGCGGCGTCACCGTTTCGCTCGGTGCGATGAGCGCAAGCGCCCCCATGACGATCGGCCCCCGCAGCGCGATCAACGCTAGGCCGACGCAGACGGCGATGGCGGCGGCGCGCAGGAGGACCGCGAGCAGGGTTTCGCCGTCTCCGGCGCCGTGCGCCTGCGCGGCGAAGCCGGCGGTTCCCATGCGCAGGAACGAAAAGCCCCAGTAGAGAAAGGCGAAGACGGTCGCCCCCACCGCCACCGCGCCGATCTCCGCCGCGCCGAGCCGCCCGACGACGGCGGTATCCACGGCGCCGAGCAGCGGAATGGTGAGATTGGCGAGAATGTTGGGCACCGCGAGCCGCCAGACGAGGCGGTGGCGGCCGCCGACCGCCGTCATGCCGCCGCGTTCACGCCGTTGCCGCGGGGCGCGGATCGGGGCCGCCGGTGGCCCAGTCCAGCAACTGCACGGTGTGCAGGATCGGAACCGCGGCGTCCGACAGCTGGGTCATGCACCCGATGTTGCCGCTTGCGATCATGTCGGGGGCGCAGGCGGCGAGGGCGGCGAGCTTGCGCCGGCGCAGCGAATCCGCGATTCGCGGCTGCAGCAGGCTGTAGGTTCCCGCCGACCCGCAGCACAGATGCCCTTCCGCCGGCTCGACCACCTCGAAACCCGCCCGGCGCAACAGCGCCTGCGGCGCCGCGGTCACCTTCTGCCCGTGCTGCAGCGAGCACGCGGACTGATAGGCCACCCGGCCTCCCGCCCGCCCCTCGGCGACGCGCAGCCCGAGCTCCCCGATCCATTCGCTGACGTCGCGCGTGCGCTCGGAGACCGCGGCGGCGTCTTCGGCCCGGCGCGGATCGTTGCGCAGCATGTGGCCGTAGTCCTTGACCGTCGTGCCGCATCCGGACGCGGTGACGACGACGGCGTCGAGACCGCCGCGCGCGATCTCGCGATTCCACGCGGCGACGTTGCGCGCGGCGGCGACCATCGCCGGCCGGCGGCGCCCCATGTGATGCGTGAGCGCGCCGCAGCAGCCGGCGCCCGGCGCGACGACGACCTCGCATCCGTGGCGGGTGAGCAAGCGAATGGCCGCGCGGTCGATCTCCGGCGCCAGCACCTGCTGGACGCAGCCGGCGAGCAACGCGACGCGGGCGCGGCGCGGCCCCCGGGCGGCGAACGTTCCGGGCCGGTCCGCGGGACGCCGTGCGGGCAGGCGCCGCGGCGCCAGGGCCAGCAACGTCTTGAGCCGTCCCGGCGCGAGCGCGGCGAAGGGCCGCGCCAGGGCGGCCGCGCGCAGGCTCAGGCGGAACAGGCGCGGGCGCGGCAGCACGAGAGCGAGCAGCGCACGCAACAGCCGCTCGGCCACGGGCCGGCGGTGAGTCTCCTCGATGTAGGCGCGCGCATGGTCCACGAGGTGCATGTAGTGAACGCCGGACGGGCAGGTCGTCATGCACGAAAGGCACGACAGGCAGCGGTCGACATGCGTTACAACCCGGTCCGGCGCCGGCCGGGCGTTCTCGAGCATGTCCTTGATCATGTAGATGCGGCCGCGCGGGCTGTCGCGTTCGTCGCCGTCGAGGACGTAGGTCGGACACGTCGCCGTGCAGAAGCCGCAGTGCACGCACGCGCGCAGGATCTCATTGGCGCGGGCGGTGTCCGGATCGGCGAGCTGGGCGAGACTGAAACCGGTTCGCATGGACGGCGTGAGGCTCTTCGCTGCGAGCGGCGACACGATAGCGCGTGCCGCGGTACGGGACCAAGCGCCGCCCGCCTCCGGCTCAGCGGCCGGGCGCGTAGGGGTTGCGGCCGGAACGAAGGAGAAGGCGAATCGGCGTCCCCGGAAGGTCGAAGGCGTCGCGCAGGCCGTTGACGAGATAGCGGACGTAGGCCGCCGGCACGCCGCGCGGACGGTTGACGAACACCGCGAAGGTCGGCGGCCGGGCGGACACCTGCGCGATGTAGCGAAGGCGCACGCGGCGCCCGCCGTCCAGCGGCGGCGCGTGACGCTCGAGCATGGCCGCCAACCAGCGGTTGAGCTCCGCGGTCGGCAGTCGCCGGCTCCACGTCGCGCGAGAGTCGAAAGCGGCCTGCATCAGCCGCTCCACGCCGGCGCCGGTGCGCGCCGAAAGGGGGACGAGCGCGACGCCGCGGGCCTGCGACAGCGACATTCGCAGCCGCTCGTCGAGACGCCGGCGCACGGAATCCGGGGACTCGACGCGGTCCCACTTGTTGGCGGCGACGACGAGCGCCCGCCCCTCCTCGACGATGCCGCGCGCGATGGCCACGTCCTGCCGGTCGAGGGGCGCGGTCGCGTCGACCGCGAGGGCCGCCACCTGGCAGGCGCCGACGGCGCGCCGCGTGTCGGCGGCCGCGGCGCGTTCGACCTCTTCCGCGACGCGGGCGCGGCGGCGCAGCCCCGCGGTGTCCACCAGCTCCACGTCGCGGCCGCGCCAGCGCCAGCGCACCGCGACCGCGTCGCGCGTGATCCCCGCTTCGGGTCCGGTCAGCACCCGCGTCTCGCCGAGCAGGCGGTTGACCAGCGTCGACTTGCCGACGTTCGGACGGCCGACGATCGCGAGCCGGAGAACGTCCTCCGCCGCGGCCGTCGCCGCCCCGGCTTCATCGAGCCCCGGGCAGGCGGCGACCATGGCGCCGTAAAGGTCGCCGAGGCCCTCGCCGTGCTGAGCCGAGATCGCCACCGGATCGCCGAGACCGAGCGCGAAGGCGTCGAGGAGCGCCTCCTCGCCGGCGCCCCCCTCGGCCTTGTTGACGAGAACGAGCGCCGGGCCGCCGCGCGCGCGCAGCCAGCGCGCGAAATGGCGGTCGAGCGGGGTCACGCCGGCCCGCCCGTCGAGCGCGAACAGGGTCAGATCGACGCCGTCGAGAAGCGCCTCGGTCCGCTCCAGCATGCGCGCTTCCAGGCTGTCGCCGAAGGCGTCCTCCAGACCGGCCGTGTCGATCAGGCGGAAGCGCGCCGGCCCGAGGCGCCCTTTGCCCTCGCGCCAGTCGCGGGTGATCCCCGGCCGGTCGCCGACGAGCGCCAGCCGGCGACCGACGAGGCGGTTGAACAGGGTGGACTTGCCGACGTTCGGCCGCCCGACGATGGCGACTCGACACACCATTCCGCGCGGGCGTTCCTGCGCCTAGCGCAGGGCGACCAGATCGGCCTCCCGGGTTTGCACGTACAGCGTCCCGTCGGCGACGACGGGCGCCGCGCGCACGCCGGCAGGCAGGGCGCGGACCGCGAGCACCGCGCCGTCGGCGGGCGACAGCTCACGCATCTCGCCGTGGCTGCTGGCGACGACGAGCCGCCCGCCGGCGAGGACCGGCCCCGTCCACTGGATCGGCCCCTCGCGGTCCTCCGGATCCTCGTAGCGCGGCAGCGCCGCCACCCAGCGGACGCGCCCGTCGGCCCGCCGCAGACACGCCACTTCCGCATCGACGGTCACGATGTACAGATAGTCACCGGCGACCCACGGCGTTTGCGCGCTCGGAATCTCCCGGTCCCAGACGCGGAAGCCGGAGCGCAGCTCGATGGCGGCAAGGCTGCCGCCCTGGCTGACCGCGAACGCGAGGTCGCCGTCGACCACGGGGCTCGCGTCCACGTCCGACAGGTTCGTGCGCGCGCCCAGCCGCCCCTGCAGGATCAGCGAATCGGTCCATGCGACGCGTCCGTTCTCGACCCTGAGCGCGAACACCTCGCCCGACGAATAGGCGGCGATGACCAGATCGCCGCTGACCGCGGGCACCGCCGCACCGGCCAGTCCGGCCGACTCGACGATACCCTCGTGGGTCCACAGCAGCTCGCCGGTGCGCGCGTCGAACGCGTACAGGCGGTTGTCGAATCCGGTGGCGAAAAGCCGGCCGCCGGCAACCGCCGGCGCGGCGCGCAGGGCGCTGACCACGATGCGCCGCCACAGCACGGCGCCGTCGGCGGCGTCGAGGGCGGCGATCTCTCCGAACGCGGTCGCGGCATAGAGCACGCCGTCGGCGAAGGCGACGCCGCCGCCGAGAATCGCGCTTCCGTCCTCGTGATCGGGGAGCAGTTCGCGCGACCATACGCGGCGGCCGGACTCGAGGGCGAAGGCGGCGACGGTGGAGTCGGCGTCCATCAGGTAGGCGCGCCCGT
This sequence comes from Alphaproteobacteria bacterium, assembly GCA_965243325.1. Lineage (GTDB taxonomy): Bacteria > Pseudomonadota > Alphaproteobacteria > UBA7887 > UBA7887 > JANQOH01. The sequence continues at coordinate 44,326 of CBDEUQ010000003.1, read as the reverse complement.
CGGCGACGACCGGGGTCGAGAGGGCGATGTTTTCGCCGCTCTCCCCGGCGCCGGCCGACTGCCGCCACAGCACCGCGAGGTCGCCGTCGGCCGCGAGGTGGCCCGGGGCGTGCGTCGGCGTTCCCCACGGCACCGGCCACGCGGCGTTGGCGAGCGGCGGCGGCAGCGTCACCGGCTCGCCCGCCAGCGCGGGGTCGGCCTCGAGCGTGCGTTCGAGGAGCAGAACCGAGACGCGCTCGCCGGGCAGCGCATCGGCCGCATCGTCGTCGCCGAACAGCCTGTCGCCGAGCCACGTATCGCTGCATGCGCCCGCCAGAAGCCCCGCCGCGAGGGCCGCGAGGGCGCGCGCCGTCACGGTTCGCCCCCTAGCGCGGCGATCAGTTGCCGGGCTCTCGTCTGCACGCCGTCGGGCACTCCCGCTTCGTCGCGGAGCGCTTCGAAACCCTGGCGCGCTTCGCTCAGGCGGCCGTCCTGCAGAGCGGCGGCGGCCAGCATCTCCCGAGCCAGGAAGCGCCAGGGCCCGGCGCCCTCGGCGATCGCCTGCAGGCGCGTTTCCGCGGCCCGCGTCTCGCCGCGGTCGATCAGATGGCGCGAGGCGAGCACCTGCGCCAGCTCGACGAACAGCGGGTCGGCGCCGGAATCGATCAGGACGTTGTAGGCGCCGACGGCGGCAAGCCCGTCGCCCGCCTGGGCGAGCATGGCCCCCTGGCGCAAGCGCGCGAGCGCGGCGTAATCACCGCTTTCCTCCTCCGCGAAACGCGCGAAGGCGCGCGCCGAGTCCTCGTACGCCGCGTCCTCGGCCAGCCGCATGGCCGCCGCGAAGCGGGCGCCGCGGTCGGCGGCAGCAGACTCCTGCAAGCCGCGCCAGCCGACCCCGGCCGCCGTGCCGAGGACGAGGACCGCCGCGGCGCCGACGACGTGCCAGCGCCAGCGCCGCCAGAACGCGAGCAGACGGTCGCGTTGGGCGTCTTCGTCGATTTCCCTGAAGATATCGGCCACTTGATCGCTTCCGGCTGGCGAACGAGGCGCACCCTAGCCAACCTCGGGCGCCAAGACAATCGTCGCGCGGCGGCGTTCTCCCGGGGGTGCGGGCCGCTGTACAGGGGCGGGCGGTCGGCTCGAGCGGCGCATCGGCGCGAATCGCTTCCTCGCCGACGGCGTCTCCGGCCGGCACGCGGTCGATGTGCTACAAGACCGCTCCCGGAAACGCGCCGGAGCCGAGGCTGCCGATGGATCGGGAAGCGGACATCAAGACCACGGTCGTCGGGTCGTACCCCGTTCCCGCGTGGCTCGCGGCGGTGCCGACCGAGCGAACGCTGGTCGACGCGACGCGCGTGGTGCTGCACACGCAGGAATGCGCCGGCATCGACCTCGTGTGCGACGGAGAGCTCTACCGCTTCGACGCGAACCACCCCGAGACCAACGGCATGATCGAGTACTTCCTCGCGCCGATGGGGGGCATTCGCACCGAGATCGGCTTCGCCGAGGCCGAGGCCTACCGCAAGCAGGCGGGCACGGGCTACCGCCGCCGGCCGCCCGGGGTGGTCGAGGGACCGCTGGACGGCGGCACGCTCGACCTGCCGGCGGCGTGCGCGCGGGCGCGCCGGCTTACGTCGCGGCCGCTCAAGTTCACGCTGACCGGCCCGCACATGCTGGCGAAGGTGCTGATCGACCGTCACTACGGCGACCTCGCCTCGCTCGCCAACGCCGTCGCCGACGTGCTTGCCGGGCAGGTCGCGCACTGCGATGCCGACGTGATCCAGATCGACGAGGCGAACCTGCCGGGGCATCCGGAGGAAGCCGAGGTGGCGGCGGCGGCGATCAACCGGGTGCTGGACGCCGTGCCGACGACGCCGGCGGTGCACCTGTGCTTCGGCAACTACGGCGGACAGTCGGTGCAGCGGGGCGGCTGGGACGCGCTGCTCGGCTACCTGAACAGCCTGCGCGCGGACCACATCGTGATGGAGACCGCCCACCGGCCCGAGGCCGAACTCGCCGTATTCGCCGACCTGAGGGCGGACATCGGCATGGGTCTCGGCGTCGTCGACATCAAGCGCACCGAGATCGAGTCCGCCGACGGGATTGCCCGCGCCATCGAACGCGCGGCGCGCGCGATTGGACCGGACCGCATCCGCTACATCCACCCCGACTGCGGTTTCTGGATGCTCGACCGCGGCATCGCCGACGCCAAGATCGCGACCCTCGCGGCGGGACGCGACCTCTACATGGGCCGCGGCTAGTGCTGCCCAGTAAACCACCCCGATCGGCGAACTGATTCATCGTGCGGCCGGATCCCGGCCTTCAGCAGGGCGGTCGAGGCCTGCCGGGTCATTGATGACGCTGGCGGCAGGCGCTTGATGCGTGTGCCGAGCGGGACCGCCTCATTTTCTCGATGGTGGGGTCATCGCCGGCATTTTCTGGGCGCGCGTCGCGCTCTTTTGTCGCGCCGGACCGGTGTCCCGATGTTGAGCCGGTCGCGCCGCATGTGGGCGCGATGGTGTTTGCGGCCCGGCCTCTACACGACGCCAAACAGGCGAGCAGCTATGGCGAGGGTGAGCGCCGCGTGAAAACCAAGCATCCAACGGACCACGGAGTGCAGCGCGGCAACCTCGCCCTTGGTGGCCAGCGTCTCGAGATCGGATCGGGTGACCGATCGGGCGGCGACGGCACCAGCGATAGCTTCGGCCTGGGCGCGTTCGACGCCGGCCGCTTCGAGTGCGCGAGCCGCGCCGAAGGCATCGAAGGCAGTCCGGGCAGTCGCTAGCATGGCATGATTCCTGCCATGTCGGTTGTCAGATAGTCATATGCGCGACAGTGACGCAGACTGCATCGTCTGCGAGTCAATCCACTAAAGCGCGCGGGTCAGCGCCTCCGTCATGCGGCGGGCGAACGCCGCCGGGTCGGGCAGCGGCTCTCCCTCGACGATGCGCGCCTGGTCGAGGAGCAGCGCGGCGGCTTCCTCGAGCGCCGGGTCGGACGGCTTCGCTTCGGCGCGCGCCGCGAGGGCGGCGATCAACGGGTTGCCGGGGTTGATTTCCAGAATCTTCCGGCTCTCCTCGTCGAGCCGCCGGTGCTGCTTGAGAATGCGCTCCAGATGCATGTCGAGGCCGCCCTCGTCGGCGACGAGACAGACCGCGCTGTCGGTCAGCCGCGCCGACGCCCGCACATCCTTGACGGTGCCTTCGAGCGCCTGCTTGAAGGCGGCGACGAGGGTTGCCATGCCTTCGGGAGCCGGCGGCGTATCGTCCGCCGCCTCACCGCCGTCCTCGCGCGCGATCGCCGACAGGTCGATGTCGCCGCGGGTGACCGAGCGGAACGGCTTGCCGTCGAACTCCGGCGCCGCGCCGAGCCAGAAGTCGTCCACCGGATCGTCCAGCAGCAACACCTCGACGCCGCGCGCCGCGAAACCCTCGATCTGGGGGCTGTTCCGCAGGGCGTCGGCGCTCTCGCCCGTGATGGTGTAGATCGCCTCCTGCCCTTCCTTCATCCGTCCGACGTATTCGGCGAGGCTCGACAGGCCGTCGCCGCGAGTCGATTTGGCGCGCAACAGTCCGAGCAGGCGGTCGCGGTACTCGTGGTCCTCGTATACGCCCTCCTTCAGCACGGCGCCGAAGTTGCCCCAGAACGCGGCGTAGCCGTCCGCGTCCTTCTCCGCCTTCTTCTCCAGGGCGCCGAGCACGCGCTTGACGAGCGCGGTACGAATCCGCGCGAGCACCGGATTGTGCTGCAACGTCTCGCGGCTGATGTTCAGCGGCAGATCCTCGGAATCGACGACGCCGCGGACGAAGCGCATCCAGCGCGGCACCAACCCCTCGCAGTCGTCGGTGATGAACACCCGCCTGACGTACAGCTTCACCCCGTGCTTGCGCTCGGGATGGAACAGGTCGAACGGCTTCTCGGCCGGCACGAAGAGGAGGCTCGTGTACTCGATCCGGCCTTCCGCCTTGTTGTGCAGGGTGAGCCACGGCTCGTCGAAGGCGTGGCCGACGTGGCGGTAGAACTCGGTGTACTGCGCCGCCTCGATCTCCTTCTTCGGGCGCGTCCAGAGCGCCGAGGCACGGTTTACGGTCTCCGCCTCGTCGCCGTCGCCGAAGCGGACCGGGAGGGCGATGTGATCGGAGTACGTGCGGACGATCGTCCGCAGCCGCGCGTCGTCGAGAAACTCGTCGAGCCCCTTGCGGACGTGCAGCTCGACCTCCGTGCCCCGGCGTTCGCGCGCGACCTCCTCGATCGTGTAGGCGCCCGCGCCGTCGGACCGCCAGCGCCACGCCGCGTCCTCTCCGGCCTTCGCCGTCGTCACCGTCACGCGGTCGGCGACCATGAAGGCGGAGTAGAAGCCGACGCCGAACTGGCCGATCAGGCTGGCGTCGGCCGCCTCGTCGCCGCTCATCCGGGCGACGAACGCCTCCGTGCCGGAGCGGGCGACGGTGCCGAGATTGTCGACGAGGTCGTCGCGGTTCATGCCGATGCCGTTGTCGGTCACGCGGACGAGCCGCTTCTTCTTGTCGACCGCGAGGACGACGGCGAGCTCCGCATCGTCGCCCAGCAGCTCCGGCGCGGCGATGGCGGCGTAGCGCAGCCGGTCGCAGGCGTCGGAGGCGTTCGAGATCAACTCGCGCAGGAATATCTCCCGGTTGGAGTAGAGAGAGTTGATCATCAGGTCGAGGAGCTTGCCGACCTCGGCCTGGAACTCGTGCGTTTCGGCGTTCGCGGTGCCGGTTTCGCTGCTCATCTCGCGCGCGTTCCCTCGCTGCCGGTCGTGACGGAGTCGACGGCGGCGGATGTGTGTCTGCCGCAGCGCCGCGTCAAGCGGCCCCTATTCGGCAACCGCGCGCCATGCGTCGGCGCGGGCCTTCGCCTCGGCGATCTCGTCGGGGGTCAGGAACTCTTCCTCGAGAATGTCGATATGCGCCTGGGCACCGGTGTGCCCGCCGCGGACCGCGAGCAGGAACCACTTGTAGGACTCGATGAAGTCTCGCGGCACGCCCCAGCCTTCGTCGTACAGCATGCCGAGATTGGTCATCGCGTCGACGAGGCCCTGATTGGCGGCGCGCAGATACCACCGCGCCGCCTCGTCCTCGTCCTTCCCGACGCCGAAGCCCTTGCGATAGAGGAAGCCGAGGTTGTTCTGCGCAGCGGCGTTGCCGGCCTCCGCAGCAGCAAGCCAATGGCGCGCGGCCTCGTCGTAGTGCTGCGCCTTCCACGCCGCGTTGCCGGCGTCGCGGTCGGCGATCGGGTCGGCGAGCGCAGAGCCCGCCGCCCACACGAGCGACAGCGCCGCCGCGAACAGGGTCGGACCGCGCATCGTCAGTGCCCCTCGCCGCCGCCGGCTTCCATGGCGCGTTCCAGGTTGCGGCACATGCGGGACTGGCCGAAGAACAGTTCGCAATCCGCCTTGACCGGCTCGTTGGGGCGGTCCTTGAAATGGTCGAGGATGAACTGCGAAACCTGCCGGACCTGGCGCGTGCCGAGCACCATGCGCGCCCGCCCCGGCTGATCCTCCGGCAGGAAATCGTCGAGCAGGGTGCCTTCGTAGCAGTCGTACCCTTCGTACGCGGAGCGGTGATGGTAGGGCATCGCCGTTCCCGGGCGGCCGCAGGCGACGACCTCCACGATCTGATCGCGATCGAGCCAGATCTCGCGGAAATTCACCGGCGTGCCGCCGTAGCCGGACCCGCCCATGCCGTGCCATTTGTGACAGGTGATGCAGCCGGCGCTCTTGTAGATCGCCACGCCCGGATGGCTCGCCGTCACCTGGGCCGCGACGCCGGTGGAGAGAAGCAGCGCGAAAGCGGCTGCCGCAGCGGCCCGCAGCGCGTGCCGCACCTGAATCGAATGGATCGTCACGAAAGTCCTCCCGCCATCGCCGGCCTTCGCGTGCGCGCATCGTAACGGGTCAAAGCGCCGGCGCAAGCCCGCGCCGCGAGGCCGAAAGCCCGCCGAATCAACGTTGCTGAACACGCCAGCAGCGCGAGTTCTGCCGGCCCCCCGCAGCCAGTCGCTCGGGATGGCCGCGATCGAAGTCGCGCACCAGCTTCAGGGCATGGTAGTGGCAGTGACGCGGAATGTGGTCGCGCAGAAGCGTTTCGAAACGGTCGCGCGCGCCGGCGACGCCGTTGCGGTCGGCGAGCGCAAACCAGGCGTAGGCGGAGATCACGTCCCGCGGCACGCCGGTTCCGTTCGCGAGCATCATGCCGAGGGCGTACTGGGCCTCGCCGTCGCCCGCGACCGCCGCCTCGGTCCAGGCGGCATGCGCGCCGGTGAAATCGCCGTCATCGTAGGCGGTGCGCCCGGCCTCGAATCCGGCGCCGAGGGCCGTGCAGCAGACGGTAACGGAGAGAAACGGCGCGAGCAGCAGGCGCGCCAGACGAGCGACGGCCCGCGCCTGCCGGCGCGGGCCGTGCGAGAATCGATGGAGCGTACTGGTCAGCCGTGCTCTTCCATGAGCTGCATGGCTTCCTGCCGCTTGTCGCCGACACACGTCTTGAGCGCGGTAACGCAGGCCCAGCTGTCCGTTCCCGCGGAACAGGTGGCGAGGTTGTCGTCGCACATCTGCACCTGCTCCGGCGAGGTCTGCTCCTCGTGCGGAATGTCGGCCGCGAACGCCGTGGCGGCGATACCGAACGCCGCGACGGCGCCGATGATCGTCAGAGTCGTTCTCATCCCGTCCCTCCCTTAGGACAATGACGTGCGCCCGCGCATGCGACGGGCGCACCGGGTGTTCGCTCAAACCGTGACCCGCCCGCGTCCGCCTACCGACCCAAGCGCGCACTTATCGACATGCAGCGACAGGATGTCCCGCCACGGCTCCTTGAGACGGGGCGAGAATAGCAATAGATTTGCCGGCGCGCAAAGCCACTCCGCACTCCTGCGATTCCGAGGTCAACGGCCCATGATTCCCAGTCTCCCGTTCCGTTCGTTCGCCGCCGCGGCAGCGCTGTGCGCGTTGGGCGCAGCGCCCGTCGGCGCCGCCGGCGACATCCGCGAGTTCACCGTCGGGCTCTCCGTGGACGACCTGCCGGCCGAGGGTTACGTCGGCTTCGCCTGCGGCACCAACGGCGGCCGGCCGGAGGGCGAAATCGCCGGCTGGCAGGCCTTCGCCGCGTGCCCCGCGGACGACGAGGGGCTGCACGAGGTCGCATTCGAGTACGACGACACCTCGGTCGAGTACGAGGAGTTCGAGGGAACCCAGATCGCCGGCCACGAGGTGCTGATTTCGCTCCTGTTTTCCGGCCACGGCGTCGTCGAGGGGATCCGCGTGTTCACGCATCCGTTCGCGCGCCCCTACCAGAAACGCCGCGCGCGCATCCTGGCGACCGCGGTGCGCTCGCGTTTCGGCCAGGCGGGCTGGAACTGCCGCCAGATGGACGCCGAAGCCGGCGAAGGAGCGCTGGGGGGCCTGTTCGTCAAGGATCGCTGCACGAAGGACCTCGGCGACCGCTCGATCGACATGACGGCGCGTTTCTACCGCCGCTACGGCGACGACGGCGAAGAGATCGTCAGCCAGACCGCGTTCGAGATTCGCCGCACGCCGCCCGAATCGTGATCCGCCGCCGGCAACCGTAGAGGGCATCCGGCCAAAAAAAGAAGCGCCCCCGAAGGGGCGCTTCGACGTTTCGCCGTCGGCGTTCGTTCGCTTACAGCGAGAACACCCACAGCAGGTTGGCGTTGCGGACCTTTTCGAGACCCGGCGACGACGGTGCGAAGTACGTGGGGATGATCCCCCAGCCGCCGGAAGCGACCGCGATGTACTGCTTGCCGTCGACCGCGAAGGTCATGGTCGGCGCGTCGATCAACGTGTTCATGTGGAAGCACCACAGCTCGTCGAGCGTCTCGTCGTCGAAGGCGCAGAACTTGCCTTCGTGCTGCGCGACGAACACAAGGCCGCCGGCCGTGGACAGGACGCCCGCGATCAGCGGATACATGGTGTCGACCTTCTTGATGATGCTGCCGGTGGCGATGTCGACCGCGGTCAGGCTGCCGTGCAGCCAGTCGCCGTTGAGCGACTTCGCGGTGGTCACGTCAGGCATGCCGCCCGAGAACCACTCACGCAGCACGTAGGTGCCGTCCGGCCCGGGGATCTCTTCCTCGTTGTTGACGAGCATGCAGCTCTCGACCGTCGGCACGTAGGCGATCTGGGTCTTCGGGCTGTACGACATCGGCATCCAGTTCTTGCCGCCGATGACGTTCGGACAGAAGGTCGTGCTCTTGATCGTCCGGTTCGGCGTGACCTCCGTGACGTAGGTCTGCAGGTCCGAATTCGGATCGTAGTCCAGGGGCACACCGGTGACCTTGTCGAGGCCGCGGGTCCAGTTCACGTCCTTGACGAACGGCAGGCCGTAGATGAACGAGCCGTCGGCCCGGTCGACCGCGTAGAAGAAGCCGTTGCGGTCGGCGTGGATGAACGTCTTGCGATCCTGCCCGCCGATGTTGATGTCGACCAGGATGTGCTCGTTGATTCCGTCGAAGTCGTACGGGTCGTTCGGCGTGTACTGGAAGTGGAAGACGACCTTGCCGTTGTCCGGATTGATCGCGATCATGCCCGACGTATAGAGGTTGTCCCCCGGGCGGTAATCGTGATCCCAGTCGGGACCCGGATTGCCGACGCCCCAGTAGACGAGGTTGAGCTCGGGGTCGTAGGTCCCGGTCATCCACGTCGAGCCGCCGCCGGTGAGCCACGCGTCGTAGTCGTCGGTCCACGTCTCGTTGCCGGGCTCGCCCGGACCGGGGACCGTGTAGCGGCGCCAGCGCTCGACGCCGGTGTTGAGGTCGACCGCCGCGAGCCAGCCGCGGATGCCGTACTCGGCGCCCGATACGCCCGTGATCGCGAGGTCGCCGATGACCAGCGGGGCAACGGTGATCGTCTCGGCGATCGCCGGATCGGCGAGCTGGACCTCCCAGGTCTGCTCACCCGTGTCCTTGTTGATCGCCATCATGCGACCGTCGAGAACGCTCATGATCACCTGATCGTTCCACAACGCGACGCCGCGGTTGTTGATGGCGCAGCAGGCCACGTTGCCCGCCCAGTCCTTGTCGACTGCGGGATCGTAGATCCACTTGATCATGTCGGGGCCCTGGCCGGCGGCCCGCAGGTCGATCGCCGACAGCTCGGACCAGCCGTTCGGCATGTACATCACGCCGTCCTCGACGATCGGCGTCCCCTCGATGTTGCCGTACCGCCAGAAGCCGCCGCCTTCCGTGCCGCCGAGGGCCACGGTATAGGCGACCTTGAGGCCCGAGACGTTGGACTTGTTGATCTGATCGAGCGGCGAATAGCGGTGGCCGTCGTACGTCCGATGGTTGGTCAACCAGTTGTCCGTGTCGGCGGCCGCGTTGAGCAGATCATCGCTCGTCGTCATTTCTGCCGACGACGCCGCCAACGCGAAGAGGCCGACGCCCACGGCAGCGGCGACCGCGGTCGCTCGCCTTGCCAGTTTGCCTTGCATGGTTACAGGTAACCTCCCCTACAGAAGCTCACAAGCGCGCTTGGTTCCGCCGCGCCGCGATCCACAGGGACCCCGACGCCGGCCGAATGGATCGGAGTCTGGCCGGGTTCGGTAGGCGAGTCAACGGCGAACCGAGACGGGCGCCGGCCGATTGCGCCCGCCGCTCCATGGTTGCCAGCGAACGCGCCGAGCCCCGGTGCCGGCCGGGCGGCGCCGTTCCCGAGCGCGTTCGCGGCCCGGCGTCAGGCGTCGTTGGCGGGCGCCAGCGCGGCGACGGCGCCCTCGTCGAGGCCGGCTTCGGCGAGAACCTCGCGCGTGTGCTGGCCGAGAGACGGCGCGTGGCGGCGCAGGCGGAACGGAGCGGCGAAGTTGACGGGACGCCGCACGATCCGCTGGCGGCCCTCGGTCGGGTGCTCGACGATGTCGAACAGGCCGACCGCGCGCACGTGCGGATCGTCGTAGAGGTCCTCGAAGCGCATCACCGGCATGCAGGGGATGCTGACGCCGTCGCAAAACGCCAACCACTCGGCGTTGGTGCGCTTCGGCGCCTCCTCGGCGACCAGGGCGTACAGTTCCTCGACGTGCCGCGCGCGCCCGGCGATGGTGTGGAAGCGCTCGATCTCCTTCATCTCCGGGCGGCCGATGAAATCGAAGAAGTCGCGCCAGTTGCGGTCCGAATAGGGGAGGATGCAGGCGTGGCCGTCGCGGGTGCGGCAGGGGCGGCGCCCGGCGCTCAGCACCCGGTTGTAGCCGAAGCGGCCGAGCGGCGGGTCGAAGGCGGCGCCGGCGAAGTGCTCGGGCGTGAGAAACTCGATCGCCGTCTCGAACATCGGCACCTCGATCGCCTGGCCGCCGCCGCCGCGCGCGCGCTGCAACAGGCCGGCGAGGATGGCATAGGCGATGGCCTGCCCGGCCAGCTTGTCGCAGACGACCGTCGGCACGTAAGACGGCGCATCGCCGACCTCGCCGCACAGCGCCGCCAGCCCGCAACCCGCCTGGATCACGTCGTCGTACGCCGCCTTGTCGGCATAGGGGCCGGCGGCGCCGAAGCCGTAGGCGCCGCAGTGGACGATGTCGGGGTTGAGGGCCATCACCGATTCGGCGTCGAAGCCGAGCCCGGCGATCGTCTTCGGGCGCAGCGCGTGGAGGAACACGTCGGCGCCCGGGATCAGGCGGCGCAGCGCCTCCCGCGCGGCCTCCTTCTTGAGGTCGAGGACGATACTGCGCTTGTTGCGGTTGAGCTGCAGGAACGAACCGCCGTGGCCGGGCCGCCGCCGCGGGTGGAGATGGCGCACGAGGTCGCCCTCGGGCGACTCGATCTTGATCACGTCCGCGCCCATGTCGGCGAGGATGCGGGTCGCGTACGGCCCCATGATGACGTTGCTGAGGTCGAGAACGCGGATGCCGTCGAGCGGCCCGTTGCCGAAATCCACGGCCACGCGAAGACCTGGCGGACGACTCGCGGGGGTCGGGCGCGGCGGAGTCCTAAGGCTTGCCGAACGTGGCGATGCGGTCGATCCGGCACTCGAAGAGGACGCGCTTCTCGTCGATCGACGGGTCGCGCAGCTGGTACTCGTCGCCCTCGCCGATGTACTTGCGCCAGATCTTGTTGAGCTGTGCCGTCACGGACGCGCCGTCGGGCCCGTCCTCGTGGCGCTCGTTGACGACGGTGATCTTCAGGCTCATCCAGTGGTACGGATTGTCGGGGTTGACGAGGATCATCGTCATTTGCGGGTTGTCGCGAATCCACTGGCATTTCGGCCGGTGCGACGCCGTGTTGACGAGGATCGTGTTGCCCTCGTAATCGAACCACATCGGCGTGAGGCCGGGCCGCCCGTCGGGCCCGATGACCGCGAGGACCACGACGACCGGCCGGTCGAGCAGGTCGCGGTAGATGGGATCGAGGTCGGCGAGGCTCGTCGCCTGCCTGCGGTCGCCGATGCCGAACTGGCCCGCCTGCAAACCGTCCGCGACATGCTTGAAATTGGCGATCGTGAACGCTTCCGCCATCGTTCCCCTCCCCCTGGCGCCCGCACGCCGGCGCGGCGGCAGTATGGCGGCGGCGCCCACCCGGCGCAACCGACCGCGCACACGATCCGACGCACCTTCGGTGCTAAGTATCTGATTAAATGGCGATGTTTCTCCGTTTCTATCGCCGTGGGGCGCGAAAGGAAAGCCCTTTTCGCACCCCGCTGCAACAGATCGGAGACGTATCGCGATGCCGGCAATCCGCCTCACCCAGCGACGCGTCGACGCCCTAAGGCCCCGCCGCGAGGCGCGCGATGTCCGCGACATGGACCTCACGGGGTACGGCGTCCGCGTGATGCCCTCGGGCGCGAAGCGCTATTTCATCCACACCCAGCACCGCGGACGCCGCGTATGGAAGACCGTCGGCGACGCGGCGACGCAGAGCGAGGCCGAGGCGCGCGCCCGAGCCAAAGAGATGCTCGCCGCGCTCCGCGACGGCGTCGAGCCCGAAACGGAAGCGATGGAGTGGACGCCCCTCCCGACGGCATCGCAATGTGCCAAGTTGGCGGTGTCGTAAACGCCAAGAGAGGAAAGGGGCGTCCATGGAACAGGTTAGCATGATCGGGATCGATCTCGCGAAGAACAGCTTTCAGCTTCACGGCGCGCGGCCCGATGGATCGGTCGCGTTCCGGAAGAAGCTGAGCCGGGCGAAGGTGCTGGGGTTTCTGGTCTCGCAGCAGCCCTGCACAGTCGCGATGGAAGCCTGCGGCGGTGCGCACCATTGGGGCCGCGAGATCAGCCGCCTGGGCCATGCGGTGCAGTTGGTTCCGCCGGCCTACGTGAAGGCTTACGTCAAGCGACAGAAGAACGATGCGGCGGATGCGGAGGCGATCTGCGAGGCAGCATCGCGCCCGACGATGAGTTTTGTGGCTGTGAAGACCGTCGAGCAGCAGGCCCGGGGCATGCTGTTCCGCACGCGTGATCTCCTGGTACGCCAGCGCACCCAGACCATCAACGCCTTGCGCGGTCATCTGGCGGAGTTCGGCATCGTTGCTCCCCAGGGTCCGGCCCATGTCGGGCGCTTGGCGTCGGCGCTTGAAGACCCGGACTTGGATCTGCCGGACGCGGTCCACGATCTGGCCGGCCTTCTGCTGAACCAGATTGCCGGGCTTGGCGAGAAGATCGATGGCCTTGAAGAGGAAATCCGGGCGGTGGCCCGGCAGGACGAGGAGGCGCGCCGTCTGATGACCGTGCCGGGGATCGGGCCGATCACCGCGATGGCGGTCCAGTCCTTCGCGCCGCCGATGGAGACCTTCCGGCGCGGCCGGGACTTCGCCGCCTGGCTCGGCCTGGTGCCGCGCCAGCACACGACTGGCGGCAAGCCGCGCCTGGGCAAGATATCGAAGATGGGCCAGCGTGACTTGAGGCGGCTGCTGATCACGGGCGCCATGGCGGTCGTTCGCTGGGCGGCTCGGCGCGGCAGGACGAACGACCCATGGCTTGCCAGGATGCTGGCGCGCAAACCGCGCATGCTCGTCGCCGTGGCGCTGGCCAACCGGATGGCGCGCATCGTCTGGGCGCTGATGACGAAGAAGGAGAGCTACCGGGCTCCCGCCGCCGCCTGAGAGGGCGGTCGGGCGGGTCGCTGTCGGGGACGCGGGCAGGTCTGAGGAAAGGCAAGGGCAAACGGTCGATCGAGACGGGATCGGGAAAACCAGTCTCCGGACGCAGAGCTTTCGAGCTCGCGTAAGCGATATGGACCCGATCCGCGCATCTCCATGAGGGCCCGCGGCGTGTGACGTGCCGCATAGAGAGGCCGGACACACGACAGCACCTGACCGCGCGCACCGAACCGACCGAAGAAAATGCTTGCGTCACCAGGGGCGTCCACACACGTCCGGCGAAACCCCCTTCGAGACCTTCGCCGAGGAAGTCTTCGCCCGTTACGGCCGGCGATGGAAGCCGCGAACGCTGGCCGTGAACCGAAACTACCTTCGCCGCCAGATCCTGCCCTTCTTCGAGCGACGCACCATCGGGGAGATCACCCGGGAGGACGTTCAGAGATGGTTCCGCTCCCTCCACGCGACGCCGGCGGCCGCGAACCGGTCGGCGCCGATCCTGTCGGTCATCATGCGGCAGGCGGAGGCGTGGGGATACCGTCCCGAGAACAGCAACCCCTGCAAGGGCATCCGGCGCTACCGGCAAGGACGCTCCGAACGCTTCCTGTCGCCGGAGGAATACCGCCGCCTCGGCCGGGTGCTCGACAACCGCGAAGCAGACCGTCCTTTCCACGTGGCGGCGCTCCGTCTCATCGCCCTGACCGGGTGCCGGAAGTTGGAGATCCTGACCCTGGAGTGGCGCTTCTACAGGGACGGCAACCTCCACCTGGCCGACAGCAAGACCGGCCCACGCACGATCTGGCTGTGCCGGGCCGCGCGGGACGTGCTCGACGGTCTGCCCCGCCGGACGCGGTTCGTCTTCCCGATGAAGAACCGGCGTACGGCGCGCGAATGGCTGGACGGTTTCTGGTCCCGGGCGAGGAAGGAAGCGGACATTGCGGATGTCCGCCTGCACGATCTCAGACACAGCTACGCGAGCATTGCGCTGCTGAACGGGGAATCGATCCGCGCCGTCGGCCGCCTGCTCGGCCACGAAAGGCCGTCGACCACCCTGAAATACGCCCACCTGTCGGATGCGTCGGTTCGCGAGGCTGTCGATGCCCTGGCCCCGGTCCTCGCGGGAGACAGGGCATGAGGGGCGGGAGGACGGTTCGGCTCACGGACGCGGGCGTCGCGAGGCTGAAGCCGGGAAAGACGGAATACATCGTTCGGGACAGCCGGACAGTGGGGCTCGGCGTCCGAGTTCGTCCGTCCGGGCATCGCAGCTTCGTCTGGCATGGGCAGGCGAACGGGCGGGCAGTGAGGAAGACCGTCGGCCAGGCCGCGCTGATGAGCGTCAAGGACGCGCGGCGGGAATGCATGGCGCTTCAGACCGGCGCGGGGCGCGCCGATGCCGGGAAGCCCGGAAACGATATCCCCCTGTTCCGGGATTTCGTGCTGGGCGAGTGGCGCGCGGCCTCCCGCGATCGAATGGGGGCATCGCGCCGCAAATTCGTCGAGCGGATGCTGAACAAGCAATTCCTGCCGGCGTTCGGAGCGCTCCCCCTCGACCGCATCCCGAGGCGCGACGTCGAACTCTGGTTCGATGCCTACAGCGGGACGTCCCCCGGCGCGGCGAACCACGCGCTCCAGCTGCTGCGGCAAATCCTGAACGCCGCGGTCGTCACGGGGCTGATCCCCGCCAACCCGGCGCAGGGCGTGCGGAGAAACCCCCGCCCCAAATTCACCCGGTTCCTGTCGGCCGAAGAGATCGAGCGGCTTCACCGCGCGCTCGACCGACTGGTCGAGCAGCGGCCCTCGCGGCGGCAGCAGGCCGATATCGTTCGCCTCCTCCTCCTCACCGGCTGCCGCAGGGGCGAGATCGTGAAGCTGAGATGGTCCGAGTGCGACGGCGATGCGCTCAGGCTGACTAAAACCAAGACCGGCCCGCGGACAATCTGGCTGAGCGGGGCGGCCCGGGCCATCCTCGACCGTCAGCCGCGAAGCGGGAGCCCCTATGTATTTCCGTCGCCCCTGGACCCGACAAGGCCAGTTTACCGGGAAGTCAAACTCTGGCAACGCGCCAGAAAGGAAGCCGGGATCGAGGATGTCCGCCTGCACGACCTCAGGCATACCGTGGCGAGCCAGGCCGTGGCCCGGGGCGCCGCGCTGTCTACAGTCGCCAGGATGCTCGGGCATGCCGACCCCACGATGACGCTCCGCTACGCCCATGTCGGCGACCGCGACGTCGAAGCGGCGGCGGAACGGATCGGGCAGGCGATCGCATACGCAATGGATGGGCGCCGGACGTCGCCGCATCCGTGAGCCCTCAAAATCTTCTGGCGTGCAGGTGCCGATCCGTAGAAGTGCCGGCACCAGGCACCCGGCATGCGCGCGAGGACGGCGCTCGCGGCCGCCCGCCGAGACGGCAGGCACGCAACCGCGCCGTCGGCGGCAACGGCCGCCTTACCGGCTGCCGCAAGGGCGAGATCGTCGGGTTGAAACGGACCGAGGTCGACGGCAATGTGCTCAGGCTCGGCTACCCCAAGACTGGCCCCCGCACTGTGTGGCTAAGCGAGCCCGCCTAGTACTACAGTTGCGAGTTTTCCTGAATGGTGATCTATTCCGTTTGGCCTTTTCAGAGGATGGACGGAATGAGCGTTGCGGAGTGGTCTGGCTCTCTTGTGGAATGGGAACGGGAGCTGTGTTCATGGAAAGCCCGTCTGGGCCCGGTGTTCCGGCGTCGTCAGCTTCGTGAGACGGGAGGGGCGTTTCTGGACGGTCTTCTGTCGGGGATCGACCGCAAGACGGGCTGGATGATGGCGGAGCAGGCGGGTCTGGCCCGGCCGTGGCGGATGCAAGGACTTCTCGGGCGGAACCGTTGGGACGCCGACGCGCTGCGAGACGAGGTCCGCGCCTACGCGGTGGAGGCGCTGGGCTGCGCGGACGGTGTGCTGGTGGTGGACGAGACGGGCTTCGTGAAGAAGGGCCGTCACTCGGTCGGCGTTGCGCGCCAATACACGGGCACGGCGGGCCGCGTGGAGAACAGCCAGGTCGGCGTGTTCCTCGCCTATGCGGGCCGTTTCGGCCAGGCACTGATCGACCGTCGGCTTTATCTGCCGCGAGACTGGGCGGCGGACGGCGCGCGGCGCGCAAAGACAAGCGTGCCGGACGAAGTCGCCTTCGCCACCAAGCCGGTGCTGGCCCGCGCGATGATCGGCGACGCTCTCGACGCCGGCATTCCCTGCGCCTTCGTTCTGGCCGACGCGGTCTACGGGTCCGACAGCCGGCTGCGGCAAATGCTGGAAGGGCGGGGACAGAGCTACGTGCTGGCGGTGCGCAGCAACCACCATTTGAGGTTCCTCGCCTCGACCGGCTTGATCGAGACCGATCCCGCGACACTGGCCGACAATCTGGAGGAGGAGGCCTGGACGATCCATGCCGCCGGCGAGGGCAGCAAGGGCCTCAGGCTCTATGACTGGGCGCGCATCCCCATGCCGTGGCCCTGCCGGGGGGACCGGGAGCGCTGGCTGCTGATCCGCCGCTCCCGCAACGACCCCGACAAACGGGCCTGCTATCTCGTCTTCTGTCCGACCGGCACAACGCTCGCCGAGCTCGCCGGCGCGGCCGGTCTGCGATGGACCATCGAGGAATGCTTCCAGAGGGCGAAGGACGATCTCGGCCTCGACCATTGCGAGGCCCGCTCCTGGCACGGCTGGCATCGCCATATCAGCCTCGTCATGGCCGCCGCCGCCTTCCTCGCCAAACTCGCCGCAGACCTGCGCCGCGCCGCATGCAGCAAACGGAACGAAACGAGTCCCGCAACCGCAATCTCCGCCTGACGCTGCTCACTGCCCTCGTCCCTGCCGTTCCCGAAATCCGGACCCTCCTCGCCCGCCTCGCCTTCAAGCCTCCGCAAAGGCCTTCCGACATAATCCAATGGTCCCTCTGGCGACGAAAACACCAGGCAAGCGCCGCAATATCCCATTACAAACGACGACAAAACTCGCAACTGTAGTACTAGGCCATCCTCGACCGCCAGCCGCGACGCGCGACCCGTTACGTGTTTCCATCGCCAAAAGACCCCGCACGAGGCCATGCATCCACGACGTGAAGCTCTGGAAACGCGTCAATAAGCAAGCCGGAATCGAGAACATCCGCCCGCACGACCTCAGGCGTCATCGTAGTAAGCCATGCTGTGGGCCGAGGTGCCGCCCTTTCGACGGTCGCCAGTTTGCTCAAGCATACCGACCCCACAATGACGCTCCGCTACGCCCATGTCAGCGACCGCGACGTCCAAGCACCTGCGGAAAAAACGAAGCCCTGGATGGTGTCGCCGAACTCGGCGATGGAGCGGAACACGCGTTGCTTGAGCCGCCGGCGCGTCAGCTTGGCCAAGAAGCATACGATGGCATTGAGCCACCAGCACGAGGTCGGCGTGAAGCGAAACGTCAAGCCGGTCTCCTTGCTCAAGCCACGCCTATCGCTGAAGAACAATCCTTGCAATCACCTCGTCAAGGCCAAGCTCAAAGTCCAAGTATCTGTCCACCAGAGACTGCTGCAAAGCATGCAGTTCGTAGTAACGCGGCGGGAAAACAAACCTCCCTTCAGCGGTTCGCATTGGCAATGGAAGGGGTAAAACCAATATTTTATCGATAATTTCCACCCCTATCCCAATGCCGTTCTTTTCGTGAGCCACGAAATCGTGTTCCTCTCCAAATAATGCATACAAGGGAACAAAGCGATCAGGGTTCGGCGACCGCGCATACAACAACGCCTGATTGTATACCGCTTCAAACGGCGGAGTCGAAAATTGGCTCTCAATATCCCACGTATCCCGTATCCGGTGCAACAACACCAAAGCCACATTTTCCGCCAAGTACTTGTTCCTAATCAGCACTCCAAAGTGTTCCTCTCCGGCCGTTCCCGCCAAAATATGTTCCGCAAAAATCAACGCGGTCAATCCCCCATAAACGCGACCGTAATACGCTTTGGCTAAGCCAATGACGGCCACCATTCTCCTAACGATTTCCTTACCAGGGGAAGCGCCATCGAATGTCGCCAGCTCGCTCAATGTCTCCGCCCACGCTCCTCCAACCGCCCCTGCGCTCTGATCTGTACTGTACAAACTCGAAACCTCGGAAACTACCATCATCCAATCCGACAACTCAAAAAGCATATCCACATTAACTGCAAGTCGCATCAGTTCACCAGCAATGCGATTGGGCAACTCCTGACGGACGCATACCAACTCTCTCGTGGCACGCTCCGAAGCGTCCCTACCGTCGCAATCGAATTCAACGGCTCGTAGCCGTTGAATCGCTTCACCAACACCAGAAACCTGATGTAATCCCTGCATCTGCAAGTTAAGCAGATTACTGAAAGACAAGCCTCGTTGCCTCGCCCACTCGAAAAGAATCTCCGTTGTCGGTTCAACTATTTCCTCCACATATCTGCGTTCATTGGTGCGCCAATACTCATACTCATACTCAAGCTCAAGCTGGCGGTCGAACCCGTCTCCAAACTGTCCGTCCGCATCCAACACCCAGCGTGAATCCAGAAACGACCCGAACCGGCTAGGTGCGCTCAATTGATCAAGCGACGTTTGTACCGTCAAAAGGCATTTCCCAACGTGTTGCCCGCGATGTCGTAAAATTTCACTTGCGTCACCAAAGGACTTGATACGAAGTGTGCTAGGATTAATCAAAGGCCTCAGGCTCACTGATGGGTCCGGATTCAAAGCGAAATAATATACGGAGTAGCATGACTCCCACTCTTGCCAGATCAGTCTAAGCAAATCGCGTGACATCACATGAGTTTCCTGCTGGATGCTGTCCAACCGCCAGTCCAGTTTTCTGTAAACCTCACCAAGCTGATCAGAAACAGCGACCACAGCCTCAAATATCGTCTGTTGGTTTTGAGAGATTTTATTCAACCTAGAATTAACCCTTTCGAATTCGTTCATCATTATGCGGAATCTCTCCGCATCCGGATCGACCCGTCTGCCAAACATGCCGGACAATGACGCGAGCGCTCCAAGGTAGTTGCCGCTCATTATCCCCAAATAAGCGCCCATCGCGCTTTCAGCTCCTGTAACCGCCCCACTTAGTTCGGGCCCAAAATCGATTCCAAGATTATTGGTTATCGTACTAAGTTCTTGCATTCCTTGTGATACATCGCGCACCTTTTTAATACTTTCGATTAGCCTCGATTCCTTTTCGTAGCGGTCTTGGAGGGCTTTCCTTATGGAATAGAAGTCGCAGTCTGAAGAATAATCTGGGCACTGAATTCGGCTATCCATCAAGCCGGATTTGAGGGCTCTTGCCTTCTCTCCGGGCGACAGTCGAGAGAACATGAAATCAGCAATAATTTCTTGGTTATCGCCTAACTGATCCACCGCGTTCGCCAACCGACTGACATCGTTGTTCAGGCTATCCAAGTCGTCAGAAATTAACGAAAGAAGTCCGTCATGTTCGTTGAGGCGATCTTCCATTCTACCGAGGCTCGCATCCACCTCGACGACAAAATTGCCGAATTGCTTATCCAAGTCTGAGACGGACTCGTCGGTTGCACTTTGCTGGTCCAAAATCCTTTCGTTAATAGACATAGCTACTTGCTGCATTACGTCGACTGCTAGGTTCACGAGTTCCTGGTTGCCGGATCGTAGGGCTCTCCGCTTGACGTCAACCAAAAGGGAATTATATACTTGACGGGCATTGCCGGCCCTCGTAGCGTCCGCCCGACAGGCCAGCGTTCAGAACAACTCGCCTTGCGCCATCGCCTTTCCGGTGTAGGGATTCCGCATGGGCGGCATGGTCGGGAGTCGGCCCTCGAAGTAGTCGCTGATCGGCCATAGCCCGAGCCGGGGATAGCGCGATGCGCCGATCCGCACGTCGCCCATTAGCGAGGCTTCCGTGCGCGCGTTGCGCGATCCTACGCGGTCCAGCGTGATGTAGTAGCCGAGCGCTGCGCGGTCGCGCCGCATGACGCCGGTGAAGTCGCGCAAGGCGCTTAAGCTGAAGCCGCCGCCCTTGATTTGCGCCAACGCGAGATCGGAATCGCCGTCGTCCGGCTTCACGGCCATGCGGCCCCGACCGTCAACGCCGCCGTCGCCGCGCTGGCGGGCATTCGGTGCGAAGCCGGGAAGGCGTGTCACGGCCCACGTCTCGAAGTCAAAGGGGCGCTCTTGTGCCAGCTTCCGCGCGCCTTCCATGTCGGCCGGGATGCCATAGGCCGGGATGCGGCGATCCTTCAGGCGTTTCTCGCGGATCATGTCGATTGCGAAGGCCGATATGTCGATCCCTAACCATCGTCGGCCAAGCCGCCGCGCGGAGTCGATTGCCGTGCCGCAGCCACAAAAGGGGTCGAGAATCACGTCGCCTTCGTTGCTGGACGCGCGAATGATGCGGTCAAGCAGCGCCGCTGGCTTCTGTGTCGGGTAGCCAAGGCGTTCCCGGTTTTTGGGGCCGCCAAGTATTTTGATGTCCGACCACCAATCACGCATTGGCGGCCGGCCGCCAGAAAATTCCACCGCCTTCAAGTCGCTGGGGATGCCCCCAATCTCAACGGCACGGCGATATTTCTGCCAATCGAAGACTGTAGCCATGCGCTTTGACAGATTTACATTATAGCCTCTTCGGGCTGCGCTCTCGAATGTCTTTTGTGATCCCTTGGTCGGCGCGCTACGAAGCGTATTAAACTGCGAATTATCCTCCGAATAGTAAAGGATAACGTCGTGGTTCTTTTGCCATCCCTTTATCTTGTTTGGCATTTTTCTATAGCACCATGCGATCTCGTTTCGGAACGTCTTTTGCCCGAAAATCGCATCCATGACGAACTTCAAATAGTGGCTGGCGGTCGGATCGCAGTGCAGATAGATCGAGCCGCTGGGCTTCAAGAGCCGCTGCATCGCCTCCAAGCGCTCTGCCATGTAGGTCAGATAGGCCACCATCCCGCAGTCGCCGAGCGCCATATGCAGACCCTCTATGGCCTTGCTCGACCGGCGGCCTACCGCGCCGGTAATCGTCTCCAGCCGATCACTGGCTTCATCTCCCCAGTGCCACGTATCCTCGAAGGCGCGATATTGGGCCGGCACGCCCGCGTCGTCATGCCCGATGCGCGAGAACAGGACGTTGTAGTCCTGGTTCGACTTGAAGGGCGGATCGAGATAGATCAGATCGACCGACTCGGCTGGCCATTCGCGCATCCATTCGAGGCAGTCGCCGTAATAGAGCGCGTCAAGCTGCATGGCGTGGTCCTCCCGCACCAAGCGAAGCACAGCCGCTATCGAGTGTCACCCGTGAACGTGCGGGATACGGCCCGGCAACCCATGGCGAACCGGCCTACGCGCGCGCCCCGCTGGCCAGCCCGTTGTCCGCGATCAGCGTGCGATACGTCAGCCGCTTGCCGCGCATCCCGGCGGCCAGGTCGCCCATTTGGTCGAGCGTATCGAGACCGCGAATGCCGTGCCGCGCGGCGAAGTCGGCCACGTAGCGGCCAAGGTGCTTCGGGCTGATCTTGTGGTAGACGCCCTTGTACGCGCGTCGCAGCGCCGCCCAGAACGACTCCATCCCGTTCGTCGAGACCATCCCGCGCACGTATTCGCCGACGCCGTGGTTGACGGCCTCGTGATCGAAGTCGCGGCCCAGCCCGACGTAGGCGCTGGCTTCGTCCGTGAACACCCGCGCGCCCGGCAGCGTGTGCGCCCGCACGAAGCCTTGCAGCGTCGCGCCCGTCGTGTCGGTCACGACGCGGACGCGCACGCGGTTGCTCGCCCGATCCTTGACGCCCACGACCGCCGTCTTGCCGTCCGTCCCCCGGCTCGTCATCGCCGCCCGTTTCTCCATCGGCATGTTCTTGCGCAGCCCGCCGAAGTACGCCTCGTCGACCTCGACCGGCCCGCCGAACGGCGGTTCGTCATCGCGGTCGGTGACGTAAGAATTTATGTGTCAGGTGGGAAGGGGGTACTCCCTGTGGTGACGACAACCACAAACAGGAGCACCCCGCATGTCCCAGCAAGCTGCGACGATCATGAGCCTACCCCAGGCCTTTGAGGTGGTGAAGGAGATGCAGGCAGGCGGACTGGACTGGGGCGAGGGCTACCGCCCGCTCGGCCGCCAGGCGCTGGCCGAGATCATCGAGGGCCGGATGGCCGAGGCGGTGGATCGCTGGCTCGACAACCTCGACGCCGGCGCGATGCGCGACCGGCGCAACGGGACCTACCGCCGCTGCCTGCTGAGCGAGCTCGGCGACATCGAGCTCAACGTGCCGCGCACCCGGCACTTCTGCCCGACCGGGGTTGTGAAGAGCTACGCAAGGCGCGCGCCGGAGATCGACCGTGCCATCCTGGCCGGCTTCGTGCTGGGGCTTTCGACGCGCAAGGTGGGCGAGGTCCTGCTGGCCCTGCTCGGGCGCCCGGTCTCGGCCGCGACGGTGAGCCGGGTCTCCAAGACGCTCGACATGGCGGTCGAGGCCTTCCACCGCAGGCCGCTGAAGAACGCCTACAAGGCGCTGATGCTCGACGGCGTGGTGCTGGCCCGCAAGACCGGCGCCGGCGCGCTCAGGAGGCCGGTCCTGGTGGCGCTCGGCATCCGCCCCGACGGCAAGAAGGAGATCATCGACTTCCATCTCGCCGTCAGCGAAGGCGCCCGCGAGTGGGAAGTGTTCCTCAACCGGCTGTACCACCGCGGGCTCACCGGCGAAGGCCTTGAGATGATCTGCGTCGATGGCGGCAAGGGCCTGCTGGCTGCCTTGCCGTTCGTCTATCCCGGCATCCCGGTTCAGAGGTGCTGGGCGCACAAGATGCGCAACATCCTCAACAAGGTCCGCAAGGCCGACCAGGAGGCCGTCAAGGCCGATGTCCACGCCGTCATGAATGCAAAGAGCCGCCGCAAGGCCCAGAGCGCCGCCCGACGCTTCGCCGACCGCTGGCAAAGCACCTACCCCAAGGCCGTCGCCTGCCTGCGCAGCGATCTCGACGAGCTGCTCACCTGCTTCCGCTACCGGACCCTCGATGAGCGAAAGCGGGTCAGGACCACCAACGCCATCGAACGAAGGTTCCGGGAGGTCCGCAGACGAACCCGGCCCATGGGAACCTTCCAGGACCGGACCTCAATGGACCGCGTCCTCTACGCGGTATTCATCCACGAAAACAAGTCTCAGGGAATCAGCACCCCCGTCTCCCTGACACATAACTCTTGACGTTACCTCGCGGTCGAACGCCTTGCGGATACGCTGCAACAGGAACCAGGCCGTCTTCTGCGTGATCCCCAGATCCCGGTGCAGCTTCATGCTGGACACGCCCTTCAGGCTCGTCAGGTGCAGGTAGATCGCAATCGCCCAATCCCGCAGGCTCACCTTCGACCGCTCCATGACGGTCCCGACGCGGACGCTGAAGTACTTGTGGCAGGACTTGCAGCGGTAGGGCCGCGCCTCGCCCGCATGGCTGTGCTTGACGGTCTCGGTCGAACCGCAGTGCGGACAGTGCCGACCGTCCGCCCAGATGCGCGCCTCGAACCACTCACGCGCCGCCTCATCCGTGGGGAAGCGGTCGAAAAGCTCCTTGACCGTCATCCCCTCCCGCTCGTTCCGCCCCGGTGCCTTCGCCATGGTCTCGCCTCCCTACTGAGACCAATATGGGGATTGGGGTCGTGCCCGTCAAGTATATAATTCCCAACCAAAAGCCCGTTAGTTTCAGCGAGCGTCTCTTGTAAAATGCTGGAATTGTTCCCTACCAAATCCGCCCAATCATCTACCCCAGCCTCATCAATTATGGCTTCTTTCAATCTAGATAATAGAAGTCTAGCATGCTTTTTGCCGAGTTCTTCCACTTTAGAGTTGAGCATGTCATCAATGACGATGGAACTGGCTCCCAGCAACGTGAGTGGTACGGTTACAATCGCTTGTGGCCCTCCATAGAGAACTGCACCTCCAACAACCGCACCTGCCGCCACCTGTGTTGCAGCTAAGGCGGTGGAAATTCCGGAATAGCCGTTCCGAATGTCTTCGTATTGCTTCAAAGCAGTCTCAATTTTCAGGCTTTGCTCTGTCAGCGGCAAATCGGATGGGGGAACTGAAATATTCTCGTGCTCCAGCCAAACCTTAGCCGCGCTAATACCTAACCGCGATGCAATCTTTATGACTTCTTCAGCGTTGAGAGCTGTCTGTGCGCTCGCATAGTTTGTGTATAGGGCGCAAAGCAAGAATGCGGGAAAAAAGATTTTGGCGAACGTGGTCATCGCGAACCTCTCGAGAGTTGCACTACCATACGCAGCACGTTTCAGTGCGCCGTGGAAGGCCACCATCTCCTGACTGGTGCAAAAATCGCTCAATGACTGCCCCTGCGGCCAGCAGCAATCGGTGCGGGTTGTGGGGGCATCGACCTAGCCGGAAGCACTCCGCCATTGGGCCGCCTTGGAGAACACGACGACATCGGCTTGTCCGAGTGGCAAGTGGCTTCCCCGCATCTTGCGTGACCATCGCTACGGGTGCGTCCGGCAGTGGGACACCAGGTGCGCGGAGTTTGGTGCCAGCATGGTCGCCCACGTGGCGGAGAGCGCGAACATGGTGTCGATGGACGAGCATTTGGCGGCGATCGGCTCGGCCGTCGCGTCAGGTGCGCACAGCGTGACGTCGCCGACGGCGCGCGCGTTGGCATCGGTTGAGAGACCTTGTCGTTCCCCGCAACCTGACTCCGGCGTGGCGGCCGCCCGACAGTCCAGAACCCAATCCGATGGAGGAGATCATTCTCTTCTTGAAATAGCCCCGCGTCGCCAACTGGGTGTTTAGAAATATTGCTGCCCTCAAGGACCACTATTGGCCGGCATGGCCAAAGCTGGTCCACGAGCTGGACATCATCACGAAAACGCCCCGGCGCAGTTTGGGCACAGCCCAAGGCTACTGTTCCAGATTCATCAGAATATAAGTTCATAATGATCCGTGCTCAATATCAATATGGCATCTCACCAGAATAGGTTTCTTGGTCGGGCCTATAGGAACAATCGGGAAAATCGTAAATTTGGTTCGTTATTGTCACTGTTACTTCAGTACCGGCGGGAACGCGAGTGTTACTGGGAGGAGAAACGGTGATATATTCAGAGCCTAGGTCGTAGGGCATCCATATTGTACCGCCGTAGCATTTATAATATCCGTGGTACGGGCCCATCCGCCGGTCTTCATCTTGAAAATAAACGCGCAATTTGGATCCTTGGAGGGTGTCTATAATGGAGGATTTATCCGTGTTTGTGATTGCGGGAATGACTACATGCTCAATGCCAGATACATCGAGGAATACCATGTGGAGAGATGCGTCTATTCTTGTACCAGGCTCCGGTATCTGGTTGGCAACAAGGCCCTTCTTTATTTCAGGGTGTGGACGGTGGGCCGCGGCTGAAGCTATTTCAGCACCATTCAATAGGGTCTCAGCGTCCATTTGCGTGAACCCACGCACATCAGGTACGGTAGTCCCCCCTGAGATCTGCAAATACACCCGCTGTTTAGTGCCAAGCTGCGACCCTTGAGCGGGGATTTGCAAGAGAACTTCCCCTCGACGTCTTGGAGAGTCGATTTCGTGGGTTTCGAAGTGTATGCCTTGGGATTCGGGGTTGTCTACGATCTCTGAAAAATGGCGGCCTTCGAAGTTGGGTAGAGTGCTGGCGAGAGCGGACATCGGGAGAGCGAACAGCAAGAGGAATGCTGAAAGCAGAAGTGGCGCGGCTGTATGCTCCATCCACCTTGTTTGCGTCGCCGCCACCAACAGTGTCCTCCAACCGTAGCGATTCCATCACCACAGTATATCGAAGTTATACCAAACGCAAATCCTATGGGCGCCCCAGGGCTACTGCCCAGGAGCGCCGGGTCGTCTTCGTTATGACGTCGGACTGGTCGGTCAGCCATTGCCACGCCGTCCGGCAAGCTTCCTTCAGGGCGGCGACATCCTTGAACACACGGTTGGCGAAACGGTTCGATTTGAGGAACAGAACGATCTGCTCCATCGGATTGAGCTGCGGACTGTAGGGCGGCAGCTGCACAAGCGTGAGGTTGCGGGGAACGACAAGGTCGCCCGAGCGATGCCACCCCGCGCCGTCGAGGACGACGACGGCGTGCGCACCCGGCGCCACGGCCGCGCCGATCGCCGCCAGATGCGCGTTCATCGACGTCGTGTTCGCCCGCTCCGTCACATGCGCGATGCCGACGCCGCGTTCCGCGCACGTGGCGCCGAACAGCCAGACGCAGCCGTAGCGATGGTCGCGCACGATGCGCGGACGCTGTTTCCCGTTCGCCCAGACCCGCGTCGTCATCCCCCTCTGGCCGACGCGTGCTTCGTCCTGGAACCAGATCTCGACCGGCCCCGCCAGCGCTTCCGGGCGGAGCTTCGACGTCAACAGCGCCCCGAAGCCCGCCACGAATGCCCTTTGCCGCCCTGTGTTGGCCTTGGGGTGGATCGGCCGTCCCGTGAGAAAGCGAAACCCCGCCCTTCGAAGCACCATACGGGCACCACTCTCCGTATAGACGACCCCGAAGGTCTCCCTGATCTTCCGTACGATGTCCTGAACCCGCCAGCGCGTCACGCCGTCCCGCTCGAGATCGGGACCCGTCTCGATCCACGCTCCCACCTCGGCGATCTGCGCCTCCGTCAGCCAGCTCTCGCTCCCGCCCCGCGGACGGTCCGCGAGGCCGTCGAAGCCCTCCGCGTCGTAGCGCAGAACCCAATCGCGCAGGATTTGAAGGTCCATGCCCTGAGCCCGCGCCGCCTCCGTGCGGGACGCGCCCTCCATGATCATCGCCACAGCCCGCGCCCGCGCGGCCTGCTTCGCATCCCGGCAGTCCCTCGCCAGATCGAGAAGCTCGTCCGCCGTGTGCTCCGTCCACGTTATCCGCGTTGCCGCGCCCATTTCCTCCACTCCATGGCCATCCGATCGCCACAGTATATGGAAGTCTGCCACCGATCAATGCACAACATGTTGATTTCGTGAGTCAATTTGGTCCGCTGCGGGTATGAGGCGGCAGCTTCTGCCCGCCTTCGGAGCCAGACCGCTCGACCGCATATTTCCCGCCCGGGTCCGACAGTGGTTCGACCGCTACAGCCAGACGGCGCCGGGCGGCGCCAATCGCGCCTTCGACGTGCTTCGCCAGATCATGAACTTCGCCGTCACCTGCGGCCACATCGAGACCTCCCCGACCGCAGGCGTCCGAAAAAACCGCCGCCCGACGCTCACGCGGTTCCTGTCGCGCGAGGAGATTGTGCGCCTGCACCACGTTCTCGATGCGCAGACCGGCAAGAGCAGCCGCCAGCAGGCCGACATCATCCACCTGCTTCTGCTGACAGGATGCCGCAAGGGCGAAATTGTGAGGCTGCGCTGGTCCGAGGTTCACGATGACACGCTGGCCCTCAGCGACGGCAAGACGGGGCCGCGGAAGGTCCCGATTGGCGACCGGATCCGCGCCATTCTCGACCGGCAGCCTCGACCGGCAGCCTTGCGGCACGAGCCCTTTCGTGTTTCCCTCTCCGCTCGATCCCGCCCGTCCGCGCGGGCCCGACCTCGCGTTGTGGCATCGGGTCAGGCGGGAAGTCGATATCGAGGACGTCCGTCTTCATGACCTGCGGCATACAATGGCCAGCCATGCCGTGATGAACGGCGTACCGGTGCCAGTGGTCTCGCGCCTGCTCGGCCACTCAAATGTGCGGATGACACTGCGCTATGCTCATCTCGCCGACCGCGACATAGGGGCGGCGGCCGAGCGCGTTGGCGCCGCGATGGCGCGGGTCATGGCGGGCGAAGCTGTAGCCGCGCCCGGAGTCCCCGCGGAAGCCTCCGGGGACCGGCACGTCGCCTTTACCCGCGATCACTGGGCAAGAGAAACTCCAAGCCCAGGCTCATCGTGACCGTCCCCGGATGTTCGCTCGCACGCACTGCGTCCCGCCCGGTTGCGCGTCATGCCGGCGAGGATGCAGCGGAGTTGCAGGTTCCGGTCGCGGCCCTTCGAATACCGGATCGCGCCGTCATTGTTCGGAACTTCGTCGCGCAAACCCGCGATCGAGCACGGATGCGACCGGAGGGAACCGAACCGCTTGACGGTCGCGCGGCAAGCCGTGACCATCGGTTCGCCCGGCTGCCGAGGCCGTCCGTCGCCTACAACGGCGGCGGCGCGGCGGAACGCCCGGCGCTTGCCGATCGCCAGTGGAGTACGACCGATGCCGACAACGGGTGCTCGTTCCGCCGCTGCGGCCGCCGCGGTCGCAATGCTTCTCGCCGTCGCTCCGGCACAGGCACAGGCGCAGGAGTCGCACGGCGCCATCGCCGTCGGCGATGCTGCAGGTGGCGAGTCGGTAGCGTACGGGTTTGCCTGGAACTACACCGCCCGGGAGGACGTGAAGACCGCGGCGCTGGGGGCGTGCGAGGCCGGGGGCGGGACGAACTGCGTGGAAGTCGCGTGGTTCCGGAACGGCTGCGGCGCCCTTGCGCTGGACCTGCACGGTCTGGGCCACGGCTCGAGCGCGATGTCGCAGGAGCAGGCGGAACGGCGCGCCCTGCGGTCGTGCGAGGTCGCCGGAGGCTCCGGTTGCGCCGTGGTGGGTTCGCTGTGCGCCGAGCGCGGCGGCGAGGCGGACACATATTCGGGCGCCGAGAGCGTGGTCCCGGTTCCGGCACAGGCCGGGGACGACGCCCCGGGAGGGCCGGAGACCGCGGAGCCGGCGGACAGCCAGCCGACGGACGCTGCGCTGACGCGCGAGGAGCGCATCGAGGTGCAGCGGGGTCTCGCGGCACTGGGCTTCGACGCCGGTCCTGCGGACGGCATGTTCGGTCCGCGCACCCGATCGGCGATCCGCGAGTGGCAGCAGGCGAAGGGTCTCGAGGCGACGGGCGGGCTGACGCGCGAGGAGGCGGCGGCGCTAGCCTCCTCGGGCGGCGCCTTCGGCGACGGTCCGGTTACGCCGCCGCCTGTGCTTCCGGAAAATCAGGTTCTCCACTTCGCCGAAACCGGCCCGAAATGCGCCGACCTCGATCGCAGCGATCTCGCCGAAAGTGACTCCTACTGCTGGCAGGAAATCCGAAGCCGGCCGGGATGCTACGTCTGGTGGCATTACGGTAGCTCCGCCGTGTTGGACTGGACCGGCGACTGTTACGGCGACACGGCCCACGGAAGGGGAACGCTGTCTTTGGGAGACGAAGCGGCAACAACCTTAACGGGGTCGATAATGAGCGGCAAATTTCAAGGTAACTGGGTTGAGCGCGACGCCGACGGCAATAGTTTTGAAGGCCCCCTCGTGGACGGAAAGCGGCACGGTAACTGGGCTGGGCGCGGCGCCAACGGCACTAGTTGGGAAGGCTCCTACGTGGACGGAAAGCCGCACGGTAACTGGGTTTTGCGCTCGGTCGACGGCAGCATCGACCACTTATCCTTTGTGAACGGCAAGCTTGTTGACTGATGAATTGTAGGTTCGGAGGAGACCGCAGAGGCATCACGGACTGTGGCGATTGACTCACCGCTGTCGGCGGCGGACGATGCGCACGGCAACGCTGATCGCCATGATGGAACACGTGACGGACCGCCGGCGCATGCCGTGGTGCTGTCGATCGACGAGAAGACGCAAATCCAGGCTTTCGACCGCACACAACCCGGCCTGCCGCTGAAGAAGGGGCGCTGCCCCACCATGACCCATGACTACAAGCGGCACGGCACCACAACGCTGTTCGCGGGCTTGGTGTCACGCTCGTCAGGGGCTCGTGAAAGGTCGACATCGTCAACGCCAGCAGGTGCGTAGCAGGTGAACTTGCCCTCCCGGAGGGCGTTGAGGATGCCAGTGATGAACCCCCAAAAAGATATACGATACCTCAACAGCATGAACCATGGACTTTGATTCACTCTGGTGCTCTTGCGTAAGGGAGGTAGGAGAGCTGCGGGTCGTAAGTGAGTGAACCGTCTGGCGTTATGATTTCAACCGGAGTCCACAAAGGCAACGTAGCTCCGCCCTCATCGTCACTGGAAATAGAATTTCTAAACCACTCCCAAAACCACCGAACGGGTTCCGCTAGAGCAACCGGAATTATGATTTGCAAGACTTCCTTTTTGCTCAACAGGCGCAACACTGGGGGTGCTAAAGAAAGCATGGCGTGATGATGAGCGAGGTCGCTCGCTAACGATGAGGGCTCAGGGACACGCGGTTCCGGCCCTGAACTCAACACCGGAGGCTCTGAGCCCCACACCGGAATCTGAACCTGGACCTCCAGCACTTGAACGTCTATCCCCTCCTCGCCAAACTCAGATACCAGTTGCTCCTTGATCGTTGTGACAATAGTGTCCCAGTTGACTTCTTCTCGAAAGAGATGGGTGGTGTCCTCGGCCAAGGCCGGCAGTGCGGCCAGCACAAACACGCATGCTGTAAGTGCCCCAATGATTATCCTCACTCTGCTCTCCTGTGGCGCCATAGGCCATTCACCGTACTTGCGCGAACAAACACTTGGCGGGTAGCGGCTGTTGCATTTAACGGGGAACTGGCTGAGTGGGTTCGCGTGACATAGCGGGACGCATCAAATACCACTCAGGGTGGGAGTCAAGGCGTATGTCGAGGTGGCGTTCAATTTCTGTCACGGTCTCGGAGTCCTCGTCTGACTGCTCAGAGGAACGGCTATTCAGGAACCGGCCGTGACGGCGTTTCGCCTTAGCAGGCTGCTAAAGAACTCGCTGGTCCGATTCTCGTTATCGTGATTCCCTGATCTGGCGGTGAATGGCGCGGGAGGTTGGTATGCGGGGTCGGGACGAGCGGGGCGAGGGTCTGTTCAGCTACGTTGATCTGGAGGCGCGGGTTCCGGCGGATCATCCGCTGCGGGCGATCCGGGTCCTGGTGGACGAGGCTCTGGCGGCGCTGTCGGGCGATTTCGCGCGGCTCTATTCGCACAGGGGCCGGCCCTCGATCGCGCCGGAGAAGCTGTTGCGGGCGCTCCTGCTGCAGGCCTTCTACACCATCCGTTCGGAGCGCCAGCTGATGGAGCAGCTGGATTACAACCTGTTGTTCCGCTGGTTCGTCGGGCTATCGATGGACGCGCCGGTGTGGGACGCGACGGTGTATTCGAAGAACCGCGACCGTCTGCTCGCGGGCGATGTGGCGGCGCGCTTCCTTCAGGCGGTTCTGCACGGCGCGCGGGTCCGCCGTCTGTTGTCGGACGAGCACTTCTCGGTGGACGGCACGCTGATCGAGGCGTGGGCTGAAAACGTAATGCTCTGACAACTGCGGGGTCTATCCCCGCGCGTGCGGGGGAACCGGATCCGCGCCGCGATCGACCTGCCGGAGCTCGGGTCTATCCCCGCGCGTGCGGGGGAACCCGGCGCGCCCGCGGCGGCTTGCGCCGGAAGAGGGGTCTATCCCCGCGCGTGCGGGGGAACCCCGTCGGCCAGAGTCGCGCCGAACTCGATCTCGGGTCTATCCCCGCGCGTGCGGGGGAACCTCCTCACCAACTCCCAACGCTCCGAGGGCACCGAGTCTATCCCCGCGCGTGCGGGGGAACCACTCTGCGCTGGCGGAACGAGACCGTCGCCGCGGGTCTATCTTTCCCCGCGCGTGCGGGGGAACCCTGGCGAGCGTCAGCGGGGACCTGCGCTTCCGGGGTCTATCCCCGCGCGTGCGGGGGAACCCGGCGGAGTATCTGGCAGCGACTATCGCAACGGGGTCTATCCCCGCGCGTGCGGGGGAACCGCGCACCTTCGCCTATGGCGCGCGTCTGTGGCGGGTCTATCCCCGCGCGTGCGGGGGAACCGCGGCAACGCCGGCGGCGCTGGGCGTCGTGTGGGGTCTATCCCCGCGCGTGCGGGGGAACCAGCTACACACACCGCCAGGACCTGGTCGACCGGGGTCTATCCCCGCGCGTGCGGGGGAACCCGAGGTCCATCTCGGTCTCCTGCTCTGTCTCGGGGTCTATCCCCGCGCGTGCGGGGGAACCGGCGGCTCGCCAGTCGGGCCGCCTTTCGGCGCGGGTCTATCCCCGCGCGTGCGGGGGAACCATGACGGCGCTGGGCGATCCGACGTTACGGTTGGGTCTATCCCCGCGCGTGCGGGGGAACCTGATCGTGGTGAGCGTCTGGACCTGCGCGGGCGGGTCTATCCCCGCGCGTGCGGGGGAACCCACCCGTGGGCTCGCCGCGCACGGCCTCCACAGGGTCTATCCCCGCGCGTGCGGGGGAACCCATCAGGCGGCACCTCCCTTGTCCAGCCCGTGCGGTCTATCCCCGCGCGTGCGGGGGAACCAAACTCCGTCTGTGCAGTAATACGCACTTCACGGGTCTATCCCCGCGCGTGCGGGGGAACCGCGGCGCGGCGCGGCAAGAAGCGGACGGTGATGGGTCTATCCCCGCGCGTGCGGGGGAACCTCGGTCCAGTAGACCTCGTCGCCGAGCATGTAGGGTCTATCCCCGCGCGTGCGGGGGAACCCGAGACTGAGGAATCCGCGCCGGCCTCGTCGGGGGTCTATCCCCGCGCGTGCGGGGGAACCAGGCGTTGGCGATGTCTCGGCCGCCGTGCAGAAGGTCTATCCCCGCGCGTGCGGGGGAACCCGAACCGGCTCGTCGGCCGGAGGCCCGTTGCCGGGTCTATCCCCGCGCGTGCGGGGGAACCACTACATGTCGCCGCGCGTTCCGGATTTGACGGGGTCTATCCCCGCGCGTGCGGGGGAACCCCTATCGCGGGAAGCGCGAAGGCTGCGAATTCGGGTCTATCCCCGCGCGTGCGGGGGAACCTTGTTTCTGGCGATGTTGGTCCGCGGACTATTGGGTCTATCCCCGCGCGTGCGGGGGAACCCCATCGGTCCATTCGACCTGGACCATCGTCTGGGGTCTATCCCCGCGCGTGCGGGGGAACCGGCCCGGTCTTGCCGAGGCGCTCAAGGTCGCGGGGTCTATCCCCGCGCGTGCGGGGGAACCTCCTCACCAACTCCCAACGCTCCCAGTGCACCGGGTCTATCCCCGCGCGTGCGGGGGAACCATGCGGTACCGTTCGGAAATCGAGCGTGACTGGGGTCTATCCCCGCGCGTGCGGGGGAACCGACGGCAGGGTGCCCGACACGCCGACGCAAACGGGTCTATCCCCGCGCGTGCGGGGGAACCCATGTCGAAATCCACCGGCGACAAGCTCACGCGGGTCTATCCCCGCGCGTGCGGGGGAACCGCGATCGGGGACAACTCGACGTCGGTGGCAGCGGGTCTATCCCCGCGCGTGCGGGGGAACCGAGGCCGTCGAGGTCAACGTCCTTCTGCAGCGGGGTCTATCCCCGCGCGTGCGGGGGAACCTACTTGTCGACCGAGGCGAGCCCGATGAACTCGGGTCTATCCCCGCGCGTGCGGGGGAACCTCTCGCCATTAAGAGCTTGATATCTCTACGATGTCAAACAACCGGGCGCGAAACGGGTTACGCAGGCTTGCGTTTTACGAGCAAAATGCCGTCGGCGTCCACGATCTCCTTCGGGGGCTCGCCGAGAGTCTCGATACGAAGATTTCCGACGGCATCCGTGTCGCGCCAGAGCATCACAATCGATCCGGTACCGAGCACCCCCCACCAATCCGAAAGCACGTTCCAGACCCGTCTTCGCACCCCCGTCGAGAGATCGGGCGCAGCGTAAACGCCGGGCGCGACTTCCAGCATGATGGAAGTCAGGAATCCGCGATAGCGGGCCTCGACGTTGCGGGTGACGACCACGGCCATCGGCATCGTTCGTTCAGTCCTTGTCCGGCGGTTCGGCAAACAGGGACTTGAGTCGACCGATCATCGCCGGAATGACCTGCTCGCCGGCGAGCGTGTGGCCGACCAGACGACGCGTGACACGCTCAATATTTTCCTCAGGGCGTTCCGTGACACGCCGGGCGGCACGGAAAGCGCACGGCACGGTTACCGAGTCGCGGTAGAGGTCGGCGATATCGAGCACGAAGGATTGTCCGGGGTCTTCGTGAACGAAGCCCAATTGCGGGATCGTCGCGGTGGCGGCAACGGCAATAGCGGCCGCAGCCTCCGTCGCACTGGAAGCGTGATTGAGCGCCTGGTTGGGAAGGTCCGCAGCCTGCGGGCGGGCGCGATCGTAGCGCCGCCCGCGCCACTCTACCCCGATCTGCCGTGCCAGCAGGCGGTAGCCCTCCTTCATGCGCGCTCCCTCGATGCCGCGCAGCACATCGAGGGAGCGATGCGGCAGAACCTCGCCCAACCTCCATGCGTACATGCGCCGCGCGACCGCGACTCGGCGTTCGCCGTCGGCCCACAGCCGCGCCTGCGCCCGCGCCAGACCCGATCGGTCGGGGATAAGGGGCGGCGCCGTATAGAGGCGGACTCCGTCTTCGCCCACAGCCGCCAACGCCGTGCGCGCATGCGCGAGCAGCCTTAGCGCGTCGTGGCTGACCGTTGATCCCGGCCCGAGCAGGATCATCGAAACGCCTTGCAGCGGGATGGCGTAGTCGCCCGGCCCCAACGCGTCCGCCGACGCCTCCCGGCGCTGGGCGAAGGCAAGCGTTCCGTCCCGCGCCGTCAATGCGCCGCGCGCAAGGTAGAGCAGCCCGGCCCTGTCCTTGTAGGGGACCCTCGCGCTGTCGAGACCGAGCCGTCCCTTCAGCATTCAGCCGGCCGGCGCCGGGCGATTCGGCGGCCGCAAGAGCAGCATGCCGTACCCATAGGCCCGGTGTCGCCCGACGCCGCGCGAGAGCGTTTCCGCGAACGCCGCGGGGTCGCTCACCGTCAGCACTCCCTGGATGGTCGCGTCCGGACCTTCGACACCGCGCTGGCCGCGGTCGACGCGGACGCGGTGAAACCGGGCGAGCCGACTCGTCGAGCGGTCCAGCGCGGCGGCGGGGGCGAGCCTTTCGGCCAACCAGTCGACGTAAACGTCCTGGCGGGTGCGATGTCCAGCCGCCATTCCGCCCGCCTGCACGTTCAGCGCTTCCCGCAGGAACGCGTCGACCTCGGCCCCGGCGCCGATCTCGATGCCGGACGACGTCCTCAGCGCACGTAACAGACGCCGAACGGGGCGCGCGCGCACGTCGAATCCGAGCCGCTGCCCAACGCGCCAGACGCCGGGCATGCGCTTGCTCTCGAGCCGCTCCACGGACAACACGCCGAGATGATCCGGTAGCGCGTACGTTTGGGCGGCGGTGCGCAGTGTGTCGGCTTCCAGAGCCGAATAAGCGTACAAATTGCCGCGGGTGCGCCGCGGCGGGACAAGCAGCCGGAACGGACGAAGCGCGCCGGGCCCCAAGGCCTCGGCGACGAGGTGATGCAGCGCGCGTCCCTCGTCGAACTCAACGCGCCCCCGGCCGCCGCCGGTCCAAAAGCGCTCGCGCGCCCACCGCGCCAGCTTGTCGGTGGCGACCGGGACCCGGACCAGATGGAGCGCCGTCATCCCGGGACCGCCGGGGCGACCCGGCCCTCGACCACGCGGCGCGAACCGCCGTGCAAGCCGGTGTGCCAGTTCCGCAAATCGGCCAGATCGACAACCCGCTCCACGCCGCCGCCGCTTGCGGGCCCGCTTCTCGACGGCCACATCGCCCGGACCGAACCCTCGCCGCGCCGAGGGATCGTACACAGGGCGTCGTGAGCGTTCTCGCCCGTCACCCAACGCTCGGGTTCGTTCGGGACGACCGGTGCCGCAGGAAGACACGGCTTTCGACCGAGGAACAGCGGCCGCGCCGGCCGTTTAAAGGCCTCCGCTACGTCATCGAGCGTCGGCGTGTCCTCCGCCGGCTCAAGCCGCAATACGACGCTTACCGAGACATCGGCGTGATAGTCCCGCGAACGCCGGTGCGGCGCGTCGTAGCTGGCCCCGTCCCGCCCTTCGGGGGCGCCGCGAGTCGTCCATCCCTTGTCGCTTTTCGCAAGCTGCGCGTTCTGCACGTCCGTGAGAAGCGCGCCCTCCCGATCGCGGCGCGCGGCGAAAACGAGCCGATCCTGTACCGCCTGATGCTCGGCGCGGTGAGACCAGCGCCAGCCGAGCGCATTGCCGATCAACCCCGTCAACATCGAGGCCGCGGGAAAATCGCGCACCGGACCGACCTGATCCACCGCGACGTCGCCGAAAGCCATCAACGGCGCGTCGAACCGCAGAACGAGCCAGCGGCGGCTCACGATTCCGCAGCCTTCGGCAACATCTTCACCCAGGTCGCGAGGTCCGCCAGCGACCCGCGCGTGGCTCCCGGGACGTCCGCATTCACCAGGGACATCACATATCGCTCCTCGCCGGTGGCATAGGCATCGTCCAGCTTGACGAGATGCACCGAGAGCGCGCCCACCGCCGCATCGACGCGAGGCTCGCTGGGATCGCGGTACGCTTCGGCCAAGCTGCGGGGCTGACGGTCGCCGGCCTCGAGCAACATGAAGCTCGCTCGACCGTACGGCGCGGTAGACCCTAGTTTCGCTCCCGGCGATACCTCCGCGATCAAATAGACGACGTTGTGCAGCACCTGCCCGGCCAACGCGGCGTTGCCGCTCAGATTTTCGACGAGGCCGGGCAGATCGACCACGACATATCCGTAGAACAGGCCCGACGTGAGTTCCGTCTCCTGAATGGTATCGGCCCCGGGCTCGTCGTCGGCGAGGTCGTCGACGGCCGTGAAGTAATCGCTCTCCGATTCCTCCTCGTGAACCGTGAATGCGTGCGCGACGTGCACGGGCGCGGCGATGTTCGCATCCGTATCCGACGTCACCATGCGGCCGAACAGGGCGGATACCAAACCGGCAGGCAAGGCCGCGCTTTCACGCAATGCTCTGATGTTCGGCCGAAAATCCTTTCTCCAAGCCTTCGCGCCCTCGGAAGCGGCCTTCGCGTCCCCCGCCGCCGTCGTTGCCAAGTCTTCCGCCTGAGTCCTCAGCCACTCGAGCTCGGGCTCCCCGAAAATCAGCGTTTGCCTCGTTTTCTTCTCCGTGCCCTTGTCGCCGTAGACCGCCATCTGGACCTCGGGTTCCAAGGCATCGACGACATCCTCGGGGAAGCGGCTGCGGAGCGGCTCGATTACCTTTCTCGTCACCAGCTCGCGCGACCGATATGCGGCTTTCGCGCCGTCGATCTCACTCAATGCGTGCGGATCGTCGGCAAACCGCCAATGCCGTTTGAGGCACTGCGACGACACGCGCGTGCGTAACGCGCCGCCGTAGGGCAGCCGTTTCGCCAAGCCGCTGTCGTCCCGGTTGAGAAGCGCGGCGGTGTAGGGCGTAAGCGTGTGGATTTGCAGAAAACGATGCGTCGTCATTCGGTCGTTCCTTCTTGGGATCGTTGAACGGCGCGGTCCAACCGCCGATAATACGGTTCGGCCAGCCGCCGTCCGTCGTCGGGCGCCAGCACCGTGAAAGCGATATCCACCACGTCGATCCCCGAGTCCTTCGCCTTGCTCCGGGCGATCGCGCGGGCCGCCCGCTGCAACAAGACCGCGCGCTGCGTACCGCGCGCCGCAATAAGCTGTGCAAGGCGGCGTTCGCTGTACACTGGCACCGGTGCCAAGCCTTCCTTCGAAGGCCAAGCGGGATCGCCGCCGTCGCACAAGACCTTGCCCAAGGGGCGTTTGCCATCGTGCAATTCGGCCCTGTCCGCGGGGTCTTCCTTCGGCGTCAAAATCGCGAGGATGCGAACGATGGCCATCCAATGTTCATGCCTGTCGGGCCGCCCCACGGTTGCCGGGTGTCGGGCCGCCAGCCTCCAGAACGCGGGCGCCGCCGTGCTGCGCTCCATTCGCCGCAAGTCCGACAGCGGACCGGGCGCCAGTCGCCCGATTTCCGCCGCAACCGCAAGTGCGGCCCTCGCTGGCGTTTCGTCACGCAGCGACATCGCTTCGCTCCCCTACAAACAATTCCCGACATACCGCGGTCCGTCGAAGCTTGCCGACGAACGCTCGGCGTGCGCGCGCCTCGGCCCTGGGCCGGAACATCGCCGGACAGGGCACGGCCGGCAGCGCCGCGTTCAATTCCGCCTTCGCCGCCTCCATCAACTCGTCAAGGAATGCTCGTTTGACGTGGAAAACCTTGTCGTCGCTGCTGGAAGCGACTGCAACGCGCCGCCACAAATGGCGGAAGAACATGCGGTCCGCCGCGTGATCGAACCGCTTCCGCGCAGGCCCGGCGCCGGAGTAGTGTTTCCTCTCGATTTTGTCCCGGTGCCCGCCCGCGGCGACCAAGGCCAGGGCGTTGCGGAGCGCGGCGTCGAAACCCTTGATCTCGTCCATCTGCGCCTTCGCGCACGTTGCTGCGGTCTCTGAAGAGAAGAACGGCACGACCGCCTCCGGAACTGGCACCACGCGGGACTTGAAACCCTCCGTCTTGCTGTTGCCACGCGAAAGAGCCTCGGCGACCAGCACCGTATCGCCCGGTTCGGCATCGCCGGCTTGCGCCAGAAACGGCCTCTCCCAGTCGCCGGAGAACAACAGCTTGCAAAGCTGCGTGTAGTCCATGTCGCCTGGTCCGATCGTAAAACTCTTGCCTTCCGCCCTGTGGACCGGCGCCCACGGATCGCCGACAACGCCACGGAATGCGCGCGCAGCCGTCCGAGGCCTCTTTGAGTTCGCCCGGATTGCCGACAACGCACCGCCCCCGACGGTCAAGCGCACGCGCCGGCAAACCTCAATGAACCACGGATCGAGAGTCCGGACGTCGAGTTGCCGGCCCTCTTCCCAATCGAGGCACCATAGCAGCGCCGGTCCGCCACCGGTCCCTATCGTATTGCGACGCCCACGCGCACGATCCTCGATTAACCGGCGAACGTCCCGAGTCCACCATCGTGACGGATCGACCGCTATTTCACCGTTTCGGGCCGGCGTAAGCCCGAGTAACGGACGGCTGGACGCACCGCCATTCATACGTGCTATGCCGTGATTGCCGACGCCGCCATAACCTTCCGAGGTCTGTAGCGAAACCAGCGCCAACACCCAGTGTTCCGCTCCAGCCCCTACCGCGACCCGTTGCTTGAGCTCGTGGTTTCGCGAGGTGATGAGCATGTCCAATCGGTCCGGGGTCTCGACGGGAGACCACTTGAGACCGCCGGGGTCCGGTGACTGCATGAAGGCCGGTTTCCGACGATCCTCCACGACAAGGCGCCACGGCGCATCGTCCGCATGATCGGGCGTGAGGTTTCGCAGACACGCCGCCCATTCGGCTTCGCTATCCGGGAACTCGAGGCGGTTCGCGGCATTCAGCGCCAGCGCACCGAGTTGCGCACAGAACATGTGCCACGCGGGCCTCTGGTGCGGGCGTAACGCCGGGAATCCGCGCACTTCGTTTCGGGACATCGCCGCGAACAGACCCGGAAGCGAAACTTTGTCGCCGCCGGCGACCGTCAAAATCGGCTCGGCGATAAGATTCATCGACAATTTCCCTTCTCAACAACCCCATGGTGGTATGGGGAATCCGTTGGACATGCCCGCATCGCACTAATCACGCCTGGTCTATCCCGAAGCCGTTTTCGGGAATCGTGAGCGGAGTCCACAGACAAAGTCACCGCACAGGTCAGGCGGCTGCCACCGATCCATCCGCCCAAACGCTTGACGAACTGAAGGTCGCAACTCAATCCGAACCGCATGGCATTCACCCGCATCGCAAAAGAAATAGCGCACTCACCCGCACTAATTACACCGTTTAATATTCTTCCGGACGGGGCCGTCAATACCGAATCAACGCGGCAACCGGGCAAGCCCTTCGCGCGAGTACCGAAATCGCCAGTCCCCGACCGACAGGCGGAAGCCGCTGTCCTCACGTTCGACCGCCGGTTCCGTCCGGTCGTCGATACCCCGACTCCAGCGCGCGGGCAACGCGATGCGAGTTACCGGAGAGCCGAACGGGCCGGCGGGTCGAGATGCAAGCGACAGAATAGCGCCCTCTTCGCCGAGCCGCGTCATGATTCTCTCGTCGGAGTTCGGGAACCTCAGCGTTTCGAGTCGATGGGTGCGATCCAGGACTATGAGCCCGGCAACCATCCGGGCGGCCGCCTCCGTGCCGCCGTGACGTCGGTCGTACTCCTGCCACCTCGGCCCTTTGGCCTTGAGCACGTCGGCGATTCGTTCGGGATGCGTGGCGCCTTCCACCAGCTCACGGTTCATCTCCGGTATTCGCCAGATGGAGCGTTCGTCGATCAGTCGTCGAGTCAGTTCCAGGCCGGCCAGGTCGCGATAGATCCCGTTGAAGCCGTCCTTCGAGTCCCATCCGCCCAGCCCATTCTCGAACGCCGGAGCGGCAAGGCGGTCCAGCCCGTCTTCCGGCAGCATCACCGATACGCGGGCGGTCTCGAAGCCTTCGGGACGAGGGAGGCGGTGCCGGTGGAGGCGTCCGATGCGCTGCAACAGCACGTCCACCGGGCAAAGATCGGAGATCAGGAAATCGGCGTCGATATCGAGAGATTGCTCCAGCGTCTGTGTGCCGACGACGATGCAACCACCCGCCTCCCGCGTGCGGTCGGCCGCGAGCGCGTCTTCAACTGCGTTTTCGAGCAGGACGCGGTCCTCCACCGCGAAACGGCCGTGGTGCAGCGCCGGTCCCGCGGCCACCTGCATAAGCAGACGTTCGGCGCCGAATTCCTCGACCGCGCGCCACGTCTCGACGGCCTTGGTCACGGTGTTGCGAATCACCAGCACCCGCGCGCCCCGCTCCGCCGCCACGATGGCGCGACGAGCCGCGCTGGCCGGGTCCATCGTCGACTCGGCGCCGATGTGCACCTCCTTCGGCCGCCCGGCCTCGCCCGGAGCCCGCGGCTCGTTTGCATCTGCCACCCACACCGCCGGATAGGGCGCGGCGCGCGCGGTCTCGAATTCGGGCAATGCCTCCCCGGTCCACCGAACGCGCGCCCTCGCGCCCAGCGTCGCCGACATCAGCATCGCATACCCCCCGATCTTCAGGTGCTGATCTAGAAGACGTCGAAGAACCTCCGTCATGTACGCGTCGGATGCATGAACCTCGTCGATCACCAGCAGGCTTCGGCCGAGCGCGCTGCCCCGAAGGTGCGCGTGCTTCACCTGAAGTCCCGCAAGCATCGCCTGATCGACCGTGCCGACGGCCACGGTCGCGGCGAGAAAGCGCGTCGCGTGCTCGGCTGCCCACCGCTTGGGGGCGGATTGCGCATCGTCGTCCCACCTCACCCGCCAGTCCGGCAGGCGCTGTCCCTCGAACTCTCCCGCGCGCAGGACGCCGGGAATCGCCAAGACGGCTTCGGGCGCGTCCGCTCCCAACGCCCGGCGCAGAGCGCGGTCGACGCGGCCGTGAAGCTGTTTGGCGGCGGCACGCGTCGGCACCGCGAAATAGAGGCTGGACACCCTGCTCGCAGCGAAGAGCCGGGTGAAACGCCACAGCGCTGCTTCCGTCTTTCCGGAGCCCGTCTCCGCTTCGAGAATCACCAAGCGGGCATCCGGTTCGCAAGCCCCGACCGCGGCTTGCGTCGGCCTTGGCTTCGGAAAATCCGTCAACTCCCCGAAATGCGGTGCCGGTCGCGCGGCGATGTGTCGGCTGTCGAAGCCGATCGCTTTCAGCGCCGGTTCGGCGGCGCGGCGCGACTTGACCTCGTATTCCAAATCGAAGGGAGCGCTGTACGGAAAGAACCTCGTATCCGAACCGATCCAGTCTGCCAATGCGGCCAACCCGGTTACCGCGTGGTGGAACAAGGGGCTGTTCGGCAACGGCGTTCTTTCCAGTTCGAACGCGGGGGCGAACCAGCGGCGCATGACATCGCTCATCGTCCGCGCTTCGGCCCGCCAGTCGTAGTGCGGGGTCTCGGGCGAATCCCATACGCCCATCGTCGGATTCGACACCGCCTCCACAGGGCGGCCGTGGTGCGCTATGGCCGCCGAGAAGAGCGGTCCGACCGCCTCTCCCCACGTCATTATCTGTTGCATCGTCTCATGAAAAGGATGATCGGACTGCTTGGCTGCCAGTAACAGAAACTCCCAGCTCTCTCGCAAATGTCCGCCCACCGGCCGGCGCGACAATTCGCGCGACCAGCCTTTGGCCTGAAACGCCGGGTGGAGTTTCCCGACATCGTGCAGGAAAACGAGTGCGGCAAGCCTCTGGCACAGAGTATCCCCGAGGCGCGCCTCGGCGGCCGTTTCCAGCCGGTTGCGGACCACCGGGAGTCGAAGCATCGCCGCGAACACGGCCGCCACGTCCATGCAGTGATGGGCGAGCGGGTGCGTCTCGCCGCTCTTTCCGTCGAACTTGCCCCAAGCCTGTCGCACTGCGTCAACTCCCTCCCGGCGAGAAATATTCGACTGCTCAGAGTTGACGCGAGGAATTGCCATCATGGTACCGTAGCTGGCTATAGCAACACTCCAGCTATCAGTGTCGTCGTCTGTCGCGGATTTCTGGCAGGCCGCGGGTCCGCGAGGCTCTCGCGGTGGACGACCTGCTGCCCGAGGTGCGGGAGAACGCGCTCGGCTTCCTGGTGCGGATCCGTCGGCAGAGGTCGTGGTCTGTGACGGGCTACCTGTCCGTTACGTTGGACACGAACATCAACGCGGTAACGGGGGCGTCAGAGTGCTTGGGCCGTCAACGGCCCGCCGGCCTTCATCAGCTCAGCGCGTCCTTCAGCGGCTTGCCCACCTTGAACGATACCCTGGACGACGGGCCGATAGCGATGCGTTCGCCGGCACGCGGGTTACGCCCCTCGCGGGCCGGCCGGTCGGTCCTCGAGAATCCGCCGAACCCGATGACGGAAATGTCCTCGCCCCGCGCCAGCGCCTCCGCGATGGCGTCGAAGACGGCGCCCACGGTGCCCACGGCGTCCCGGGCCGCCTGTTTCGCGATACCCGCCTCGTCCGCCACGCACTCGACGATCTCTGCCTTCTTCACTCGCTCGCTCCCCTGTTCCCGCTGACGACGCCGGGCGTGACCCGCAAGTCCCCGCCGCCCCTTTCCACCGTGACCGCCATACCGGAATCGCCGATCGAACCCGCGCCCGATCCCTGATCCTACCCGTCCAACGGGTCAGTCGCACTCTCGCCGCCGCCCGGTCGTTCGCCGCCGCGCGATGCGCCGGCGAAGGAGTCGGAGGCCGGCTGGGGTCCGGGCGGCGGCGGGCGCGGGGGAGACGCGCTGCCGCCGTTCCTGACCACCGGCACGACGGAGACATCATCATGCGGAGCATCGTAGCGTTGCGGGGCGGCACCCCGACGTACCTCGTTCACAATTTCGGCAACGGCCTCGACGGCGAAGACCGCTTCGTGGTCGAGCGCTTCAAGGCCTCGATCTGCGGCGACATCCGCCCCGTCCCTCCCGAGGGACAGAAGACACGAAGTCAGTGCAAGAAGGATCGCACGGTTGCCTCGCGCGCGGAGGTCGAGGCGCTGCGCCCGGCGCGCACGGAGATCATCGTCTGCACGGGCCTGGGCGGCACGGGGCGGCGCACCCGGAGCGGCAGACAGATCTGGGGCGACATCGCGACGGGCATCTTTCACGACCGCCGCCAGAGGGGCTGACAGGCCGCTCTTTCGGGCGTCCCGCCGGCGCCATGCCGGCGGGACGCCCACCGTCCGCAGCCCGGTCACGCCGGGAGAACGGCCCGACGGATCGAGGCCGTTTCGCCGCCGTCGACGTCGACGGCCGCCCGGCGTGGCCTATGGTGTCTGGCGATGGTGGCGAAGGTTCGCAATCTGACGTCGTCGTCTTCGACGGCGGAGTATTTCCGGCATGAGGGCGGCTACTACGTTGCGGCCGGGGGCGACCGCGAGGCGGCGCGCGCGAAGGCGGCGGAGCACCGTCAGGCGAGCGCCTGGCACGGCCGGGGCGCGGCGGCACTCGGACTGGAGGCGGGGGCTAAGGTTTCGGCAGCGACGTTCGAGGCGATCCTTCAGGGCCACGTGCCGGGGACGGACATCCGGCTGGGGCGCCGGCGCGACGGGAAGCACGAGCACCGGCCCGGTTTCGACATCACGTTCTCGGCCCCGAAGTCCGTATCGCTGGCGGCGCTCCTGCCGACTGGGAAGCATCCCCGCGGCGACCGGGGCGTATTGCACTGCCACGACGAGGCGGTGAAGGCGACGCTCGACTGGATCGAGGAGACGCTTCTGCAGACGCGGGGCTACGACCCTGCGACGGGCCGGCGCCCGCGCGTCAGGGCGCACGGCATGGCGGCGGCGCTGTTCCGGCACATCGCGAGCCGCAATCTCGACCCGCAGCTGCACACGCACGCGGTGGTCGCGAACATGACGCGCGACGGCGGGGGCCGC
The DNA here is from genome assembly GCA_965243325.1 of Alphaproteobacteria bacterium. Taxonomy (GTDB): domain Bacteria; phylum Pseudomonadota; class Alphaproteobacteria; order UBA7887; family UBA7887; genus JANQOH01. The sequence goes on along the minus strand of CBDEUQ010000003.1, from coordinate 159 downwards.
TGGAAGAGCATCGAGCCGACCGGCCTGCACCGGAACGCAACGCTGATCGGGGCGTACTACCGGGACCAGCTGGCGCGGCGCCTGATCGGCAGGGGCTATTCTATCGTGCCGGAGATGGCGGGGCGCCTGCGGAGCTTCGAGATCGCGGGCTACGACCGG
>CBDEUQ010000002.1:0-59868 GCA_965243325.1 Alphaproteobacteria bacterium | reverse complement strand
CGACGAGATCGCCGTCAAGGGAAGGGGCGGGACGGACTTCCGGCCGGGCTTCGCATGGCTCGACGAGCAGGGCATCCGGCCGTCGGTGTGCCTCTATTTCACGGACATGGAATGCTCCCGCTATCCGGAGACGGAGCCTTCCTTTCCCACGGTCTGGGTGAACTATTCGACCCCTCCGGCCGACTGGAACCGGGAGCCTTGGGGCGAGCGCATCGACATCGCCCCCGGCGGGGCAGACCGGCCATGACCCGCGCGATCCACGGCGCCCCCGCCGAGGCGCTCAGGCAGGCGCTGAAGGCGCTATCCGGGCTCTCCTTCTGGATCGCCTGGACCGCCGATCCCGACCTCGCGCCCGAACCGCATGTGAGCGTGCGCTGCATCCGGGACGCCGCGAGCGCGCTGCGCAAGGCCGCCGATCTTCTGGACCGGGCGGCCGACCGGTCCGACGACGGCAAGGATGGCGACCGCGCTCCCGGCCGCTGAGCCTTGCCGCCGCGCCCGTCCCTGCCCGCAACGCCGCCAGGAGGCGGAGCGGGGCGGGGTCCGGGCGGCGCGGACGGGGCCGGCGGGAGCCGGTCCCCACGCCGCTTCCGTCTTTTCCCACACACCATTGAGGGAGGTTCGCCATGAACTTCATCGCCCCCAGGGCCGAGCCGATTATCCGGGAGATCCCGCTCTCCCGGCTCGCGCTCGCGCCCGAGAACGTCCGCAAGACCCCGCCCGATGCCCGGGCCGACACCGAACTGAAGGCCTCGATCGCCGCCCTCGGCCTGCTGGAGAACCTGGTGGTCCGCGCCGACGAGCCCGACGAGGACGGCACCGAACGCTACGCCGTCGTCGCCGGCGGGCGCCGCCTGAAGGCCATGCAGGCGCTGGTCGAGGACGAGGCGTTCGACGCCGACCGTCCGGTGCCCTGCCAGGTCAGGACCGGCGACGCCCAGCCCGGCGAGGTCTCGCTCGCCGAGAACGTCATGCGCGTCCCCATGCACCCTGCCGACCAGGTGGTGGCTTTCTCCGAGCTCGCGAGGGCCGGCCAGTCGGTTTCGGCCATCGCGGCGCGCTTCGGCGCCTCCGAGCGCATCGTCGAGCAGCGCCTGCGCCTCGGCAACGCCGCCCCGGAGCTGCTGGACGCCTACCGGGCGGACGAGATCGACCTCCAAGTGCTGAAGGCCTTCGCCGTCACCGCCGACCGCGAGCGCCAGATGGCGGTCTGGGAACAGGTCTCGGCCCAGGGCTACCGGCCCGCCGCGTGGCAGGTGAAGCGCCTCCTGACCGAGGAGCGCGTGCCGGGCGCGTCCGCCGTCGCCCGGTTCGTCGGTGTGGACGCCTACGAGGCCGCCGGCGGCACGGTCATGCGCGACCTGTTCGCCGACGAGCACGAGCACGGCGTCTGGTTCGAGGACCCGGTGCTGCTGGAGAAGGTGGCCATGGCAAAGCTCCAGGCGGCCGCCGACGAGCTCGCGACCCGCTGGAAGTGGGCCATCCCGATGATCGAGGCCGCGTGGAGCGATACCGCCTCCTACGGCCGCGTCGAGCCGCAGCCCGGCGCGCCGACCGACGAGGAGAAGGCCGAGATCGAGCGGCTCCAAACCCGGCACGACGAGCTCGTCAATCTCGACGACGAGGACTGGACCGAAGAGCTGGCCGCCGAGGGCGAACGCATCGAGGCGCGGCTCGACGAGGTCGAGGGCGCGGTCGAGGCGCGGGCCATGTGGCGGCGCGAGGACTTTGCGATGGCGGGCTGCATCGCCACCATCGGCCGCGACGGCGAAATCCAGGTCATCGCCGGGCTGGTCAGGCCCGAGGACATGCCCAAGCCGGATGAGTCCGGCGACGCCGCAGCGCAGGCCGGCAACGGCCACGACCCGGACGCCGCCACCGCCGGGGTCCACACCGCCGGTCATGGCGTTCACACCACCGGCCCGTCCGTCGCCCAGCCCGTCGCGGGGCCGAGGGACCGCGAGGCCGAGGCCCGCAAGGAGGCCGGCGTCGGCATCGGGCTGGCGGACGATCAGCGCTCCGTCCGCACGACGCTGGTGAAGGCGCATCTCGCCGGGGACTTTCCGGCTTCCTTCGACCTCATGCTGTTCCAGATGGGCCGCGCGGTGTTCAGGCCGGGCTACCACGACCACGCGCTCGACATCGCGGTCAAGGAGACCCCGGACCGGCCCAACACCCGGATGAACGACGCCGACTTCGCCGACTGGTCGCCGGGCGAGGCCATGCTGGACGACCGCTCGCACCTGTCTCTCGATTGGCTGGAGATCGGGGACGACGGCGAATCCTTCGCCGCGCTCAGAGCGTTGCCCCAGGCCGAGAAGGAGGCGCTGTTCGCGGCCTGCGTCGCGCGCACGGTGAAGGGCCAACTCGCCTTCGAGCCCCAGGCGCGGCCCGAGCTCGAAGCCACGATCGCGAGGCTCGACATCGACTTCGCGAAGCAGATCCGGCCCACGGCGGCCATGTACTGGTCGCGGATCGCCAAGGCGCGCGTGCTCGACATCGCCCGCACCGTGTTCGGTCTCGCTTGGGCATCGGCGCGGTCGAAGTACAAGAAGCCGGCCCTGGCCGAGGCGATGGAGGCCGCCTTCGCCGCCGGCGACCCGCCGGTCGGCGTGAGCGCGTCCATGCACGCCGCGGCGCTCGCCTGGGTCCCGCCGGGATTCGCGGCGTTCGACACCGGCCGGCCGGACATCGACGCCGGGAATGCGGCGACGGAAACCGCCGCGACCGCGCCGGCTCCCGAGGCGGATTCCGGGGAACCCGCCTCCGATGCCGGAACCGCGCCGCCGGACGCGCCGGACGCCCCCAACGGCAACGGCCACGCGCCGGCGCCCGAAGCCGGCCCCTCGGATGGCGATGCGGCGGACGGCGATGCTGCCGGAGCCGATGACAGCGACACCGGCGAGACCGATCCCGATCCGGCGGTCGCGGGCGGGCCGGACGGCATCGCCGCAACCGGTCCGATCCCGCCGGTTCCGGCCAACGGGCACGACGCCGGCCCGGACCCGACGGAGATCCCCGAGTTCCTTCGTCGCGTCCAGTAGGAGGCCGCAAGCCCAACCGGAACGCCTCGCCAGCACACCGCCCCCGGCTCCAGGATCGGGGCAGGCGCCGGCGGGGCGCTTCCGATTCCGCATCCCTCAGGAGGTTCGCCCATGAACCGCACGATCCGCGCCCGCATCCACGAGAGCGCCGTCAGGCGCGTCACCCGCATCTACGCCGCAACCCTGGCCGACATCTTCGCCGAGACCTTCCAGAACAGCCGCCGCGCCGGCGCCGCGCGGGTGCGCATTTCGGTCTCCGCGCCCGCCGACCGACCCGAGCAAACCGCCGCCGCGGCGGGCGAGACGCCGCTTACCGTCACCATTGCCGACGACGGCATGGGCATCGCCGATCCGGTCGTGCTGCTGAGCTTCGGCCAGAACGGCTGGGACGACGCCCTGGTCTGCCGCGAGGACGCCGCCGGCTTCGGCTTCGCCAGCCTGGCGCGGCGTAACTGCACCGTCTCCTCGCGTCCCCGTTCATCCGACGGGGAGATTGCACTCGGCTGGCGCGTCGAGCTGGAACCGTCGCATTTTCTCGGCGAGGCCGAGGCCGAGGTGCAGGTCCACGACGATGCCCCATATCCCTATGGCACGGCGATTTCGTTCCAGGCGGCCGAGGCCGCCGCCGCCATCCGCGCCGCGGCTGAGGCCGCCGCCCGGCACTACCCGCTGCCGGTGATCTTCGAGGACCGCACCGACGGCGATGCCGGCACCGAAGAGCTGCCGCGCCGCGCCTTCCTCGACGGCGCCGTCCATGCCGAGCGATGGCGGGGGCTCGCGTTCGGCGTCTTCAGGAACCGCCGCGACGGCTACAGGGACCCCGACCTCAGCTTCTTCGGGCTCACGCTTACGGTCGGCCTGCCCACCGTCGAGACCGTCCACGGCCCGGCCTGGACCGTGTTGGCGGACGTCGACGACTGCCCGGACCTCGAACTGGTGCTGCCGGCCCGCAAGGAAGCGGTGGAGAACGCCTTCCTCAAGGAGATGCGCGAGGCCGCCCGGCTCGCGATCTATCGCGCCATGGCCGCCGATCCGAACCCGCGCCCGGCCTTCGAGGACTGGTCGCGGGCGCGCGAAGCCGGCATCGAGATGACGCCGCCGCCGGCCGTACTCCGCCCCTGGCGGCCCTCCATCGCCCATGTCGACGACTGGCGCGATCCGCCGAAGCTCGCACCCGTCAGCAAGGACGCGCTGGTCATGGCCTGCGAAACCGAGCCGCCGGAGGACCAGGCGCTGTGGCGCGCCGCCGAACGGGACGGCGCCGCGCCGCGCCTGTTCGAGGCCGACCGCAGGCTCGACGGCTATGACTGGTACGACGGGCTCGACCGCGCGACCGGCATCGCCGTCGAAGTCACGCTGGACGGCAGGACCCATGCGCTCGACGACGCCCCGCTGCCGGAGCGGACGGGGCCGGCCGCCGCGGAGCTGCCACCCAGGCCGGAAGCGGTCCGCATCGACCTCGCCGTCCGGGAGGCACATGGGCGGGAACGCACCCTCGCCCTGCCCGCCGATGTCGCCTTCGCCGGCGAGGCCTGGAGCTGGCTCCACGACGCCCTGCCGCTGGTGACCGCCGACAGCGCGATCCAGCCCCACCAGCTCGCGGTGCTGCTCAGGAACGGCTTCTTCTCGCCGTCCGACGACGCCGGGGCGGACAGCTACGAGACCCAGCTCGGCCGCTTCGACGAGGACGCGCTGCATCTGGCGACCCGGCTGCTGCTGTCGGACGACGACGCCTGCCGCCAATCCATCGCCGAGGCGGTGCGGCGCGAGCTGATGTGGCTGGCGCCAGAGGACCGCGCCGTCGACATCCGCATCCGCCGGCCCGACGTGACCGTGACCCTCGCCAGCGCCGGCGCGGCCCGGTGAGGCCCACGGCGGATTTCCACCCGCTCGACACAAGGGAGACTGCCCCATGACCCTGTCCATCCCCGGCCGGCAGAGCCCGACCGACGAAGCACAGAAGCGCGCCATCGCCGATGCCGTCTGGACCGACCTGCTCTGGCTCATGCCGCCCGACCGCACCGTCACCGTGACGATGACGCAGGGCCGCGTCGCGGTCGAGCTCGGCCTGTCCGATCCGGTTCCCGACGCCGCGGCCGCCTGACCCCGCCCGATCCGCATCCGCACCGTACACGCCCTGCCCTGGAGTCCCTGGGGCAGGAGCCTGCCCCGGACTCCGATCCGGGGCGTTTCCGTTCGACCCCATCGAGGACTTCGCCATGCCCGATCCCCGCACCGCCGAGCCGTTCGGCCCCGTCATCTCCGTCTATACTCGCAGCCAGGCGATCGAGGACGGCGTGCTCGTCGACGTCACCGAGACCGCCCGCGAGGCCGGCTTCAAAATCCCCGTCGCGCTCTCCCGCTCCGTGTGGGACCGACTCGTCGCGCTACCCGAGGGCTACCAGGGTTTCCAGAGCGAGAGCGGCCGGCTCTGGGATGTGCTCTGGATGGCCCGCCATTACGCGCTCCGCGCCTCGAACAGCGACCGTGTGAGGATGTGCGTGCTGGTGCGCGACATCCGCAACGACCTCTGCGACAGCGAGCGCCCGCCCCGCCGGCACTACCTGATCGTGGCGATCGGTGCCGGCGACGACGGAGCGGCGGTCTTATGAGAACTCCGGCTTTATGGGGTCCGGTGGCCGTTTTTTCTTGTAGATCAAGGGTTAGTGACGCGATTCGGTTCCCATAAAAGCGGGCTCATTTTCCCCCAAGTAAGGCCAGAAGCTGGTCCTGCACTCCACGGAAGCTTCCCTTGCGGAGGTTCGGCGGCTGCCGCTCCGACAAGGTCTTGAGTTTGGCGACCGGATCGATCCGCAAGTACATTTCCGTGGTCTGGATGCTCGCATGCCCCAGCCATAGGGCTACCTGTCTTACGTCGCCGGTTGCTTCGAGGGTATGCAGCGCACATGCGTGACGCAGCGAATGCGGCGACACGGTCTTTTCTGCGATGGACGGGACGATGGCCGCCGCCGATCTGGTATGCACCGCAAGTCGCTTCGCGAAGCCACGCCGCGTCATGCCGGCTCCGAACGTATTGAGGAACAGGTGGCAATCCGTTCGATCAGGACGTACGCCCATCCAGTTGTGCAAGGCGGCACTGGTTTCCTTCCAAAGCGGCAGAATGCGACCACGACGTCCCTTGCCCATGACCCGGACCTGATTGAGGCCAGGTTGCGAGAGGCTGTCGACAGGAAGGCTGACCAGTTCCGAGACTCGCAGACCGGCGTTGTAGGTCAGACACAGCATTGCATGATCGCGCAGGCCGATGCGTGTCCTGGTATCCGGTGCGTTCAGAATAGCGTGAACTTCTTCATGGTTTAGATAGTCAACCGGTGGCTGATCTTCCTTCTTGGAAGGGATGGCACGAACGCGTGCTGCAATGTCGAGGTGTTCCGGATATCGGTACTCTAGATAACGGAAGAATGTCTTGATTGCAGCCAATCTCATGTTGCGCGTTTTCACGCCATTCTTTCGATCCGTCTCGAGGTGGTTAAGGAAGGCGAGAACGTTTTTCGTATCGAGATGTTTAATCTCCAGTCGGCTCGGCTGTATTCGGAGAAGCTCAGCAAGGAAGGTGACCAGCATTCTGAGCGCAATGACGTAGGTTTCGATGGTATGAGGACTGGCGCCCCGTTCGTGCGGCAGGTACTCCCGCAAGAATGCGGCCACTGGCTTTGCAAGTTCACTCATCGGTTTGCCTCCCGGCATGCAGTTCACGGAGTTTTTCAGTCGCGGCCGATATCTGGTCGAGCAGGACGGGTGTCGCTTCGAGATACCAGTAGGTATCGACGATATTCGCGTGACCGAGATAGGTAGAAAGCGCCAGCATGTGCCGACTGATATCGCGCCGGTTGCCGGAAGCGGCATCGGTCAACGCACGCACCGCAAAGCTGTGTCGAAGGTCATGCAGGCGTGGCCCCGGGGTGCCTGGCTCGCCGCGCAACCCGACGCTTCGGGCAAGGTCTACAAAGACCGTCCTGAGGGTCTCCGGATTGACTGCACGGCCAGATCGCATGACGAACACGGGATCGTCCGGTTCGCCGGGACCTCTTTTCTTGAGATAGGCGTCAAGGGCGTCCTTTGTGGTTTCATCCAAGGGAACCAAGCGTGCTTTGCCGAGCTTGGCGTTGTGGATCTGGAGACCATCTTCGGTCACATCCCTAATCCGAAGACCGATCGCCTCCGACCGGCGCATGCCGGTTGCCGCCAGGACACCGATCACGGCATGGTACGTGTGCGGCCTGATCGAACCTGCGGGTGAAAGGTCGAGCGCGGCGTTCATGATCTGTCTGATATCGTCCGGCGATAGCAGATGCGGCGGCGGCCGGTGTCGGCCCCTGCGACCCAAGGCATCGCGATGAGGGAGCTCGTGGCGCTCGTCCTCCACGTGCAGGTACTCGGCGAACGCGCAGACGACATGAAGTCTGTATATCCGCTCCTTTCGCGCCGATGACTGAGACGCCCAGTCCAGAACTGTCGCAACCTGAATGAACTGGTCGCCTTGCGCCTCGGCATAGACAGCAAAGCCGCTGAGCAGGCGCTCCTGTTTGATAAAGGACAGGCCCGTCGCACGTTTCACGGCCACATAGGATGTTGCCTGGTCGGTCAGTGTCATGACGCGTCTCCCGGCCAGGGCTGAGCAACCTCCAGTAGCATCGGCCGATCGACCCGTGCATAGAGCGTCGTGGTCTCGACCGATCGATGGCGCAGAAGCGTGGCCACGGTTTCGAGCGATGCCCCGCCGCGCAGCAGGTGCGTTGCGCAGGAATGTCGAAACAGATGGGCCGCGGGCAGGCCTTCGCCATCGATCCCGGCCCTTCGCATGGCACGCCGAACGATGTATGAGACGGCGGTGCTGCTGGACAACGCGCGATACGGAGCGCGAGCCTCCAGAAAGACAAACTCGCTTTGCATGGGCGGCCGACCCTGAAGAATGTATGCCTTCAGGGCGTCACCGACCTCCTGGGACAGCGGCAGGGCGACCGTATGGCGCGACTTTCCGTTGACCCGGACATGCGCGCGGTCCCAGTTGATATCACTCAACCGCAAGCCGACGATATCGCCGGCGCGCAGTGCCAGCCGGGCAAGTAGCAGCAGGATGGCTCGATCCCGCATGCCGGTCGGCACCGCCGTTTCGCAACTGGCTATCAGCGCCTCGATATCGGTTTCACCGACATAGCGTGGCAGGGTGCTTTCCCGCTGTCGCCTTACGACTGGAACGGCGCCAGCGAGTTCCGGTCGGCAGATGCCGTTCGCACCTAGATACCGCAAATATGCGCGCAAAGCGGTAGCGATGCTCAAGAGTTGGACGCGCGAATGGGACTCCGCCCAGTTGGCGAAAGCCGTGCGAATCGGGGCTACGTCGTACACGGCCGGATCGTGGCCAAGCACCGGCAACACCATCCGGCGTAGATATCCAGAATAACTGCGGATGGTTTCATCGCGCGCCCCACGATGACGGCGCATCCAGTCGATAAAGCCGTCGACAAGTTCGTGGTGCTCTAAAGGAGGAGTTACCTTGCGCCAGCTCCCGATTTCCAACTCGCAGGCGAGAAAATCGGCAAACTTTACGATTCTTGCTCGAGCTCCGGCCGATCCACTGAACGTGCCATGTTTGTGAAACCCTGGACACGAACAAGCACATTTGTGATCGAGAAATCTTTGAATCACGCCATCGTCAATCTGATCCAGAGCGAGGTCCGAAAGGTAAAGCCACACGATAAAGTGGCGACACATAGAGCGAGCAACTCGCCTTGTACCCTTTCTGTAGCCTTGATCGGACAAAGCGCAGATAAACGCGTCAACGTGCTGGCTCCCCTGGATGATCGGCACCGGCATTGCCACCAGTCCGACATCCATTAGATGGCCGAGAAATCTGTCGGCCCATGAGCGGGTATAGTGCTTTATGTAGGGCTCAAACTCTCTCGGACAGGCGCAATCATGAGCCACAAAAGCGGCAATTTTGCGAATGTCGAGGTCCGAGATCGGCACGTCATTGATTGTCAGCCAGACAACAATGTGCTCAGCCGTTCGCGCCTGTTTGTCGGCCCACCAAGGTGCCAGGCCTTGTTGTTCTAGCGAGCTCCGATAGCCCGGGATGACATCGTTCAACCGGTCTCGCAGAAGCGACGACGGGTTCTGAAAAGGGAAGGCCATGCTTCGGTCTCCTGTGTGCTTCGATCCACCAAGAGACCTAGACTACGTGCGATCCGCATGCCCGCTTTTATGGGAACCGAATCGCGTCACTAACCCTTGATCTACAAGAAAAAACGGCCACCGGACCCCATAAAGCCGGAGTTCTCATAAGACGGCATATGGGAACGGGCCCATATCCGGTCATCACCGTGATGTTCCCCGAGGACGACTGATCCCGTTCAGCGAAACACGCCCCCGGACCTCGATCCGGGACGCCTTCTTCCCCCGTCACGGAGCATTGCCATGCCCGACACCGCCTGCGGCTTCCACGACATGCCGATCCTCGACATGCCGGCGCCGCCCGCGTCCGTGAAACGCAACGCCCGCCGCCGCCGGCTGCGCTCCCGTCTGCTGCGCGCCGGGCGCGAGGCCGTGGACGAGCGCGAACTGCTCGAACTGCTGCTCGCCGGATGCCATGCCGGAAACGACGGCGCTGCGCTGGCCGCCAGCCTGATCGAACGCTTCGGCACCGCGTCGCGCGCGCTCGCCGCCGGGCCCGACCGGCTGCGCGGCACGCCCGGCATGACCGAGGACGCCGTCGCCGTGCTGAAGGCCGCCGAGGCCCTCGGCATCGCCATGGCGCGCGAGGCGGTTCCCGACGCCGTGCGTCCCTCCCTCGGCAACTACCGCGAGGTGATCGACTATTGCCGCACCCTGGCCGGGCACCGGGAAGTCGAGGAGTTCCGCACCCTGTTCCTCGACCGGCGCAATGCGCTGATCGCGGACCGCCTGCACCAGCGCGGCACGGTCAGCCACACCCCGGCCTATCCCCGCGAGATCTGCATCCGGGCGCTGGAGATGCAGGCAAGCGCGGTCATCGTCCTGCACAACCACCCGACGGGTTCGACCCAGCCGTCCCGGGCCGATATCGAGACGACGAAGCGGATCGATCGGGCGCTCAAGACCATCGAGGTCACGCTGCTCGATCACGTCATCGTCACCCCGACCGCGGCGCTCAGCTTCAAGCACAGCGGCCTGCTCTGACCGCGCGCCTGCCTGTCCGCTTCGCCCCTTCGGAGCCTGACGATGCGGACCGGACGGGGCGGCGCATTCGCCCGATCCGGCCTGCATCGAACGGCGGGACCGGCCCGAAAGGAGACGACATGACGACCATCCGAGAGACGGCGCGGGCCATGATCGCGCAGGCCGTCGAGAACGAGTGCATCTGGGCCGGCGACCAGGACGCCGGGGATCTGGGCGGCCACGACCCGGCGGCGCTCAGGGCCGAAATGGAGCATGCGTTCGACTGCATGACCGCCGCGCTGGACAGCGAGACGGTGGCGGAAGGCTTCGCAACGCTCATGAGGGCGACGGACGAGCTGGAGAAGATCGCCAACCTGCTGGCGAACTACGTCAAGCCGGACGGGAAGCCGCGCGATTGCTGGCGCGCGCCGGAGCTTCAGAAGCGCATCGTCGCCGTCGAGGCCGATGTCCGCACCGCGCATCTGGATATCCAGCTCGAGATCGGGCGCATCGACCGGCGCGAAATCGAAGACCCAGACTGACAGGGAGGAACCCGTGACCAAAGCCGGAAAGGAATATCTGCGGCAGTGCTTCCGGAAGGTCGGGCTCGACCTCGGCTGGGCGCCCAGACCCCATGTCGCGCGCATTCTGAAGGACGGCGAATACCAGAAGCAATTCCCGTCATGGCGCGAAGTGGAAGCCTGGCTCTCCGGCTACGAGCGCGCGCTGAAGCACCATGCCCCCGAGCTTTACGCCCGCAGCGAGGCAGCCCGATACGACGCGATGCGGGCGAAAGACTGACCGTCCCCGCAACGCGGCGCCCGGAGAACCGCCCGCATGCTGACGGCTGGCCGCGCGCCCGCCGGGCGGGGCGGCGCATCCTCGAACACCCGCTCGATCCGGCCCCGCCGGCAGGCTTCGCGCCGCCGGACCTGCCGCCTCGACCGCCAGTCCCTGCTTCCTCCAACGCCTGAAGGAGCCGTCATGCTTCACAAGGTGACCGGCCGCGCCACCAAGTGCGGCCCCTCCGCGATTTCCGCAATCGCCGGCGTATCAACCCATGAGGCCGCCGCCGTCATCCGCCGCCTGTTCGACCGGCCCTCGGTCAACGGCGTCCACACCGACGAACTCGCCGCCGCCCTCGAAGCGTTCGGCTTCGTTCCCGATTACGCGATGCGCCATCCGAAACATCGCGCGCGCCGTTACGCCCGCCGCAAGGAGGTCTGGGAGCGCATCTTCGCGGACGTCCCGTTCGAGGTCCGTGCGATCACGCTCGGGACGTTCCTCGATCCTGCCCCGGCCGGGACATGGGCGATTTCGGCCGGCAATCACTTCGTCGCCTACGGCGACGGCTTCGTTTCGGACTCGGGTGCCTGGCTGTCCCGCAAGCCGCGGCCATGGCGCCGCGCCGACCCCGACTGCAACCGCGTCGCGCTCAGGCGCGTCCGCGAGGCCGTCCGGTTCGTCCGCATTGCGCGGCACGAACGCCGCCGCAGCCCCGTTCCAGAGGAGTGCTGAGCCATGCCCCGCATCATCGAGACCACCGTCTACGGCATCGACGAGCTGTCGGACGAGGCGAAGGAAGCCGCCCGCTGCTGGTATCGACAGGCCGGCCTCCACGACGAGTGGTACGATTTCGTCTACGAGGATTTCGAGGCGATCTGCCGGATCCTCGGCGTCACGCTCGCCACCACCCCGGTGCGCCTCTATGGCGGCGGCACCCGCGACAAGCCGCGAATCATGTTCAGCGGCTTCGCCAACCAGGGTGACGGGGCGAGTTTCCAGGGCTGGTGGCGCCATGCCAGGGGCGCGGGCAAGGCCATCCGCGCCCATGCTCCCAAGGACGGGGAGCTGCACCGCATCGCCGATGTCCTCCAGGAGGTCCAGCGGAGGAATTTCTTTCAGCTTGGGGCGACCATCCGCCAACAGGGGCGCTATTGCCACGAATACAGCATGGCGACTGAGGTCGAGCGCGACAGCCCGACCTGGCAGCCCCCGACCGACGGCGCCGAGGACACGGTGATCGAGGCGCTGCGCGATCTCGCGCGCTGGCTCTACCGCCAGCTTGAGCGCGAGTACGACCACCAGACCTCCGACGAAACCGTCGACGAGGCACTTGCCGTGAATCAGTACAGCTTCACGGCCGAGGGCAAACGCTTCGGCTGATCCGCTCCGCGTGAGCACCTCTCCGATTTCCTGAGCCTTCCGGTCCGGGCGCCCTCGCGCCGGGCTTCACCGGCGCGCGCTGCGCCGGCGGGAGTCCGGTCAGCCGCCCGGGGGCGGTCCGGCGGGGCGGGGCGCGAGTCCCGCTTCGCACCGCCGGCCTGCCCCGGACTCCGATCCGGCGGCCCGGTCCCTCCAGCACGGAGCCTGCCATGCTCGACGCCCATCCGGCGCCGGACGCCCTCGCGCGTCCGCCCGTTCCTTCCGCCGCCACCGATCCGCCCTCGATGCCGGCCCGTCCTTCGCCCGGAGACGCCCTCTTCGCAGCGGCCCGAACCCTGCTGCCGGTGCTGGAGTCCGGACGCCCGCTCGACGCCGCGACGCTGCGGGACACCATGACCGAGGCCTTCGGCGCCTCCGATGCCGAGGGCGGTTGGGTCTGGAAGGACGCCTATGAGGCCGCCGAAGCCGCCTGCGTGCTGTTCCTCCAACGCTACGGCCGGGGCATGCGCCGGACCTGCGGCGCCGGAGCCGACGGGCCGCGCCGCATGCTGGCGATGCTGGAAGCGGTCGCGGCGCTGGAACCCTCCCACACCAGGCGGTCGGAGGAGCAGGTCCGGCTCCAGCAGTTCTCGACCCCGCTGCCGCTCGCCTATGCCGCGCTCCAGGCCGCCGCCATCCGCCCGGGCGACGTCGTGCTGGAGCCCTCGGCCGGCACCGGCATGTTGGCGGTGATGGCGGAATGCGCGCTGGGCGACCGGGTATCGGGCGCGCTGCATCTCAACGAATACGCCCAGACGCGGGCGCGACTCCTGACCCGGCTGTTTCCGCAGGCCGCGGTCACCGCCTTCAATGCCGAGGCCATCGCCGACCGGCTGCGCGACGTCCGCCCGACCGTGGTGTTGATGAACCCGCCCTTCTCGGCGACGCCGGGCGTCGACCGCAGCCGCCACGACGCAGACCTGCGCCATGTCCGCTCCGCCGCCTCGATGCTGCCGCCCGGCGGCCGGCTGGTGACGATCACGTCGGCCCATTGCGTGCTGGGCGACGCCGTCGGCCGTCTCGATCCCCCGGCGCGCTGCGTCTTCACCATGGCGATCGACGGGCGCGCCTATGCGCGGCGGGGCACCGGCTTCGACACCCGCCTCACCGTGCTGGAGCGCGGCGAAGGACCCGCCGTCAAGCTGGACGGGACCGCCCGCGCCGCCGACGCCGTCGAACTGCTCGATGCCGTCATCGCGCAGGTGCCGCAGCGCCAGCCGATCGCTCCGATCCCGGTCCGGGCCGGTCCCGCCCGCGACCTGTTCGGCAAGCCGGTGGCGCCGAAGCCTGCAACGCGCCGGGGTCCGAAGCCCGTATCCACGCCCGAGACGCGGCGATCCCATGACTGGGGGCCGGTTTCCGAGCTCGCGGTCGAGTCCGGCGCGGTGGAGCCCGCCGCCGATGGCGATTCCCCTGCCACCGACACCGGCCCCTACGCGCCGTGGCGGCCTGGCGCCGTGCGGGTGCCGGGCGCGGTCGAGCATCCGACGCCGCTGGTCCAGTCCGCCGCCATGGCCGCCGTCCCGCACCCGGCGCCGGTGTATCGGCCGATGCTGCCGGAGCGCATCGTCACCGACGGCCTCTTGTCCGACGCCCAGCTCGAGAGCGTCGTCCTGGCGGGCGAGGCCCATGCCCGGCACCTGGCGGCGGAATACCGAATCGGCTCCCAGTGGGAGACCGTCCACCGCCGCAAGCTCGACGATGACGGGAACGAGAGCCTGCCCCGGACCCGATCCGGGGAGGAAGTGGATACCTCACTGGTCACCCAGGAAGGCGAAACCCTGTCGGAGCCGGTTTGCTTCCGCCGGGGCTGGATGCTCGGCGACGGCACCGGCTGCGGCAAGGGCAGACAGGTCGCCGCCATCATCCTCGACAACCGCCTGCGCGGACGGAAACGCGCCCTCTGGCTCTCCCAGTCCGACAAGCTGCTTGAGGACGCGCGCCGCGACTGGTCGGCACTGGGCGGGCTGGAGAGCGATGTGATCCCCCTCGGCAATTTTCGGCAGGGGATGGAGATCCCGCTCGACGCCGGCATCCTGTTCGCGACCTACGCCACGCTGCGCTCGCCGTCCCGCCAGGGGAAGCCCTCGCGGCTCGATCAGATCGTCGAATGGCTCGCGGGCTCATTGGACGAGGAGGACCGCCACGGCTTCGACGGGGTGATCGTCTTCGACGAGGCGCACGCAATGGCCAATGCGGCAGGGTCCAAGTCCGAGCGCGGCGAGACCAGGCCCTCCCAGCAAGGGCGCGCCGGGCTGCGGTTGCAGAACGCGTTGCCGGATGCGCGCATCGCCTATGTCTCCGCGACCGGGGCGACCACAGTGCCGGGATTGGCCTATGCCGGACGCCTCGGATTGTGGGCCGCCGGCGAGACCCCGTTCGAGAAGCGGACCGAGTTCGTCTCCGCCATGGAAGCCGGCGGAGTCGCCGCGATGGAGGTGGTCGCCCGCGACCTCAAGGCGCTCGGCCTCTACCAGGCGCGGGCATTGGCCTATGACGGGATCGAGGTCGACATCCTGGAACACCCGCTGACGCCCGAGCAGCGGCGCATCTACGACGCCTATGCCGGCGCTTTCAAGGTGATCCACGCCAATATCGAGGAGGCTCTGAAAGCCACCGGCATCGTCCAGGGCGAGGACACGCTGAACAGGAACGCCAAGGCCGCCGCGCTCTCGGCCTTCGAGGGCACCAAGCAGCGCTTCTTCGGCCACCTCCTGACCGGCATGAAGTGCCCCTCGACCATCCGCGCGATCGACGACGACCTCGCGGCGGGGCGGTCGGCGGTCGTCCAGCTGGTCTCCACCGGCGAGGCGCTGATGGAACGCCGCATCGCCGACGTCCCGGCCTCGGAGTGGGACGATCTCAACATCGACCTCACCCCGCGCGACGCGATCCTGTCCTATCTGATGCACGCCTTCCCGGTGCAGCTCCAGGAGCCGTTCACCGACGACGGCGGCAACCTGCTCAGCCGGCCCGCGAGGGATGGCGACGGCAACCCGGTGATCTGCAAGGAGGCCGAGGACCGGCGCGACGCGCTGATCGAGAAGCTCGCCGCATTGCCGCCGGTGCCCACCGCGCTCGACCAGATCGTGCAGCATTTCGGGCACGAGGCGGTCGCGGAGATCACCGGGCGGTCACGCCGGGTGCTCAGGATCACGGACGCGAAGGGCGAGCGGCTGGCGCTGCGCTCGCGGCCCGGCTCCGCCAACCTCGCCGAGACCGCCGCCTTCATGGACGGGGAGAAGCGCATCCTCGTGTTCTCGATGGCGGGCGGCACGGGCAGGAGCTACCACGCAGATCTCAGCTGCAAGAACACCGAGCGGCGCATCCACTATCTGTTGGAGCCCGGCTGGCGCGCCGACCAGGCGATCCAGGGGCTCGGCAGGACCCACCGCACGCATCAGGCCAGCGCTCCGCTGTTCCGGCCCATCACCACCGACGTGAAGGGCGAGCGGCGGTTCATCGCCACCATCGCCAGACGGCTCGACAGTCTTGGCGCCATCACGCGTGGCCAGCGGGATTCGCAGACCGCCATGGGCGGCAGCGACGCGGCATTGTTCCGCGAGAGCGACAACCTGGAGAGCGCCTATGCGAAGGCCGCGCTGCGCCAGTTCTACGGCGCGCTCTGGCGCGGCAGCATCGAGGGCTGGAACGTGGAACGCTTCCAGAAGTCGACCGGCCTCAAGATCGTCCACGAGGGCGGGCTGAAGGACGACCTGCCGCCGATGCCGAAGTTCCTCAACCGGCTGCTGGCGCTCCCCATCGCCGAGCAGAACCAGCTCTTCGCCGAGCTGGAGAGCCGCATCGCGTCCAACATCGAGCAGGCGATCGAGGCCGGCAGCTACGAGGTCGGCGTCGAGACCGTCACCGCCGACTCGCTCGTCGTCGCCGGCCGGGAGACGCTCTACGAGCATCCCGGCACCGGGGCCGCCACTGAGCTGGTCGAGATCGTTCGCCGCGACAGGCTGGTGCCGCTCACGGCGGAATCGGCGCTGGAGATCGGGGAACGCGACCCCGGTCCGGACGGAAGGCCGCGCCTCGCGGTCAACGCCCGCTCCAAGCGCGCCGCGGTCATCCTGCCGGCGGCATCGCGCATGCTCGACGACGGCGGGGTGCGGGAACGGGTCCGGCTGATCCGTCCCGCGACCGCCGAGACCATGGCGAGTGCCGAGCTCGACGCCTCCAACTGGCGCCCCGCCGGCGAGGCCGCGTGGCGGCGGGTCTGGGACGCCGAGATCGCCGGCCTGCCGTCGCACCGGGACTCGCGCTTCTGGCTCGCCACCGGCCTCCTGCTGCCGGTCTGGGACCGCCTGCCGGAGGAGAACATGCGGGTCCGGCGCCTCACGTCGGATGACGGTATCGCCCTCATCGGGCGCGTGCTCGACGCCGAACAGGTGCGGGCCGTCCGCCAGAGTTTCGGCCTCGACGGCGGCCCCGCCATGACCGGAGTGGAAGCATTCGCGGCCGTCATGGGGCGCGGCAACGCGCTCGCGCTCGCCAACGGATGGCGGCTCGCACGCAGGCGTCTCATGGGCGCCGACCGGATCGAGATCGAGGGGCCGGCCGATACCGACATGCCCGTGCTGAAGCGCATGGGCTGCACCGTCGAGATCGTCTCGTTCCGCGCCCGCATCTTCGCGCCGAAGGCCGAGGTACTCGAACGGCTCCTCGACCGCTGGCCCCTCGCCACCTGAGCCATGCCCGTGCCGCCGGCGCGACCGCCGCGGGTTGCAAGACGCACTGCACATGCCGCCGGCCCGTCGGCATCGACGGGCCCGGTGCTTCCGTCGCCGGCGCGTGCGGGATAGACAGTCCCGACGCGCCGGACCCGCCTTCCCGATCAAGGAGAACGCCGCCATGACCGCGCAGACCCTGCCTGACTGCCCCAACTTCTGCTTCGTGCCCGCCTACGACGTCGAGACCGACGTGCAGCAGATCCGGATCGTCATCGAAGGCCTGGCCGGCCATGTTCCGACCGCGCTGATTGCGCTCACGCTCGAAGATGCCCAGTCGATCTGCGACAAGCTGAACCGGAGGCTCGGCTACGACCGCGAGGCCTGGACCGCCATGGCGGCCGCCTCGATGCGCGCCGAGGACGACGATCCCGACGGCGGCGCCTGGCATTGAGCGACAACGCGCCAATTTCCCAGCGCGACAGCGTTGAGCGCTTGTTCATGATGTATGAGGAGACGCGCACAACACTGGAATCACCGAAAACGGTGAGACGCAGGGCAGGAAGAATGGGGCGGTCGGGCGGATGCCCTGACATTCCCGCCGAACGCCGAGGCTGACGATGAACGACCCCCATGTGGTAGCTCTGAATTACCGCATCGATCATGGCGATACGATCGACTACAGCCATGCAGAGCCCCTCGACCGGGAGGAACCGGGCTTCCGTCTGACGGTCGAGGACGGGAAGGTCAGGTTCGAGCTCAAGGAGCATCACGCGACGGAGGAGCAGGCGAGGGAAGCCGTCGCGGAATACATCCGCGAGTGGGAGTTCGACGCCACCCTGGAATACGGCAGTTCCGATTCATTCCGATTGGCGTTCGAGAAGCCGGAAATCGTCGATCGAAAGCCGACGCCCGGGCGGATGAGCATTGCGGCGTACATCCCCGCCCCGTCTGCCTCCCTCGCAGTGAGCGTGCTGACTCGACCTCCTGCTTATCCCCAGCCGCCGTCCGACGTCGCTCTCAATCCGGACGCCAGAACGATGCATCAGCGCTATCTGGGTTATCGCGGCGGCCGCGAGCCGCTGGCCAGCATGGCGAATTTCTGCCTGACCGTCCTTGAGGCCTCTACAGGAAAACGGAAGAGGAAGCGGCCTGCCGCCGCCAAACTGTACAATGTCGATGAGCGGATTCTGGACAAGATCGGTGAGTTGTCGGCGCACAGGGGCGGGGCAGACGCGAGAAAGGCGGACGGCGTCGCCACGGAATTCAGCTCGCCGGAACGTCATTTTCTGGAGCGGGTGCTGAAGGCGATCATCCGCCGGGTTGCACAAAGGGAACGCATGCCCGACGCCGATCTCCCGAAGATTTCTTGGTCGGATCTGCCATCGATCCAACAACGCACAGAACCTGCGCCGAAGAGCGAGAAGTAGCTTCGCGCTGCTCGCCGTCTCCATGTTCGCCCCGGCAGTGCCGCGAAGCATCGCGCTGCATGCGTCCGCCGCCGCCTGGGTCGCGTCCTTTGCACTCTTCGTGCTGGCCTGCGGCCCGAAGATGCTGCGCCCGCGGCTCGATCCAGCGAGGTAGCCGGCCCCGGCGGAACCGCGTCCTTGCCGGCCGTTCCTGCTGCGCAGCCGGCCCGTCCTCGTCCGTGGTCGCGCGTGTGCCCCCAGGGGCGCCAGAAAGCCCACGGACCAACGCGAGCGACTGCGCAGGATTGACATTCCCGCGTAGGTCCTCCATACGATGTCCCCAGAACTTCTGAATTGCCGACCCCGTTGCGGGCGGCAGACCCTATGGCCACCACCATGGTGGCCATAGCCATTTTTCGGGCCGGGATGAAAATCTGCTTCATCGACGAGGCGGGGGACCTCGGGGCACTGGCCGATCCGCCGCAACCCAACGATCAACCCGTCCTGGTCATCGGCGGGCTATTCGTCGACGCCGCCGACCTCGCGAGCTTCACGGCCGACTTCCTTGCCCTGAAGCACCGGTATTTCCCGAACCTGCCCTATCCGTCGCCCAGGCCGCCGGACCGCATCCTGCCCGAAATCAAGGGCGCCGAAATCCGCAGGAACGCGACACGGGGCAACGCGCGCCAGCGCCAGCATGCCTACGGCTTTCTCGATCGCATCATGGGCCTGTTGCAGCGTTACGAGATCCGGCTCGTCGCCCGCATCTGGGTCAAGGCGCCCGGCGCGGCGTTCGACGCCACCTCGGTCTACACCTCGTCGATCCAGGGCATATGCAGCTATTTCGACCACCACCTCGCCCAAGCCGGCGACATCGGCGCCTGCATCGCCGACAGCCGGAACAAGTTCAAGAACGTCCGCGTCTCCCACTCGATCTTCACGCAGAAGTTCGGCGCGACGGCGCGGCGCTATCCGCGCATCGTCGAATTGCCGACCTTCGGCCACAGCGACAATCATGCCGGTCTCCAGGTCTGCGACCTCGTCTGTTCCGCCCTGCTCTATCCCATCGCCTGCCATGCCTACTGCTCGGGCCATGTCGACAACATCCATGTCCAGCCAGCCGCCGAGAGACTTCGGCATCGTTACGGCGACCGGTTGAAGGCCATCCAGTACCGGTATCTCGACCCCGCCTCCGACCGGCACCGCGGCGGCCTCGTGGTCTCCGATCCCATCGAGCACCGGAACGCCTCGCTGATGTTCGGCTGATACGGGCCGCACCTATCCGGTCCGTCAGCCTGCTGCGCCGCCGGCCCGTCGCCGTCTCGCCAAAGGCGGGGGCCGTTTCGCTGAAGGCAGCGGCCGTTTCGCCTGTCCCTCTACTGCGTAGCCGGCTCCTCGCCGTCCGGCAGCCGGCTGGGCCTCGCATGCCACGCCGAGGCTCCGCTGCCGGCCCATCGCCGTCGGCGGTCAGCCGTGCCGCGCGAGCCATAGCCAGCCGAGCCACACCGGCACGCTGAGCAGCGCAGCCCAGGCTGCGATCGCCACCGGCCCGAGCACGCCGGCGAACACCGTCGCCGGAATCGTCAGCACGCCGAGCCCGATGCCCGCCACCCAGGCCCCGCGCCGGTAGCCGAGACGCCAGAGGCGGCGGCAGCCCAGCGCCAGCGGCAGGCCGCAGGGGACGGTCACGGCGAGCGACCCGAGGGCCGCCATCGCCTCCCCCGAATCCGCGAACGCGCCGGCGGACGGCCCGAAGCGCAGCGCCGCCTGCGCCACCACCCCGGCCGGCAGCCAGAGCAGCGCGAGAAGCCAGAACCCGTGCCGCGCGATCCATGCCCGTCCGTCCATGCCGCAACCGATGCCCCGGAAACCGTCGCCATGCAAGCCGGTCCGTCCGTGCGGGAGGTGGAGAGAAGCCGGTGGAGGGCGAAGCCGCTGAAGAAGAGGGAGCGGCGGGGATCGTAACCGGGAGGACGGGACATGGCGACATTGACCTATGCGGGGATCGGGGCGCGGGCGACACCGGCGGGAGTGCTGGCGGACATGACCGTGATGGCGGGCTGGCTGGCGCGGACCGGCTGGCATCTGTCCTCGGGCGGCGCGGACGGGGCGGACAGCGCGTTCGCGGCGGGAGCGCCGGCGGACCAGCGGACGGTCTGGCTTCCGTGGCGCGGCTACAACGGGCATGGCGGACCGGACTGCCGGGTGCTGTCGGCGGCTGATCTGGAAGCCTGCATGGCGATCGCAGCACCCCTGCATCCGGCGTGGGAGCGCTGTTCGCCGGCCGTGCGCAAGCTGCATGCGCGGAACGTCGCGATCCTGCTGGGGGAGCGGCGGGACCGGCCGGTCGATGCGGTCGTTGCGTGGAGCGAACGCGGCGAGGCGGTGGGCGGCACCGGCATGGGCATCCGCATCGCCGAGGCTCGCGGCATCCCGGTGTTGAATCTGGGGTCCATGGCGCCGCGGGCGGTCTGCGAGCGGCTGGCCGCGATCCGCCGCACAGTTTCGGGGTCGTAGAGGTGAAGAGGAGCGCCTGTCGGGCGAGTGTCCGGCAGGCCGGAGGGAGTGGGTCCCCCGCGCCGTTGCCGGGCAGGGCACCGGCACAGGGAGTTTGCGCCATGGTCCTCTCATCCTTCGATTCCGGCTTCGATGTCGAGGCCCCGCTCGCCGGCGACATGCTCGCCGCGATCGGCATCCATCCCGCCTCCGTCCGCGAGGTCATCGCCGAAGACCGGGCGCTGCGCTGCGCGGACCGCGAGGTCGCGTTTCCCGAGCGGCATCTCGCGGACCTCTACCCGGCTCCGGCCTGCGGGTCGGCTGCCCGGAGGTGGAGGAGGGCGTGAAGAGATTGAACGGAAGGGGGCCGGGGAGAGGGATCGACCCGGCATCCCCCGTTCGCAACCCATCGTCATCAACCAGGACCCATGAAGGAGAGTCCCCATGGCTTTCGGATTGAACCGCGCCGAACTGATCGGCCGTCTCGGCGGCGACGTCGTCGTCAACCACCTGCAGAACGGCGGCCGCGTCGCCAATCTCAGCATCGCGACCGACGAGTCGTACATCGACGCCAAGACCGGCGAGCGGCAGGACCGCACCGAGTGGCACCGCATCGTGACCTTCCAGGACGGGCTGATCGACATGCTGGTCAAGCACGCGGTGAAGGGCCGGCTGGTCTACGTCGCGGGCAAGCTCCAGACCCGGCGCTGGAAGAAGCCGGGAGAGGAGTCGGACCGCTTCTCGACCGAGATCCTGCTGGTGCCGGGCGGACGCGTCCAGTTTCTGGACAAGCCGAACGGCAACGGTGCCCGGCCCCAGCCCGACCCGGACATGGCGGGCGACACCGGCGCCGCCCAGGCCTCGGAGCCCGCCGATTTTGACGATGATCGGATCCCCTTCTGATCTGCGTCCCGTTTCCTTCCTCCCTCGGGGGTCGGCGCTTCGCGTCGGCCCCCTTTTTCATGCTGGCGATCCGGAGCGCGGTCCGTTCGGGCCGCTGATCCTCGCTTCGCGCCGGCCGGAGGCGGAGGCCGGCCTGTATCGGGCGTCCCACATGGCTTGAAGGAGGTCCCGCATGCAGCACGATCCGTCTCCCGCCGCCGCCATCGCCGCGGCGCTCGCGGCGCGCGCCGAGGAGGTCTGCCGGCACTACCTGCCCAACGGCCGCCGCCAGGGCCGTTACTGGGTCGCGGGCGACCTCGACGGCGCCCGCGGGCGCTCGCTCTTCGTCCGCCTGCGCGGACCCGGCACGCCCGGCAAGTTCACAGACGCGGCGACCGGCGAGCACGGCGACCTGCTCGATCTCATCCGCCACCGTTCGCACGCGCCGTCGCTGCGCGCTGCGCTCGCCGAAGCGCGCGCGTTCCTCGCGCTGCCGGCGTCACCGGCGGCGAGCGACCGCATGACGGCTCCCGCCTCCGACGAGCCGTATGACGCCACCGAGGCGGCGCGCCGCCTATGGCGGCGTTGCCGGCCCGTCGACGCCAGCCATGCCGAGCGCTATCTGCACGCCCGCGGGCTCGCGCGCTGCCGCTTCGCAGCATTGCGTTTCCATCCCGAGCTTCGCTATCGCGAAGGCTCCTCCGTGCGCCGGTTGCCGGCGCTGGTCGCCGCCGTCACCGGCGGCGACGGCACGGTCACGGGCGTGCAGCGCACCTGGCTCGATCCGCGCCGGCCCGCCAAGGCGGCCGTCGCCGATCCTCGCAAGGCGCTCGGCCGCGTCTACGGCCTCGCGGTGCGGTTCGGCGCCGTCTCGCCCGACGACGACGCTGCGCTCGTCGTCGGCGAGGGCATCGAGACCGTGCTCTCGCTCATTACCGCCGTGCCGGAAATCCGCGCGGCGGCGGCGCTGTCGGCCGGCAGTCTCGGCGCGTTCGCGCCTCCGCCCGGCCTCGCGCGCCTCGTGATCGCCCGCGACAACGACGAGGACGGCGCGCTCGCGGCGGAACGCCTCGCCCGGCGCTCCGCGCGGGCGGGCGTCGCCGCCACGTTGATCGTGCCCGCCGGCAACGACTTCAACGACGACCTGGTCGATTTCGGCGCGGCGGCGCTGCGCGCCCACCTTGCGCCGCTGTTCCGCCGCGCGGACCGATCCGGTGGAGAAGAGACGAGCGCGGGGGTCGGGCAGGCCAGTTTCGGGATGGGAGGGAGATCGTGAGCACTGTCGTCAATCTGAAGCACGAGCCCGCGCTGCGCGCGACGCTCGCCCGCACGCCGGTGCAGGACGCCGCCGTGCTGATCGACCGCCGCACGGCCTGGGGCAATCCGTTCCGGATCGGCCCCGGCCTGGACCGCGCCCAGGCGATCGCGCGCTACCGCGCCGATCTCTGGCGGCGCATCCGCGCCGGCGAGGTCGAACTGGAGGCGCTGGCCGCGCTGCACGGCCGCCGCCTCGCCTGCTGGTGCGCGCCGCTCCCCTGCCACGGCCATGTGCTGGCCCGCGCCGCGGCCTGGGCCGCCGGCGCCCTCGCCGAACGGACGCGCGCGTGAGGCCGGTTCCGCCCGGCCTCCGAGCCGGCGGGACAGGCGCGCGCGCCGGTGGAGGAGGAGAAAAGCGGAGGGTCGGGCAAGCCGACCGGAGGAGAGAGGGAGAAGGTCATGGCCATCCGCTACGTCATCCGCACCGTCGACGAGGACTGGATCGATCTTGTCGACGAGCCCGCCCGCATCGACGACCGCGCCGCCGCATGGGCCGAGGCCAAACGGCGCATCGCCGCCGATCCCGATCTGAAGACCCTCGTCCTCGATCGCGACACCGGCGCCATCCTCTGGCAGAGCGATCCCGCCATCCCGCCGCGCTACCGCGTCGCCACCGCCGACCGGACCTTCGTCAACGCCATCGACGATGTGGATTTCCCCATTGAGGTCCTCTCCGACCACAAGGAGAAGGACGACGCCTGGACCGCCTTCTACGACGCTGTCGCCGAGTCCGGTGATGCGCTCGTCTTCATCTTCGATATCACCGGGGCCCAGCGCAGCATCGTCGCCAACTCGGACGACTTCGATCATCTCAGGCCTGTCCGGGACGCGGCGTGATGGTGGGTCGGCCGCGATGTGGTGTGCACAAGAGACCGCAACGACGGATTGCCCGGAAGTGTTCGGGCGCGTCGCTTCGCGACCGGGCTATCCGCTCAAATCTCCGGTCGCTGGCGCTCCCTGCGATAACCGCTCCTATCCCTCGCGCCTCCGCCCGCTGGCGCGGGCTGCGCGCTCCGCTTGCCAATGCGGGGCCGGCAGGTCCGGGGATCGTTTCGGACATCGTGCAGCCGGCAGCGCCGATGGGGTCCGTGCAGGTGGAGAGAATTACGCCACCCCGCTGTGCTGTCCAATCGTGTCACACGTGCTCGGGCCAGCAACCCCTTCGGGGTCCTCCGCTCCGCTCCGGCCTGGCCCAAGAAGCTCTAAGGGCGGACCGTGAAAGTTGCCGACCGTGAAGATCGCTGGCGCGATCTTCCGCACCAAGATCGGCAACTTTCCGCACCAGCTCCGCCCAAGAGCTTCTAAGGCCAGGTGCTCGCCCTGTGCGCGCGTGCCCCAACTGGACATCACAACGGGGATCGGCCCCGGACGTGAAACCGATCGCAAAGGAGATCGACATGACCTTCGATATCGACACCATGGAGACCGGCGGACAGTCCGTCACCGCGACCGTCTGCGAGCAGGCAGCCCTCTACGGCGCGACGCCTGAGCGGGACGAGTTCGACACCCGGGACGTCTGGGACGCCGACGAGGCGATCTGCGCCATGCAGGAAGCCTTCGGGCTCCTCGCCGACGCCGTCGCGCCCGACGGGTTGCAGATCGCCGACGAGCGCGAGAGCCTGCTGTGGGGGTTCGTCAACATGCTCGACGCCCAGACCCAGCGCCTCGACCGCGCCGCCGACAGGCTCATGCCCGAACTGCGCGACCTCCAGCGCGAGCAGGACGGCACCGAGATCAAGTCGTTCGAGCTGGAGCTGAAGACCGACCGCGCGCAGAACCTCACCGCCCGCCGCGACGCCTTCGAGACCCTGCGCGACGCAGCCGCCGAGAGCTACCGCGACGCCACCGGCCGCACCTGGCGGCCCCGGCGCGGCAGCCACGTCTCGCAGACCGGCACGCTCACCAGCGCCGCCATCGACGCCCGCGACTACATGCGCGCCAAGAAGGATCGCAAGACCATGGCGCACCTGCCGCAGGGAACGCTGGTCGCCATCGCCGGCGGCAAGGACGTGACCGACCCCGGCGCGGTGTTCGACCGCCTCGACAAGGTCCGCGCCAAGTATGCCGACATGGTGCTCGTGCACGGCGGCGGCCCCGGCGTCGAGCGGATCGCGGCGCAGTGGGCCGAGAAGAACGGCGTCCACCAGATCGTCTGCAAGCCCGACTGGGACCGCCATGGCCGCGCCGCTCCGTTCCGCCGCAACGACGAACTGCTGAACCTCCTGCCGAAGGGCGTCATCGCCTTCCCCGGCAGCGGCATCACCGAGAACCTCGTCGACAAGGCGCGCCAGCTCGGCATCCCGGTCGTCCGCTGCGCCGCGTAGACCGAAACCCCTCGCGGGCCGTGTCGTCGCTCCGGCGGCGGCACGGCCCGTTTCCGCGTGCGCACACCGGAGCCGCGGCCACCGCCATCCTCGCGCGCGCTTCGCGACGCGCTCGCCGCCTCGCTCCGCTCGGCATGCTCCGGCTTCGCCGTTCGCCGGTGCGCCCGCTGTCGCGCGCACCGTCGCGCTCGCCTCCGGCATCGCGCTGCGCGCTCCCGCCGTCGGCTCCGCCGACCTGCCGTTCGGCCATCGCGTCATCCGCCTTCGCACCATGCTTCGCATGGCTGCTCCGGCTTCTGCGCCGATCCCGGCGCACTGCCCGCCGCACTGGCGCCGTCACTCGTGCCGCCGCTCCTTCGGAGCGCGCTTGCACTTCGTTCGGCACGACCGCGCGCACTTCGTACCGCGCGGCCTCGCATCATGCTGCGCATGAATGCATCGGCCACCGCGCCGAACCCCGCCGCTCAAACGCCGCGGAGGCTCCCCTCCGCCGGGTTCCCCGGCGTCGATTCCCCCTTGGAAAATGCAGCAGCAATTGGCCCTTGACCGGCCTGGGCCGGCCTTGGGTCTCACACCCCACGCACCGATGGTGCCCATGGCGCAGGCGCGCGCAGACCCTGCCTTTTCAACGACTTGTGGGGACTTCGAGCGCCTTCGGACGCCATGTTCTTGTTTGACGGAGTGTATGCTCCAGAACACGGCATGTATGCTCTGGAGCATACGGGCCTATCGCCTTGAATTCGCATGCTTTTTCCGAGCGGCCTGCTCCAGAGCATACATCGGATTGATGAGAGCATACGGCGATTTGCAGTGGAGCATACACGGGAATCCGGGGGAGCATACGCCTGCCGATGCAGGATTTCGCGCTCGCGGGGAGCATGCCGGTGTCGGACGGCGGAAGGTCTCTACCGTCCTCCAGCGGTCATCGCGCCGCCAGCCGCTCGATGTCGAGACCGCCGAAGCGCTCGAAATCCCGGTCCTCGGTCAGCAGCACGGACACCCCGCGGTCCCGGCACAGTGCCGCGATCTGGGCGTCGAAGGCGAGGTTGCCGGTGGCGCCCGCTTCGACAACCGCTTCACGCAGCCGTTCCGGATAGCCGGGACCGGGCATGAGAACCGAGACATTGTCCGCCGACAGCAGCCGCGCCAGGGCCTCGCAGGCCTCCGCCGCGCTGTGCGGCGGATCGAACAGCCGCCGGTGCGTGACCAGACGGAGGAACTCGCCGAGGCAGAACACCGGAATGCCCCACGCCTCCCCGGAGCCGGCAAGCGCCTCCAGGCGCTCCAGCGCGGCGCGATGTTTGGGCGATTCCTTGCGGTGGGCGTGGATGAGGACGTTCGTGTCGACCGCGATCAATCGCGTGCGTCCATGAGATCGTAGAGCGCGGCGCGGTTGTCGATATCGACGCCGGGCAGCGGACGCCCGCCCCTGGTCAGCAGGTCCAGGGACCGCGGCGCCTCACGCGCGCCCTTCACATAGTCCGCCAGGACGCGCCCAATCAGATCGCCGAGGGTCTCGCCCCTCTCGGCGGCGCAGGCCTCGGCCTCACGCGCGAGGCCGTCGTCGAATTCCACGGTCATTTTCATGGCAAAACCGTATCATTCCCGCCGCCGCGGGGTCAATTCCGGCCGTCCGGTTCGGCGGGTTCCCGTCCCAGCAGCCTGTCCTGCTGCGCCCGGGCGCCGGCAACGAGCTCGTCGAGCTCGTCCCCGCGGTCCTCGTCGAGCATGTCGGTGCGCATTTTCGTGACCATGATGTGCGCCGCGCGGAAGGTCGTCTCGATCAGCGGCGCCAGCCGCGCGGCGGTATCGGGGCCGGCCTCGACGGCAGACAAAGCGGCGAAACGGACGAACTCCGCCGCCGCCAGGCTGTGCTTTTCCGCGCAGGCTTCTATGCGCTCCCACTCGGCATCGTGAAAGCGGATCGAGCGGGGCCTGCGTTTTTCCGCCTTCCCGGCCCCGATCGCTTCGGCTTCACGGGTTTCGTTGTCCATTTCACCCGGTCTCCTTCATGCGTTTCCTCGTCGCGGCCCCCGACATGCGCGCCCCTTGCGTCACATTCCGAGGTCCATGTCCCCCCGGTCGTGTCCGCGCGACGGCGGTTCGGGCGTCTTGGCGGGGGATTTTGTGGGCTGCCGGACCTTGCCGATGCCCTCGCCGGCGCCGCGTTCCGGGCGCGACAGGCCGTCCGGCGCGGCCTTTGCCCGGTCCTTCGCGGCCTTCGCGGGGCGATCCCGCTCCTTGCCGGCTGCCTTTTCCGGTTCCCGTTCGCGCGACCGCCCGTCCGTGGGGGTGCCGTCCGCGGCCTTGCCGGGTTCCTGGCGCGCCGTCTCGCCGATGGCTTCGAGCGCCGCGATGCGCTCGCCGGTGACAGCTTCCAGCTGTTCGCGCAGCGCCTTCGCGTCGTCGGTGACCAGTTCGGCCCGGTCGCGGGCGCGGGATATCTCGACATAGAAGCTCTTCTGCGTGGTGAGATGCTTGTGCCTGGCCTCCATGGCGGCGATCACCCTGTCCACCGTGCGGCCCTGGAAGGCGTGCACGGTCGAGGCCCAGGCATGATCGAGATGGCGCAGCTGAGGATCGTTCTTGCCGAGTTCCAGCGTCTTGCCGTCCTCCAGCCGGAACGTCACCCGGCTGTTCGCGACCTTCAGCACTTGCGCCGTGCGGCTGTTGACGAGGCCGAGGCCGGCATCGTTGCGGGTCCAGCGAATGCGGTCACCGGCCCGGAGTTCGATCTCCTCCACCTTGTAGACTTCGCTGCCGCCCCGGCGCCCGCCGATCTCGCGCGGCTTCCAGGCGACGCTGCCGCCCCTGCCGTCGTCGAGCAGCACTTCGCGGCTGCGATGATCGACGCCGACCACCCTGCGCTCGTCGCCCTTCTCGACCCCGATCCGCTTGTAGGGGCGGTGGAACGCGACCACATCGCCGGGGCCGTAGTTGGCGGCAAGCGCCTTCTCCGCATTGGTGTAGCCCTTCGAGACCAGCCGTTCGGACTCCATCGTCGGTCCGTGGAGGCGGCCCTCGCGCGCGAGCCGCTCGCGGATATGGCCGTTGATCTGCTGGCGGAGCTCGTGCGAGGGCGCCATCACCCCGGTGTTTTCGCGGTTCTCGTTCGAGAGCCGGAGCCATCGTGCGGCGACCGCGCCGGCGATGTTGTCGGGCTTCACCTCGGCGACATTGTCCCCGAGCTTCTCGAAGGCGCGGGCAATGTCGCCCCTGAGGCTGGCTTCCACCGCTTCCTTCAGCGCGGGATCGCGCTGTCGCATGATCTCGTCCATGGTGGCGGTCTTCATGCCGGCGGCCTGGAGCTGGGCGAAGGGCTTGCCGGCATCGACGGCATCGAGCTGCTTGGCGTCGCCCACCAGCACCACGCGCGGGATGCGGAGCTCGTTGGCGATCCTGAGCAGGTCCCGTGCCTGCACGGTGGAGGCGAGCGAACCCTCGTCGACCACCAGGATGGTCTTCGCGAAGGCGGCGCGCATCTCCTTGGCGCCCTTCCTGGTCAATCTCCCCTCGGCCACGCCGGCATTGCGGGCGAGGAAGCGCTGGAGGGTCTCGGTCGGGATGCCGGCCTCGGAGGCCAGCGTCTCCGCCGCCGAGGCCGAGGGCGCGAGCCCCGTCATGCGCCAGCCCTTCTTCTCCGCGAGCGCGCGCGCCCGGTTCAGCATGGCGGTCTTCCCCGTGCCGGCGTAGCCCTGGACGCCGATCGTGCGGTCCTTCGCCGACAGGATCAGCTTCACCGCGTCCTTCTGGCCGGCCGTCAGCGGTCCCCGGCTGAGATGCCCCTGCACCTGCCAGCCGCGCATCGGCGCCCGGCCGCGGCCCTCGCCGGCCTGCATCAGCGTCACGGTCTCGCGCTCCTCGGCTACCGTGCGTTCCGTCGCGAGCGAATCCTCCGCGCCGGGCAGGTCCACGGCGTGCAGCGTTCCCGCCTTCTCCAGCGCCGCGACCTCGCGCTCGGCTTCTTCCATCGCGATGGCACCCGGCGCATGGGCGAGCGCGGCGGCATGGAGATCGGCGCGCGGGAACACTGCCTGGCGCTCCGAGAGATGCGCCAGCGCCCAGCCGACCGCCTCCGACGCGGGCGACGGCGTCTCCGGTTCAGGTGACAAGTCGCGCTCGTGTGCCTGAAGCGGCTCACCGAGCGGCAGTTCCGCCTGTGCGTTCGTATCGGGCGTCTTGCCCGAGACCCCCGATTGCGGCGCGCCGTCGATACCGTTGCGCGCTCGATCCGCCGCATTGCGTTCCGGCACAGCGGACCGTTCGACGGCCTCGGCGACCAGCCCGCGGGCATCGAAGCCGAGATCGGCGGCCTGGTGCCGCCAGACGCCGCGCAGCTCCCGGCGGTCGATCTCGCGCTTGGCGGCCCGCGTCATCAGCGCCGCCCGCTCGGCCAGGCGCGGATTGTCGGCCGAGGCGCCGAGACCGCGCGCCTCCATCGCCGCCTCGATCTCCGCGCGCCGGGTCGAGAACGCCGCTATCGCCTCTCTCGGCACGCCGGCGATCTCGAAACGGCCGTCGGCATGGGTCTTCTCGATGCCGTAGCCGAGCTTCGAGAGACCGGCCGCAAGCTCGTTGCGGTAGAGCATGCCGATCAGCTTCTGGCGGGCGTAGAGGCCGTCATTGACCATGGTGCGCCACTTGCCGTCCCCGCCCTTGACCATGTTGGCCAGCACGGCATGAGTGTGGAGCTGCGGATCGAGGTTCCTTGACGTGTCGTGACGGAAGGTCCCGGCGACGATCTTCTGGCCGCCGACGCGGGTCATGTTCCCCGTTTCGGGATCCTTCATGCGGGTCTGGGCGGCGTTCTTCTCGACCCAGGCGAGCGTCGCCGCGACGGCGCGGTCGTGGGCCTCGACGATGCGGTCGTCGCCGCCGACCAGCGCGGCGATGGACACCGACTTGGGCGCGGAGAAGGTCAGGTCGCGGCCGGGGCGGTGGAGGATCTCGCCGTCCTTGCCCCGCTTGCCGAGCTGCGTTCCCGAGCCGTCCGGCACCTTGCCTTCGAGCACCGCCCGGAAGGTCTCGGGATCGACCGGCCCCGTCAGGCCGAGTTCTTCCGCGCCCCTGCCGGCCCAGGCGCTGGCGTCGCGATGCTCGGGGTCGTCCTTGGCATAGTAGCCGTCGCGCTCGTAATAGGACGCGCCCTGCGCGGCCGAGGCGAGCGCGCCGATCGACAGCACGGGTCAGAACCACTCGGGCCGTGCGGCGCCCTTCTTCGACGCGGCGCCCTCGCCGGCGCCGGCGGCGTCCCCCGGCTCCGATCCGGTCCCCGCCTCGCCGGCCCTGTCGGCGGAGACGGCGGTTTCATCGGGCTTCGGTGACGCTTCCGGGGGCCGTTCAGCCGTTTCGGTATCGGGCTCCCGGTTGCCGCTGTCCTCGACGGCCACCGCCGGTTTGTCCGTCTTGTCTTTGTCGGCTGCATCCGCCCCGGCATCGCTACATGACGGCTGGACGTCCATTTCCTCCGCCTCCGTCTCTCCCGGCAAAGGAACCAGGTCCAACTCGCCCTGAAGCAGGCCGTGGCCGGGCGCGTCTTCCGGCGCGGGCGACGGCTTTCCCGGGGCCGCGTCCGCTCCGCCCGGAAGCGCCGGGATCGCGATGCCGTCACCGCAACCGGGTTCGACGGTTAGCGGCGATGCCGCGACTTCGGCGCCGTCCGCACGCCGTGGCGGCGCGTCCGGGCCGTCCTCACGCGGCACGAACCGCTCGGCCGCCTTCGGCCGGGCGACGTATTTCAGGCGGACGGAGGCGACCGGGAAGGGGCCGGGGAACTTGAGATAGCCCGAGAGGTTCTCAAGCCGCATGATTTCCGACGGCAGCGCCAGCGCCCGCAGCTCGCGGCGCGGCGTCAGGCTCACGCCATCCCGTATGGTGTTGGCGCCGTAGGAATAACCTTCCGTCACCTCCTCGACCTCGCTGCGCCCGAGACTGTCGGCCGACCATTGCGCGGTGTCCCGGTCGGGCGCGGCCAGCACCACCCGCGTGCCGCAAAGCCCCGAGATGGTCTCCGCGCCGTTCCTGCCGTAGAGGTCGCGCAAGGCGGAGGCGACCTGGACGCCGAGCACGAAGCAGCCGCCGAACTGGCGGGATTCGGCGAGACCGGGCTGCAACGACGGCACCTGATGCAGCGTCGGCAGCTCGTCGAGGATCACCCAGATGCGCCTGTCCGGTTCCTGCGCGAGCGACAGCATGGCGTTGACCGCGATCTCCAGCCAGGTCGAGATCAGCCCGCGCAGGCTGGCATGCTGGTCACCGCGCGAGGTCAGGAACAGGAAGCCCTGCCGGTCCTCGTCGGAGACCCACTCGCGGATCGAGAACGGTTTCCCTTTGTCGGGCAGGAACTCGAAGGCGGCGAGATTGGCGGTCAGCATGGCGCGCACCGAGAGCGCGGTCTTGGGGTTGTCGGGATCGACGATGGACTGCGCGACCGTGCCCTCCATCGCCTGGGCGAGCGCCGTCAGATCGGTCTTGAGCAGATGCTCGACCAGCACCCGGTTGCGGGTCTCGCCCTTCTGCCGCAACACGCCGGCGCCGTTGGAGAAGAGCTGGCGGGCCGCCGTCACCCAGAACGGATCGACGGTGTCCTTCTGCTGCGGGATGAGCGCCGCGGCCATCATGTCGAAGTCCCGGGGACCCCGGGCCTCCAGGAAGGGCGACCAGCGCGGCGCGCGCGCATCGAGCGGGTTCATCAGCACGTCGCGGGCGGGATCGAAGAAGGTCGCGGTGTAGGAGCCCATCTTGTCGTAGATGACGCAGCGCTCGCCCCGCTCCCTGATCTGGGCCACCAGGTCGGAGATCAGCACCGTCTTGCCCGAGCCCGTGGTGCCCGAGACGATCGTGTGCTGGGTCTCGGTCCGCTCGGGATAGGGGATGCCCGCGATGGCGTAGGGGCGGAACCGCCCGCCGCCCGGAAGCCGCGCCAGCAGCCGCGCGCGGGGCGTCTGAACCCGGCGGCGGAGTTCGGCGGCGCTCACCATCTCGGCGCCCCGTATGCGCTTCTGGCGGCCGAGCTGCATGCCGCGATACCAAAAGACGGCGAGAAAGACGGCAATCAGCCCGCCGCCGGACTTCAGGCCCAGCCAGGCGCTTGCCAGCAGCTCGTCCAGGATCCGCTCGCGCGCCTGCAAGGCCGGGACCGAGGCGGCGATGTCGCGGATGTGGAGCGAACGCACCGTGCCGTCGGCGAAGCGGATCTCCTGGCCCGAGTCCGGGTCGTAGCCGAGGGCGAGCTTGCTCTCGGCCAGCGTCGCCATGCCGGCGGCGTACCACTCCGCGCCCGAGGTCGAGCGCCACAGGTTCCAGGCCGGCACGGCGACCGTGGTGAAGGCGGCGAACAGCATGGCTGCCTGGAACAGCTGGCCCCACATGCGGATGCCGTGGAAGACGGTCTGCCCGCCCCTGAGCGTCGAGCCGCCGATGCCCCGGATCATTGTCGCGCCCCGGGCCGCCTCGCGGGCCGCGCCGCGAGGAGGTGGAGGCCGGCGGGGGAAGGGGCGAAGGTGGCGGGGCCGGAGGGAGCCATCCTCACCGGAACCGACCGAAGCCGCGCCGGGGATTCCCTTTCGCGGCCCGGACGGTATGATCGGAGGGTATGAACATGACAGGAACACAAAACGGCAATGCCGGCACGGCTTCGAGGCCGCGCACGACCTGGCGCGAACGCGCCTTCGTGCTCGGCGGTTTCGCCGTGGCGGCGCTCTGGACGGTTGTCGCCGCCGCGTTCGGGCTCGACATGAACGCCGCCGGTGCGGCCTGGCTCGTCGCCGTCCTCTGGACCGTGCCGTCCTCGCTGGCGCTGGCGCTCCGGTGCGGCTTCGTCCACGGCGACTGGTCCGCGTTTTCGGGTTACGACTTTCCCGAAGACGACGGGGACCTGGACGAGTGGTCGTCGCGCACCGGCCGCTACCAGTATCTCGCCGACATGGAAGAACGGCTGCTGCGCGACGACGACCATCTCCGCTGAGACGCGCCCGACCCCGCGAGGTACGGGGACAGGATCCGGGACCCGCGTCACGGCGACTGGTTTCCGAAGTCCGGCGTCGGGATCGTCCGGCGTCCTTCCCCGGCCCCGTCCGGCGCCTCGTTCCTCGCGGTGCCGAACAGCTTGCCGGCGAGCCAGCCGCCGATGAAGGGCAGGTTCTCGGTGGCGTGCCGCTCGAAGGGCTTGTTTCTTTCGGCCTCTACCCCGGCGCGGCCCTCCGCCGCCTCGTCCTTCGTCACGCTCCGCCGAGCCTCGCGTGCCGCGCCCTTCACGATCAGGTCGGTCTTCGTCTCCGCGCGCTCGGTCAGCGCCTTGGCCGGCACATCCCCCGGACGCGGCGCGCCCGCATCGCGTGCGCTGTCGCGCACCGCTTGCCCCCAGCCCCCGTAGGCCGCCGCCGTCTCGCCGGCATAGGCGTCCGAAAGGGTGTCGCGGGCCGCGCCGTATTCCGCCTCTCCGCCGACCGTCGCCGGATCGGGGTCGGCGGGCGCGGGATAGTGCTCGGCGACGAAGGCGTCGGCATATTCCCGGAGCTGCTCCGCGTCCTCCGGCGTCTTCGGCTCGACGAAGCGCAGCGCGCCCGCAAACCCGATCGGCCTGCCGTCCAGGCCCGGCCGTTCCTGGAGCCAGGCGAAGAAGGGCTGGCTCAGGTCGCGCTCGACCGCCCGCGCGTCCGAGCGCACCTGCGCCGCCTGTTCCGACCAGCTCTCCGATTCCTGGCGCGCCAGCGAGGCGCGCTCCTGGAACGACCGCATGCGGGTGAGGTTGGCCGAGAGGCTCTCGTCCAGGCTGGCGAGCTCGCTCTCGCCGGTCTGCGTGGAATAGCGCTGCGAGGCCTCGGAGACGCGCGACCAGAGATCGAGAACCTGGTGGCTCCCGGCATATTCCCGCATGCGGTCCCAGGAGTCCCGCTCCATGGTCTGGCCGCGCCAGCGGATCGCCCCGTCGGCGCCGATCTTCACGATCTTGTCGAAGCCGCCGCCGAGCCGCGCCTCGCCGGTGAGGATGGCCGCCTGGTCCTTCGTGATCCCCGCCGTCTCCGCCATCTTCTCGTAATGCGACTCCAGCGCCTGAGCCTGGGCGCTCTCGCTCTCCGTCACGCCCCTGGCATGGGCCTCGCCCGTGGAGACGTCGTGGCTGTAGCGCTCGATCAGCGCGGTGGCGTCGGTGACGGCGACGTTGCGCGACATGCCGGCCTCCGCCGACCAGTGCCGCGACATCGAGTTCGCATGCTCGGCGCGCTGCTCGTACCGGGTCGCGACCGCCTCGGAGAGGCGGACCGTGGCGGCGGGTATCCTGCTGGTGGCCTGTCCCGCATCGGCCACCGTCGTGCCGTCGCCGGTGACGGTTATCCCCGTGCCCCCCGGCGCATAGCCCGTGTATCGGTCGGTATCGACATGGGCCGAAGTACGGATCTGGAGGCCTTCGAGCGTCGCGAACCGGTGCGTGTCGTAGCCGGTATTCGAGAGCGAGAGATTGCCGGTCGTACCTTCATGCGCGGCCGAGCTGGCCGCATCCTGGCCGACCGCGAGGACGGAGGTCGCCAGCACCGTCGCCTTTGACAGCCCGTAGGCGAGCGCGGCAGCGAGGAACGGCACCGACATCGACAGGTATCCCGACATCACCGCCACATCCGCCGCCACCGCCCTGATCCCGGCCTGCGCCACCAGCGAGATGCCGATATCGCCCGACGGCATCATGGCGGCCGCGCTCATGCGCTCGGCCGCCTCGCCCATGCTGATCCGGTGCAGCACGGCGTAGAGCGGCCCCCAGCTCTGGAGCCAGACCAGACCCGTCACATACGACCGGAAGATCGCCGCGCCCGCAGGGGTCAGCATCAGCAGCACCGCCATCGGGAAGGCGCCGACATAGAGGCACTCGAAGACGATCCTGAGCAGCGGCACCCAGGTCTCGGCCTGTCGCCCGATGGCCCGGTAGGCCGAGACCGTCTGGGCTTCCGCACGGGCTTCCGTGTAGGCCCGGAGCGCGGCGGCGTTGCCGGCCTCGGCGGCCCATTGCTCGCCGGCGTCGTGGACCGCGTTCAGCACCATCTGCTGGCGCATGATCTCGCCGGCCGAGCGCGAGGCCCCTATGAGGAAGTCGTGCGCGGCGGGCAGCGCGGCCAGGAGTTCCGCTCTAGCCAGCGCCTCGGTCCGGGCGTCGGGGAAGATGCGCCTGCCGAACACGGTGCCGGCGCGCTGGATCTCCGCGTTCCACTGTCCATTCAGCCGGCCCGCCGCGTCGCGGCAGGTGACGATGGCCTTGTCGACCGTGGTGGCGCCGGTGCCAGAGGGCGCCTGACGCGTCGCGAACTCGACCATGCGCGCGGGCGAGGCCCCGGCCGACGGCGTGCCCGTCGCGGTGACCAATTGCCAGATATCGGTGCTCTCCCTGAGATCGTCCGCCGAGACATGCCCCAGCAGCAGGGCGGGAAACACGCATTGCCTGGCATAGTTGCGGATGTTGCGCGCGAACACCGCGTCGGTGACTTCCAGCCGTGTCGCCTTGCCGGCGAGCCTCGCCCCGAAGATCAGCCCGTGGCGGCGGTAGGCGAGATCGTTCGGCAGTGCGAAGGCCTGTTCGGTGAGCCGCGTCAGCCCGTCGCCGACCTGGCTGGTGATCGACGCGAACAGCGCGAGCCCGATGGGGACGTTCGCCACCACCGCCGGGGCGAGCGCGGGATCGAGCCTGTCCACCACCCTGACTGTCGCCTTGGGCACGATCATCGCGCCCCAGACGGCGACGAACAGCAGCATCCACTTGGCGTTGTCCTTCCACGAGCCGCCGAAGGCGGTGCGGAACAGCACCCAGGCGAGACCGGCGACGCCGGCAAGATGCGCGAGGTTTATGAAGGCCCCGCCGCCGGTGATGGCGGCGACCGCGTTCAGCAGGTCGACAAGGTAGGTGCCGCCGCCGAGGGTGAAGAGCTCGTACATTATATATGGGCCCTACCGAGACCCGGCCCCGGCGCCGCCTCTTGCGAAGGCCAGCGCGGCGCGGAGATCGGCGGACAAGGCGCCCGCCAGCTCGGTCTCGATCAGGCGCAGCTTCTCGACCACGGCGAGCGCGGTGTTGAAGCGGGCGAGCCCCTCGTTGCGGTGCCGGGCGAGCGCGATGCGGTTGGCCCGGAGACCCTCGCGCCAGCGCTGGAGCTGTTCGCCGTCGGCGATGTCGAGGGTGCCGGCCCGCTCCTCGACCGTGCGATGGAGGTCCGAGAGCCAGACCTGCATCACGTCGAGGGCCACCGCCTCGGCGAGCACGTCCATCTCCTGGTCGACCACCGCGCCCCTGTATGCGGCGGCCGCGTTGGCGACCCGGTAGACCGGGAGCGTGGTGAGGTTGACCAGCCCCAATGCCGCCGGCGGCGGGGCGGTGTCGTTCCGGACCGCATCGACAAGATCGCGCAGCAGTTCCGCCACCCGCGCCCGGAAGCCCCGGTCGGCGGGGATCGACACCGTACCCAGTGTCGGGTTGAGGCAGAGGGTATCGGTGTCGCAGGCGTAGACCGGCAGGCTGCCGCCGCCCTCCATCAGCACTTCCGTCACCCGGCGGTCGAGCGCCAGCGGTTCCAGGATGCGCACCCGTGGTCCCGACGCATCCCCGTCGGAGGTCGGCGCGGTCACGATCAGCGTGCCGGTCACCGCCATGGCGAACTCGGCAAGCTGGGTGTCGCCCGACAGGAAGGACGACGCCCGGATCGCCTTCCAGGCGTAGTTGACGTTGACCGGCACCTGGTCGGCCATCGGACCCGAGGCCGAGGCGAGCGTCGAGTTCCGCTGGCCGTCCGCCCCGCAGCCGTGCTTCGCGGCGGCATAGTCCGAGAAGATGCCCTGCGAGGTCCCGATGGCGGCGCAGATCGACGCGCTCGCCCGGTCGTTCTTGGACCAGAGCGCGCCGACCAGCGCCTGGGCGGTCTCGCAGCTGTTCAGGTTCTGGCTGTTGACCCACTGCGCCAATGCCCGGAGCTTGGCCATGGTCTCGGCGATCACCGGCGAGATGGTCTCCAGGGCCAGCTCGAAGGCGAAGCCGGCGGCGTTCTGGGCGACGGCGCGGCCGAAGGCGATCAGCTGGTCGGAGTTGATGAACGAGAACGCGCCGGCGAAGGCGTCGATGCCGCCGCAGCCGGCCCGGAAGGACGGCAGGCTCACCGTCGCGACCTGCTCCGAGCGCACCGGCGCACGCAGATAGAGGTTGCCCAGCGTCCAGTGGCCCGACGCCTGGCCGTCGAAGGCGGTCGGGCCCGTAACGTTCACCGCCGCGCCCTGCCAGAAGCGGTTCATCTCCGAGAGCACGTCCGCCCTGGCCGGGACGGTGACGAACAGGATCGCGGCGCTCATGAGGGACGCCAACAACCGGCGCGCGATGCGGCGCAGCCGAAGCCGGATACCGTCGATATGGACACGCGTGTTCTCAGTAATCATGGCCAGGCTCCAGGGCGGTGAGCGCGTAGATCCGTTCGGCCATCTCGTCCTCGGCCATGACGCCGAAGCCGACCGGCAGGACGCGCTTCGTGGCCGTGTCGAACAGCACAAGGGCGGGGACGGGCGCGTTGCCGAGACCGAGCCGGACCGCACGGCCGTTGTCGGGGACCGCCTCGGGCCAGCCTTCCAGCGCCTCGCCGGTGAGCGAGACCGCCAGCACGTCGAGGCCGTGGCGCATGGCGAAGGCGCGCAGCAGCGGGCCGAACACCTTGCATCCCGCACAGCCGGCATGGCCGAGATAGATCAGCCCGTAGCGCTCCCCGAGACGGGCCAGCGCGGCATCGCGCGCCTCGCGCCGCTCGTCCGACCAGACCTGCTTGGCGAGCGCGCCGACCGGGCGCTTCAGCGTGTAGTCCAGCTCCGGGCTCGCCCAGACCGTGCGCCGGAAGGCGTCGGAGAACACAGCTGCGCGCTGCAACGCCGCCCGTTGCAGTTCCAGATACGCCGCGATTTTCGCTGGCGTCGGGTCGAGGATCGCCTCGGCGCGGGCCTCTTCGAGAGCACGGCGCAGTTCCAGAATGCGTTCCGTCGCGGTGGTCGTCCGTTCGGAGGAATGCGGGTCCAATGGCGCCGACGGCGGTTCCGCTTCCCGCCGTTCCTCCTGCCGGTCGCAGTAGAAGTGCCAGCCGAGCGAGGCGCCCGATCCGGGATCGCCGCACCAGGAGCGCCATTCCCCGGCATGCGTGTCTCCGGTACGCGTGTCTCCGGCATGCGTGTCTCCGGCACGCGTGTCTCCGGCCGCCGCCGGGGTGCCCAAGGCCGCCCAAACGCCGAGCGCCCCGAGGAGCCGCCACAGGGTGCGCCGGAGGGCCGGGTTTAAGGCGCGCGCCATCACGGGTTCCTCCCGTAGAAGTCGCGCACCCTCTCGCGCATGACCGATTGCGTCTCGCCGGCCTCGGGGAGAGTGACATCAGGCTCCCGCGAGCCGTCCATAAGGTCTTGGGTGAACTCGGAGAGGTCGAGCCTCGAAAAATCGATGCGCTCGACCTCGGCCACGGTGAAGCCCCGGCAGCTGCCCCAGCCGATGCCGAGCTGCGGCCTTGCCTGCTGGTGCAGGATGCGCCCGAGCTTGGAACCGAACACGCACCAGGCCCGCGACCGGCGGATGCAGGCGCCGAAGAAGGCGCGCTTCGAGCAGTACTTGCCGAGATAGTGGGTGTTGCCGGCGTTGCGCTCCTTGGCGAGTTCCCGCTCGGAGGCGGAGCAGTTGCCGAGCCCGATCAGCAGGCCCGAGTTCCTGCAGCAGTTGGCGAGCCCGAACAGCTTGATATGGCAGGCCCGGCGCTTGCCGGTGAAGAAGCGGAGGTTGCCGCGGTCGAACTCCTCGCCGCCCAGCTCCAGCGCCATGTTGAGCCGGGTGGTCGCCTCGACGAAGCCGGTATTGGCCTCCGGCTCGACCGTCTCGCAGCCGGCCCCGACGCACCAGCGCACGGAACCGCAGCTCCCGCCGTCTTGCGCGTCTTGCAGGTCCGCGCCGCAATCGGCCACGCTGCCTGAAGCGAGATTGCCCGCGCCATGGGCGGCATTGCCGGGATCGGCGGCGACCGCCTTGCCGCGCGCGACGCCGGGATCGCCCGCCGTCACCGGCACGTCCGGGCGCACCGTCACGCCCTCGATCACGCTGCGGCCGGCCTGCCCGCCGGGATCGTCCGGATCGGCGAGCCGCGCCCGGCCTTCGGTCTCCAGCCCATTCGCGCCGATATGGCGCTCGGGGACGTTCGTTCCCGCGTAGCCCGGCACGGTGGCGGCCTTCGAAGAATCCCGCGCGATGGCGGTTGCCGCGGCCGTGCCCGCATTGCCGATGGCTCGGGCCGCTTCTTTGGGGTCCTCGGCCCGTGCGGCCCCGCTCAGGACGATCCACAGCAGGAAGGCGAACACGGCCGCCAGGAGCGCCCAGCCGAACAGGCGGGCCGCAAGCGGTACCCGCGGTTTCCGGAATATCCTCCGGGCGCTCATTGCCCGTCCCCCGTCAGCCGTTCGAGATGCGCCCGGGCGACCGCGCGTCCCGCTTCGCCCTCGGCGGCGACAGCCTCCAGCGCCGCGATGAGGCCGATATTGCCGGTCACCAGATCGTGCGGCGGGGCGGGGTCATCGGTGCAGCCCCGGCTCTCGCAGGCAGGCACTCCGCCGGGAACCACGACCACCGCCGGCACCCGCTCGATCCCGAACAGGCGAAACAGGCGCGGGTCGATGGCGACGCCCGCTTCGTGATCGCCGAGACGGGCGCCGATGCGCTTCGCGGTCTCGCGCAAACCGCCAGCGCCGACACCGCGCAGCACCAGCGCTGCGCGCGTCCGGGCCGCGTCCCGCGCCCATTGCCGCCAGCTCGCCGCCGGCACCGACAGGCTCGTGAATATCAGGACCTCCGCCGAGGCGGGGCGCTTTCCGATATCGCCGCCAATCCGCGCGGCATGGCGTTCGGCCGGGAGCGGGGCCGGGTTGCTCTTCGATCCGTCCGGAACGGTCCGCCGCGCGGTCTCTCCCGTGCGTTCCAGAGCGCGGTCCATGATGGATCGCGTCCAGACGCCGAGCGAACCGTCGCCGGCACCGCCCACCTTGCGCAGCACCTCCTCGATCAGGCGCGATGCTTCCGCGTCGGGGATCCCGTTACGCGTTTCATCGGCCCTGGCCGGACATGCGCAGGCGCCGAGCAACAGCAAGGCCGTGAGCAACAGGGCGGTCCGGAAGGGTGATGATCGTGTCGTCATGGCATCGTCAGCGGTTCGATTGGCGTTGGATTTCATCGGGCTCAGAGCAAACAGCACGAGCGTTTTCTGAACAGCAGGTAGCCGAAGCTCTCGCCGGAGACCGGCAGTTCGCGGAGCGCCTCCCACAGCACCGAGGAGCGCCCGGTCGGGTTGCAGCCGGTCGCGGGCGTCGTCGCCGGCACCGGCTCGGTCATCTGCCAGCGGTACTGGCTCTTCCTCATCACCGGCATCGGGTAGCGCCCGCAGAGCGCGGCCGAGCCCGACGTGCCCCAGGCGAGACCCGCCCGGTGGAGGCGGTAGACCAGCCGCTGCGCCGCCAGCAGCGAGGCCTGCACGCCCCCCACATGGGCCGCCACGTTGCCGGTCAGCGGATACATCCCGCCCTGGCAGCCCGCGCACCAGAACAGCGGATCGAGCGGAAGACCCGCCGAGGCCGCCGCGCAGTCGGCGGCGCAGGCCGCCTGCGCCGGCAGGTTGGCAAAGAGGGCCGCCTCCGGGTTCAAGAGGAACGACAGCTCGTCGTCGAGCCAGGCCGGGTCGAGCTCCGAGACCCAGGCGATGTCGAGGCTGCCGCCCTCCAGGCAGCCGAGATCGAGCAGCACCCCGATCCACGACAGCAGCGGATACATGTAGTAATGCGCATGCCATACCGAGCCCTTGGCGCCGTCGCCGCCGGAAGACCCGGTGCGGCCCCGCGCGGCGGGAAGGCCGGGATCGATGGTGAGACCGCCGAGATTGGGGAAGCACCAGGGGGTCCTGGTGACGTCGACCAGCCGTGCCGGCTCCCACACGCCGAGCGACAGGCCGATGCGGGGGATGGGCGAGCCGCAGAAGCAGATCGGCGAGGACGGGTTGGGCGTGTCCACCACCCCGCCGACGCTGCCGATGGTGAGCGGCCCGATTGAGATCGGGAACAGGCACTCCCAGCAGACGTCCGAGATCGGGTTGACGAACCGCCCGGTGCAGGACTGCGCCGAGGCCGGTGCGGTCCACAGAACGGTCGCCATGACAAGCGCCGACAGGAGAGCCAAGCGCCGGATCATGTCGCGGAGTCCGCCCCGGACTCGGCGCCAGAGCCTGCCCCGGACCCGGAGCCAGGCTCCGACCCGCGCCGCCCGGAGAGCACGTTGACCATGCCCTGCGGTCCGGCGACGACGATCTCGGTGACGCTGCGTTCGGCGCCTTCCCGGTCGCTGTATTTGCGGGTGGCGATGCGGCCCTCGACCATCACCGGATCGCCCTTGCGCAGCATGGTCTCGACGATTCCGGCGGTGGGGCCGTAGACGACGACCCGATGCCAATCCGTGGCTTCGGCAGGCTTGCCCTCCCTGTCGGTCCATTTTTCGGACGTGGCGAGGGAGAAGGCCGCCGCCTTGCCGCCGTTCGGCAGGGCGCGGATCTCGGGATCGCGCCCGATGTGGCCCACCAGGGTCGCGCGGTTGACGGTCAGCATGGGTCAGTCCTCCTGTTCGGTCTCCGCGATGGGGATTTCTGTGAGGCGCAGCCGGCTTCCGTCCCGTTCGACCAGCGTTGGCGTCGCCGCGATGCCGAAGCGCGCGGCGAGCCTGCCGCCGGTGTCGAAGAAGAAGGGCCGGCGGTGGCGGCGCATCAGCTCGAGCGGACGCCCGGCGAGCAGCACGATCTTGCCGGGCCGGTCCCCCGACTCCATTCGTTTGAGCGCCCAGGCGATTTCGGCGTCGCGGCGGCCGTCGATGAACAGCAAGGCGCGTGTGAGCGGAAGATGCTCCATCGGGTTGACCCGCGTGCCGGCGGCGGCGATGAGCGCGCCGTCGGGCGTGCGGATGTCCCGCGAGACGACGATCGTGGGATCGAACGGGCGGCTGCGTTCTTGGCTTGCCGGCGCGATGCCGGGCACCGGCGCGGGCTCCTCCAGTTGCCGCCGGGCGCGGATGCGGGCGTCCTCTTCCAGCCGCGCCAGTTCGCCCGAGCGCTGCATTTGCAGGAGACGCGCCTCGATCTCGATGAGCAGGTCGGGCTCGGCCACCGGCCAGGTCGCGCCGCGCACGCCCAGGTCCTTCGCCGTGGCCGGCAGGGCGGCGATGGCGAGGGCAAGCATCATGGCGACGACGCGCATCATCGCAGCGCCTCCGGCGTTTCGTCATTGCGGATATCCTCCGGCCCGACCAGCGGTCCCTTGAGGCCGATCCAGGGCAGGTCCGGCAGGGCGACCGCCCGCCCGAGGATTCGGTCGCGCGGCACCAGGCCGATTTCGGCATAGCGGCTGTCGTGGCTGTCGGGATGATCGGCGTGCAGGAAGTAGCGCCCGGGCGGGATGACTCCCGGCGCGGCCGCCGCCAGCGGCCGCCCGTCGAGGGCGTGCGTCTTGGCCCGGCCGACCGGCTCGCCGTCGAGAAAGACCGTCCCGTCTTCCGCGACCGCGACCGTCATCCCCGGCAGGCCGCGCACGGTCTTGAGATACGGAACCGGAGAGCCCAGCGCCTCGGGCGGTTCAAACAACACCCGGTCGCCGATCTTCGGGTCCTCGCCGAACAGCGGGAAGGCGGCGTAGCCCCAGGCTTCGTCGGACCAGCTGGCGTTGACATGCACCCGCGAGGCGGCGCCGAGCCACAGCGCCGCCAGCAGGGCCATGACCGTGAGCCCGATCCGGCGGCGGCGCGCATGCCCGTCCCGCCGGGCGAAGATCGGACGCGATGCGGTCACGGTGTTTCTCCGGTCGACGCCAGCAGGCGCGCGAGCGTCGCTTCCACCTCGGCAGTGAAGTCCGGCGCGCCGGCGGCGACCGCCCGCGCCGGCAGCAGCACCACGCCATGGCGTTCGGCAACCCGGTCGAGGGCGGTCTCCAGCGCCGCGCCCCAGGCGCGCACGGCCTCGGCGGAGACGCCGTCAGCGGCCGCGTGCGTCGTCCAGGCCGCCGTCATTTCCGCAAGACGGACAACGGCGATATGCGGCGGCGGCTCCATGCCGTAGCCCGGAACGAGGTCCGGGCCAAGCCGCAGCACGCCGGCGGCGACCGCAGCCGCCATCGCGCCCGAGAGCAGCATGGCGGAGACAAGCACCGGCCAGGCGGAGTCGGAACGCATCGAGTCAGCCTCCCGGCGCGTCCGGCGCGCCTTCCGGCGATCCGCTGTCCGGTTCGACATCTCCTGTCTCGGCACCCAAGCCCGAGGTGACGCCGCGCCTCAGCCGCTCTTCATCCGGTCCGGCCAGCGCCCGGAAGCGGGCGAGCCAGGCCTCGGCCGCCTTGTCGGGCGGGATCGGGCGGATGCGCCGCTTCAGCGGCGGGAAGGCGATGCCGGAAGCCGCGTTGGCATCGAGCAGGTCTCGGCGCTCGGCAGCCGCGGCCATGCGGGTGACGAAGCGCAGGAGCTCGCCATGGTCCTCATCCAGTATGGCGTCGAGCCCGGCGGCCTCGCGGACTGCCGTCTCGATCCCCGTGGCGAGTTTTCCGGCGCGTTCCGCCGCCCGCTGCGAGTCGGGCAGGCGGCCCCGCAGCCAGGCCGACGGCGCATTCGCCAACAGCGCGTGCAGCGCCAGCGTCCGCCGGTCCTCGTCCCCGAGCCCGTCGAGCGCCTCGATCTCCTCCGAGACGATCACCGCATGGGCCGCAACCGAGTGGTACTGCCGGCAGCAGCCGCCCCGGCGGCAGGTGTTGGCCAGCACATGGGCGAGCGCCTCGAAGTCGATGCCCGCCGCCGTCAGGCCCTCCGGATCGTCCGGCCAGGCGAGCGGGCGGGCAGCAGTCCCGGCGCCCGTGATTCTTGCTGTCATTCGGTTCCTCCTTTCCGTTCTGTGGTTCCGGATTGTTTGGCAGCGGCAGAGACGGCATCCCCCGCGAGCCGGTCGATGGCCTCGACTGTGGAGAGCCCTTCGGCCTTGAGCCGCTCGACCGCCGCGAAGGCCGGGCCGCGCGAGGAGAACAGCGCCACCGACCAGGCATCGAGCACCAGCCGCGCCACCCGCCAGCCGTCCGGGCCGTGCAGCACCAGCTCCGCGTATCTGCC
The DNA here is from genome assembly GCA_965243325.1 of Alphaproteobacteria bacterium. Lineage (GTDB taxonomy): Bacteria > Pseudomonadota > Alphaproteobacteria > UBA7887 > UBA7887 > JANQOH01. The sequence continues at coordinate 15,204 of CBDEUQ010000002.1, read as the reverse complement.
GTCGGCAGTGGTCAGGCTCTTCAGCGCGCGCTCCATGCCCGGATCGCAGTGGATGCGCTTCTCGGATTTCAGCAGCTCCACCGACTCGTCCTTCTGGGCGAGGAAGATCACCCAGTCCGAGTTCTCCCAGGCGGCGCGTGCGGCGGGATTGGCGTAGTAGTCGTTGACCGACTGCGTGCCGGTAATCAGCGAACCGCGGTATTTTCTGGCCCTTCTGGCCGCGCCTTCGAGGAACGCCCGACTGTCCTCGCCGGAGAGCAAGTCCCACGCCTCGTCGATGACGATCGCCTTCGCCCGCGTGCGCGGGCCGTGATACATGCGCTGGGTGGCGAGGAAGACCACCAGCATGAGCACCACCGCCTGGACGTCGCCCCGGCCCTTGAGCTCGGCGAGCTCGAACACGGTGAGCGCGTTCTCAAGGTCCGGCACGTTCGAGCCCGCGAACAGCCGCCCCATGGCGCCGCCCGGACACCAGGGACCCAGCGAGGTCGCCATGTCGGCGGCCCGGCGGTCGTCCCTCGCTTCGAGGTTCTTCCGCACAGTGCCGAGATCGGCATCGTTGCCGGCCTCGTCCCAGGCCGCCGCGATGGCCTCGGCGATCAGCGCCGCCTCGATGTCGTCGATGGAACCGCGCCGCCGGGCCATGCGGCCGATGACGCCGGCCAGCATGGCGAAGCACTCCTCGCGGTAATCGCCGTCATGCCCGGCCGTTCCGGCGTCGATCATGGCGAAGGGGTTGAGGCACGCCGGGTCCTTGCCGAAGGCGATGAAGGCGCCTTCGAACGCCTCGGCGGTGTGCTGGAAGGAGCGGCCGTCGTCGATCACCACGGCCTCGCCGCCGGCGCCGATGAGCCCGGTGACCAGCTCCTGCATCAGCACCGATTTGCCCGAACCGGACTTGCCGGTGACCGCGACGTTGTAATTGCCGGCCTCGTTGGCGAAGGGCGACCAGCAGGCCGGCTGGCCCCGGCGCCCGATCAGGAACAGGGCGGGCGGGTTGTCGGGGTTGGAAGGGCCGCTGGGCACGTTGCCCTGGCCGCGCCACTCGCCATGAATGGGAGCGAGATTGACGGCCGAAGACGTCAGCAGGGTCTTCATCCGGCCCATGCGTTCGAGATCGGCATCGAGCCCGCCCGCGGACCCCATCGGCAGGCAGGCGAGCCAGGAGGGGAGCTGCATGTAGCGCTCGGCGGCGACGCGCCAGCCCTGGCCGTGATAGATGGCCCGGACCGCCTGTTCGGCTTCGTCGAGGGCGTCCAATGGCGCGTAGACCGCGGCCATGTAGCAGGCCCGGACCAGGCGCTCGCCGTCCTTCAGCCGCTCGGTGACGGTCTGCCAGTCTCTGGCCTTCTCAGGGAGTCCGGGGAGATAGCGCGCGATGCCGGTGCCGGCCTGCTGGGTCGCGCGGGCCGCCTTGAGGAAGGCCTTCTCGCCCGAGGCGGCATCGCCGGTCATGATCGTCAGGCAAGTGAGCACGGGACAGCCGGGCTGGAGGAAGTCGCGGTGGAAGTCGCCGATCAGCGCGTTGCCGCGCCAGCCCGGCCAGACCTCGGGAAAGGTAAGGGCGCTGAGCACGCGCACCGCCATGTCTCCGCTGGACGCGCCGTCCTCGCCCTCCGAATGATGGAGGGCGAGGCCGGTTGGATGGACCGAGAGCGCCCGGCCCGGCGCGGTGCACTGTTCGTGCAGGGGATCGCGGGGCGCCCAGCGCCGAACCGGGCGCTCGGTCCCGCCGTCATGCAGTCCCGCGATATCGGGCGCGGTCAGTTCCGCCGCCAGCGACAGCAGCCCGTCCGGCTCCAGCCGCCGGGTCGTCGCGCCGGCGGAGGCGAGCGTTCCCTCTAGCGCCCGGCGGAAGGCGCCGAGCGCGGTCTCGGCGGCCGGGCCCGGCGGGCCGGCGAGGCAGGCGGTGACGAAGACCCGGTAGTCCGAGAGGGTGAAAGGCGGGCCGCCGTCATGCAGCCTGCGCCAGCCGCCCGGAGCCAGAAGCTCGCGGCGGCGCTCGCCCATGCGGGAGAGAGCGCTTCCCGTGCCGTCGCGGGGCGCCGTTCCGACGCGCGGCTCGGCCCAGGCGCGGACGGCGGCGCCGAAGCGCGGGCTCGCCCAGTGGATGACCTGGATCGTGCAGCGCTCGGGCGCGGCGTCGGCCAGCGTGCCCGAAAGCGCCCCCAGGGTCTCGGCGTCGATCCCGGCGAAGGGCGGCAGTTCCAGCGCGAAGCCGACCGACCCCGCATTGACGTAGAGCTCGCTCGACTCGTCGAAGGCGCGCCAGGGCAAGAGCGCGTGCAGCGCGGCCGGCAGGGCCGGCGGCGTCCACGGCCCCGGCGCCTCGGGACCCTCGAACATCTCCAGCAGCCGGGACAGTGCGCCCGAGGCCATTACGGCAGCCTCCAGCCGGCGGGCTCCAGCACCGCCCGGACCCAGGCGCCCTCGCGGTAGACGCCGCCGACATCGACGAAGGGCGCGATCCAGATGCGCGCCACCACCTCGCCCGTCCTGAGATCGTCGCCGCGCAGATCGTCGGTTGGCAGGCCGTCATCGCCGGACGCGGCTTCGCCATGGGTTGTTTCGGCCGCAAGGGCGGCGGGCTCCGGCGCGGCGGGCCGCTCGCCGCCCTCTTCGGTCTCCGCCCCGAACAGCCGCGCGAGCCAGGCGAACGGACCGAAGCCGCACGCCGTCTCGCAGGACCGCGACTCCGTCTCGGGTGGATCGGCACGTTCGGTTCCCGCATCGCGGGGCAGCAACCGGAGCGGCTGTCCCGATGCCGATCCCTGCATGGCGCCCGCCTTCGGCACCGCCGGATCGGCGGCGGCGACGCTGGCGCAGGAGCCGCCCGCCGCCAGCGGGCATTGCCAGTCCTCGCCGACGTGCCCCGACGAGCAGCCCGCGAGCACGAGGGCCGCAAGGGCGATGGCAGCCAGCGCCGGCGGGCGCGCGCATTTCATCTTCATGGTCATCTCAGTTGCCTCCTTGGGCGGATTTCTTGCTGACGACCCGACCGTCGATGCGGGCGCCTTCGAGGAAGACCAGCGTCACCTTCGTGCCGGCCTGGAGCTGGATCACCGGCTGGTACTGCTCGGCGCGCCGGATCATGTAGTCGGCCACCTTCTGCCCGGCCGAGGACGCCCCGGCCCCGAGACCGGCCCGGCCGATGTCGGAGAGCGCCGTGTTGGCGACCGCCGCCCCACCGCCCGTCGCCACCGCCTGGGGCTGGAACGCCTGCGACACGCCCTGGCCGGCGCCCGAGATCATCCCGGCGAGGAAGGCCTTCTCGACCAGCGCCCCCTCGCGGCTCACCACCGGCCCGCGCACGCCGGTCTTGCCCGATCCCGCGACGAAGCCGGCGACGTCGGTCTCGACCACCGCACCAGGGTGTTCTCCTGTGCCCGGCTCGGGCACGGCGCAGGTCATCGTGCGGAGCCGCACATAAACCTTCTCGGAGGAGAGGTCGCCATGGGCGGCGCCGGTGACGGTGCAGCCGTCGACGTCGACCTGGAGGGCGGTGCCATCCTCTGCGGCGGTCCAGGCGGGTCCGATGATGCGCATCAGCACGGGACGGGGATCGCCCTGGGACGAGATGCCGGCCGAGGCGTCGACGCCGGCCAGCACGACGGCTTGCGCATGCGATCCCGCCGGCAGCCAGGCCGAGACCGGCTTCGCCACGGCGTCGGCGACGAGTTCGGGTCCGGTGCGGTGGTCGGTTGCCGACGATTGCGGGCTGCCTTCGAGCTCGAAGGTCTCGATCATGGGAACCGGCGCGGCCGGTTGCGCCTGTCCGCCGTTGCCGGGCGGGGGCGTCGCGGACGGAACCCGGAAGTATGGGTCCGCCGCCGCGCCGGTGCCCGGCGCCGTCCCCGGCTGCGCGGGCGTCCGGAGACGGGCTTCGAGATCGGCGATCATGACCGCCTGCTTGTCGATCACCCTGCGCGCATCGGCGGCGTCCCGTTCCAGCGCCGCGCGAAGACGGTCGTTGTCGGTGCGGAGCGTGCGCGCCTCCCGGCGCATCTCGCCGAGCTGCGTCTCGATCTCGCCGAGCCGGGCCTCCGAGCGCCTCGTCCACACCTTCTCGGCCATGTCCGGCTCGACGATCCCGGCCTCGATGCCGCCCCTGGGCGCCGGCTTGCCGCCGCCGCCCATGCCCAGCCAGGCCGCCAGCGCCACCAGCACCGCCGCCGCGATGACGGAGAACAGCAGCAGCTGGCGACGGCGCACGGCATCGGACTCGTCGCTTGCCCCGGACGCCGATCCGGGGGCCGGTCCGGCATTCCGCCCGGCGCTCATCGCGGGGTCTCCGTGCGGGCGGTCTCCACCACCGCCACGGCGAGCCGTCCGCCCGTCGGTCCCGTGCCGGGCGCGGCGAGCCACAGCGCGGCGACGCGGCCCGCACCCGGCAGCGCAGCGATGGTCCCGGCGAGGCCCGCGAGCCCGTCCCCGCCCAGGGGCGCGGAACGGCCGGCCTCGAACACGAGCGCCCGCAAGCGCGGGCCCCGCCAGGTCTCGATGAGCGTCAGGCCGGCGGCGGACGCACTACCGCCGGAGAGGATGTCGTATCCGCCCAGCGGCTCGCGCCGCGCCACCGAGCGCACCAGCTTCACCAGCATGGCTATGTGAGGATCGCTTGCCGATACCGGGCTTCTCGAAGCTCCGGCCGCCACGTCCGGCAGCGCGTCGGCATTGCGGATCAGGATCTGGGCCGCGTCGCGGGCCGAGGGCGTGAGCGTCAGCCGGTAGGTGAAGCCCTTCTCCGTGCCGATGAACAACGTGGCTGGGGCGCGCGCAGCGGCCGCCATGTCCGAGAGGCGGAGCCAGAGGTCGCCCGACACCGCGTCGTGCTCGACCGCATAGCCGTCCGGCGCGCGCACCACCCGCGCGACCCGGTCGCCCAGCAGCGCGATGCGGTTCACGTCCGTCGCCGAGACCTCCGCCGCGAGCTCGGCATGGTCGACCGCCTCCAGCAACTGCATGGCGGAAGCCGGCGCGGACGCGGCGAGCGCGCCAAATTGGATAAGGAGTGCCGCGAATGACAGCGTGAGCCGCCTCGGCAGGGGAAAGAGCGTCATTTGCCATTCTCCAGTTGTTCGAAGCGCAGCAGGCCGATGCGTCCCGCGTCGATGCGGAAGGCGAGCCGGTAGCGCCGGTCCTCGCGCGCGGCCTCCTCGCGGCCGATCCAGGTCACCAGCTCGCCCGATATCTCCACCGTGAGACGCCCGGGGTCGGCCTCGATGCCGTCGGGATAGAAGGCGCTGGCGAGATCGCGCCCGGCCATGCGGGCCGCCTCGGCCTCGACCCAGGCGCCGATCGCGCCGCGCGCGGAAGCGTGGCTCAGCCGCGCCGCCGCATGCCGCACATGGGCCGCGTTCTCCGGCGTCAGCGTGAGCAGCGTCACCGCCACCGTGCGCGCCATGTCCTCCAGATACCGCGCCCCGGCGCGGCCCTCGCCGGGGCCGCTGCCGCCGACCGCCCAGGAGGGACCGGCCGAAGCCGGCACCAGCACCGTCGCCGTTTCCCGTCCGGCGAAGCCCACGGTGAGCGCCAGATTGGCGGTCATCGAGAGCACCAGCAGCCCGGCCAGCGCTATGCGGATGTCCCGCACCCGGCGGACGGCGAGATCGAGATCGACACGGCGCATCGCTTCCGCCTCAGCCAACGAAGCGCCGGAGATGGCTCGGCGGCGTCGCCCTGAGACGCAGCACGAAGTCGGGCAGGAACCAGTAGAGGGCGTAACGCGCGATATTGGCCCCGCCGCCGCGCTTGACCCGGCGCAGCACCAGCCAGCCGCCGACGCCTGCGACGAGCCCCGGCACGAACTGGTTCGCGGCAAGCCCGAGCAGGGCCGGGCCCATCAGGACGGCGGCCTCGTCGACGGTCCAGAACAGCCAGCGCTCCGGGTCGTCGAGCCGGCGCGGGATGGTGTGGCGGGCGGTGTCGTTCATCGGAGGCCCCGTCAGACGATCGCCGTGCCGACCAGGCCGGTGACGATGCCGGTGCCGGCGCCCGCAGCGATGCCGACGCCGACCGCGCCCATCAGCTGCATGGCGTTGAAGCGCAGCACCGAGCCCACCAGCGCCGCGCCGACGGCGAGCGCCGCGGCGAGCTGCCCGCCGGTGCCGCCGACGATGTCGGACACCGTGTCGAGCGGCGCGTCGAAGGTCGTGTCGGTGGTCGCCAGCGCGATGTCCGGGGCGGCCACCACGGCGGCCATGGCGATAATCGTGACGGCGGTCGCGCGCATCGCGGCGTTCGAACGGGCCATGCCGGCGCAATTTTCGGCGCCCGGCGTCCTCTTGGCTGGCGCCCTCATTGCGTCTCTCCTTTCCCGGGATCGTCCGATCCGTTCCTCGGCCGCCGCCGCGCCCGGTCCGGCTTCCCGGCTCGCGAGCCGGGAGCGGAGGAGGCGGGACTGTCCCCCGGATCGGGGTCCGGGGCAGGCGCCCCCGGCAGCGCCGGGCGCTCGCCCGTGCCGTCGTCGGAGGTGGACCTGCGCCGGCGCGTCCTGGCCCATTCGTCGAGGTCCTCGCGCAGATAGCGCACCCCGCCGCCGAAGCGCAGGAACACCGGCCCCTCGCCCGTCACCCGGTAGCGGTCGAGCGTGCGCGTCGACAGCCCCAGATGCGCCGCCGCCTCGCGCGCGGTCAGATACTCCGTCTCGTTCACCGTCATGTCCGTCTCCCGTTCGGTCCGCATCGCGCCCGGCCCGGAAGCCCGTCCCGGACCCGATCGGGGGGGGGCGGGACAGGCCCCGCGGTCCGGGGCGCACTTGCGGTCAATGAAACGGAGAGGAACGGCAGGGCATAGGTACGATTTTCAGGCGCCGAAAACCGTCCCTCGGTTTGGCCGCCATTCGCCGCCAGGCGGCGACGGGCGCCGCCGGGCCCGCGAATTCGCCGCCGGGCAGGATTGCACCGCCCCGGCGGGCCGGGACCGGATCGCCCCCTCTACGGCGGCCCGGACGGGCGGGAATCCACGGCCATATCGAGAATCGGCAACCGTGTCCGTCCGCCGGATGCCGATCGCCGGCGCCGCGATGACGGCAGGCACACGCACGACGGCGCCGGGCGCATCCGGTGAAGACCGTCAGCGGCGGTCACGGCGATCCAGACGGCAGGTCCGCGGCGGGAGCGGCCGCGCCCGCGTGTCGACGGCGACGACGGTGGCTGACGAACAGCCGAACCCCGGCGCGAACGCGGCCCGCCGGGAAGGACCGTTGGCGTGAGAAAGTAAGGGACGGTGACCTTCAGCGCGCCCTGACAAGGGGGAGACGGCGGCCGGAAGCCGCCCCGCGCCGGTCGTGCGGTCCGGCGTCTAGTTTCCGGACGCCATGTCGCGATACCGCTTCAGGATGGTCCTTGCCCTCGATACCCGGCGCTTGACGCGGCCGTCCATCCAGCTGCCGGTATAGTATTCCGCTTCGACCAGTTCCGGCTCGAAGATCCGCGCCGCGTATTCCTTCCAGGTGAGCCCTTCCGCCTCGCTCTCCAGCGCCAGCAGGAGTTCGCCGTCGCCGTCGTCCCCCGCGCCCGCCTTCGCGCCCGCCCCGGCCGAGGGACCGGCAGGCCGGACCACACGTCCTCGATGCGCGCCACGTCGCGCTCCACCACGAGGCGCAGACCGCCGTCTTCGGGGAAGACCGTGCCGGCCGGCAGGCGGACCGGGACCGATACGCCCGGGCGCTCGATCCTCAGCATCAGCGCGCCGTCGGCAAGACGCAGCCCCGCGATCGCCGCCCCGCCCTCGGCCGCGAGCCGCACCAGCGGCGGCAGGTCATGGGTCACCCGGCCCTCGATCACGCCGGCGCTCGCCCAGAAGGGCGCGAGCGGAAGCGCCGCATACGGGTCCTCCCAGGCCGCCATGCCCCAGGCCATGGCGGCGAGATCGGCCGAGGTCTGGAGGCGTATGGGGAACGGGCCGCGTTCCGGCAGGCCGGGCATCGGGCGGCGCTTCCGCCACGCCGTGCGGTACGCCTTGCTCGCGCGGATGAAGCGCCACGCCCTGAGCGCGTCCCAGCCGCCGACCCGCCGCGCCATCGTCAGGCGCCCGGCGCCGACGCGGAAACGGCCCGCCCCGCCGGCCGGGGAACCGGGCGCGGCTCATGCCGATCCCTGGATGCGATCACCGCCGCGCGCGCCGCTCACCAGCGCGCCGTGATCTCGAACCCGGCCGTGTGCTCGGGCTCCGCCCCGTCGCTCTCCCTGCGCGTGGCCTTGAGGCCGAAGGAGACATCGGGCGCGGTGGCGGCCTCCGGTGTCAGGCGCCAGCCGATGGTGTAGTCGCGCGCCGCCGTCGCCAGCCCGAAGCCCACATGCGGGCTGCCGGTGAAGCGCCCGCCGAGGACCGGCAGGCCGTATGCGGCTTCCATGGCCCAGCGCGAGGCCGCCTCGCCGCTGCCGGTGCGGTCCTCCAGCGGGTCGGGGGTAAACAGCGCATCCAACCCGCCTTGCGCCTGTCCGCCCCAGTCCTGGGTGAGCGTCAGCGACGGACCCCGCTTCGTCGCCGGGGCCGGGTCGTATGACAGCGACGCCGAATACCCCCGGTCCTCCAGGTCGTCGTTGCCGTGCGCGATCAGCGTGCGGCCCGAGAGGTCGAGCGAGAGCCCGAGCTTGGGATCGACCCAGGCGATGCCGCCGCCGAGCTCCAAACCTGAGCCGGTCTCGGCGTCGCCCCCGTCATGGCGCGCGCCCACTTCCAGCTTCGGCGTCAGGTGGCCGCCCTCTTCGAGAGCGACGCGGTAGCTCCCCTCCAGCCCGAGCCGCAGCCGGGTCACGTCGCTCTCCGAGGCCGCCAGATCGCGCGTCTTGTCCGATGACGTGCGCGCCCACAAGGCGTCCGAGGTCACCGCAAGGGCGGGACCGCTGCCTTCCTTGGGCGGCGCGATCACGTCGCCCCTCAGCCCCGCCGCCGCCATGGTCCAGTCGATGTCGGCCTTGTAGCTGCCGCCCATCTGCGGCTTGAGCGTCACCTCGCCGGTGCCGTAGCCCGCCGCGCCCCAGAGCTTCAGGCGCTCCGAGGCCTGCAACGCCGCATAGGGCACCGCCGCCGTCAGCGACGCCTCCACCTTGCCGTTGCCCTCGCGCACCGCGCCGCCGCAGACCATCTGCCTTTGTTTCGGGGTGAGATCGTCCTTATCGCAGATCTGGGACACGGCGCGGGACGCGGCGTCGCGCCTGGGACCCGTATCCCGGTAGCCGCCCTCGCCGGTGCTCTGCATCAGCGCCAGCCCGACCAGCCACTTGCCCCGCGCATAGTCCGCGCCCAGCATCGCCGTGGTCGCATCGCCGTCGAGGGAGAACGCCCCCTCGCGCCCGTCGAAGCTGCCTTGCGCCGCCCGGCCCCAGAAGGCCAGGCTGCCGCCCGCGCCGTCCTTCGCCCCCGTCGCCGTGAAGCTCGACCCAAGCAAAGCCTCCTGCATCGTCATGGTCTGCGATTGGCCGCCGCCGCTGTTGAACCCGTGGGCATTGCCGAGGCCATCGGCGCCGAAGCGGCCGTCATTTGCGCCGAAGCCGGGGCCGAAGCCGCCGGCCCGATCATCGAAGTCGGCCAGACCGGAAAGGCCGTTGCCCGACGGGTTGTCCATGGCGGCAATCGCGTTCGCCGGGCCGTCCGGCCCGCCGGAGCCGCCGCTGCCGTTCCCGGACCTGCCGGGATCGTAGCTGATCGCCTGCCCGGCGACGACGCCCTGCGCGCCGGGCGTGCGCGGCGCCGCCATGCGCCCCGCGATGCCGTCCAGCGCCTGCTCCGCCACCGTGCGCCCGAAGCGCGCCAGCCACGCCGCCGGCATCGGGTCCGAGTTCACGATGGTCCCAACCGCAACCCCGTCCGCGACGCCCACACCCTCGGTCTGGCTTTCGATCACCAGCTCGAAGGTCTCCGAACCCTCGTCGTGGCTGTCGTCGAAGACGTAGACCAGCACCTCCTGCTCGGTCTCCGTCGGCCCGAAGCGGAGACTTGAGCCGAGGCTCACATAGTCCTCGTACTGCCGCGCCGAGACCGGCGTCGAGTGGCGCGTTTGGTAGCCAACCCACACGGTCTTCCCCGCCGCCTTCGACAGCCTGACCGTGAACCGGATCAGCCGGTCCTTCTCCTGCGCCGTGGCGTCGTCCACCGAGAGCATCGCTCCCGCCGGGGCGTCGTCGTCGTCGGCCACCTTGACCGAGGCCGCATCGCCCGGCGACGCCGCCACCGTGTAGGCCCCGCCGTTCCCGCCGAGGCTCACCGTCACGCTGCCGTCGGGCTCGTCCGCCTGATCGTCCACCGTCGCCACCGTGAACGCGGCCTCGGTCTCGCCCTTCGGGATCGTCACCGTGGCCGCGCCCTCGCCCGCCGCCGCCACGAAGTCGGAGCCCGCGGCCTCCGAGACCGTGAGCTTTACGGTCAGGTCCGCATCCGGCGCCCGGTTCGCCCGCACCGTGAACGCGGCGTCCGTGCCCTCGGTGATGGAGGCGGTCTTCGCCGCGATGGAGACCTCGGGCGGCGGCTCCAGGATCGTGAAGCTCACCGCGCCATCGCCCGCGGCCGCGCCGTGGAAGCCCGCCGCCGAGATCGTCCCCAGACCCACCGTCACCGTCTCGCCCGAACCCTCGTTCACGCTGTCGGCGGCCGCCGTCAGTAACAGCTTCGCCGTCGATGCCGAGGGGCCGGTGAAGGTGAGCGTCGGCGCCCCGGGACCCGCGAGGTTGGCATGGCTCACCCCTTGCGGGGCCGGGTTCTGCGCCGACAGCGTGTAGTCGCTCCCAAGCGTTGCCGCGCCGGCGAATGCGAGCGGCACCCGCAGCGCCTCGCCTTCCTTGAGCGCGCGGCCCAGAAACACCGTCAGGGTCTTGCGGCCCCCCGCCTCGGACACGTCGCCCGGGGGAGTCGCGTACAGATACACCCCCGGAGCGGCGCCGGCCGTCCCCGTCCCCTCCAGGCACGCCAGCGCGTCGCCGAACCGTTTCCAGCCGCGCTGGCGCGCCGAGGCCGCCGTCATCGGCGTAATCGTGCGCCCGTCCGCCGTCCACTCCTCCGGGGTCCGCTCCCCGAACGCCACCAGCACGCTGAACCAGTTCTCCGCATGGTGCGGCGGCTTGTGGCGGTTGCGCTCATAGAGCCGCTTCGCCGTCGCCATCAGCTCGTCCGACACGCACTCAGAGACCGTGGGCGAGGGCGCCGCCGTCTCGTCGTTGTCCGCCACCTCCACGGCGAGGCTGCTGGCCGTGCCCAGCGTATAGCCGCTGCCCGCCTCCAGCGCCGCCGTCACCGTCCCGGCGAGCTCGTCCGCATCGTCGTCCACCGTCGGGACGCTCACCGTCACCGTGCCGCTCACCGGCACCGTCACCGTGCGCGGACCGAGGTCCTTTGCCGCCACATGGTCGCCCTCCTGGCTCACCGTCAGCGTCACGTCGAACGGCGAGGCCGGCGCAGGGACCGCCGTCAGCGTGAACTGGACCGCCTCGCCCTCCGTGCCCCCGGTCCCGGCGGAGACCTGCACCGCCGGCTCCGCCTTCGAATGCTCCACGATCTCGTGGTTCAGGATGACGAAGGTGAGGCTGTCCTTGCCGTAGCTGACCTTGGGTTCGCCGGCCGGGCCGCCGCCGAACAGGTTGGTGTTGTACGGCTTGGAGACCGAGATCACGATGGTCTCGCCCGAATCCTCGTGGGCGTCGTCGATGGGCTCGACGGAGAACCACGACCGGTCGCTGCCCGCCGGCACCGCGGTGCCATAGGCCGCGCTGTTGCGCGCCGTGCAGCCGTTGCCGTCCAGCGTCAGCACCCTGCCGTTGCGGGCCTTCACCCGGTAGTCCGCGCCCCAGGTCGCGTTGCCGGCGAAGCAGAGCCGGAACCCCCAGGCGTCGGGGATGGTGCCGTTGTTGGCCTTCCTCAGCCGGTGCACCGCGAAGTCCGGGCCCCGGCGGTCGTGCTCCTCGTACTGGAGCTCCTCGAAGGTCCCCAGGACGAGGAAGTCGCTGTCGGAGATCGGGTCCGCCTCCGGGTCCTCGCTCACGATGGTCACCGTCGCCTGGAGGTTGCCCCCCGCCTTCGCCGTCACCCCGGCAGGCAGCGAGGAAGTGTCGATGGCCACCGTGAAGGTCTCGTCGACCGGCTCGTAGTCGGCGTCGTTGATGATCGTGATGTCGAAAGTCCGGCTCGCCGCCCTCCCGGCCGGGAAGCTCACGGTCCGCGTCGCCGCGCTCTCATAGTCCTCGCCGCGCAACGCCGTGCCGTCGCTCACCGTCACCGGTATCGCGATGTCGCTGCGCGGCACCTCGGAGAGCCGCACCACCGGCTCCGACGGACCGTCGGGCTCGTCGACCGTGAACGCGGACAGGGCGAACTCGACCGTGAGCGACTGCGAGACGTCGTCGTCGTAAAGCGTGACCTGGGCGTTGCCGCTCTTTTGGGGCCTGACCGTGCCGACGGTGCTGGTCGCCGCCCCGACGCCCAGCGTCACCGTCTCGTCCGTCATGTCGGTGTCGTCGGGCGCGACGACGCGCAGCTTGAGCAGCTCCTCCCTCGGCCCGGGGCCGGTGATCGTCACCGTGCTCCCGCTCAGCACCGCCGACGCGAACCCGGGGTTGGGGTCGACCGAGAGCGTGAAGTCCGTCCCCAGCGTCCCGCCCGTGAAGGACAGCGGCACGGTCACCGTCTCGCCCGAGCCGAGCGCCCGGTTGAACGGACGCAGGTAGAACTCCCCGTACCCGGTCGTGCTGCCCTCGGGCGCGTTGGCCCGCGACGCGCCGTATTGCAGCGTCAGCGCCGCGCCGTCGTCGTCGCGGATCCAGTGCGTCGCCTCCGACGTGCCCAGGGTCACGCCGGTGGGCGTGGTGCCGGCAAACGACAGCGTCGCGATGACAGACTCGTCGAACTCGGCCTCGGTGTCGCCCTTGATGCGGATGCCGACATGTTTGCTGGTGACCTGCCCGGCCTGGACGTTCCCGCCGGTGACGCAGGCCGAGGCGCTTGGGTTGTTGGACGAATCAACAAAGCGAGGCTGGTAGTCAGCGGCGGCGGGAATCGTCGCGGCACCGGTCAGATCGGCGATCGCCGTGCCGGAGAAGCAGATCTCATAGGCGACGGTTACCGACACCGGCTCGCTCAGGCTCACCGTGAAGGTCAGGTCGCGCGTGTCCGCGTCGCCCTCGGCTGCGTCCCCAGGGGCGGTGATGGAGAGGGTGGGCACCGCCCCTACGGTGAAGACCGGGGAGAGGGCGTAGAAGGGAGAGATTGATGTCCTCGAATTGTTGCCGTGGCTAAGCGGAGTGCCGGTACGAGAGCCATGACGGACTAGAGGTGGAGTCGCACGCCCCAGGTAATAACTACTCTTCGTGCCGTCCGAATTGCTGCCCGTCCATACATTGATTCCATTGTTAAAGGATCCCGACTCGTCGGTCGCCGATGTGCTGTCCCAGCCTCCGTCGTAGAAGTCGCCATAGTTGTCGGCGGCCTTGTCGCCGTTCAGCCAGTAGATCAAGGCATCCGTGTCGGTCGACTCGCTGTCGGTGTTGACGCGAGCGTCGACCGAGGAGGTCGAGCCGACGACCTTGAACTTGTTGCCGCAACTGTCGGAGATCGCGCTGTGGCCGGCCTTGGCGGCGGTCTGCACGAAGGTGTTGTAGGTCGCGATGTCGGTCGCCGTCCCGTCGCGCGACGTCGAGGTGATGAACAGCAGCCGGAACTTGGTGCCGGCGGCAAGGCCGGAAGGCTTGAGCGCCCAGCCGAACGGCACGTCGTAGGAGCCGTCGGTGTTGGCCGTGGTGCATTCGACCGTCTGCGCCTGCGCCCCGGTCGGCAGGACGGCAAGCAGGGGCAGCGAGAGCAGCGCCGCGGCGAGGCCATGCCGCAGACAGCGGGCGGCAAGGCGGACGCCCGCGACCGTGCGGGCGGCGGTAGAACCGAGACTGTCGGGGGAAGAAGCGGGCCGGCTTGTCTCGGAGCGCCGGCCGGAGGCGGAAGGCTCAGGCGGTGAGGTTGGCGGGCGGGCGCGGTGCCGCGATGCGGGCGCGCTCATGACCGAACGCGCGCACAGGTACGGCGACCCGGCGACCCGGCGACCCGGCGACCCGGCGACCCGGCGACCCGGCGACCCGGCGACCCGGCGACCCGGCGACCCGGCGACCCGGCGACCCGGCTTATTGTCGGACCATCCGGGCTTGTCAAGCCCTTGCGCTTTTCGCTCACACTGCCGGTCAGGGCCTCCGCGAGCGCGGCCCCGGTCATACGCAATCCGTCACCGAACCTGTCCAGCATGGTCATCCTATCGCCTCCGAACCTATGGACCGGCAGGCCGCGCAAGGCGCATTCCGCCAATCATCGCCTGTTCCATGATCAATTTGTAAGCCGATTCAGGCGGGAACACAAACACAGATCCCGCACTGACATGTTCTTGACTTCATATCTCGGCCGCTCCATCCTGCCGCCATGAGTTGGCAGGTTGCTTTCCATGACGAGTTCGTACCGGAGTTTCGCAACCTGCCCGCCAAGGTGCAGGACGAGATCTACACGGTCGGCCGCCTGCTGGAGCAGTTCGGTCCGCTACTCGGCCGGCCGCAGGTGGATACGTTGAACGGGTCAAGGCACGCGAACATGAAGGAGATGCGGTTCGGCGCGGCGGACGGAGAATGGCGGGTCGCCTTTGCCTTCGACCCCACGCGCGAGGCCGTGCTCCTGGTAGCGGGCGACAAGTCGGGCGGCGGCGAGAGGCGGTTCTATCGCGCGCTTCTCCGCAAGGCCGATGAGCGGTTCGACCGGCACCTTGCCCGCATCGCCGATGAAGGGAGAACACAATGACCGTGAGTCTTGACGACATGATGGCGGAACTGCCCCCGGAGCGCCGACGCAGGATCGAGGAAAGGGCCGCCGAGCTGATCGCCGAGGAAATGACGCTGCGCGAGCTGCGCAAGGCCCGCGCGCTGACCCAGGCGAGCGTCGCGCGCGAGCTCGGCATCAGCCAGGACGCCATCTCCCGGCTGGAGAAGCGGAGCGACCTGCTGCTGTCCACGTTGCGCCGGACGGTGGAGGCGATGGGCGGCAGCCTGTCGCTGATCGCCCGCTTCCCCGACCGGCCCCCGGTCGAGCTTGCCGGAATCGCCGAAAATGACGCGATCGACGCCTCGCGGCGCCCAGGGCCGTCCTGACTTTGAAAAAATCTGCATTCGGTTTGATGACGAATACGCATTTGGACCGAATGGAGACTACACTACTCTATTGTAAATAAACGGGAAATCTCAATTT
>CBDEUQ010000001.1:0-410466 GCA_965243325.1 Alphaproteobacteria bacterium | reverse complement strand
CGTCGAAGACGGCGCCCACGGTGCCCACGGCGTCCCGGGCCGCCTGTTTCGCGATACCCCGCCGCCCCTTTCCACCGTGACCGCCATACCGGAATCGCCGATCGAACCCGCGCCCGATCCCTGATCCTACCCGTCCAACGGGTCAGTCGCACTCTCGCCGCCGCCCGGTCGTTCGCCGCCGCGCGATGCGCCGGCGAAGGAGTCGGAGGCCGGCTGGGGTCCGGGCGGCGGCGGGCGCGGGGGAGACGCGCTGCCGCCGTTCCTGACCACCGGCACGACGGAGACATCATCATGCGGAGCATCGTAGCGTTGCGGGGCGGCACCCCGACGTACCTCGTTCACAATTTCGGCAACGGCCTCGACGGCGAAGACCGCTTCGTGGTCGAGCGCTTCAAGGCCTCGATCTGCGGCGACATCCGCCCCGTCCCTCCCGAGGGACAGAAGACACGAAGTCAGTGCAAGAAGGATCGCACGGTTGCCTCGCGCGCGGAGGTCGAGGCGCTGCGCCCGGCGCGCACGGAGATCATCGTCTGCACGGGCCTGGGCGGCACGGGGCGGCGCACCCGGAGCGGCAGACAGATCTGGGGCGACATCGCGACGGGCATCTTTCACGACCGCCGCCAGAGGGGCTGACAGGCCGCTCTTTCGGGCGTCCCGCCGGCGCCATGCCGGCGGGACGCCCACCGTCCGCAGCCCGGTCACGCCGGGAGAACGGCCCGACGGATCGAGGCCGTTTCGCCGCCGTCGACGTCGACGGCCGCCCGGCGTGGCCTATGGTGTCTGGCGATGGTGGCGAAGGTTCGCAATCTGACGTCGTCGTCTTCGACGGCGGAGTATTTCCGGCATGAGGGCGGCTACTACGTTGCGGCCGGGGGCGACCGCGAGGCGGCGCGCGCGAAGGCGGCGGAGCACCGTCAGGCGAGCGCCTGGCACGGCCGGGGCGCGGCGGCACTCGGACTGGAGGCGGGGGCTAAGGTTTCGGCAGCGACGTTCGAGGCGATCCTTCAGGGCCACGTGCCGGGGACGGACATCCGGCTGGGGCGCCGGCGCGACGGGAAGCACGAGCACCGGCCCGGTTTCGACATCACGTTCTCGGCCCCGAAGTCCGTATCGCTGGCGGCGCTCCTGCCGACTGGGAAGCATCCCCGCGGCGACCGGGGCGTATTGCACTGCCACGACGAGGCGGTGAAGGCGACGCTCGACTGGATCGAGGAGACGCTTCTGCAGACGCGGGGCTACGACCCTGCGACGGGCCGGCGCCCGCGCGTCAGGGCGCACGGCATGGCGGCGGCGCTGTTCCGGCACATCGCGAGCCGCAATCTCGACCCGCAGCTGCACACGCACGCGGTGGTCGCGAACATGACGCGCGACGGCGGGGGCCGCTGGAAGAGCATCGAGCCGACCGGCCTGCACCGGAACGCAACGCTGATCGGGGCGTACTACCGGGACCAGCTGGCGCGGCGCCTGATCGGCAGGGGCTATTCTATCGTGCCGGAGATGGCGGGGCGCCTGCGGAGCTTCGAGATCGCGGGCTACGACCGGCGGATCCGGGACGCCTTCTCGACCCGCAGGAAGCAGATGGAAGCGTACATGGACGAGCGGGGCTGGGACCATGGGCAGGCGGCGGCGCAGATCGCGGCGCTGGCGACGCGCAAGCGCAAGGCGGAGCCGCTGCACGCGATGCTGCGGACGATCTGGGCCGCCCGGGCCGGGGAGCTTGGAGAGGTTCCGGCGGTCCGCCGCGCACGTCGGCCGGCTCCGGCGCCGGCGGTTCCCTCGGCGCTGAAGATCGCGTGGCAGGCGATGCGGCATCTCGAGGAGCGGCAGTCGGTGTTCGCGGCCGGCCAGCTGGAAGCCCTGGCGCTCGGCCACTCTCCGGGGCGGCACACGCTCGGGGAGATACGCGACGCGATCTCGTGCCTGGTGCGGGACGCGCATCTGGTCGAGGCGAAGCCCGGACGCGCGACCCGAGCGTTCGTGACCGACCGGGCGCTGAAGGCGGAGCGCGCGGTGATCGCCGCGATGAAGGCCGGCGTCGGGAACGGCGTGGCGCTTGCCGCCGGGAACGCGGTCGCGGCGCGTCTGGCGGACGCCGGCCTCACCGCGGGTCAGGAGGAGGCGGTGCGTGCGATCCTGCTGACGCCGGACCGGGTCGTCGGCGTGCAGGGCCGGGCCGGGACCGGCAAGACGACGATGCTGCGCCACGTGCGCGGGCTCGCGGGGGATCGCGCCGTCATCGGCCTCGCGCCCTCGACCGCGGCGGCGCGGGTGCTGGCGCGCGAGACGGGCATGGCGGCCGAGACCCTGCAACGGTTCCTCGCCCGCTGCCGGTCGGTGGACCCCGGATCGGAGTCCGGGGCAGGCGGCGGGCCCGCGATCGGTCGTCTGAGGGAGCGCTACCGGGGCGCGGTGCTGGTACTCGACGAGGCGTCGATGGTCTCGACCGACCAGATGAAGCGCCTGATGCGGATCGCCGACGAGCTCGAGGTGGCGCGCCTGGTGCTGGTCGGCGACCGCGGCCAGCTGCGCGCCGTGGAGGCGGGCCAACCGTTCCGGCTGCTCCAGCGGGCGGGCATGGCGACGGCGGAGATGAACGAGATCCTCCGCCAGCGCGAGCCGAAGCTGCGAGGGGCGGTGGCGGCGGTGCTGGAAGGCGAGCCGGGCGAGGCGGTGGAGCTGCTCGGCAGCAGCGTGCACGAGGTACCCTGGGACGAGCTGGGGCGGAAGGCGGCGGAGGCCTGGCTCGCGCTCGACGCCGGCACGCGCGCGCGGACCCTGCTGGTGGCGCAGACGCACGATCTGAGGGCGGAGATCAACGCGGCGGTGCGCGAGGCGCTGGCGGCGGAAGGCGCGCTGCGGGGCCGCACGCTCCGCATCGGGCGCCTTGTCGGGCTCGGCATGACGCGCGCCGAGATGGCGGACGTCGGCAACTACCGCGAGGGCGACACGGTGGTGTTCAACCAGGACATGGTGAACTACCGGGTAAAGAGAGACGACGCGCTGACCATCGCCGGCATCGAGGGCGACCGGCTGCTGCTGCGCCACCCCGACGGCAAGCCGCGCCATGTCGCGCCGGAACGGGGCCGCACCCGCTACCGTATCGAGGTCTACGAGACGCGGCCCATGGAGATACGCGCGGGCGACCGCATCCGCTGGACGCGCAACGACCGGACGCGGGACCTCGTGAACGGCGAGCGGGCGGAGGTGACGGCGATCACCGGAACCCGCGTGCGGCTCCTGCTGGACGACGGGCGGGAGCTCTCGCTCGCGCACGACGATCCGCAGCTCCGGCACCTCGACCACGCCTGGAGCTCGACGGTGCACGGCGCGCAGGGCAGCACGGCGGACGGCGTGATCGCGGTGCTGGATTCGAGCATGGGCGCGCTTACCGACCGCTCGACGTTCTATGTCGAGATCAGCCGGGCGCGGGACAGCGCGGTGGTGCTGACCGACAACTGCGAGCAGCTGGTGGAGGTTCTGGAGGCGCATACCGGCGAGCGGGCGACGGCGCTGGAGGCGGCGGGCGAGGACATCGGCCCGGACGCGGAGGTCGCGGCGATCTTGCCGCAGCCGCCCGCGTGGTCGCCTCGCGACGACTGGACGGCGCTGGAGGAGAAGGCGCGGACCCTGGGCACGATCCTGTTCCGGGTGGAGGGGTACCCGGAGCTGATCGCGCGCACGCGGGCGCTGGTTGCCGGGTATCCGGACCTTGCCCCCGCGGTCCGGGAAGTGGCGGACGGACTGCTGGCCTACGACCGCAATGTCCGGGAAGGCGATGGCGGCGCGGCCGAGTTCCTGGGCCTCCTCGACCTCCACTTCGGCCGGCGGGCGGAACTGGAGCGCCGCGCGGCGCCGGACGGGCCGCTTGCCGGGCTCGAGGACTATCCCGCGTGGCGCCAGATGTCCGAACGCCTCGCGGCGAACGGCCGGGCCGTGCTGGAGGACGCGGGCGAGCGCGCCGGCGAGGCGGGGACGCGGCTCGCCGGGCGTCTCGACGACCTCGATGCCCTGGGCGTCCTCGACGATGCGGTCCTGCGCTTCGAGACGCTCCGCGCGGCGGTGGACCGCAGGGCGGCGGAGGCCGGCACGATCCCGTTCTACGCCGACGGCCACGGCGAACTCGTCGACGCCGCCCGGGCGCTGTTGCAATGCCGGCTGCTGCCGGCCGGCATGCGCGCGGCCGCCGACGAGGTCATCGCCGCGGCCGCGGCCTGCGAGCGGCGGCGGAACGACATCGCGGCCTTGCACGAGGCGACGGCCGGGCTGGTCGCGGAACACGGCGGGCTCGAGGCGCGCGCCGGCGACGGGCCGCCGACCGCGCTGGAGGAGTGGCAGGACTGGGCGGATCGCTCGGAAGTGGCCGCCGGGCGCTGGCAGGCCATGCTCGACGGGGCCGACGTCTGGCGACCCCATCTCGACCGGCTGGCGACGGAGCATGCCGCCATATCGGCCGCCGTCGGGCGGCTCGCCGACTACAGGGACCGGGACGAAGCGTGGGCGGCCCTGGCGGCGGAGCGGCTGAAGATCGTGAAGCGGGCCAAGGCCGCGGGCGTTGCGTGGTTCTATGTCGTGGGCTGGGCCGGGTTCGTCGCAAAAGCCGCGGCGTTCGGCGAACGGACGGAGCTGCCCGCCGCCGCGGCCGCGCTGGCGGAGGGTATCGTGAAGTACGACCGCGCCTGCCGCGAGGCGCGCGCCGCGGTCGACGGCTTTCTCGCCGACGAGCGGCGGCACCGGCGCGACTGGCGGACGCTGGAACGCGAGGCGGACCTCCGGCGGCGGGAGGAGGACGACCCGAACCTCTCGATGGCCGAGCTTCCCGGCTACGGCCCGCTGTCGGAGCGGGCGGCCGCGCTGCGGACCACCGGCGAGGCGATCCTCGCCGACGGGGAGACGTACGGCATCCATCTCGACCGGACGCCGGACGCGCGGGCGCGGATCGCGGCGGGTCTGAAGCGGCTGGAGGCGCACGGGCCGCTGGACCGCTTCGTCGCGGTGAGCGCCAGGCTGACGAAGACGCGCGCCGCCGCCGCGGCGCTCGGTATCCTGCCGTTCCACGACCCCGGCCATGGCGAGGCGGTCGCCGAGGCCGAGCGGCTGGCGAAGGAACGCGCGCTGGAGGCGGCGGCCCGGCGCCGGCTCGGCGAGGCGCTCGACGAGCACGCCGCCCGCGCCGCGGAATGGGCGCGGGCCGAGGCGCTGCTGCGCGACATGGCGATGCTCGCCAGCCGGCGGCGCCGGCTGGAAGCGAGGGCGAGGAAGGAGAAGGTTCCGCTGACGCTGCTGGCCGGCGCCGCCGACTGGCGCGCCGCCAACGGCCGCTTCGTCGAGGACGGGCTTTCTGCGCTCGACGACCGCGACCTCCGCGACGAGGGCCACTGGCGGAGCCGTCCGGCGGACCTCGAACGCATCGCGGAGGCGGTCGCGGCCGCGGAGCGGGACCGGCGCGTTCCCGAGGCGGACCGCGCGCGGATCGCCGACATGACGCGCGCGGCGGCGGCGCGGCTGCGCGATCCGGGCGCCGAACACCGCTTCGGGCGCCGCTGGCGGGGCGGCCAGCCGCTGGTCGAGGGCGACCGCCTCCGTCTCCGGCGCTTCCGGGACGGGCCGGAGAACGAGGCGCTGGTGGTCCGCGCGGGGTGGAGCGGCGGGCGGCTGGGGCAGGACAGGGTGACGCTGCGCTGGCTCGCCTCGGTGCCGGGCCACGAGCCCGAACGCATGGAGGAGGACATCCCCGCGCGGGCGCTCGCGGGCTGCGGGGTGCGCCTCGCGGACTGGGACGACGACCGTCTCAGGGAGGCGGAGCTCGACCGGCAACGCGGCGCGCCCACGGCGGGCTTCCCGCTCGACTGCAGGGGCGAGGTCTTCCGGGACGACCTGCTGCGCTGGACGGAACTCCTTCATCAGGAATACTGGGAGCGGCAGGCGCGGCGCCGGCGGCGCGACGTCCTGCCCGAAGTCGTGCATTTCGAGGGACGGCTCGTGGACAGGGGGGTGGCGTCTGCGCGGATGGACGACCCCTGCACGGTCGAGGTCGCATGGCGTTCGGACGGCGGCCCGGCCGGCGAGCGGCGGCTGTCCCTCGGCGCGCTGACCGGGCGCGGCTGCTGGCGGCCTCTCGGGGACCCCGGAGAGGAGGAGCTGCGCCGGGCGCGGGCGCGCGTCGAGACCCGGGAGATCGCGGTGGCGCGGCAGTTGCTGCTGGAACAGACGCCGGAACTGAGCATCCGCATAAGCTTGCGCCCCTGATGAGCCGGGCGGCGCCGGCGTGCGCTCCCCACTGTGCATGGTCGTCCCGGCAAGGGTTTGCCTCCCGTGGCCGAGGTGATGTAATCGACGGATGAAGCCGGTGGCGGTCGGGAATCGACCGGCTAAAGGAGACGTCCCTTCATGCCCGATGAATGCAGGCCCGAAGCGAGTCCGGACGCTCGGGTCTCCGGCGATCTCGGGATGTCGCGCGAACAGATGCTCGACCTCGGGCAGAAGGCGCTCGAGCTCGTGGTGGAGAGGATCCAGAGCCTGCCCGGGGAAAACGCCTGGGACGGCGAATTCCGCCAGGTTCTCGAGGACCGACTGTCGGAGGACCCGCCGGAGGACGGGCGGGCTGCCGCGGAGGTCATCGAGAGAGCGGCGCGTCAGATTCTTCCGTACTCGACGCGTCTGGATCATCCACGCTGCTTCGGCTTCGTCCCTTCGTCGCCCACCTGGCCCAGCGTGGTGGCCGACTTCGTGGCCGCCGGCTATCACATCAACGAATGCACCTGGCTGGTCGCGAGCGGTCCGAGCTACATCGAGCTGGTCGTCATCGACTGGTTCCGGCGTTGGCTCGGCTATCCCGAGGGCGCGGGCGGGCTCTTCACCAGCGGCGGCTCGGCCGCCAGCCTCGACGCCTTCGTCGCGGCCCGCGAAGCGGCGGGGCACCCCGAACGCGCCAGCGTCTACATGAGCGACCAGAGCCACAGCGCGCTTTCCCGGGCAGCGATGATCGTGGGCGTTCGGCGCGAGCGCATCCGCATGGTCCCGAGCAACGCCGACTTCCGCATGGACACGGATGCGCTCGCCCGGGCCGTGGCCGCCGACCGCGACGCCGGCCTCAATCCCATCGCGGTCGCCGCCAACGCCGGCACCGTAGGCACGGGCGCCATCGACCCGCTCGATGAGTTGTCCGACTTCTGCGCGTCAGAAGGCCTGTGGCTTCATGTCGATGCCGCCTACGGCGGCTTCGCGGTCGTGACCGAGCAGGGCAAGAGGCTGTTGAGCGGGATCGAACGCGCGGACTCGATCGGTCTGGATGCGCACAAGTGGCTCTTCCAGCCCTACGAGGCAGGCTGCCTGCTGGTGAAGGACGAGAAGACGCTCACGGACGCCTTCGCGGTCCGACCCGACATCCTTCAGGACACGGTCTGGGGAGCGAACCATCCCAACTTCTCGAACCTTGGATTGCAACTGAGCCGCTCGGTTCGCGCGCTCAAGGTCTGGATGTCGATCCAGACCTTCGGGATGGCGGCCTTTCGGCGCGCGGTCGCGAAGGGCATGGAGCTGGCCGCCAGTGCGGAAGCCTATGTTCGTGCGAGTGCGGTCCTGGAAGCCATGAACACGGCGACGCTGGGGATCGTGTGCTTCCGGGTCAATCCGGCGGACAGCGACCTCGACGAGGCGGAGCTGGACAAGGTCAACAGGATCGTGCTCGCGCGCATGTTCTGGGACGACCCCGCGTTCATGTCGTCGACGCTGCTGCACGGGACGTTCGCGCTCAGGATGTGCATCGTCAACCACACCACGACCTGGGACGACGTACGCGAGACGCTGGAGGCGGTCGAGCGGTTCGGGCGAGAAGCGCTGTCGAAGAGCGACGATCCCGCATGATGGTGCGCTGCCTCGGGTGTTGTCGCCCGACCGCAGACGGTACGATGCGATTGACCCGGCTATAGCGCGATAATCTGGGTGAGAGCCGCGCACTGCGGGGCGCTTGAAGGGGAACCGATGGCGATCGGCTGGACAGGCAGGCTTGTCGGCGCGCCGCCGGCGCATTTCGAGGGAGCTGCCGCGCTGCGGGTCCTCGCCGCTCGTCCAGTCCGCACGGTGGCGCCTTTCCCCGTCCGGCAGCTTCACACCCGGTGACGGCGGGGCCATGACTCTCGACCTGGTCAGGAATCTGGACGCGGAGGACGCCTACGACTGGATCCGGATGCTGGAGCCGGCCGAGGAAGCCGCGCTCCGCACGGTGAAGCGCGGCGGCGAGGTCGACGAGGAGATGCGGGCCCTCTATCTGCGCACCGTCGGCTCCGCCCGCGACGACGGTTGCTGGTTCATGTGCGACTGCCGTTCCGAGGACGGCAGGGGGCCCGTGATCGTTCCGCGCCAGGTCGCGCCGGAGCGGATTCATCTCGTCAACCGCCCAGGCGCGCCGCTGCCGCATGCCGGGCACTGCGTCTTCGCCCTGGCCGGGGACGAGAGGCCGGCGCCGCGCCGCCGGGCGCCGCAGGCCGCCCACGACGACAGGTTCGACCCGTTCGCGCCGGCGGAGAAGAAGTCCGCCGGGGACGGACCCCTGGGGCCGGCCGCGCCGCGGTCGTTCTCGGGACTGCCGGCGGGGTCGCGGCACCGGACCGCCGCGAACATGCTGCGCACGCTGATGCAGACGGCGCTGCTGAACACGCTCGACGGCGCAACGCGCTTCTCCTCGCCCGGCGGCTGGCTGCCGGAGATCGTGCGCGCGGCGGAGCAGTTCTTCGTCGCCGACGGCGTGCGCGCGCCGGAGTTCCTGTTCACCGACCCGGCGCAGTGGACGGACGGCAGCGTCGCAAGACGGCTGGAGGAGGCCGAGCCGGACTGGCCGAAGGGCGGGAAGCCGTACGCCATGCTCTGCTGGCTCGCCCGCGACCTCGGCGACCGGGAGATCAACCCGGCGAACCCGCGGGACGGCCGCGTCGCGGTCTCGTCCGAGGTCGCCGCCCCCAGGGTGTTCCGCAACCGGGTGCCGGGCCCCTGGCTGTTCCTCGGGATCGTGGCCCGCCCCGGCGGCGGCGGTCCGTGGCAATGCCTCTTCGCCTGGGCGCAGCCGATCGCCGCGCCGGACTGCCCGCTTCCGGTCGACTCCGGGCACGAGCGGCGCGCCTTCGAAACCCTTCGTCGCCTGATGCCCCGCCTGGAGGACGACACGGCGCTGCGGCGCGCGGCCGGAGCGGGCGTGCGGGTGCAGCTGGAGAAGCCGCTGACCCCGTTCGAGACCGGGCGCGGCCCCTGCCTGCCGGATTTCGTGGTCACCGTCACCCTCCGGGAGGCAGACGCCGACGCGGACCCCGGCCGTCCGGACGACGACGCCCTGGGGCGCCGCGCCTCCGCGCCCGGCGCCAGGGCGCGCTACGTCATCGAGGTCATGGGGTCGGACGATCCCGAATACGAACGACAGAAAGCCGACACCCACGGCCGCATGCGCGAGATCGGCCGCGTGTTCCGCATGGAGGCGAACCAGTTCGACTCGCGCTTCAACGATGTCGAGCGCCAGGGCGAGCGGATCGCGCGCGACATCGCCAACGACCTCGTCCGGCGCCTGAACCCGGCGGCCGAACCCCGATCCTGATTGCCGGCCCCGCCGGCGACGTCAAGCGCCGCCGGCCGGGTCGCCCGCGCCCACCGTGAACAGGTCGGGACCTTCGGCGGACCCCGCCGGCGCTTTCGACGGCTTCGGCGACTTCGATGCTTCCTCCGCATCCGGCAGGACCGCCGCTGCGACGATCGACGCGCGTTCCTCGCCGAGCACCCGGCGAAGCAGGTCGACCGCCCGCCCGCGCCGGCCGTCGCGAGCCATCGCCCCGAGCCGCAGCTCCAGCAGGGCGCGCATGTCGTCGGCGAGAGTCGACGACGCCTCGCCGCCGGAACGCATGTCGCGCGCGGCCGCCGCCGCGCTGCGGGCGAGGCCGCGCTGTTCCTCCGCATCCAGGACCAGCGGCCGGGCGGGCTCGGTATCCGGGAACGGGTCCACGGACAGCGCGCACTCGCAGAACCAGGCCGAGGCCGACTTGCCCCGCTCGCGCGCCCAGGCGCGGATACGCTCCCACTCGCCGTCGGTGAGCGACACCGTGTGGTTCATGCCGGACCTGCGGTCGCGCGGCTTCGTCACGGCGGACGGCCGCCTTCGGCAAGGCGCAGCATCGCCGCCGCCTCCCCGACCGACACCGCCGCCTCCGCCCCTCCCGGGGCGCGGACGACGAAGCGGCCGGACCGGGCCACGGACAGCGCGTCCTCGCACAGGCGGCGCTGGGCGGCCGCCGCCAGCACCAGCGCATGCCCGGTCGGTTCCGGGGCCTCGCCCACGCTGTCGTCCGCCGCGCGCCGGCAGCACAGCCAGCCGAAGCGCGAGAGCGGCATCCGGGCTTTCCGGGCCCGCCTGCGAATCCGCTCCCAGGTCTCCGGCGAACAGTAGACGCAGCGCGGCTTCGAGAGCTTCACCCCCGCCGCCCCCTCACCCGCTCCCGGCGTCTATCGAGCCCTTAAGCTCGCGCCAGTCGAGCAGCGCCCGCA
The DNA here is from genome assembly GCA_965243325.1 of Alphaproteobacteria bacterium. GTDB lineage: Bacteria > Pseudomonadota > Alphaproteobacteria > UBA7887 > UBA7887 > JANQOH01. Next base: position 399,945 of record CBDEUQ010000001.1, on the reverse strand, counting down.
CGACGTAGTCGGAGACCGACAGCCGCTCCGCCTCGGCGTCCTCGCGGATCAGCGCCCACTCGGCGTCGGTCGCCAGCACGCAGCGCCGGCGGCGCTTCTCTCCCCGGGGCCTGATCGCCATTCCCGCCTCCCGTGCGGTCGCGCCCGTCGCTGGTATCCATATAAACAGCACCGATAGGCGGGCTAAAGGGTGGCTTTCACTGATATAAGGTGCGAGCACGTCAGCCGCCACGGAACGCCACATACGCTGCCATATAACAGGCCCAATACGACAAGATAAACAGCGGATCATACTCATCCGCCTCGGGCGGCTCCCGGTGCTCGTCTCGCGCATCGGCATCTACACCCAAGTGCAACAGTTTCCCCGCACGTTCGCACTGATGCAATGGTCAACGTGCCATTGATTACATGTTTGACTTGTAGTCTATCATCCTGTATCAACATAGAGAAATCGGGGCAATATCGCTCATCACGTCTGCATAGTACAGCCCGTGCGTTTGGTGATTTAGTGCCACACGAACCGCGGCGCCTCCGGCGAAGTTTGACGGCGCGCCGCCGGCGCCGTAAAGGCGGGGCATGCTCGACCGCGACGCCGTGCAGGCGGCAGCCGACACACTGTGGGCGCATTGGCGCGAGAGGCGGCGCATGGGCGCGCTGCCGGCGGCCGTGCGCCCGACGACCCGCGCCGAAGGCTACGCCATCCAGGCCGCGCTCGGCAGCCACGAGGCGACGCCCGCGGCGGGCTGGAAGATCGCCGCCACCAGCGCCGCCGGCCAGGCGCACATCGGCGTCGACGGACCCGTCGCCGGACGCCTGTTCGCCTCGCGGGTGCACGCCGGCGACGCACCGGCGATCCGCGGCGACACCCATATGGCGGTCGCCGAGGCGGAATTCGCCTTCCGTTTCGGCAAGGCGCTGCCGGCGCGCGCGGCGGCGTATTCCGTGCCCGAGGTGCTGGCCGCGGTCGACAGCCTGCACCCGGCGATCGAGGTGCCAGATTCGCGCTACGACGACTTCGCGGTCGTCGGCGCCGCGCAACTCATCGCCGACAACGCCTGCGCGCACGAGTTCGTGCTCGGCCCGGCGGCGCCGGCGCGGTGGCGCGGCACCGACCTCGCGGCGCACCCGACCGTCGCGCGCGTTGCCGGCGGCGCCGCGCACGCAGGCAGCGGCGGCGCCGTGCTCGGCGATCCGCGCGTCGCCCTGACGTGGCTGGTCAACGAGCTGTCCGGCCTCGGCATCGACGTGAGGCCGGGCGAGATCGCGACCACCGGCACGACGACGACGCCGGTGCCGATCGCGCCCGGCGACATGGTGACGGCGGACCTCGGCGCGCTGGGCTCCGTCCGCCTGCGCGTGGACGGCTGAGCGCGGTCAGCGCAGCGGCCTGAGGAAGGCGAGCACGTCGTCGGCGAGAAGCGCGGGCTGCTCCATCGCCGCGAAGTGACCGCCGCGCGGCATGTCGGTCCAGCGGCGGATGTCGCGGAAGGTGCGGGCGGCGAGCGAGCGCGGCGGCCTGAGCATCTCGCGCGGGAACGCCGCATAGCCGCACGGCACGTCCACGGTCGCCCCGTCGGGGATCGGCCACGGACGGTGGCGCCGCGCGTAGTAGGGCCAGAACGACGAGCCGATGGCGCCGGTGAACCAGTAGAGGCCGACGTTGGCGAGCAGCCGGTCCTTTTCGAAGACCGAGTCGACGTCGCCGCCGCAGTCCGACCAGGCGCGGAACTTCTCGGCGATCCATGCGGCAAGGCCGGCCGGCGAATCGGTCAGCCCGAAGGCGAGTGTCTGCGGCCGCGTGCCCTGGATCCACTGGTATCCGGTTTCCTCGCGCAGCCACTCTTCCATATCGTCGAAGTACGCCGCCTCGGCGGGAGTCGGGTCGGCGGCGATGGCGCGGTCGCGGCGGATCGGCATCATGTTGAGATGGACGCCGATCACCCGTTCGGGACAGACGTGGCCGAGGCGCGCGGCGACGAACGCGCCCCAGTCCCCGCCCTGGACCGCGAAGCGCTCGCAGCCGATCACGTCGCGCATCAGCGCCGCCAGGCAGTCGGCAATCTCCTCGACGCCGAAGCGCTTCTGGCCGGCCTTGAACGACAGCCCGTAGCCGGGCAGCGAGGGGGCGATCACGGTCACCGCATCGCGCGCGTCGCCGCCGAACCGCGCCGGATCGGCAAGCCGCGGCACGATGTCGAGAAACTCCATGACCGAGCCCGGCCAGCCGTGCGCGAGCAGCAGCGGCACGGGCGCCGGCCCACGGCCGGGAACGTGCAGGAAGTGCAGGTCGACGCCGTCGACGGGCGCGACGTACTGGGGGAAGGCGTTGAGCCGCGCCTCGGCCGCGCGCCAGTCGAACCGGTCGCGCCAGTAGGCGACGAGCCCGCGGAGCCAGTCCACGTCGGTGCCGTAGGCCCACGGCGCGCCCGGCGCCTGGTCGGGGAAGCGCGTGCGGGCCAGGCGTTCGCGCAGGTCGGCGAGCGCTTCCTCGGCGACGCGCAGGGAGAACGGCTCGGCCCGTACCGTCATTGGCCGTCCCCGGGCGCCGCCTCGCCCGCCTCCGGGGTCCAGCCCGGATGCTGGACGTAGGTGACGCGGGCAAGCCAGCCGGCGTCGATGGGCAGCACGGCGCCGGTGATGGCGCGCGCCGCGTCGGAACAGAGAAAATGCACGCCGTCGGCGATCTCGGCGGGCTCCACCATGCGGCCGAGGGCGCTCTGGGCCTCCATCTTCGCCGGGTCGCGAAAGCCGGCGTCGATGCGCGCCTGCATCTGCTCGCTGCGCACGTAGCCGGGCATGACGGCGTTGACGCGCACGCCGTCGGTTCCGAGGTCCGCGGCCAAGATCGCGGTCAGGCCGTCGATCGCCGCCTTGCCAGGCCCGTAGCCGTGCAGCGGGAAGGCGCGCGCCGCCGACGTCGAGGACACGTTGACGATGGCGCCCCTGCCCACCGCCTGCATCGCCGGCGCGAAGGCACGGCAGCACAGGTAGGTCCCGCGATAATTCACCGCCCAGATGCGGTCGTGTTCGGCGAGATCCATGGTCGAAAGACGGGTCGCGTTCTGCAGCAGTCCGGCCGAATTGACGAGGACGTCGACCCGCCCCAACGCGCGCGCCAGCGCATCGACCGAGCGCGCATCGGACACGTCGAGGGGAACCGAGCGCGCCTCTCCGCCGGCGCGCGCGATTTCCTCCGCCACGCGCTCGCCGGCCGCCCCGTCTATGTCCGCGATGACCACGGAATCGCCGTCGCGCGCGAAGCGCGCCGCGCACGCGCGCCCGATGCCGCTGGCGCCGCCGGTCACCGCGATGAGCCGTCGTTCGGCCATATGCCCCTCCTCCCGTCGTCTGGTGTCGGTCGCGCCGCGCAAGGTAGTCTATGTCGCGGTTGCGGCGGCGAGCGATTTCGAGCGCCGGCGACCCGCGGCCGGAGAACGCCTTCGATGGAACCGTCGCGGCCCTTGCGGATCTCCGCGCGAACGCTGCTCGCCGCCTACCGGCACGGGCTTTTCCCGATGGCCGAGGCGCGCGGCGACCCGGCGATCCACTGGATCGACCCGGAACGGCGCGGCGTGCTGCCGCTCGACGGCTTCCACGTGCCGCGCTCGCTCGCGCGGACGGTGCGCCGCGGCGCCTACGCCATCCGCCTCGACGCCAACTTCGCCGCCGTGGTGCGCGCATGCGCCGCCAGGCAGGAGACATGGATCAACCGGACCATCGAGCGGCTTTATGGCGAGCTGTTCCGCCTGGGATACGCCCACTCGGTCGAATGCTGGCGCGACGGCGCGCTGGTCGGCGGCCTCTACGGCGTCGCCGTCGGTGGCGCGTTCTTCGGCGAGAGCATGTTCAACAGCGCCCGCGACGCGAGCAAGGTGGCGCTCGTGCACCTGGTTGCGCGGCTCGCCGCCGGCGGCTTCCGGTTGCTCGACACGCAGTTCCACACGCCCCATCTCGCCCGCTTCGGCGCCGTCGAGGTGGCGCGCGCCGACTACCTGCGGCGGCTCGCCCGGGCGCTGCAAGCGAAGGCCGACTTCTATTCGCTGCCCGAGGCGTCGCCGGCCGCGGACTGGCTCTCGCTCGCCGCCTCGCCGGACACCTCGAGGCAGTCGAGAACGATCACGTCGTAGACCGGGTGCTCGAGCGCCGACAGGCTGGGGCTCGAGGAGAACATCCAGCCGCTGAACAGCGTTCTCGCCTCCGGCTCGCCGCGCCGCCGCTCGTCGATGCGCAGCAGCGCCGCGGAGTCCGGCGGCAGCTCGGGCGGCCGCCGGTGGCAGGCGCGGACGCGGATGCCGAGCGTGCCGAAGCGCGTCGGCGCCCCGACGGCGGCGTCGATCACCGATACCCGACCGGTAACCTTGTCGAGCGCCTCAAGACGGGCGACGCCGGTCTCGGCCCAGCGGTCGGCGAACGGATCGTCGGCCGCCGTCGCGGCCGCCGCCCACAACGCGAACGCCGCGACGAGTCTCTTCAATCCTTGAACGGTTCCTCGAGCGAACGCACGAGTTGGAGCAGCACGGCGCGAATCTGCTTCTCGTCGCACCCCATGAGCACCGCGTCCTCGAGCGCGTCCTGGCACATCTGGCGGATTTCGAGAATGTTCTCGTTGAGAACCTTGATCTTCTCGAGACACGCGACCGGCGTGCCGTCGGGCGCCCGCCACGTCGGCGGAACGGTCTCGGACTCGCCGTCCCGCGCCAGGGGGGGCACGGCCGTCACCGCGGCGCGCCGCCCTGCCCGCTGAAGACGAGCTGGGTCATCAGGCCGATCACGTCGGGCGCCGCCTGTGCGAACAGAATCTCGCCGCCCGGCGGAATGAGGTCGATCTCGCCGCCGGGCTCGAGCGCGACGTAGGCGCCGCCCAGCAGCCCCTCGATGGAGATCGCCGCCGTCGTGTCCGTCGTCAGCTCGATGTCGTCGCGGATGTGCATCGTGACGCGCGCCATGTAGGTCTCGCGATTGAGGTCCAGATCGACCACCGAGCCGACGTCGATGCCGCTGATCCGCACGTCGGCGCCGACCGCGAGCGCGCCGACGGCGGTGAATTCGGCATGCACGGGGTAGCCCGCGGCGGCCCCGACGTCGGCGCGCGAATAGGCGTATGCGAAGAACCCGACGGCGACTGCGAGCACGACCGCGCCGATCGACGTTTCGACGATGTTCCGTTTCATGTTGGCGCAAAATATCGGAGATGGCCGCGGCGATTGCAAGTCGCCGCGGGCAGTCCGGGGCGGCACGGCAGCGGCGAAATGGTTTGCCACGCCGCGCCCGCGCGCCTAAATTGCGAACGTAACCCACTTGCGAAGGGGTTCATGCCGGCGACCGACAAGACGCCCGGATTCGACGCGGTATCGGCGTTGCGCGGTGTGGGGCTCAGGCCGACTCGCCAGCGCGTCGCCCTGGTGCGGCTGATCGCCGAGGGCGGCGACAGGCATCTGTCGGCGGAGGAGTTGCACGGCGAGGCACACGAGGCCGGGATTCGCGTCTCGGTCGCCACGGTCTACAACACGCTGCACCGTTTCGTCCGCGCCGGACTGCTGCGCGAGATCGCCGTCGCCCCGGGCTGCGTCCGGTTCGACACGAACACGCGCCACCACCACCACTTCTACGACGAGAACAACGGCGAGCTGATCGACGTTGCCGGCGAGGCGGTGTCGTTCGCCGAACTGCCGGCGGCGCCGGACGGACGCCGCATCGCGCGCGTCGACGTGATCGTCCGCCTCTCGCGTACCGGCCAGAGTTGATAATTGTAATTGTTCTAATCTATTGACGGCCCGCCGGCGCCGCCCCATAGTGCCCCTCTCGTTTCAACGGAGGATTCGATGGCACTCGGCGGAACCAGAACGGAACAGAACCTCAAGGACGCCTTCGCGGGCGAATCGCAGGCCAACCGACGCTACCTGTTCTTCGCGCAGAAGGCCGACGTCGAAGGCTACAACGACGTGGCGGCGGTATTCCGCTCCACCGCGGAAGGCGAGACCGGGCACGCCTTCGGCCACCTCGACTTCCTGAGCGAGACCGGCGACCCGGCGACCGGCGAGCCGATCGGCGACACCGGCAGCAATCTCAAGGCGGCGATCGCCGGCGAAACCCACGAGTACACCGACATGTACCCCGGCATGGCGCGCACCGCGCGCGACGAGGGGTTCGACGAGATCGCCGACTGGTTCGAAACCCTGGCCAAGGCGGAGAAGTCGCACGCCGGCCGTTTCCAGCGCGCGCTCGACTCCCTCGAATAGCGGAGCCAAAGCGGTGAGGACCCGCGGCCGCACGCCGGCCCCCGGCGGCGGGGCGCGGGCCTCCGCCAGGCCGGGACGCGCCTGACCGATGCCCGGCGAAGGAGGACTGCGCGCGCCCGAGCGCCGCCCGCTCGACCGCGCCGACCCGGATTTCCACGACCAGGCGAAGATCGACGCCGAGCTGCGACGCGTCTTCGACATCTGCCACGGGTGCCGGCGCTGCTTCAACCTGTGCGACAGCTTTCCCAGGCTCTTCGACCTGATCGACGAATCGGCGACCGGCGAGCTCGATTCGGTGCCAAGCGAGGCGTTCGGTCCGGTCGTCGACGCCTGCACCCTGTGCGACATGTGCTTCATGACGACGTGCCCGTACGTGCCGCCGCACGAGTTCGACGTCGACCTGCCGCATCTCGTCCTGCGCTACCGCTCGGCGTCCCTGGCCCGGGGCGGTCTGCCGTTCGCCGAGCGCCAGCTCGCCCGCACGGACCGCAACGGCAGGCTGGCGGGCGCCGTCGCGCCGCTGGCCAACTGGGCGACCGCCACCGGCAACCGCCTGACCCGCCCGCTGCTCGACAAGGCCGCCGGCATCCACCCGGAGGCGTCGCTGCCGAAATTCCATTTCCGCACGTTCGCGAGGCGTCGACGCGGGGCCGGCGAAGCGGACGCGCAGGCGCCGGCGCGGGGCCGCAGGGCGGCGCTCTTCGCGACGTGCTTCGTGAACTACAACAACCCGGAGATCGGCATGGCCGCGGAGGCGGTGCTGCGGCGCAACGGAGTCGACACCGCATTTGCCTACCCCGGCTGCTGCGGCATGCCGCAACTGGAGCAGGGCGACTGCGACAACGTCGCCGCCCGCGCCCGCCGGACCGCCGCCGCGCTGGCACCGCACATCGACGCCGGGCGCGACATCGTCGCTCTCATGCCGAGTTGCGCGCTGATGCTGAAGAAGGAATGGCCGCTGCTGGCTCCCGACGACGCGGCGGTGGCGCGGCTCGCCGCCAGCACGCGCGACATTGCCGAGTACGTCGTCGACATCGCCGGCAACGAGGGCCTGGCCGACGGGCTGAAGCCGCTCGACGGCGGCGTGACGGTGCATCTCGCCTGCCACGCGCGGGCGCAGAACGTCGGCCCGAAGGCGGTTGAGATGCTGCGCCTGATCCCCGGCGCCGACCTCGCCGTCATCGACCGATGTTCCGGCCACGGCGGCTCGTGGGGAGTCAAGACGCGCTATTTCGAGACCGCGCTCAAGGTCGGCCGGCCGGCGGCGCGCAAGGCGGCGGCCAGCGGCAAGACCTTTCTCGTGTCGGAATGCCCGCTCGCCGGCGAGCACCTGCGGCAGGGAATGGAGCGCCTGGCGAAGAGCCCGCTGGCCGTCGAGCGGGCGCACCACCCCATCGAGCTGCTGGCGCGCTCATACGGAGCGGCGTGATGGCGCCGCCGCGCCTGACTCGCGCCGACATCATGGCGATGGACGACTATGCCGCGGTGCGCCGCGACAGGCGCCGCGCGCTGTCGGCGCTGCGCCGCGCCCGCCGCGTGGAAATCGGCCCGCACGCGTCGCTGAGCTTCGAGAACCGCGAGACGGTGTGGATGCAGATCCACGAGATGCTGTTCGTCGAACGCGGCGGCGAGGCCCAGATCGCCGACGAGCTGGCGGCGTACAACCCGCTGATCCCCGACGGCGCCGAGCTGGTGGCGACGCTGATGTTCGAGATCGACGACGCCGAGCGGCGGGCGCGCTTCCTCGGCCGCGCCGGCGGCATCGAGCGCACGGTCGAGCTCAGGCTCGGCAGCGAGGCGGCGAGGGCGGAGCCGGAGGGCGACGTCGAGCGCACGTCGGCGGCCGGCAAGGCCTCGGCGGTGCATTTCCTGCGCTTTCCGCTGACTCGTGCGCAGGTGGCGGCGCTGCGCGACCCGGCGCGGCCGGCGGTGGTCGCCATCTCGCACCCGGCCTACGGCCACGCGGCGGCGCTCGACGCCCGGACGCGGGCGGCGCTGGCGGAGGACCTCGACTGACCGAGGATACGCGGTGCGGACGTGGTACACTGCCGCCCGACGCGACCAGGAGGCCGGGGGGCGCCATGATCAAGCAACTGCACCACAACGCCTATCGCTGCCGCGACTCGGAAGAAACGCGCGCGTTCTACGAGGACTTCCTCGGCCTGCCGCTCGCCGAGGCGCTGGAGATCGGCAAGACCAAGACCGGCCGCCGGGCGCAGGTGCTGCACACCTTCTACCGGCTCGACGACGGTTCGTTCCTGGCCTTCTTCGAGGCGCCCGAGGAGCCGTTCGAGTTCAAGAAGCAGCGCGACTTCGACCTCCACATCGCGCTCGAGGTCTCGCCGGTGGACCTGCACGCGATGATGGCCAAGGGCCGGGATGCCGGCATCGAGACGCGCGGCCCGTCCGATCACGGCGCCATCGAGTCGGTCTATTTCCGCGACCCGAACGGCTACGTCATCGAGCTCTGCGCGAAGCGGCCGGACCGGGCCGGCGCGGCCGACGCGGCGGGCGCCGGCGCGCGCTCGAAGCTCGACTCCTGGCAGCGGGCGAAGGCGTCGTAGCCGCCCGGCTCAGTCGTGCTCGCCGACGCGGAAGTCGCGCGTGCGGGCGCTCTCGGGGAAGTAGAACCAGTCGCGCTCGAAGCGTTCGCCGAGCACGGCGTCGGTGAGGCGGACGACGGTCAGATAGCCCTGGGCGTCGACCACCTCCCACTGCCGCAGCGCCAGCGGGTCCTCGTCGAAGACCAGCGTCACCTCCCCGTCGCCCGGCGCTTGCGGATCGACCATCGTCAGCCGCAGCATGCCGCCGTCGCGCTCCAGCGCGCGCACGCGCACGTCGTCGCCGGCGAGGCTGACCCGCTCGTTGAGCAGGAAGCGGAAGGGGCCGGCGGCGATGGGGATGTGGCTCACCTGGTCGAGCTCGGCGTCGAAGTAGACCAGCCACATCCCGTCGGCGACGAGCAGGACGTCGGTCGGCGACGAGTACTCGATGCGCGCCAGGCCCGGCCGCCACAGCCACATCACGCCGCGCTCGGTGCTGCCGTCGCGGTTACTCTGCTCGAAGCGCGCGCGCACCGTCGGCAGGCCGTTGAGATAGCTCTCGACCGCGGCGACGGCGGCGGCGTCGGGCGACGGCCACGGCGCCGCCTCCTGTGCCGCCGCCGTGGCCGGTGCCGCGAGCGCGGCGGCGGCGGCGGCGAGCCATTTCGCCAGATGTCCCATGACATGCCTATGTGGCCTGTTGCGTCCGCGGGCGCAAGATCGCGGCGCCGCCCGGCCGGCGGGGGTCAGGCGTCGTCCGCGGTTTCGGGGAGGAGGACCTCGCGCTTGCCGACGTGGTTGGCCTTGCCGACCATGCCCTCGGCCTCCATCCGCTCGACGATGCGCGCCGCGCGGTTGTAGCCGATCGACAGGTGGCGCTGGATGAAGCTGGTCGAGGCCTTGCGCTCGCGCGCGACGAGGGCCACCGCGCGGTCGAACAGGTCGTCGCCGGAGTTCGCCCGGCCGCCGCCGCCGTCGGCCGCGCTCCCGCCCTCGCCGTCGGCGTCGGCGGTGATCGAGTCGAGGTAGTCGGGGACCCCCTGCGCCCGCACGAAGGCCGCCACCTCCTCCACCTCGCCGTCGGCGACGAAGGGGCCGTGGACGCGCGCGACCTTGCCGCCGCCGGCCATGTAGAGCATGTCGCCCATGCCGAGAAGCTGCTCGGCGCCCTGCTCGCCGAGGATCGTCCGGCTGTCGATCTTCGACGTGACCTGGAAGCTGATCCGCGTCGGCAGGTTGGCCTTGATGGTGCCGGTGATGACGTCGACCGACGGCCGCTGGGTGGCGATGATGAGGTGGATGCCGGCGGCGCGCGCCTTCTGCGCCAGGCTCTGGATGGCGACCTCGATGTCCTTGCCGGCGACCAGCATCAGGTCGGCGACCTCGTCGACGACGACGACGACGAAGGGCAGCGGGGTCATGTCGACGGGCTGGGTCTCGTAGGTCGGCCGGCCGGTGTCGGGGTCGTAGCCGGTCTGCACGGTGCGGTCGAGGGTCTCGCCGCGGGCCGCCGCGTCGGCGAGGCGCTTGTTGTAGCCGGCGATGTTGCGGACGTTGAGGTGCGACATCAGGCGGTAGCGCGCGTTCATCTCGCGCACCGCCCACTTGAGCGCCACCACCGCCTTGGCGGGGTCGATCACCACCGGATGCAGCAGGTGCGGAATGTCGTCGTAGACCGACAGCTCGAGCATCTTGGGGTCGATCATGATCATCCGGCACTCGGCCGGCGAAAAGCGGTAGAGCAGCGACAGGATCATGCTGTTGACCGCCACCGACTTGCCCGACCCGGTGGTTCCGGCGACGAGCAGGTGCGGCATCCGCCCGAGGTCGGCGACGACCGGGGCGCCGGAGATGTCCTTGCCGAGGACGAGCGGCAGCGCCGTCGCGGCGCGGGCGTACGCGGGGGCGTCGAGAAGCTCGCCGCGCATTGGCGGCGAGCGCCTCGTCGTCGGGGGCGTCCGCCGCCGGCGGCGGCGCCGCGGCGAGCAGGTCGGGCGGCGGCAGGGCGAACGCCGCCGCGCCGTCGGCGCCGTCGGCCGCCGCCGCCTCGCGCGCCGCGGCGGAGCCGGAGCCGGATTCGGAGCGGGGCGCGGCGGCTGCAGCCGGCGGCGCGGGCGCGATTCGCGGCGCCCGCCGCGGCGCGGCGCGGGCGGCCGGCTTCGCGGGCGGCGTCTCGCGCTGGGGGGACTGCGGGCGCTGCGGGCGCCGTGTGGGCCGGGAGCGCAGCCGGGCGGCGGCGTAGCGCGCCGGCGCCCAGGCGGCGCGGCCGAGACGGCGCCACTCGGCGGGCGAGAGGGCGAGGGCGGCGGCGGCCGAGCCCAGCGCGACGAGGGCCGCGAGACCCTGGGCCACGCCGCCGTGCACGCCGGCGGCTGCGGCGAGGCCGGCGAGCCGGTCGCCGAGGAAGCCGCCGACGAGGCCGCCGGCGCCGCCGTGCACCGGCCAGTGGACGTGCGGCAGGGCGAGCGTGAGCGCCGCCGGCAGCGCCATCGCGGCGGCGAGGGCGGCGGCGAGGCGGAGCCACGGACGGGCGAGCCGGCGCTCGCTCCACAGCCGCCAGCCCCAGGCCAGCGGCAGCGCGGCGATGAAGAACGCCGCCGCCCCGAACATCTGCAGGCCGAAGTCGGCGGTCCACGCGCCGGCAGCGCCGAGCCAGTTGGCGGCGGCCCCGTGGCCGGCGGTGTTCCAGGACGTGTCGGCCGGGCTGTAGGAGGCGAGCGCCGCCAGTGCGAGAACCGAGGCGACGGCGAGGCCCATCCCTGCGGCCTCGACCGCGGCGCGGCGGATGGCGGCGGCGACGCCGGCGGGCAGCAGCGGAATCCGGCGCCCGCTCTCTGAACGTGTGGTCACGTCTCCCTCCCCGTTTCCCTCCCGGGCCGGCGGTTCATCTCAGCGCAGGACGGCGGCGGCGCGGGACAGCGCCCGCTCCGTGGTCGCCGGATCGTGCACCAGTGCCATACGAATATAGGGCGTTCCCGGGCCGCGGCCCGTGCCGCCGCCGCCGCCGCGGCTCAGATAGCTGCCGGGCATGACCTTGACTCCGGCCTCGGTCCACAGGCGCCGGGCCGCCGCCTCGCCGTCGCCGACGTCGAGCCACAGGTAGAATCCGCCGTCGGGGCGGTAGAAGCCGTGGCGGCCGGCGAATCGCTCGGCGGCGATGTCGAACTTGCGGCGGTAGAGCGCGCGGCTCTCGGCGACGTGGGCCTCGTCGCGCCACAGCGCCGCCGCCGCCGCCATCACCGGCAGCGGGCTGGCGCCGCCGGAGTAGCTGCGCAGGTTGGCGTAGGCGGCCATCAGCGCCGGGTCGCCGGCGACGAAGCCCGAGCGCAGCCCGGGGACGTTGGAGCGCTTCGACAGCGAGTGGAACGCCAGCACGCGGTCGAAATCCCCGTCGCAGGCCTCGAACACGCCGGGCGGCGGCGTGTCGGGATAGACCTCGCTGTAGCAGGCGTCGACCGCGAGGACGAAGTCGTGGCGGCGGGCGAGCGCGACGAGGGCGCGCAGGTAGGCGAGGTCGGCGACCGTTCCTTGCGGGTTCGACGGCGTGCACAGGTAGGCGAGCGCCGTCCGCCGCAGCAGCGATTCGGGCAGGCCGGCGAAGTCGGGCAGGAAGCCGCCGCCGGCGGTGGCCTCGACGAACACCGGCTCGGCGCCGGCGAGCACCGCGGCGCCGGCGTAGACCTGGTAGAAGGGGTCCGGCATCAGCACCGCCGGCCGCTCGCCGCCGACGGCCTCCGGCACCGCGAGCAGGGCGACGGTGAACAGTGCCTCGCGCGTGCCGTTGCACGGCAGGACGTGGGTGTCGGGGTCGATGGCGCCGGCGGAGAGGGCGTAGCGGCGGGCGAGCCATTCGGCGCACGCCCCGCGCAGGTCGGCGGTGCCCACGGTCGGCGGATAGCGGCCCCAGTCGGCGGCAGCGGCGGCAAGCGTCGCCTGCACCAGGGCGGGAAACGGATGGCGCGGCTCGCCGATCGACATGATCGTCGGCGCTTCGTCGGCCGGCGGCTCGAGCCCGCCCAGAAGCCCGGCCAGGCGCCGGAACGGATAATCGCTCAGCGCCGCCAGACGATCGTTGATCATGCTCCACGGCCCGCGGCGACAAACACGGCCGCGAGCCTAGAAAGCGGAAGGGCGCGGTGCAAGGGGCGGCGGGCGGAACGCGGCGGTTGCGGGGAGGCGGGCCGGCTTCCTCTTCCTGTCACCCCGGCCGACCGCAGGGAGAGCCGGGGCCCAGTCTCCCCGGAAGCGCTGTGCCGCTTGCTCTGGACCCCGGGTCAAGCCCGGGGTGACAGTTGAGGGTCGGCCGGCGCGTGAAGACTCCTCGGCTGGCGCCCCGGACGGAGCGGAGGTCCGGGGTGGCGGTCGAGGGTGGGTGGGGCTCGACCGCCGCCCCGGACGGAGCGGAGCAGCGGGGTCAGATCCGCTGCGAGCCGGAGCCGAACTCGGGCCAGGCCTCGAGGCCGAGCTCGGACTGGTCGGCGCCGGCGTCCTCGGCCTCGTCGTCGAGGCGAATGCCGAGAGTCGCCTTGAGGACGTGCCAGAGGGCGAAGCTGGCGACGCTGACGAACGCCCCGACGGCGAGGATGCCGACGATCTGGGCCCCGAAGCTCGCGTCGCCGTTGGTCAGCGGCACGGCGAGCGTGCCCCAGACGCCGCAGACCAGGTGCACGGGGATGGCGCCCACCACGTCGTCGATGCGCAGCCGGTCGAGCAACGGCACGAAGAGGACGACGAGCGCGCCGCCGACGCCGCCGATGAGCACCGCCGAGAAGAAGCTCGGCGCGAGCGGCTCGGCGGTGATGCTCACGAGGCCGCCGAGGGCGCCGTTGAGCGCCATCGTCAGGTCGATCTTGCCGTAGATGGCCTGGCTGCCGAGCATGGCGACGACGACGCCACCGGCGGCCGCGAGGTTGGTGTTGGCGAAGATCTGCGACATGGCGGCCGCGTCGTCGCCGCTGCCGAGGGCGAGTTGAGAGCCGCCGTTGAAGCCGAACCAGCCGAGCCAGAGGATGAAGGTGCCGAGCGTGGCCAGCGGCAGCGACGAGCCGGGGATCGGGCGCACCGTGCCGTCGGCCGCGTACTTGCCCTTGCGGGCGCCGAGCACGATGGCCCCCATGAGCGCCGCCCAGCCGCCGGTCGAGTGGACGATGGTGGAGCCGGCGAAGTCGCTGAACCCGAGATCGCTGAGCCAGCCGCCGCCCCACTGCCAGGCGCCCTGAATCGGGTAGATGACGCCGGTGAGCACGACGATGAAGATGAGGAACGGCCAGACCCGGACGCGCTCGGCGAGGGTGCCCGAGACGATCGACGCCGCGGTGGCGACGAACACCATCTGGAAGAACCAGTCCGACGGCACGGAATAGGAGTCGCCGGCGGCGTAGGCGGGCGCCGACGAGTTGAGCCAGCCGACGCTGCCGAAGAACCCGCCGTCGACGCCGTCGTACATCAGGTTGTAGCCGAGGAAGAAGTACATCAGGCCGGCGATCGAATAGAGGCCGATGTTCTTGGTGCAGATCGCCGCGACGCTCTTGCTGCGCACCAGTCCCGCTTCGAGCATGCAGAACCCGGCCGCCATCCACATGACGAGCGCGCCGTTGAACAGGAACGAGAAGGTATTGAAGATGTACGCGGTTTCCGCCGCATCGGCGCCGCCGGCCGGCGCCGCCGCCTCCTGCGCGACGACGGCGCCGGCGAGCGCGGCAGCCGCCAAGGCGCCGCCGGCCGCCGTCAGAATCCTGACGCGTGGGGTCATGCCCGTCCTCCTGTATGGCGAATCGCGCAGCCCCCGAGGGACGCCGCGAGCCGCGACCGCAAACGGCCCCGGCCGTCCGCCGGACAGCCGGGGCGGGTTATGGAGGAGGGCAATCAAGAATCGTGCCGAGTCGCCGGCCGCGGCCGCCCGGCGCCGGATTCCGCGCCGGCGCGGGCGCGGCGGGACGGGTGCGGCGGGTCTACATGACTAAAATTCGATCAGTATCTGGAGTTTCGGTGTCACTTTGCCCTATTTTCAGTCATGAAAGCGCCTGCTCGATGGCCGCGCCGACGCGGAGCAGGCGGGCGTCGTCGCCGGCCGGCAGCATCGCCATGAGGCCGGCGGGGACTCCGCGGTCGCCGCAGGGGAGGGTCAGCGCGCAGCACGGCAGGACGTTGCCGAGGCGGGTGTTGCGCAGCGCCAGGATGTTGGCGCGGGCGTAGGCCTCGCCGTCGGCCTCCACCTCGGCGAGCGGCGGCGGCAGGATCGGCGCGGTCGGCGCCAGCACGGCGTCGAACCCGGCCATGCGGCGGTAAAGCTCGGGCACGAGGGCGCGCACCGCGGCGCGCACCGTCTCGACGTCGGCGCCGCTCATGCCGCGGCCCTGGAGGAAGCGCGCGAGCACGTTGGGGTCGATCGCCTCGGCGTGGCCGTCGATCTGCTCGCGCCACTGGACGTAGCCCTCGGCGGTGACGACGCCGCCGTGGGCGTTGAGGCAGCGCTCGATTTCGGCGAAGGCGGACACCGGCCCGCGCTCGACGGCGGCGCCGGCGGCGGCGAGCCTGTCGAGCGCCCCCTCCACGGCCGCCGCGATGGCGGGATCGACCGCGTCCCACACCACGTCATCGGCGACGAGAAAGCGGCTGCCCTCGACGCTGGCCGCCGCCAGGTCGACCGGCGGGCGCGCGGCGAAGACGGCGAACAGCGCCGCCGCGTCGGCCACGTCGACGCACAGCGGGCCGACCGTGTCGAGGGTCGCCGACAGCGGCAGCACGCCGTCGTTGGGCAGGGCGCCGAACGACGTCTTGTGGCCGACGAGGCGGTTCCACGCCGCCGGGATGCGCACCGACCCGCCGGTGTCGGAGCCGACGGCGGCGGCGGCGAGGCGGTGCGCCACCGCCGCCGCGGAGCCGCTGGAGGAGCCGCCGGGGGCGCGCGGCACGTCGGTCATGACGGCGTTGGGCGGCGTTCCCGTCACCGGGTTGGTGCCGATGCCGCCGAGCGCGAACTGCACGGTGTTGGTCTTGCCGAGGCAGACGAGGCCGGCGCGCGCGGCGCGCTCCAGCACCCGCGCGTCGCGGTCGGGGACGCGCCCGGCGAGCAGCGGCGTGCCCATCTCGGTGGCGACGCCGGCGGTGTCGTAGATGTCCTTCCAGGCGATCGGCACGCCGTCGAGGCGGCTCAGGCGGCGGCCCTCGGCCACCCGCCGCGCCGCCGCCTCGGCCTCGGCCGCAGCGCGGTCGGGCGTCGTCCTGAGGTAGATCGCCTCGGCGCCGTCGTGCGCCGCGATGCGCGCCAGGTAGTGGGCGCAGAGCTCGCGCGGGTCGACGTCGCCGCGGGCGACGGCGTCGCCCTGGGCGACCGCGCTCATGCCATGCCAGTCCGCACTCATTCGCGCCTCCGCGCCGGGTTGTGGATGGGGCCGCAGTTTACGGTTGTGGTACGGGAAAATCCGCAATCGTGTTTTTGGGGGGTTGTGGTGTCGGCCCGGGCTTCCCGGCGGGCGTCGTGCCGCTGGCGCTGGACCCCGGGTCAAGTGTTATGAAATTTGGGCGACTATAGTATAATTTACTGAATTTGTTGAATATTTTTCTTTGGATCAAGTGGAATACAGTCGGAAATACCGGATCAGTCATCAAACTGAATGCAGATTTTTTCAATACTCGGTCGGATAGCGGCGGCGTTTGGCACCGGACGGCAATTTCAAGCGTCGAGACTGCCTTGGCCACTGTCGGGTTCGCCGGGTCATATGCTGCGCCAGTGAACCATGGTCCCGCCTTGCGGTCCGGCACAACGCGAATTCGGGCAAGCCGTTCATGCGTCCATCCATGGGTCTATCACGTCGATGCCCGCGTCCGCAAAATCCCGCACGTTGCGCGTCACCACCGCCATGTCGCGCGAGCGGGCGATGGCCGCGATCTGGCAGTCGGCCTCCGGCATGGGCCGGCCGATCGCCCGCCGGGCGGCGGCAATTTCCGCATAGGCGGATGCGGCGGCACTGTCGAACGGAAGAATGCGGTTGGCGAAACCGGTGCGCAGCATCCGTTCCAGTCCTTGCGCCAGCCCGTCGCGTCGCCTGCCCGACGGCATAATCGCAAGGCCGAAGCGCAGTTCCGCCTCGCTGACCGCGGTAAGATGCAGGGTCGCCGTGGCCCGTTCGGCGACCCAAGTCGCGATCACGGCATTCGGCGTGGGCCGCATCAGATCGGACAGCACATTTGTATCGAACACCAGCACTGCGACCGCCTCAGTCGAAACGCGGGGGCTCGCGCATCGGTCCACGCGGCGGCAGTTCGAGCTCGACGCCGCCGTAGGGCGCGAAGCACTCGTGGATGAAGGCGGCCAGATTCTCCGGCTCGGCTTCCCGGCCGACCGCCTCGCGCAGAATCAGCCGCGCCTCCTCTTCCATCGAATGACCGTTGCCGGCTGCCCGTGTGCGAAGCCGGGTCTTTACGTCATCGTCCAGATTGCGGATCGTGATGCTCGCCATGTCCATACGCTCCGCTGCCCCATCGGACGAGACTCTACGCAGTGATTGCGGCGCAATCAAGCAGCAGGTTGAGCTTCATGCCCGTTTCGCCTGGAACGCGTGATTCGAGGACGTGGATTTATGACGTTCTGGCCACGATCAACGATGGCCATGTCGACTAATCTGGATGCGGTGCCGGAGAAGTGGTAAGCCGTCGGTCCATGAACCGTGAAGATCACCTTTCCAACCAAGTCAGCGTCGACGCCCGAATAACCAACTCCGGTCTGTCGGCCAACGCGAAGTCGAGAGCCATTGCAGCGTTCGACAGGCTCTTGGGCTCACTGCTTGATGTTCCGGTGTCCAAGTTGGAGACCTATGCGAACCGAGTCCGATCCCGGAGCCGGCTGGAAGCGACGGTATTCGACGCTGCTGCGGACAGGTTTGCGGGGATGATCGACGGTGATGCCGACGCTGCCCGGTTGATCCACGAGGTCGTGACATCGCAGATCCACTTGCTCGCAAATAAGAAAAATGTCGCGCAGCGAGCATTGGGATACCTTACGGCACCTAGTTCTCGTACTGGGTCGGAGCCCAAAGCTGAATCAGCTGAGGTCGATCCGGACTGGCTCAACTATTTCGGCGGACACGCGGAGAAGGCGAGTACGGAGAAAGTCCGCGATCTGTGGGCGAGAGTGCTGGCAGGCGAGATTCGGAATCCTGGCTCATTTTCGCTTATGACTTTGCGGTTTCTCGCAGAATTGGATCGACAGATAGCATTATCGTTTCAAGAAGAAACCGCGTTTCGAATCATGGGGAAGTACATTCTTCGTCCAAGAGACCTCACTGGGAATCGGCTTCATCGGTTAAATTTTCTGGAGCAGGTTGGGCTGCTTCATCATGTGGCGCCAATCGGCGGCATATGCCATGTGTTCAAGCCCGATTCCAATGGATTCGATGCGGTTTTCGAGGGCGATCTCTGTCTCCGCATACATCTCGACAGCGAAGTAAGACTCGACGTCATCGGCCTTACCCATGTTGGCAAAGAAATCGCTGCGATTTTGCCACCCGTCGATCCGAGAGCTGTATTTGCTAAACTAGCAGCGGCGTTGCAAGGTGATATCAAATCGATGGATGTGTGCCAAATTCTCGAGGAACACCAAGATCAAGTTCGAGTGTCGGATCCGATCGAGATACTGAAACCAGAGGCCGTTGATTGCACCTGAGTGGGCCGGCACGAGATATCTCTGCCTGCTATCTCCGGCACACAGAAGCGATGTGTAGTCTATAGGCTCACGCAGCCAATAGCTTGGAGGTTGGAGCTACAGCGGTTTGTCATTTGCTATCAGCATGTCTACACAAGAAGACCACTTGAACCGAAGGCAACGAGTGTTCATGATACCAATTGCGAGCACCGGTAACACCTTGATTCGCACCGATATTATCTGCGAAGTTGGCGTTCCCATCCCTTTCCGGCGCTAGTTTGCCTGAAGATTCGCCACCTGTCACACCAGCACGCCAGCCCGGTCCGGGTTCACCAGCCGGTTTTCCTGCATTCTTGATGTCAGTAGTACCTATGAGGAATCGTCCTCCAATATCCGGTGTGCCGTCTTGGCTACAAACCACCCATCCAGGCGGAACATTAGCTCGCTCCAGAGCGAATTTAGGAATAATTGTTCCAGGTCCTAATAGGCCATCCATTGCCTTTTGAACTGCATTGTCTGCAAGACGCTCAAATGATGTAGTGAAGCCGCCAAGCCAGAAACCAACGCCCGTAAGTGCAAAAGAAATGGACAGAAAAAGGCTACCAATAGATGCGAACAACTGCCAATTCGATTTAGTTCCTTGTGACATCTATTTTCCTCTGGTTGCCGCGGCGACGTTATGGATTTGCCGACGGCAGTGTTAGATCCAGTTCGCGTAAGCGGTAAGCGAAGCTGCGAGCGCGGACCACCTTCAACAGAACAGCAGCGTCAATCGCGGGCGTCGTGTTCGGCGATTCCGGCAAACTCGACCGGGGGCCGGTCGGGGAAGCGGGTAATCAGGGAGAGGCTACCGCCCGTCGCCTCCGCGGTTCTGCATAGGACTGACAGCGAGAGGTCGCCGTGCCTTTCCAGCCGCGAGATGGCATCCTGGCTGATGTCGAGCTCAAGCGCGACATTCGCTTGTGTCAGCGCGCGGGCCTTGCACAGTTCGCAGAATGCCATTTCTTCGGCGTTCAATTCCCCCGCCTGTCCCGCGATCCTGCAGCGTCGCTCGGGTTCGAACGCGAAGGCAACACGCAAATTCATGGCGGCAGGATGGGGTCGCCAGGGCATGACGTCAAGGATATGCCGGCGCTAGGTAACGTCAAGAGTTATGTGTCAGGGAGACGGGGGTGCTGATTCCCTGAGACTTGTTTTCGTGGATGAATACCGCGTAGAGGACGCGGTCCATTGAGGTCCGGTCCTGGAAGGTTCCCATGGGCCGGGTTCGTCTGCGGACCTCCCGGAACCTTCGTTCGATGGCGTTGGTGGTCCTGACCCGCTTTCGCTCATCGAGGGTCCGGTAGCGGAAGCAGGTGAGCAGCTCGTCGAGATCGCTGCGCAGGCAGGCGACGGCCTTGGGGTAGGTGCTTTGCCAGCGGTCGGCGAAGCGTCGGGCGGCGCTCTGGGCCTTGCGGCGGCTCTTTGCATTCATGACGGCGTGGACATCGGCCTTGACGGCCTCCTGGTCGGCCTTGCGGACCTTGTTGAGGATGTTGCGCATCTTGTGCGCCCAGCACCTCTGAACCGGGATGCCGGGATAGACGAACGGCAAGGCAGCCAGCAGGCCCTTGCCGCCATCGACGCAGATCATCTCAAGGCCTTCGCCGGTGAGCCCGCGGTGGTACAGCCGGTTGAGGAACACTTCCCACTCGCGGGCGCCTTCGCTGACGGCGAGATGGAAGTCGATGATCTCCTTCTTGCCGTCGGGGCGGATGCCGAGCGCCACCAGGACCGGCCTCCTGAGCGCGCCGGCGCCGGTCTTGCGGGCCAGCACCACGCCGTCGAGCATCAGCGCCTTGTAGGCGTTCTTCAGCGGCCTGCGGTGGAAGGCCTCGACCGCCATGTCGAGCGTCTTGGAGACCCGGCTCACCGTCGCGGCCGAGACCGGGCGCCCGAGCAGGGCCAGCAGGACCTCGCCCACCTTGCGCGTCGAAAGCCCCAGCACGAAGCCGGCCAGGATGGCACGGTCGATCTCCGGCGCGCGCCTTGCGTAGCTCTTCACAACCCCGGTCGGGCAGAAGTGCCGGGTGCGCGGCACGTTGAGCTCGATGTCGCCGAGCTCGCTCAGCAGGCAGCGGCGGTAGGTCCCGTTGCGCCGGTCGCGCATCGCGCCGGCGTCGAGGTTGTCGAGCCAGCGATCCACCGCCTCGGCCATCCGGCCCTCGATGATCTCGGCCAGCGCCTGGCGGCCGAGCGGGCGGTAGCCCTCGCCCCAGTCCAGTCCGCCTGCCTGCATCTCCTTCACCACCTCAAAGGCCTGGGGTAGGCTCATGATCGTCGCAGCTTGCTGGGACATGCGGGGTGCTCCTGTTTGTGGTTGTCGTCACCACAGGGAGTACCCCCTTCCCACCTGACACATAAATTCTTACGTCACCCCGGCGCTATCCGATACGATACGAATGCGCGGGATCGCGATAACCGACGGGTAAGCTATAAGTCCGTCCGCGACGACGCCCGAGGCCGACGCGAATTGGGAATCACGCGCTGGCTCAGGGCTGTCATGCCCGGAATCGCCCAGGAACTTCGATGCATCGCGACCTAGCACCTCGAACCACCCTGGATCGCTGTCCCCAAGCCTGCTGCCGGCTGCACATCGGCGAGCCGGGATTCCGCAGATGCATTGCACGACGCGAACCGTTTCTTCGCCGGCTTTCCCGTCCGGTTCTCTCCGCTCGTCTTAGGTGCGCTCGGCGAAGCTGCTCGACAACTGCCGGCGCTTCATCGAACATCGACTCCGAACACCGGTTTGAAGAGCACCCATGCCCCGATCAGAGTTGTGCACCCGCGTTACGGCCCGCTCGTCGCTGACGAAGGTCGACGCCGCAGCAGCGCTCAGCGTACTGACCTCCACCATTGCCGACGCGCTTGCTCGGGGAGAGACTGTCACCGTCGCTGGGTTCGGGAAGTTCGCGGCCAGGACTCGCGCGGCTCGCCAGGGGCGCGATACCCGCACCGGCGAGCCCGTTGTCGTCCCCGCCGCCCGGGTGCCAATCTTCAAGGCTGCAACGGCCCTTCGCGACGCGCCAACTCATAGCGATCCGAACACCCAAGGAGCAATCTCATGGCAGAAGACAGTAGGCTTATGAAAGCCCTCAAGTTGGAGGTCAGTGCTTTCCATCGTGAAAAGCTCATGCAAATTGACGACTTTGACTATGGGAAGGTTTTAAAGAAGGTGGGGCGAGATTGCGGAGGACTGACCGATCGCTACCTATCGGAAGGTGAGTACTCCCTGAAACAATATTATGCAGTTGCTCTACTTGACCCACTAAATGAGCATGCGGTATCGAAACTCGTGGACCCATTCTGGCATGCCCACGTTCTATTCACCCAAGACTATGCGGAGTTTTGTAATTCTATTTTTGGAGGATACGTACATCACACTCCGCTTGACCCAGATGACACTGAAGAAGTCGGACGTGTTAGTAACTTGTACGAATACACACTTAGTACGTACAAAAAAATATTTTCGGACATTGATGAGTCTTGGTGGCCAGATGTGAGTACGGGCATGGTTGGCCTCGCGAGTCGCATCGTTTGCCTGCATATGCTTGTCAAAGATCCTGAAATCATGGCGCACGCGTTATTTGAGCCGGCAGGGTAACGCGAACTTGGCGTTTGGAGTCTGGTCGCGACCAACTACGTTTTGTTGCGCATCAGCCTCCGTGAATTGCCCAGGTAGGCCGCGTCGATCTTTGGACGGCTTGCTTCAATGCCGGAGGTCGCAGGGAGAAGCTGAAGGTAAACCTTGTTATTCGCCGCACACGCGAACGCCTGCGCAGACCAACCACCGACATCGCCTCTCTCGCGCGCACGAACCCCTATATGGCGAGCCGCAGGATTGTTCCTACGACAGCGTTGCATGCTGGTGCACGCGGCCAGTGCACCCCCTGCTACCGAGCGATTTTCAGTGCCAGTTCGCGACAGGGTAGAAGGTCACGGAACACGGAAGGGAGTACACTAATGGATTGGTTTGTGATGAGGGCAGGAAGACTTGTGACGGTCAGCGGTACCATGAGCCGATTAATGTTGGCGTGTATTGTACTCGTAACGATTTACCCTGCGTTAGGTCATGCGCACGATGTAATCGCCCAGCGCAAGACGGATCTATTGAAGGAATCTGGCAGCAACTCGAAGATCATGATGACGTTGGAGCCGGGAGATGAAGTCAAGCTATTAGAGAATTTGCCCGTCAATGGTTACTATCATGTGTTCCATAAGGCGGGAAATGGATGGGTTTCGGTCGAAGATACTATAGTTCGTCAGGAATATAGGCGAAGTGATTGGAGACATTGGACTGACTCAGACAAAGACAAGCGCGATACGCGGACGGAAGTGCTTATTGAGGAATCTCTTGAAAAGGTTACGTTTGACGAAAAAGGTAATGTTGCGACGGGAAAATGGCGAGATCCATATACCGGAAACGTCATCCACGATGCCAAAAGGATTGATATAGATCACATGGTACCATTACAGAATGCCCATGTATCGGGGGGCTGGCTGTGGTCTTGGGAACGCCGCAGAGACTATGCCAACGACGAAAAGGACCCGGAACACCTGATCGCGGTTGAAGACAAAGTGAATCGGAGTAAAGGCGCGAGGGGGCCGGATGAATGGAAACCCGCCCTTGAGGAATACTGGTGCGAATACGCCACGAATTGGGAACGAATCAAGCGGCAATGGGGCTTGACGATGACTGCCGGGGAGCAAAGGGCCGTTCAAGATATGAAGAGCATGTGTCCGTAGTTTGGTTTGAGAAATGGATTCGATGGCGCATGAGAGGCCAAATGAGTATTTCTTCCGTGGGTGTTCACAGAGCAGTTTGCAGGCGAGACCCTCAGACCCAGAATCCGAGGGTTGGGAAGGCATGATGTCGCCGGTTCGCCTGCGAGCGGCGACGTTTTCGGCGACTTGCCGATAGCGGGGACGAAGCCGGTGGAAGCGCATGGGAATCCCGCCGCTTCAAACGCCGGGCGGTCGCTGACGGCGTCGGACCACGGAATGGGCCGCAATTATTCGGCGAGCGAGACCCGACAGCGGCGGTGAAGCCCGTCATCGCCACCGGCGCGTCCACAGCCAGTGCACAACCCCGACGCCCCGAGCGTGGCCGCAATCAGCACCGTCCTGGCCAGGATGAAGGCCGCGGCCATCCGCGCAAGGGGCGACAGCGCGCCGGGTGGCAAGCCGGGCCAATGCCGTGCGGATGGAAATCGCCATCGTGAGCCGTGTTCCTCCATGCAGGCGGCGGTTGGCCTATCCCGTGCCGTTGTCACCGGCAATGCGCGCGCCCTTTGTCATGGGTCGCGGTATTGCAAGGGACGAATCGGTTCGAACCTCGGTCGATTCGTTCGGGGCCGGATTGGAGCTCGGGCACGCCATGACCGGCGGTGAAGGATCGGAGACGATTCCGATTGGAACGTCGATGCGGGAAACGAGACCCGATCCGGCCGAGTGCCTGCAGCTACCGCTTGTCGGGGATGCGAAATCGGGCGCAGTCGCGGAGACCGAACTCCGGGCGTCCCGATGGCGTCTCCTGTCCGCCGCCCGGACGCAGGGAGTGACTGTCGCGCGGGCTGTCTTGCCTTGCTTCCGCGTTCGGCTTACGGTACGCGAAATCGGAACAGGCGATGCTCGGCCGGCTTGCGCGTTGTGTGTGTCAGGCCGGGCGAAGGTTCGGAGGCGATGCGATGACCATGTTCGACAGGATCGGTGACATGTTGCGCGCGACGGGAGCGACGATCCTGGAGGCGCTGGGCCTGCGCGGCAAGGCGAGCGAAATCCGTTCGCGCGGTTTCAGCTTGACAAGTCCGGATGAGGTTCCCGGTATAATAAGCCGGGTCGCCGGGTCGCCGGGTCGCCGGGTCGCCGGGTCGCCGGGTCGCCGGGTCGCCCAATCTGCGTCTTGCGTCATGGGACCGCTCTCGTCCGCTAGCCTCCCCGCCTGAGTCTTCCTCCGCCGCCGGACGGCTTTCCGGCCCCGATACTCCCGACAGCTTCGATCCCGCCTCCGCGCACCGCGGCGTTGCCGCGTGTGCGGGTTCCGCCGTTCGCCGGCTGCGCCCGGTCCTTGCTGCCGCGCTGCTCTCGTTGCCGTTGCTTGCTGGCTTGGTGACCGGGGCGGAGGCGCAGACAAGCACGGTGCAGTTTTCCTCGGACACCTTCACGATCCCGGAGGGCACTACTGGTGGGGCCGCGTGGCAATCCCAAAGAGGGCTCAATCTGTTTGCCACCACCGGCAACAGCCCTGGCGGTGCCATTCTGCTAATCACCGCAACGGACGGCACGGCGGTGATCGGAACGGACTACCGACTCATTTTGTCGAGTAACGATAGGAGTCACGCCGTTTGGGGGAACGAAACTAACCCCGCGACCATATTTTTCCTCACTTCTGCCAATAACGATGATGCGTCGGACAAGTCGTTCACGGTCACGATGACGATCGACTCCACTTATGGTGGAGGCAGTTTCACGCTCGGTTCGCGCACGACCACAACGGTCGTCATCCGCGACAACGACCCCACCATCGCCACCCTCTCCCGCGTGGGCAGCGGCGCGGTGTCGGAGGGCGACAAGGTTGAGTTCACGGTGACTTTGGGCCGCGCGCTGGTAGCGGGCGAGATCGTCGACGTGCCACTGTCGATTTCCGGCACGGGCGTGACCGTCGCCGACTGGAGCCTGGCGACGAAGTCCGGGTCGAGCAACACCGGTGTGACGGTGCGCGAAGCGAACCCGCGCACCGCGACCCCGACGGTGCGCTTTTCGGGCGCGGGTGCCCAGACGGCGACGCTGGAGCTGACGGCGACGTCGGACACCTCGGCGGAGAGCTCGGAGACCTTCATCATCGCGCTGGGCAATAACGCGGCGTTCGACGCGGCGAGCCTCGGCACCAATGTCGGCGGCGGCGCGGACCCGCACGCCTCCGCCAACAGCTTCAACGTGAGGGTGGACAACCGCGCGGCCGGCTCCTTCGTCTTCACCCCGGAGTCGGTGCAGGTCCTGGAGGGCGAGAGCGCGACCTTCACGGTGGCGCTCGGGTCGGCGCCCACGGGCGATGTGGGGGTGACCACGTCGGTGGTCGGCGAGCTCACGCGCAACCCCATAGCGCTGAGCTTCACGCCCCAGAACTGGAGCGAGCCGCAGACGGTGACGCTGACCGCGGGCCATGACGTGGACGGGACGGACGACACGTTGTCGATCCTCTTCATCGCCGTGGGCGGCGGCTACGACGGGGTACGGCAGAGTCTGCCGGTAACGGTGCGCGACGACGACGTGGCGTCGCTGGTCTTCTCGACCTCCTCGCTGTCGGTGATGGAGGGCGGGAGCAAGACCTACACGGTGCGCCTCGGGATGATGCCCTCGGGCCCGGTGACTGTGACCCCGACGCGCGCGGGCAGCAGCCATGTCAGCTTCAGTCCGGCGACCCTGACCTTCAACGCCAGCGGCAGCACGAAGCTCTGGAACGTCCCGCAGACGGTGACGGTGCGCGCGAGCCATGACGGCGACCTGGACGACGAGACGGCGACCATTGCCCACAGCGCCTCGGGCGGCGGCTACGGCTCGGTGAGCGGGACCGTCCGGGTGGCGGTGGTCGACGACGACGCGGCGTCGGATTGCACGAACTGCGTCTGGATCACGGCGGGCGGCACCGGCAGCATCACCGAGGGCCAGACGGCGGAGTTCGTGCTGCGCGCGAACCCGGCGCCGGGGCGGGACCTGGATGTGCGGGTGGTCGTGGCGGATGCGGGGGGCCGGGGCCTCTCGCACTTCGTGTCGGGCAGGAACCAGGGTTTCCGGACGGTCACGATTCCGCGCGGCCAGAGCGCCACGATCTTCGAGGTGCCGACCCTTGGCGACACGACGGACGAGCCGGACGGCGCGGTCTGGGCGCAGGCGCGCGATGTCGACGGCGGCTACCGGGTGCGCCCGGGCTCGGGCCAGTTCGGGTATCACCCCGAGGCCCGGGTGACGGTGCTCGACGACGACGCGGCGCCGGATCGGACGCGGGCGGAGAACGTGTCGTTCGACCTGTCGACGACCTCCATACGCGAAGACGCCGCCGACCGGTGGGTCAACGTCGATGTCGAGCTTTCGAGGGCGCTGAACTTCCCGGCCGCGCAGCTCGACTATGCGGTGTGCGTCTACAGCACGGCGCGGCGCAGCAAGAACATGAGCCAGACCGGCGCCAACGGGTACGACTACCGGGTGTGGGGCAAGGACGCGTACGGGAACGAGGCCATCCTCACCGCGGTCTGTCCGGGCGGCCGGTTCTCGCGCTGGGAGACCCGTTCGCGGCTCCGCATCGAGGTGCTGGACGATTCCCACGAGGACAGCGGGGAGACGATCCGGATGGTGCTTCAGAGGATGTTCTCCGAGCGGTGGGAAGAACTCGGCATCGGTCTCACGGGTCCGTTGAGCCGCACCCTCGTCATCCTCAACGACGAGGGCGGCACGCGGCCCGCCGGCCATCCGCTGATGAAGTATGCCGCGCTGGCGGCCGACATCCGCGACGTCTACATCCGCGACCATGACAATGACGGCGCGCACACGAGGTGGAAGCGGGTGCTGAAGGGTCTGGGCGATCCGGCCTATGCGGCCTACTCCCAGGCGGCGATGACGGCGGCGGAGGCCAGGGACCTCTACGACACCCACAACTGGGCGCGCTGGGCGCCGGTGGGCGCGGCGCTGGCCTATGCGGAGGCGTATTTCTCCGGCACGACCGTGCAGCCGCCGGCCTCCGGTCCGGAGGTGACGATTGCGGCGGGCGATGGCGTGACCGAGGGCACGGCTGCGACGTTCACCCTGACGGCCGATCCTGCGCCGTCGGCGCCGCTGGACGTGAGCGTGACGGTTGCGACGGATGGCGATTACGGCATTACGGCCGGCACGCAAACGGTCACCATCCCGACCTCCGGCAGCGCCACGCTGACCCTGGCGACGACGGGTGACGAGGCGGACGAGGCGGACGGCTCGGTGAGCGTGACGGTGGCCGCCGGCACGGGCTACACGGTGGGTTCCGATTCATCCGGGACGGTCGCCATCGCCGACGACGATCCGGCCCCGGAGACCGGGGCGCATCCGGCGGTGGACCCGGCGCTGATCGCGCAGATCCGCGAGTGGATGGCGATACCGTCGGCGAACGCCGCGGCGCGCAACGAGCGCTTCACGCGGGTGCTGGCGGCGTTCGGGGTGGAGAGCCATGCGAACCCGATGACCATAGCGGAGGCGGAGGGCTATGTCCGCCGCGGCTGGCGCGGGCGCTGGCAGCCCATCGTCGATGCGCTGAAGGCCATCGAGGCTTACGTGGCGCCGCCCCCGGCCTCCGGTCCGGAGGTCACGATTGCGGCGGGCGACGGCGTGACCGAGGGCACGAGCGCCACCTTCACGCTGACGGCCGATCCGGCGCCCACGGCGGCGCTGGACGTGAGCGTGACGGTCGCGACGGACGGCGATTACGGCATTGCCGCCGGCACGCAGACGGTCACCATCCCGACCTCCGGCAGCGCCACGCTGACGCTGGCGACGACGGGCGACGATGCGGACGAGCCCGACGGCTCGGTGAGCGTGACGGTGGACGCCGGCACGGGCTACACGGTCGGCTCCGCTTCTTCCGGGAGCGTCGCCATTGCGGACGACGACCCGCCGGCGCTGGCGGCGGCGCATCCGGTGGTGAAATACGCGGCGCTGGTGAAGTCGTTCTACGACCGGCTCACGGCCCGGCAGCAGCACGGCGACGGTGCCAGCGGCGGGTGGAACAAGCGGTTCCTCAAGGCGATGGGGCATCCGGAGTATGTCGACTATCCGCAGGCCGCGGTGACGGTGGCGGATGCGACGCGGGTGTGGAACCACGGCGGCCCCGGCGCCAACACGGCGTGGGACGGCACGGTCGAGGCGGTGACCTATGCGGAGCAATACTTCGCCGGGCAGACGACGACACCCGACCCGGCCGCCGATCCGGAGGTAACGATAGCGGCGGGGTCCGGCGTCACGGAGGGCACGAGCGCCACCTTCACGCTGACGGCCGATCCCGCGCCAACGGCGGCGCTGGACGTGACCGTGACGGTTGCGACGGACGGCGATTACGGCATTACCGCCGGCACGCAGACGGTGACCATTCCGACGACCGGCAGCGCCACGCTGACGCTGGCGACCACGGGCGACGAGGTGGACGAGGCGGACGGCTCGGTGAGCGTGACGGTGGATGCCGGCACCGGCTACACGGTCGGCTCCGCTTCTTCCGGGACGGTCGCCATCGCGGACGACGATGCGCCGGCAACGCCCGACCCGGAGGTCACGATCGCGGCGGGGTCCGGCGTCACCGAGGGAACGGCAGCGACCTTCACGCTGACGGCCGATCCCGCGCCCGCTGCGGCGCTACAGGTGACCGTGACGGTTGCCGCGAGCGGCGATTACGGCATTACCGCCGGAGAGCGGACGGTGACCATCCCGACGAGTGGCAGCTACGTGCTGACCCTTGCGACGACGGGCGACGATGCGGACGAGGCGGACGGCTCGGTGAGCGTGACGGTGGATGCCGGCACCGGCTACACGGTCGGCGCGGCGTCCTCCGGGACGGTCGCCATCGCCGACGACGACCTGCCGCCGCCGGAGATCTCGGTCGCGGCCAAGGCGGCGTCCATCACCGAAGGCGGTAATGCCGTGTTCACGGTGACGGCGGACCGGGCGGTCGATGCCGATCTCGCGGTGACGCTCACCGTCTCGGAGAAGGCGGGCCCCGGATCGGGGTCCGGGACAAGCTCCGACTTCGTGGCCGCGGCCGACGAGGGCGGGAAGACGGTGACCGTCCTCAAGGGCGAAACCGAAGCCACGCTCACCGTGAAGACGGACGACGACGCGGTGGACGAGCCCGACGGCTCGGTCAGTGCGACGGTCGATGCCGGCGACGGCTACACGGTGGCGTCGTCCCCGGACGACGCGGCCTCGGTCGCGGTGGCGGACAACGACGTCGCCGCCGCGGGACCGCCGGCGATCTCGGTCGAGGACGTGACCGTCCAGGAGGGCGGCGTTGCCGTGATCCCGGTGACGCTGAGCCCTGCGCCGACGAAGCCCGTGCGGCTGTTCTACAGGACGATGGGCGCCCCGGTGGGCAGCGAGGGCTACGCCTCGTTCGCGGACTACAGGTCGACGCGGGCGTTCCTGCACTTCAAGCCGGGCGAGACGCTCAAGCACGCCCGGGTCCGGACGAAACAGGACAGCCATGACGACGGGGGCGAGGTGTTCGAGGTGCTGGTGATGCCGGCCGGCGGCAACGCGGTCCCGGCGGCGGGCGTGTATGCGACGGTGACCATCGAGAACGACGATCCGATGCCGGGTGCGTATCTGGCGCGGTTCGGGCGCACGGTGGCGGAGCAGGCGCTCGACGGCATCGCCGGGCGCATGTCGGCGGACCGCACGCCGGGGATGCAGGGCTCGGTTGCCGGGCAGGCCATGAGCTTCGACCCGGCGGCGTTCGGGCAGCCGGCAGCAGTGGGCGCGACGCCCGGCGCCACCGGTACGTCCGGCACGATGCCGGTCGACCGGCAGGCGGCACTGGCGATGGCGGGCATCGCGCGCGGTCTCGGCGCGGATGCGTCCGACCCGGCAGGCCCCAGATCGGCGTTCCCCGGATCGTTGTCCGGGGCAGGCGGGGCAGGCCCCGGCAGCAACGCCGATCCGTTCGGCGTCGGCTTCGACAGGCCGCAGGCGCAATCGCGCACGATGACGGCGCGCGACGCGCTGCTCGGGTCGAGCTTCTCGCTGACCGGGCAGCGGGACGGCGCGGGCGGCAGCCTCGCCTTCTGGGGCCGCGCCTCGCAGAACAGCTTCGATGGCGCCGACCGGGGAGACGGGACGGATATCCGCCTCGACGGCACGGTGACCACCGGCATGCTGGGCGCGGACTATGCCAGGGGCAACTGGCTCATCGGGCTTGCGCTGACCCAGAGCTCGTCCGAGGGCAAGTATGCCGCCATCGGCGCTCCCGCCGATGCGGAGACGGGCGCCGACGACGGCGCGGTGCGTGCGGGTGACGGCGATGTCGAGGCGTCGTTGACGGCGGCGATCCCCTATGCGGCGTTGCGGGCATCGGAGCGTCTGAAGCTCTGGGGCGCGGCGGGCTACGGCACCGGCGAGGTGACGCTCAAGACGATGGGGGAAAGCTACAGCGCGGACACGAGCTGGACCATGGCGGCGGCGGGCGTGCGGGGCGACCTGCTCGAAGCCCCGCAGGAAGGCTCCGGCCCCGCCCTGGCGCTCACGTCCGATGCGTTGTGGGCGCGGACCTCCTCGGATAAGACCGGCGAACTCAATGCGACGGACTCCGACGCGACCCGGCTCCGGCTCGGCCTGGAGGGCAGCTACCGCATCGCCATGGAGAGCCTGTCCCGCGCTGGACGCGGGAACGGGGCAAGCCTCGTGCCGAAGCTTGAGATCGGCGCGCGCCATGACGGCGGCGACGCCGAGACCGGTTTCGGGGTCGAGGTCGGCGGAGGCATTGCCTGGGTCGATCCTTCGCTCGGTCTCTCGCTCGACGTCTCGGGCCGCACGCTGCTGGCGCACGAGAACGACGATCTGAAGGACCGGGGGTTCTCGGCGGCGCTGGGCTTCGATCCGGCTCCGGCGACGCAGCGGGGTCCGTCCCTCTCCCTCCGCCAGGACTTCGGCGGGCAGGCGCAGGGCGGTCTCGACGCGTTGTTCGTCAACGACCCGCTGGAGGACCGCGCGGGCAGCGAGGCCGCGTCGCGCTGGGCGATGGAGGCGGCCTACGGCTTGCCCGTCTTCGGCGACCGCTTCACCGGCAGCCCGCATGTCGGGTTCGGTCTCGCCACCGGCGCGCGCGACTACAGCTTCGGCTGGCGCTTGACGCCGGAGGCGGCGACCGCGCCGGACCTGTCGTTCGGTATCCGGGCGACGCGCCGGGAGAGCGACGCGGCCGAGGCGGAGCATACCGTCGGGTTCGAGATCCGCGCGCGCTGGTAGGCGTCGCGCGGGCCGATGGCGCGGCGGGTCAGCGGATGGGATGCCCTGCGGGCCTGGCGCTTCATCCGGGCCAGCAAGGCCTATCGCGACGCCTGGAAGCGGCGCCTGCCGCCGCCCGGCCTGCCGGAGCGGGCGCCCTTCCCGGTGCGGCTCCAGACCTCGGTTGACCTTGCCGCCATGGCCTGGGGCATGGCGGCCTGGGAGGACCCCTATGCCGAGCTTCCGCTGGCGCCCTTCTGGGCCCGCGCCGGCGTGATGGAGGGCCGCGTGACGTTCGACATGCCGCCGCTGGTGCGGCTGGCGGCCGAGGGCGGTGTGGCGCTGACCGGGCTGCGTCTCGCCGACGGCACGCTGCTGCTCAGGATCGAGCGGCCGGGCGTGTCGGTCCTGGTCCGCCTGCCGGCCGGGACCGAGTTTCCGGAGGACGGCGGGCTGCGCCTCGTCGTGGAGCGCGACGTGGCGCGCATCGAGGACGTGTGGTCCGACCTGCCGGTCCCTCGGTCGGGGCGGGCACGGGGGACGACGGGGACGACGAACTTCTGCTGGCGCTGGAGAGCGAGGCGGAAGGGCTCACCTGGGAGGAATACGCGGCGCGCATCTTCGAGCCGGAGAAGGTCGCGACGGACTACTGGACCGGCAGCTGGATGCAGGAGCGCGTCAAGCGCCGCTTCGCCACCGCACGGCGTATTCTGAAGCTGTATCGAGACATGGCCGCCGGAGCGTAGCCCGCGGGCGCCGGCGCGCCTCGCGGCCGTCTCCATGCGGTTCGCGGCGGTCGCCTGACGCCCGCCTGCCGCCGCTCGAACGCAACGACGACAGTCACCGTCACGCACGGACGGTCCACCCCGCGGGCTCATGTCCGACCCGGCGTTCGTCGTCCGGTCATTCACCGTCGCCCGCAAATGCGCGACGGCTTCCGCCGCTTGCCTGATGTCGTGACCGCCGCTGACGGCCTTCACCGGATGCTGCACGCCCGGTATCGGTTCTCGACGTAGCCGGCGATCCGGATTACGGCGAAGCCGCCGATCGACCCGGCCAATCGCTGCCGCCCGTGCGGGCACGAATCGACTCCGCCGATATCGCGCGCATCGAGCCGCCCGGCACCCGCTTGGAGGGGCGATCCGGTCCCGGACCTCCGGGGCCGCCGGATCGCCCGCGGGTGCGAATTCGCAGTCCAGGCGACGCCCGGCGCCGATCGGCGGCAACTGGCGGCCAAACTGTGGGGCGTTTTTCGACTCCCGAAAATCGCCCCTATCCCGAATCGCCCCGCTTCGCTCCGATGGCCGCACATGCGCCCCGGATCGGGGGAGCCTGTCCCGGCCCTGAGCCGGGAGGACAGGAAGGGAGACGGGAATGACGGACACGGGGACGACGATCTATCTGACCGCGCGCGAGGCGGCGCTCCATCTCGGGCTGTCGACGCGCACGCTCGACCGCTACCGGGTGACGGGCGAGGGGCCGGTGTTCCTGCGCTTCGGCGGCGGGGTGCGCTATCTGCGCGAGGACCTCGACGAATGGGCCAGGACAAGGCGGCGCAAGTCCACCTCCGACGACGGCACGGGCGAGCGCCCGGCGCTGCCGGGGGCGCCTGCCTCCCAGGCTCGCCCCGATCCGGGGGACAGCCCCGGGTCGCGGGCCGGGAAGCCGTGCCGTGGGCGGCGGCGGCCGAAGAACGGATCGGGCGATCCGGCGCCGGGAGAGACGCAATGAGCGCGGCGGCGAAGAGGATGCCGGTCGCCGGCATGAGCAGCCCGGACGCCACGATGCGCGTTCTCGCCGTCACGGCGCTCGTCATGGCCGCCATGGCGGCCGGTCCGGACCTCGCGCTGGCGACCACCGACACGACCTTCGATGCGCCGCTCGACACGGTGTCCGACATCGTCGGCGGCACCGGCGGCCAGCTCGCGGCGGCGCTCGCCGTCGGCGCCGCCCTGGTGGGCTCGGTGCTGCGCTTCAACGCCATGCAGCTGATGGGCGCGGTCGGCGTCGGCATCGCGGCCGGCGCCGGCACCGGCATCGTCACCGGCCTGGTCGGCACGGCCATTATCTGACGGGGCGTGCGATGAACGACACCGCCCGCCACACCATCCCGCGCCGTCTCGACGACCCGGAGCGCTGGCTGTTCTGGACCGTCGACGAGGCCGCCGCGCTGATGGGCCCGGCCCTGCTCGGTTTGGCCGCGAACCAGTTCGTGCCGGGGCTGATCGCCGGCGTCGGCGGCTGGCTGGTGCTGAGGCGCGTGAAGCGCGGCGGCGGGGCCAATATCGCGCGCTACGCGCTCTACTGGTTCCTGCCGGACTTCGTGCTGCGGCTCAAGGCGACGCCGCCGAGCCACCTCCGGCGGTTCGTCGGCTGATGCGCCGTGTCGATCTCGATCTTGCGGTCCGCCGGGTGCGCGACATCCGGCTCGCCCTGGCCGGCCTGCTGGTGCTCTCGATGACCGCCAATCTGGCGCTCACCGTGGGGTTCGCCGGCCGCGAGACGGCGACGGTGCTGGTGCCGGCTTCGGCGGGTCCGTCCTGGGCGGTCGGCGGCAGCGGCCCCGGCGAGGGCCGCGCCGGGGCGCGGTATCTGGAAGACATGGCCCGCACCGTGGCGGTGACGCTGCTGACGCTGACGCCGGAGAACGCCTCCCATGTGCGGCGTGCGGCGGCGCGTCTCGCGCATCCCTCCGCCCGCGGCGCGATCGGCGCCTGGGTCGAGGCCGAGGCCGCCCGCATGGCCGGACGCGATCTCGCCAGCGCCTTCTATCCCGACGGCATCGAGGCCGATCCCGCGCGTCTCGCGGTGGAGATATCGGGCGAGCTGGTGACCTGGATCGGGCGCGAGGAGGCCGCGCGGGAGGACCGGCGCTACCGCCTCGCCTTCCGCATCGACGCCGGGCGCATCGGGCTCCTGCGCTTCGAGCAACTGGAGGATTGAGAATGAGACGGATTTATCGGCGCTCGCTCGCTGCTGCGTGCCTGATGTTTGTGGGTACATTCGCCCTGCCCGCGCCGGCGGCGGCGATGCAGATCCTGGAAGCGGCCGACCATGCCGAGCTCGCGGCGGAGATCTCGGCGACCGGCGTCAACCGGATCGCGCTGGCGGGCGACCGGATCGCGCGGGTGGTGCGCGCGCCGGACGGTTATGCGGTGGAGCATGATGCCGCCTCGGGCGATCTCTGGCTCAGGCGCGTCGAGGGAACGCCCCCGGCCGCGACACCGGTCACGCTGTTCCTCGGCACCGAGAAGGGCTTCACCTACCGGCTGACTCTCACGCCCTCCGACCGCGACGCGGCGCAGATCCTGATCCGCAACGCGGCGCTGTCGAAGGACGCCGCCGCTGCCTCCGTTCCGGCGGCAGCCGATCCCCATATCGCGGCGCTGGTGAAGCTGGTGCGGGCGGTGGCGCGGCGCGAGCCACTGGCGGGTCATGCCATCGAGTCCGGCGGCGGGGTTTCCGTCGCCGGCCTGACGCTCATCGAGACCTGGCGGGGCCCGCGCTTGCGGGCGCTCGTGTTCGAGGCCGGCCGTTCCGCGCCCTCGGGCGGGGACGGGCTCGCGGGCCTCGCCGGGACCATCGGGGAAAGCCTGGCCGGTGGCCATGTTTCCGCGCTCTGGCTGGGGGGTCCCGGCACGGGACCGAGGGGCGGGCGGCTCGCCGTGGCGGTCGTCGAGACCGCCGGCACGGAGACCCCGCAATGAGCGCCGGGCGGACTGCCGATCCCGCCGCGGCCGACGCCGTGCGCCGTCGCCAGCTGCTGCTGTTCTCCGCGATCGCGGCGGTCGTGCTGGTCGCGCTGGCCGCCTGGCTCGGCATGGGCGGCGGCGGGCAGCCGGCGCCGCGGGGCGGCATCGAGGCCGGGATCGTCGAACCCGACATGGCCGAGAAGGTGTGGACGCGGCGCTCGGAGGCCCGGCTCGGCGAGATCGAGACGCAGCTGCGCGAGATGCGCCAGGAAGCGCGCACGCTCCGCGCCGACAACGACCGCCTGCGCGCGACGCTGGAACGGGACGCCGCCGATGCGCGCAGGGTGATCGACCGGCAGGCCGCCATCATCGCCGATCTCGAAGGCCGGCTTCAGGCTCCGGTCACACCGGGCGGCACGCCGCCCCTTCCGCAGACCGGTCATGGCGGTGCCGGTGACGGGTTCTTCCGGGTGCCGACCAGTCCGCAGCCGACAGGGCAACAGCCGGCGGGCCCGGCCGCGCCCGCTCCCATGATCGAAACCTTCGAGCTGGAGGGCGCGCTGAAGTCCTCGGCAGCCGATCCCCGCAGCGGTCCCGAACTCGTCGCCGACGCCGTGGCGAAGCCGGTCTCAGCCTGGCTGCCGGCAGGCGCGCATGCCGAGGCCGTGGTGCTGGCCGGCGTCGACGCCTCGGCCGGCATCTCCTCCCAGGGCGATCCCCGACCCGTGCTGATGCGCATCACCGGCCCCGCCTGGACCGCTGCCGAGGACGGCACCGCCCTGCAGGTCGATATCGACGGCTGCACCGTCACGGGCGCGGCGCATGGCGATCTCTCCTCCGAGAAGGTCTATGTGCGCTTCCGGACCATGACCTGCGCCGGGCCGGAGCCGGGCACGGTGGTCGAGACCGACGTCGCGGGGTTCGTGGCGGGCTCGGGCAAGACCGGGGTGCGCGGCCCGGTGGTAAGCCGCGAGGGCGCGCTGGTCGAGAAGGCGTTCCTCGCCGGCATGATCTCCGGCGCCGGCCAGGGCGTGGCGCAGGCCTTTCAGCCCCAGGCGGTCGCGACAGGCGCGGGCGGCGCCGCGGTCGCCAACACGGCGCTTTCCGACATCGGCCGCGCCGGGCTCGGCGCGGGGGCGTCCTCGGCGGGGCAGAAGGTGGCCGACTACATGATCCGGCGCGCCGAGCAGTATCAGCCGGTGATCCAGCTCCAGGCCGGCACGAAGGTGACGCTGGTGTTCCTCGAAGGCGCCCGGATCGACGGGCGTCCAGCGGCGCCCGCAAAACCGCAATCCGCACAGTGAGGGAAATGACATGACCATGGGGAAGAACCGCGCACCGCGCATGACGGCAATACCGGCGGCCGCGCTTGCGGCGATCCTGCTTGCGGGCTGCTCGTCGGGTCATATCGGCGAGGACTGGCAGTGCCCGCTGGCGGCGGGCGGCTCCTGCGCCAGCGTCGCCGCCGCCGATCCGGCGGTGCCGAAGGCGGGCATCGTGCAGGCGCCGGCATCGGGACAGCCGCTCCGGCTGTTGCCTCGCGATATGGAAACCGAACGTGCCGATCTATCCAGGGCAGAGTCCCGGCTCTGCAATGCGGATTGCGGCTTCGATCCCTTTGCCTGGCTGGCGCGGCTGTTCGGGGCGGAGACCCAAGACGGCGGCGAGCGTCCCGCTGCGCCGGAACCCGCCGCCGTTCCGGTCGAAACAACCCAGGGCGACCCCGGTTCCGCCGATGAGGGCCTGCAAGCCGACGACCTGCGCACCGGCGAGGTGGTGGCGCGCATCTGGATCGCGCCCTTCGTCGATGCCGACGGCGTCTACCGCGAGGGTGCCTGGGTCCGGGTCGTGCTGGAGCCGGCCGGCTGGAGGCTCCCGTAATGGCCTCGGGCGCGTTTTCCCGGCTGCTGGAGATGTTCGAGGGTCCCGAGGCACCCGGTCCGTGGTCGCCGCCGGCCATGCCGGCCGCGCTCCATTCCCTGCTGCCCTGGCGCGCCTTCGACGAGTCGAGCGAGCTCTACGTCAACGCGGCGAGTGTCGGCTTCGTGCTGGAGCTGCCGCCCTTCGCCGGCATCGACGCCGAGACGCTTGGCGCGCTTGCCGGCACGCTGGCCGATGCCGCGCCCGAGCGCTGCACGATCCAGGTCATCCACTGGGCGAGCCCGCGCTTCGGCGCCGCCTTTCGCGCCTGGGTCGAGCCGCGCGTCGGGTCCGGGGCAGGCTCGCGCGTCGGAACCGCGCCCCGAGATGGAACGACCGGCGCCCTCTCCCGCATGGGCAACCGCCGCCGCAGCCTGCTCGCGCCGGGTGGCTGGCGCCGGCTGCATGACGGGGGACCGCCCTTCACGCTTTCGGACTACCGGGTCTTCGTCACCGCCTGCCTCGCCGGCCCGCCAGGTCCGGCCGCCGAGACCGCGCTCGGCGCGTTCCGCCGCGCATTGGAGGGAACCCTGGCTTCCGCTGGCGCACAGACCCGCCGTCTCGAGCCGGACGGGCTGCTGTCGCTGGCGGCGGAACTGACCGCGCCCGATATCTCTGGGCTGCACGATAGCGGCGCCGAACGCCCGGTCCGGCGCTGGGCGCCCCGCGATCCCCTGCACGAGCAGTGCATCGCGCCCGGCCGCGCGCTCGGCGTGACCCCGCGCGGCCTCGCCTTCCACCACGCGGAGGGCGAGGACGACGCGTCCGGCGGGGACGGCGCGTCCAGCGGGGACGTGGCCGTCCGGGTGCTCTCCGCCATCGCCTTCCCGGAGGTCTGGCCGGGCTGGCGCGGCAATGCGCTGATCGGCGACTTCCACCGCGACTTCCTCCAGCCCGGCTGCCCGGTGCTGACCTGCCTCACCGTCATGACCGGCGACGCCGCCTCGGGCGAGAAGGCCTTCCTCAAGGCGGCCCGCGCGACGCAGCAGGCCGGCACCGGGATCGCCAGATACCTGCCCGGCCTGCCCGAGAAGGCGCGCGACTGGCAGACCGTGACCGAGCGGCTCAAGGACGGCGAGCGGCTGGTGCGCGCCTGCTACATGGCCGCGGTCTACGCCCCATTGGACGCCCTCGACGAGGCCGAGCAGGCGGTGCGGGCGATCTACCACGGCCAGGGCTGGCGCGTCGCCGCCGAGCGCTACATGCAGCTCCCCTCCTGGCTCGCCTGCCTGCCCATGGGCAGCGCCGGCGGCCTCGACGCCGATCTCGAACGCATGGGCCGGATGAAGACCCTGCTCACCTCGTCCGCCGTCAATCTCGCCCCACTGCATGGCGAGTGGCGGGGACAGCCCGCCAACCCGGACAATCCCCCCGCCCTGTTCCTGATCGGGCGGCGTGGCCAGCCGGCCTGCTGGTCGCCCTTCGCCAACGAGGCCGGCAACTACAACACCGCGGTCACCGGCAAATCCGGCTCGGGCAAGTCGGTGTTGATGCAGGAGCTGGTGACCGGGCTGATCGGCGCCGGCGGCGAGGCCGTGGTGATCGACGACGGGCGGTCGTTCCAGCACACCGCCGAAGCATTGGGCGGGGCCTTCATCGCCTTCGGCAAGGACCCGGCCTGCCTCAACCCCTTCGCCATGATCGACGCCGGGACGGCCGGGCATGACGGAGACTACCGCGAGGAATGCTTCGCCATGCTGGCCGGCGTCATCGGCAGGATGGCCCGGCGCCGGGGAAGCATCGACGACATCGAGGCGGCGCTGATCGCCGAGGCCATCGCTTCGGCCTGGGACGAGGCCGGCAACGATGCCGATCTCGGCACGGTGCGCAAGAACCTGGAGGCGCGCGACGACCGGCGCGCGAAGGACATGGCGACGGCATTGGGTCCATGGTGCCCGGGCGGGGCGATGGGGCGGCTGTTCGCGGGCTCGAATGTCCCCGATCTGGAGAACGCGCTCACCGTGTTCGAGCTCGCCGAGCTCAAGGGAAGGGGCGACGTGCAGGCGGTGGTGCTGATGCTGGTGGTCTTCCTAGCGACCCAGCGCATGTATCACGGCCCGCGCACGCGGGCGAAGGCGATCGTCATCGACGAGGCCTGGGACCTCTTGTCGGGCGAGGACAGCCGCGCGTTCCTCGAAGGCGCCGCCCGCAGGGCCAGGAAGTATCGCGGTTCGCTGATTACCGGCACCCAGAGCGTCAACGACTACTACGCCAACCCGGCCGCAAGGGCCGCCTGGGAGAACTCGGACTGGGTGATCTTCCTCGCGCAGAAGGACGAGTCGGTCGAGCTGCTGAAGTCCGAGAAGCGCATCCACTGCGATCCCGGCATGGAGCGTGCCTTGAAGAGCCTGACCACGGCGGACGGGCGCTATGCCGAACTGGTGCTGCACGGCCCGGATGGCTGGCGGGTGGCGCGGCTGGTGCTCGATCCCTGGTCGGTCGCGCTGTTCTCCTCGCGCGGCCCCGCCTTCGCGGCGGTCGAGCGGCTCAAGGCCGGGGGTCTCTCCACCGTCGAGGCCATCGACCGGCTCGCAGGGGACGCCGCCCCTGCCGCTGCCAAACATTCCGAAACGACAGACACGGAGGAAGCAGCATGACTGCAAGGACCGCGGGCGCCGGGACCGCCCCCGGATCGAAGGGAGTCTGTCCCGGCCCCCGAACCGGGAGGGCAGGCGTCCGTCCGCTCAACTGGCCGGACGACCCGGAGGGCTTGACGGCGGCCGATATCGACTTCGAGGCATTGTCGCATGTGCTGGCCAACACCTGCCGCCGGGGCGGGTGCTGCCGGCAGTACCACTCGGTGGCGGCCCATGCGGTGATCGTCTCTGAGGAGATCGAGGCGCTCGACGGGCTCACCGACGAAGACCGGCGCACGCTCGCCCTGCACGCGCTCATCGCGGCCGCGCCGTCGGCCTGGTTGCGGGGCCGCCTGCCGGACTCGCAGCGCGCGGTGGAACGCGCCGGGAAACTCGCCACCGGGATCGAGGTCGCGGTGCGCGAGGCCGCCGGGCTGGCTGCGGTACTCGACGAAGAACATGGCGAGCTGCTCCGTTTCGTCACCCGCATGGCGGGTTCGGCCGAGCGCCGCGACCTGCTCGATGGAAACGCTGCTTCCGGCATCGCCTTCCCGCCGCTGAAACGGCGCATTCGCAGCGTCCCGCCCGACAAGGCGGCGGAGGCCTGGCTTGCCCGCTTCCGGGCGCTCGCCGGACCCGAGGAGGATCGGCGCGTCG
Organism: Alphaproteobacteria bacterium; assembly: GCA_965243325.1. Taxonomy (GTDB): domain Bacteria; phylum Pseudomonadota; class Alphaproteobacteria; order UBA7887; family UBA7887; genus JANQOH01. The sequence goes on along the minus strand of CBDEUQ010000001.1, from coordinate 359,682 downwards.
CCGCCTCCGGTTCGGGGGCCGGTACGGAAGACATTGAACCGGACAGCGGCCCATCGGAAGGCTCGCCGGATGCGCCGCGAGGCTGACCCGATGCGTTCCGACTCGGCATGGCCGGTGACGATTTCGGCCGTGCTCCTGTCGGGCGCGGTGGCGGCGGCGGTCGCGGCCGGGGTGCTGCGCTATGGCATAGAACCGCCGCCGCGTATCGCCGGCGTCCGGCTCGCGGAGATGACGGCGGCGTGGACAACGCAGGCCGCCGCCGAAGGCGTCTCGGCGGAAGGCGTGCGCGCCTGGGGCGCGGTGCTGGAAACCGCCCTCGACCGGGTGGCGCGGGAACACGGCGTGGTGCTGCTGCCGGCCCGGGCGGTCGCCGCCGGCGCGCCGGATCTCACGGTCGAGGTGGAAGAGACGATCGCGCGCCTGCTGGCGCCGGCCGGAGAGACGCCGTGACCGCATCGCGTCCGATCTTCGCCCGGCGGAACGGCCGTGTGCACCGCCGCAGGATCGGGCTTGCGGTCATGGCCGCGCTGGCGGCGATCTGGCTTGCCGCGGCATCGCGGGTGCACGTCAACGCGAGCTGGTCCGACGAAGCCTGGGGCTACGCCGCCTTCCCGATGTTCGGCGAGAGCCTGAAGATCGGCGACCGGGTGCTGTTCGAGCCGCCCGCCGCTCTGAACGCGCCCGTGCCATATCTCAAAACCGTGCGCGGCCTGCCGGGGATGACCGTCACGATCGGCGACGACGGGACGGTTCGTCTCGACGGCGAGCCGGTCGGTCGGGCCAAGACGCATGCGCTGGACGGGCGACCGCTCGCCGCGGTCGCGCCGGGGGTGATCCCGCCCGGCCATTACTTCCTGCACGCCGATCATCCCGACAGCCACGACAGCCGCTACGCCGAGATCGGCCTGGTGCCGCGCGCGCGCATTCTCGGCCGCGCGGTGGCGCTTCCGGACCTGCCCTGGATCGGCCTGAAGGGACCGCTGGTCGGGCCGGAGGATATTGGCGGCGCCATGGGCGCGGGGAAGCCGCGATGACGCGCGCTGCCGCTATTATGCTCGCCGCGGTCATTGCCGCTCAGACGGCCACGGCGAAGGATCTGGGCGTGCGCGGCGCGACCTGGCCGGTGGCCGAGCCCGACCTGCTGGTCGAGATCGAGACGCGCCTCCTGCAAATGCAGCGCTCCGGCGACCTGGCGCGGCTGGAAGAAGAAGCCCGCGAGCGAGCCCGGCACAGGCTGGAGGAGCCCGGCCCGGTTCCCGGCATCGCGCCGGCAACCGAAGAACGCAGCCGCCCGTTCGATCCGGCCATCGTCGTCGCCCAGGACATACGCACATCCGACGGCACACTCATCGCCGCCACAGGGACACGAATCAACCCGCTCGAACGCCTGCCGCTGACGCGCGACCTGATCTTCGTCGACGGCAGGCGAGAGGCGGAGATCGCCTGGGCGCTCGCTCACGGCCGCCCCGCCAAGATCGTGCTGCTCGCCGGGCGTCCGCTCGATCTCATGCGTCGCCACCGCCGGCCCTTCTTCTTCGACAACGGCGGCCGGCTCGCCGCGCGGTTCGGCATCGCGGCCACGCCCACGCTGGTCGAACGGGACGGAAGCCGGCTGCGCCTCACCGAAATCCCCATCGCAGACCCCGGATCGCTGTCCGGGGCAGGAAACAGGCAGGAGGACTGACCCATGCTGACCGTCAACCGCGCGACCCTGGTGGGCCACATCGGGCGCGATCCCGAGATCCGGGAACTGAAAGGAGGCAACAAGGCGGCCACCTTCTCGCTCGCCACCACCGAGAAATGGACCGACAGGGAGGGCAAGCCGGCCGAGGCCACGGACTGGCATCGGGTCGTGGTCTACGGCGCTTCCGTCGAGATCGTCGAGACCATGCTGCGCAAGGGCGCTCCGGTCATGGTGGAGGGAAGGATCGCCACCCGCAAATACAGCGACCGGGAAGGCGCCGAACGCAGCGTCACCGAGATCGTCGTCGCCGGACCGCAGGGCATGGTCAATATCCTGTCACCACGGAAGTCGGAAGCGGACAGCGCCACGGCAACCGGGGCCGCGGCATGATCCGCCGTCTCGTCCCCCTCGCCGCTCTCGCGCTCGCGGCCCTTCTCTGGTCGGCGCCGGTCTCGGCGCAGACCTGCACCGGGCGGTTCGTCAACCCGATCTCGGACGTCTGCTGGGAGTGCCTGTTCCCGATCTCGATCGGCCCGCTCACCATCGGGAGCACCGGCGGCGTCATCGACACCCCCAACCCGTCCTCGCCGATCTGCTTTTGCGGCTCTCCCATCCCCCGCATCGGCCTCTCGCTCGGGGTCTGGGAGCCGGCGCGGCTGGTGGACGTCACCCGAACGCCCTGGTGCTTCCCCAACCTGGGCGGCCTCACCATCGATCCGGGCCTGCCCGCCGCCAGGGGCCGCACCGGGTCGTCGGGCGGCGACGGCGCCAAGGGCTCGGTCTGGCATGCGCATTACTACATGTATCCGCTCTTGTCCTGGATCGGGGTGCTGCTCGATCTCGGCTGCCTGGAGGGCGGCAGCCTCGACATCGCCTGGGTCTCGGAGCTCGACCCGGCCTGGCTCGACGACGAGTTGTCGTTCCTGCTCAACCCGGAAGCCGCCCTCTTTGCCAACCTGCCGGCGCAGGCGGCCTGCGCCGCCGACTGCGCGGCGGCGTCGGCCGGGCTGCCGCAGGACGGTTTGTTCTGGTGCGCGGGCTGCCAGGGCGGGATGTATCCGCTGACCGGCAACGTGGCGGCGCATGTGGGCGGGGTGCAGGCCTCGCTGCTGGCGGCCCAGCGACTGGTCTACCGGCTGCACCGGGCGGGCCTCGCCTGGGGCACGTCAGGATCGCAGGCGCTCTGCGGGCGCTATCCGATGCCGGTGATGAAGAAGAGCCAGTACCGCTGGCAGATGACCGAGCCGGTGCCGGCGACGACGCCGATGACGGGCTGCAACCCGACCGGGCGCTCCTCGGTGCTGTGGGAATCGCTCCGCGAACTGCCGGTCTCCGGCGAGAGCTTCGGCTACCTGCTGTGGAGAAAAACGAATTGTTGCATCCTCTGAACTGGCGAACGCCCTCTCATCCGCTGCGCATTGCTATCGGGGTCGCCGGACTCCTGCTGCTCGGCGCCTGCGCCTGTCCGGCCCGTGCCGACGAAACACGCACCGCAGGCCCCGAAGCGGACGCATCGCGCCTGGTCGAGGAAGTGCTGCGCAAGGCGGGCGGCCAGGGCGAAGACTCGCTGGGCGAGTGGACGCGCTCCGTCATCGACCGCGCGCTGGAGAAGGCTGGCGGGACCGCCAGGCGAACGGCTCCGGGACAGACCGCGCCCCTTCCGGCCGAACGCCATGCCGGGGCCTTCGCGGGTCCGCGCCCTGCCTCGGCGGAAATCCTGATCTTCACCAGCCTGTCCGTCCCGGCAGCGAGCTGGCGGCAGTGGGCGCATGACGCGGCCCGGACAGGCACGCCGCTGGTGCTGCGCGGCGTCGGTGTCGGCGGTTTGCGCGAGACGGCCAAACGGATCGGCGCCCGGCTCGGCAGCCATGCGGCCGGCCCCGGATCGGAGCCCGGGACAAGCATCGCCATCGACCCGCGCCTGTTCCGCCTGTTCGGCATCGACCGGGTGCCGGCGGTGGTCGTCGTGCCGGGCGGCGTGCCGCCCTGCGAGAGCCGCGGCTGTGCGGACGACCCCGCCCCGCCGCACGATCTCGTTGCCGGCAATATCGGCCTCGTTGCCGCGCTGGAAGCGATTGCGAACGAAGGCGACGCCGGGCGTGTCGTTGCCCGCCGTCATCTCGAACGGATGAAGGGGGACGGGCCATGACGCGGAAACCGGCTTTCCGGAAAGGGCGGTCTCCAGGGATGACGGGCGTGATCGGCTGGGCGCTCCTGGCAGTCGTGTTCGCCTTCTTGCTCTGGATCGTCTTCGGCGGCGCTGTCCACGCGGGCGATCCGAGGTCGGAAGCCCGCAGCATCGGCAATGCGGGCACGGCCGCCGCCAGCGCGATCGCAAGGGACGCTTCGAACGCCGCGACCGTGCCGGGCTATGCCGGCACGAACCTGCCCGAGCGCAACATCGGTGCGAATGCCCTGGAGACCGAAGGCCGGGCGCGGCTCGCCGACCCGGACGATCCCGGCGGAGCGGCGGGACGCAGCGTGATCGAAGGCGTGACCGTCCGCCCGGACGTGCCGGTGACGGCGGGCGATCCCGGCGTCGTGCGCGGCAGGGCAGTGACGGCCGATCCGCAGAACGCCGCCCATGGCGCCGACAATCTCGCCTCGGGCAGCGTGGCCGACTGCGGGGCGGACCTTCCCGATGCGAACCGAGGCGGGAGCTGCGGGCAGGTCACGTGGTGCGTCGGCGCCGGCTGCGAGACGGTGGCGCCTGAAGCCAATACCGGCTTCGTCGAGGCGACGACCCGGCTCAACATGGCGCTGGAGCTCGGCGGCGAGGAGTTCGACCGCGAGAACCTCCGCTTCTTCACCGGCCAGCGCCGCGCCTGCCACATCAAGCTGTTCGGGCTCGCCAACTGCTGCAGGAACTCGGGCGTGCTCATCGGTCTCACCAACTGCTCGGCTTCGGAGCGCGAGCTGGCGCAAGAGCGCAACGCCGGCAACACCCACTATCTCGGCCGATACTGCTCGAAACGCACTTTCTTCGGCGCCTGCATCCGCCGGTCTCGCGCGTGGTGCGTGTTCGGCTCCAAGCTCGGACGCATCCTGCACCAGCAGGCGCGGCCGCAGCTTGGGCTGGGCTGGGGCAGCTGCCGGGGCTTCACCGTGGCCGAGGTCGAGCGCATCGATTTTGCGCGCCTCGATCTCTCCGAGTTCACCCAGGATCTGATGGACGGCTCGCGGGAGCCGGCCGTCAGCCTGCCCGAGGCGGGTCCAACACAGTCGGTGATGCGCGAGCGGGTGCGCGACTTCTACTCGCGGAGCCCATGATGGTGCGCGCTGCGAACACCGCCTTGCTGCGCACCCTGAAACGCCTCCTTGCGGCGCTCGGCGTCTGGGCGGCGCTCGGCGCCCCGGCGGCGGGCGGGGACACGCGTGCCGGGGAATGGCGGTCCTGGTGCGAGGATCGTGGATCGGGCGCCTCGCTCGGCTGGCACTTCTACTGCGACTGGGAGGAAGAGCGACAACCGGATCCTCCACCGGCATTGCCGCCTCCGGCCCCGCCTACCGGGGCAGACACGCCGTCGGCCGGGGAGCGCATCATGGCCCTTCGCAAGGCGCTGGAGGAGGCGCGCGCCGAGGCGATCATGAACCCCACGGCCGAGAATGTGACCGCCTATCTGCGGCTCCAGCAGGAGACGCTGCAACGGGCCGCCGCGTTCTCCGACGCCTTCCGGCGCACGGCCTGGGCGACGCCGGAGCTCGACTACACGCTGAAGCGCCCGGTCGGCGCGCTCGCCAAGCAGCTCTGGTCCGACGGGCGCCGGCAGGCCCGCGATGCCGCGCTCGCCCGTCTCGGGGAGCGCTACGGGTTGATCTATCTCGGCCATGCCGGCTGCGCGGGCTGCAAGGTGTTCGGCCCGCTTCTCCGCGCCTTCGCCATGCGCCACGGCCTCGACGTGCTCGCGGTCTCGCTCACCGGCGAAGCCTTGGAGGGCTGGCCCGAGGCGGTCGCCGACAACGGGCGTGCCGCCCGGCTCGGCCTCGGCAATGCGCCGGTGCCCGCGCTGGTGCTGTTCGACACCGCGACGAAACGGGTCCTGCCGGTCGGCTTCGGCGTGATGGCCGAGGACGAGATGGCCGAACGCCTCTTCGCCCTCACCGCCCTGGAGCCCGGACATGACTATTGAGAACGCGCGCCCGCACATGGACGGCATCCAACTCCGGCTGCGCCCTGTCGCACGCCGGTTGCTGGCGTCATCCATGATCGCGGCGATCATGTTCGCCACGGCCCCGGCGAAGGCCGACGTGCTCTCGGAGATGAACCGCTTCTGGCAGGGCGCGGCGGTGAACCTGACGGGGCCGACCGCCTTCGACGGCCAGGCCTCGGGCCACTGGACGCTCGGCAACCTCTACCTTCGCGCGCCGGTGCGCTCCGAGCAGGTCGCCACCGTCAGCCTGCCTTCGTTCCGCGCCGGTTGCGGCGGCATCGACGCCTTCGCAGGCGCCTTCTCGTTCATCAACAGCGACCAGCTGATCGCCTTCGGGCGCGCGGTGGCCCAGAACGCCGCCGGCTTCGCCTTCGAGCTGGCATTGGAGACCATCAGCCCGGTGATCGCCGAGACCATGGCCAAGCTCCGGGCGCTGGCGCAATGGGTGAACGCGCAGAACCTCAACTCCTGCGAGACCGCCCAGGCGCTGGTGGGCGCGCTCTGGTCCAAGAACGACCGGGCAAGCTCCGCCATCTGCGCGGCGATCGGGACCTCGCAGGGCATCTTCTCCGACTATGCCGCCGCGAAGCACGGCTGCGGCGCCGACGGCCAGCGGAACTCGACCCTCGCCTCGGCCTCCGGGGCGATGGCGGACCAGGTGCCGGTCAACGTCAACTATGCCTGGAAGGCGATAAGGGCATCCTCCTTCCTCTCGGGCGACACCCAGCTCGCCGAGTTCGCCATGGCGGTGACCGGCACGCTGATCGTCACCGCGCCGACCTCGGACGGCGACACCTCGGGACCCCGAGTGCGCATCCTGGAGCCGCTGGCGCTCGACCGCCGCGTTACCGAGGTGCTGATGGAGGGCGGCGGCGCACTCCCGGTCTACGCTTGCGACACCAGTACCCTCTGCCTCAACCCGACGCTCGGTAGCGTCTCGGTCCCTGCCGACCGGGGCTTCCGGGCGCGGGTGGCGGCGCTGCTGCGCGATCTCGTCGATGCGGTGAGGAACGACACCGCCCCGCCCGCCGCCGCGCTCGGGCTGGTCAACCTCACCACGCTCCCGGTCTACCGGGTCGCCAATGCGGCCGCCGCATACAGGGGAGCGGTGGTCGACCAGGAGATGGACGTGCTCGCCGAGGCGGTGGCGCTCGACGTGATGCAGGTCTGGCTCTCGGACCTCCACCGCACGGTGGAGGAGCGCGCCGGCACCCTCGACATCGCCGACGGCGAACAATTGCAGCGCTGGCGCGAGGGATTGAGGTCCAACCGCATCGCCCTGGCACGCCACCGCAACGAGGGGCTGGCGCGCTTCAACACCGCGCTCGCCGTGGTCGAGAAGCTGCGCCTGATCGAGACCGAGCTCGCGGGCGCCCTCTCCGCCGATCTCCGCGCCGCGCTCGCCTTCGCCCGGGGCGGCGCCGGAGGCGGATCCCGATGACGGGTTCGATGCGCCCCACCGGCCAACCTGACGGCGGCACGGTCCGGAACGGCGCCCGGGTCGCGGCAGGCCCCTATATATAATGTACGAGCTCTTCACCCTCGGCGGCGGGACCTACTTGGTCGACCTGCTGAACGCGGTGGCCGCCATCACCGGCGGCGGGGCCTTCATCGACCTCGCGCAGCTCGCCGGCATCGGCGGTCTCGCCTGGGTGCTGTTCCGCACCGCCTTCGGCGGGTCGTGGAAGGACAACGCCAAGTGGATGCTGCTGTTCGTCGCCGTCTGGGGCGCGATGATCGTGCCCAAGGCGACGGTGCGGGTGGTGGACCGGCTCGATCCGGCGCTGGCCCCGGCGGTGGTCGCCAACGTCCCCATCGGCCTCGCGCTCTTCGCATCGATCACCAGCCAGGTCGGCGACGGCCTGACGCGCCTGACCGAACAGGCCTTCGCGCTGCCGAACGATCTCGCCTACCGCCGCCACGGGCTGATCTTCGGCGCCAGGCTGGCCGGCAAGGCGACGCGGCTCGAAGTGACCGACGCGGTGTTCGCGCGCAACATCCGCAACTATGCTCGCCAGTGCGTCTTCCCGGCCCTGCTGCTGGGCCATGTCTCGGCGGACGACCTGCGGGAATCGACGGATATCTGGCGACTCGTCACCGCCACCGGCACGCCGTCGGCCGGAGCCTCGCCCGCGCGCATGGTCGAGTTCGCGACGCGGCAGGCGCCCTCGGGCACCGGCGCGACGACGGTCGACAGGACCATCGTCACCTGCCGCGACGCGGCGGGGCGGCTCAATGGGCAATGGAACGCCGAGATCCAGCGTGCCGGCACCGTGTTCGGCAGGCGCATCTTCCCGGACGCGCGGACGGAGGCGCTGGCAAGAGCGGAACTGCTGGCCTCATTGCCGGCCGCGCACGACTTCCTGATCGGCGCCTCGCGCTCGGCGGGCGAGATCATGCGCCAGCAGATGGTGCTGAACGCGGTCCACGACGCCGGCGAGCAATGGGCCGCCGAAGCCGGCAATGCCGCTGCCCTGCGTGCCTATACCGAGGCAAGGGCGGAGGCCCAGACCGTCTCGGCCTATCGGGCCATCGGCCGGCAGGCGGAGACCTGGGTGCCGCTCTTGAGGATCGTCTTCGAGTGCCTCTATGTCGGCGCCTTCCCGATGGCTGTGCTGCTGATGTTGACGCCGGCGGGCGCGGCGATCTTCCGGTCCTACGTCACCGGGCTGGTCTGGCTCCAGAGCTGGGGGCCGCTCTACGCGGTGCTGCACCGGATCAGCATGGGGGAAGCCGCGGAAAGGATGCAGGCCGCCGCCATGATGCCGAACGGCGATATCGGCATCTCGCTGGTGGCGCAGGCCGGGATCAGGGCCGTCGCCGCCGATGTCGCGGTGATGTCCGGCTATCTCTCCATGTCGGTGCCGTTCCTCGCCGCCGCGCTGGCCTATGGATTGTCCAAGGCGACGGTGCTCGCGACCTCGGTGCTGGCGGTCGGCCAGGATGCGGCCAGCTCGGCGGCCCATGAAGGCACGACCGGCAATCTCTCGCTCGCCAACACCGGCTACGACACGCACCGCTTCGCGACCCTGGAGGGGCGGCAGATCCGCACCTCCGCCCATGTCGACACCGACCGCTATACCGGCTACGCCCCGGCGGGCGCCGGGATAACGGTCACCGGTGACGGCACGGCGGTCGTGGATGCGTCACCGGCGACCAGCGTCATCCCGGCCGGCGGGGTCCGGCTCTCGGAACATCTCGCCACCAGCTACGGGACCCGCGCGGCGGAGGCCCGCGGCCTCGCCCGCAGCTGGGACGCGCAGGTGAGTCTGGCGCGCAACGCGGCCGTCACCGACGCGACCGGGCTGGTGGAGCGCTACAGCCACGACGTCAGCGTCGGCGAGGCCCACGCCAGGGGAGTGACGGAGAGCGAGAGCGCCCAGGTTCAGGCGCTCGAGACGCACATGGAGAAGCTGGCGGAGATCGGCGGCATCACGAAGAACCAGGCGGCGGTGCTGACCGGCGAGGCGAAGATCGGCGGCGGGTTCGAGAAGATCGTCAGGCTCGGCGCGAGCGGCAGCGCGACCTGGCGCGGCGAGACCATCGAGTCCGATGTCTGGAACCGGATGAAGGAGTATGACCGCCAGCACGGGGTGACGGAGCTGTGGTCCAAGGTCTCGGAGGCCTCGCAGCGCTACTCGGCGGCGACCGGCGAGAGCGAGGCGGCCGCGCTGGAGGAGAGCCTCAATGCCAACCTGACCCGGATGCGGACGTACCAGGAGCGCGCGTCATTGGCCCGCAACGAGTCCGAGACGTGGTCGGAGCAGGAGGCGCAGGTGCGCACGGACGCGCAGGCGATCGACCGCAACCTCGCCCAGCCCTTCTTCGGGTGGCTGACGGAGCGCACGGGCACGGACGGCAGGCCGATCGGCGCGGCCGGGGCCGCCGCCCTGATCTCGGTGCAGACGGCGGAGGACGCGGAGACCCTGCGCGAGCATGCCGCGGCGTTCGTTGCGGAAAAATTCCCCGCCCCCGCCGGCCCCGATCCGGCCTCGGTCGGCGGCGCGGCGGAATACGAGGACGCGGCGGGCAGGCTGCGGGAGTCCTATGCCGGCGAGACCGCGGCCGCGTATGGCGGCTGGGGGCAGGCGGTGCGGGACCGCGCGGGCGCGGCGGGAACGCCGGAGCCGGGCGACGTGCCGCGGGATGCGATCCGGGAGAGCGCCCACGCGGAGACCGACATGATCGTGCGCGGCAGCGCGCGCGAGGCGCGCACGGAGGTTGCCCGGGACGACGCCCGCGAGGGCCGTGTCGGGGTGGCGGTCGAGACCGACAAGCCCTTCGAGCACCACGCGACGGAGAACCTGCCCCTCATCGGCGGCTGGCTCGCCGGGCAACTCTTCGGCAGTGCGAAGAACGAGGCGCCGGACGGAGCCGGGGAAGGACGCGGGACGATCCCGACGCCGGACTGGGGAAACCAGTCGCCGTGATGCCGCCCATGCGCTCAGTTGCCTCGCATGAGACGCTCGTGCTCCTCGGCGATGCGGAGATGCGCGTAGGAGCCGGTCCGGGTTCCGAAGTCGAAAGTGTCGCGGCTGCCGTCCGGCAGTTCGTAGTCGCGGAAGGCGGACCAGTCGCGGTGAACGATACCGCTTCGCAGCGCCAGCGCGAGGGAGCTGGGCACGGTCCAGAGGATCGCCGCCATCCAGAAAGGGCCGATGGCCTCCGTGCCGGCGCCGGCCGCCAGCGATGCGGCGGTCCAGAGCGCCGCGACGGCGAAGCCGCCAAGCACGAAGAGGCGCTCGCGCCAGGAATGCCGCCGCCGGTCCGTCGATGTTCTCGTCATGGCCATGGCCTCCGCCTGCCCCGGACACCGATCCGGGGATCATACCGTCCGGGCGGGAGAAGGGAATCCTCCGGCCCCGCCGTCTTCGCCCCGCCCCCCGCCAACCTCCTCCTCCCCGCGGCGCGGCCCGCGATGCGGCCCAGGGCGCGACAATGATCCGCGGCATCGGCGGTTCGACGCTCCGGGGCGGCCAGACCGTCTTCCACGGCATCCGCATGTGGGGCCAGCTGTTCCAGGCCGCCATGCTGTTCGCCGCCTTCACCACCGTCGCCGTCCCGGCCTGGAACCTGTGGCGCTCGACCTCGGGCGCGGAGTGGTATGCCGCCGGCATGGTGACGCTCGCCGAGACCAAGCTCGCGCTCGGCTACGAGTCCGACTCGGGCCAGGAGATCCGCTTCGCCGACGGCACGGTACGCTCGCTCGCCATAAGCGACATCGCCGTCTCGGTTCCCGCGCTGGAGGCGCGCGGGAGGATCCTGGACGAGCTGCTGGAGAGCGCCTGGCTCGGCCTCAAGGCCGGCGGCGGGCTGATCGTGCTCTTCCTCGCCGTCTTCTGGTATCGCGGCATGCAGCTCGGCCGGCAGCGCCGCATCAGGGGCGCGGAGATGGTCACCGCCGCCGAACTGCGCCGCCGGGTGCGCCCGCTGCATCTCCGCCTGCTCGACCGCGCGCCCGGTTCGGCGGCGATACGGCCCTACCGCATCGCTGGCATCCCGTACCCGGAGCGCACGGAGACCCAGCACACGATCGTCTCGGGCACCACGGGCTCGGGCAAGACCGTGCTGATCTCCGACCTTGTGGCGCAGATCAGGGAGCGGGGCGAGCGCTGCGTGATCTACGACAAGATGGGCAGCTACACCGCCACCTTCTTCGATCCGGCCCGCGACGTGCTGATGAACCCGCTCGACGCCAGGGCGCCCCGCTGGTCGCCCTTCCTGGAGGCCAGGGGGCCGCGCGACTTCGACATGATGGCGGCGGCGCTGATCCCGCAGCAGAAGGACACGGTCGATCCCTTCTGGGTCACTGCCGCCCGCCAGCTCTTCTCCAACGGCGCCGGCGTGCTCCGCCGGAAGGGGGAGACGAGGAACCGGGTGCTGGTCGAGCATCTGCTCAAGACCGACCTGACGGCGCTCGCCCAGGCGATGGAGGGCACGGTCGCGCAGTCCATCGTCGATCCCGAGAACCCGAAGACGGCGCTCAGCGTGCGCGCCATGCTGACGGCCAACCTCGCCGCCTTCGAGTTCCTGCCCGACGAGGGCCAGCCCTTCTCGATCCGCGAGTGGGTCTCGGACGAGGACCGGCAGGGCTTCCTGTTCCTCACCTCGCGTGGCGACCAGCACGCCAGCCTGCGCGGGCTGATCTCGACCTGGCTGGAGATCGCGGTCAACGCCATGCTGTCGCTGGCCCAGGACGACGGGCGGCGCATCTGGGTGATCCTCGACGAGCTGCCGACGCTGCACCAGGTGCCGAGCCTCCAGCCCGGCCTCGCGGAATCCCGCCAGTTCGGCGGCTGCTTCGTGCTCGGCGTACAGGTCGCCTCGGCCTTGCGCGATCTCTACGGCCGCAACGGCGCCGAGACGATCTCCGGGCTCTGCGGCACGCGGGTCGTGCTGGCCGCGCCCGACCGGGACACGGCGCAATGGTCGGCCGACAGCCTGGGCCGCAGCGAGGTCGAGGAGATATCCGAGGGCTATTCCTACGGCGCCAACACGATCCGCGACGGGGTGAGCCTGACGCCGCGCCGCGAGCTGCGCGCGCTCGCGCTGCCGTCGGAGATCATGCGGCTGGAGAACCTCTCGGGCTATCTCAAGTTTCCCGGCCCCTTCCCGGTCGCCTCCGTCCGCCTGAAATACGTCGCCCGGCCGAAGGCGTCGGAGCGGTTCGTGCCGCGCCGGGAAGACGGGGCCGGGCCGCCCGACCGCGCCGACGATGCGGATATCGCGGCGCCGGGCGTCGAACCCGTCGGCGATGACGGGCTTGCGATTCCGTACCGGGCCGACAGGGCGGATGCCGGCCGGGATCCAGCGCCGCCTGCGGACGAAAGCGCCGTCGATTCCGGTCATGTGCAGGGCGAGCTCGACCTGGTTCCGCTGCCGGAAGAGGCGGGAGCGACCGAGGCGGATGTCGCGCTGTCATGCAGCGATGCCGGGGCGGATGCGGCCGAGAACGACAGGACGGACAAACCGGCGGCGGTCGTCGAGGACAGCGTCAACGGGGAAGCCGCTGCCGAAACGGCTGAACGGCCGTCGGAAGCGACACCGAAGCCCGATGAAACCGCCGTCTCCGCCGACAAGGCGGGCGGGGCCGGGACCGGATCGGAGCCGGGGGACGGTGCCGGCGCCGGCGAAGGCGCCGCGTCGAAGAAGGGCGCCGCACGGCCCGAGTGGTTCTGACCCGTGCTGTCGATCGGCGCACTGGCCTCGGCCTCGCAGGGCGCGTCCTATTACGAGCGCGACGGCTACTTTGCCAAGGACGATCCTGAGCACCGCGAGGCCAGCGCCTGGGCTGGCAGGGGCGCGGAAGAACTCGGCCTGACGGGGCCGGTCGATCCCGACACCTTCCGCGCCGTCCTCGAAGGCAAGGTGCCGGACGGTTCGGGACGGCAGCTCGGCAAGCGGGGCAAGGACGGCGAAATCCTCCACCGCCCCGGCCGCGACCTGACCTTCAGCGCGCCGAAATCGGTCTCCATTGCCGCCCTGGTCGGCGGCGACGACCGTATCGTGGAGGCCCATGACCGCGCCGTCTCGGCGACGCTGGCCTGGGTCGAGAAGAACGCCGCCCAGACGAGGATGAAGGACCCCGATACCGGACAAATGGCACGGGTCGGCGGCCAGAAGATCGTCGCCGGAACCTTCCGTCACGACACCTCCCGCAATCTCGATCCCCAGCTCCATACCCATGCCGTGCTCGCCAACATGGTCAAGGGCGAAGACGGCAAGTGGCGGACCATGGCCAATGAGGGGCTCTATGCGAGGCAGAAGCTGATCGGCATGCTCTACCGCAACGAGCTCGCGGCCGGTCTCTCCAGACTCGGCTACGACATCGAGAAGAGCCATGCCGACGGCCGTTTCGAGATCGCCGGCGTGCCGAGGGAGGCCATCGCGGCGTTCTCGACCCGCCGGGCCGAGATCGAGGCGGCGATGGAGGCGCGCGGTCTCGGCGCGTCCGCCGACAATCCCCGTCTGGCCGAGCGCGCGGCGCTGATGACGCGGGCTGCGAAGCGGGATATCGACCGCCGGGAACTGCGCGGCGTCTGGCGGCATCAGGCCGCCGATCTCGGCTTCGATGCGAAGGCGCCGGTCGCGGAGGCGGTCGCGAAGTCCGCCGCGCCGGAGCGGGAAACGGCGAATCGAACGCGCAACGGCATCGGCGGCGCCTCGCCGGCAGCCGCTTCGGACAGATCGGCGGGCGCTGCGCGACAGGCGGAGCGGCCGCTCGACGGGCCGGACCGGGCGCCCGGCCGCGATGCGGCCGCGGACGCCGCACCGCCGTCGCCCGCGGCGGAGGCGGTCGGCTGGGCGCTTGCGCATCTCTCCGAGCGCCAGGCGGTGTTCCCGCGCGCCGATCTCTATGCCGCCGCGCTCGCCCATGCGCCGGGCGCGGTCGCGATGGGAGAGGCGGAACGGGAGGTCGCCGCCCTCGAGAAGGCCAGAACCCTCCATGCCGTGGACCTGCCCGGCGCGGAGGACTCGCTCGCGACGGAACGCACCGTGGCTGAGGAGCGCGAGACCGTGGCCCTGATGCAGGCCGGCGAGGGGCGCGGCCGGGCGCCGATGCGCGGCTGGCAGGTGCAGGGGCATCTCAGCCGCGGACCGCTGACGGCCGGCCAGAAGGACGCGGTGAAGCTGATCCTGTCGGCGAAGGACCGCATGGTCGGCGTGCAGGGCTACGCCGGCACCGGGAAGACCACCATGTTGAACCGTGCCCGCGCGCTCGCGGAGAAGAAGGGCTGGCGCATGACGGGTCTGGCGCCCTCGGCTTCGGCGGCCGAGACGCTCGCCTCCGAGGCCGGCATCCCGACCGAAACCCTCCAGCGATTCCTCGCCCGCAATGCCGGCGTGGCCGAGGGCAGGCTCACGCGGAAGGGCGCCAGGGAGATGCGCGCCGCCTTCGCGAAGACCATCCTGGTGGTCGACGAGGGCTCGCTCGCCTCCACCGTCCAGACGCGCGACCTGCTCAGGATCGCAAACGAGCTCCGCATCCCCCGCGTGGTTCTCGTCGGGGATGCCAAGCAGCTCGATGCCGTCGATGCCGGCAAGCCCTTCGCCCAACTCCAGGCCGCCGGGATGCAGACCGCCACCATGGACGAGATCATGCGCCAGCGCGATCCGGCGCTGAAGGAGGCCGTCGAGGCGAGCCTCAAGGGCGACATAGAGCGCGCTTTCGAGAAGCTCGGGAGCAACGTCGCTGAGGTCAAACCCGACAATATCGCCGGCGCGGTCGCCGCACGATGGCTCCGGCTCTCGAACGAGAACCGCGAAAACACCGGCGTCATGGCGCCCTCGCACGAGCTCCGCCAGCAGATCAACGGCCATATCCGCGAGCGTCTCGCCCGCGAGGGCCGCCTCCACGGGCCGGCGATGGAGTCCGAACGGCTGGTGTCGAAGGGTTACACCAACGCCGAGAAGGCGCTCGCCGCCAACTACAGCCCCGGCGACGTGGTCGCGTTCCACCGGCCCTACAAGCGGATCGGCGTCGAGAAGGGCGACGAGCGCACGGTAGTGGGCGTCGATCGCAAGCGGCGAGAGGTGCTGCTCGATGACGGCAAGGATGGCCGTGTCGCCTGGAAGCCGCGCGAGATCGGCGGCCGCCGGGGCGGCAGCGAAGTCTACAAGGTGGAGGAGATCGAACTCCGCGCCGGCGACCGCATCCGCTGGACCCGCAACGATACCGGCCTCGGCCTCGTCAACAGCCGCACCGCCGAGGTGCTGAAGGTGGCCAACGGCCGGGTGACGTTCCACCTTGAGGACGGCAAGACGCTGGAACTCGGCAGGGGCGATCCGCAGCTGCGCTATCTCGACCATGCCTGGGCGTCCACCGTACACGCCTTCCAGGGCCGCACGGTGGACCGGGTGATCGCCGCCATGGAGGCCAGGCACAAGCATCTCACCACCCAGAAGAGCTTCTATGTCGAGATATCCCGCGCCCGCGACCGGGCCGAGCTGGTCACCGACGACGCGAAGGCGCTGCGCGAACAGCTGGAGGCGGTCACCGGCGAGCGCATCGCGGCGCTGGAGGCCATCGGCGAGACGGCGCGCGACGAGCCCGGCAAGGCCGCTGACGGCGCCCCAGCGGACGGGCGGCAGCGCGAACGGGAACCGGAAAGGGCGGCCGGCAAGGCGAAGGATGGCCCCGCGACGGCCGCGAAGGACCGGGCAAAGGCTGCGCCGGACGGCCAAGCGCGACCGGAACGCGGCGCCGGCGACGGCATCGGCAAGGCCCGGCAGCCTACAAAATCCCCCGCGAAGACGCCCGAACCGCCGTCGCGCGGGCGCGGAAAAGGCGAAATGGACCTCGGAATGTGACGCAAGGAGCGCGCATGTCGGGGGCCGCGACGACGAAACGCATGAAGGAGACCGGGTGAAATGGACAGGGAGACCCGTGAAGCCGAAGCGATCGGGGCCGGGAAGGCGGAAAAACGCAAGCCCCGCTCGATCCGGTTCCACGATGCGGAGTGGGAGCGTATAGAGGCCTGCGCGGAAAAGCACAGCCTGGCGGCGGCGGAGTTCGTCCGTTTCGCCGCGCTTTCCGCCGTCGAGGCCGGCCCCGATACAGCCGCGCGGCTGGCGCCGCTGATCGAGATGACCTTCCGCGCGGCGCACATCATGGTCACGAAAATGCGCACCGACATGCTCGACGAGGACCGCGGGGAGGAGTTGGACGAATTGGTCGCGGGCGCGCGGGCGCAGCAGGACAGGCTGCTGGGACGGGAACCCGCCGAACCGGGCGAGAATTGACCCGGCGGAGACGGGAATGATACGGTTTCGCCCATGAAGATGACCGTGGAATTCGACGATGGTCTCGCGCGCGCCGCCGAGGCCTGCGCCGCCGAGAGGGGCGAAACGCTCGGCGGCCTGATCGCGCGCGTTCTCAGCGACTATGTGCAGGGCGCGCGCAACGAAGCACCGTCGCTGGACCTGCTGACCAAGGAGGGCCGCCCGGTCCCCGGCGTCGATATCGACAACCGGGCCGCGCTCTACGATCTGATGGACGCGCGCGATTGATCACGGTCGACACGAACGTCCTCATTCACGCCCATCGCAAGGAATCGGCCAAGCACCGCGCCGCGCTCGGGCGTCTGGAAGCGCTTGCCGGCTCAGGGGAAGCGTGGGGCATTCCGGTCTTCTGTCTCGGCGAGTTCCTCCGTCTGGTCACGCACCGGCGGCTGTTCGATCCCCCGCACAGCGCGGCGGAGGCCTGCGAGGCCCTGGCGCGGCTGCTGGCGGCGGACAATGTCTCGGTTCTCATGCCCGGCCCCGGCTATCCGGAGTTGCTGGTCGAAGCGGTTCGCGAGGCCGGCGCCAGCGGCAACCTGGTCTTCGACGCCCAGATCGCGGCGCTGTGCCGGGACTTCGGTGTGTCCGTCCTGCTGACCGAGGACCGGGATTTCGAGCGGTTCGGCAATCTCGACATCGAGCGGCTGGCGGCGCGATGATCGCCGAAGGACGGTAGGGACCTCCCGCCGTCCGGCACCGGCATGCTCCCCGCGAGCGCGGAATCCTGCTTCGGCAGGCGTATGCTCCCCCGGATTCCCGTGTATGCTCCGCTGCAAATCGCCGTATGCTCTCATCAATCCGATGTATGCTCTGGAGCAGGCCGCTCGGAAAAAGCAGGCGAATTCAATGGGATAGGCCCGCATGCTCCGGAGCATACATGCCGTGTCCTGGAGCATACACTCCGTCAAACAAGAATCGGGCGTTCAGAGGCGCTCAAAGTCCCCATAAGTCGTTGAAAATGCAGGGTCTGCGCGCGCATGCGCCATGGGCATCATCAATGCGTTCCGGTGTGAGAAAATCGCGCCGAAAGGCGTCCCGATCCTGCTTACCTGACGCCCAAGCACTCGGGACATGAAAGCCGTTTTGCCATCGGCATTTAGCCCGAGCGGCGCTTGAGCGGCAGCGCCCGCCGCGCATGAGAGGAAACGGTCTGCGAACCGCCGCGCGGCATCCGACCGGTAGTGTAGGAAGCACGAGGCAGCGATGCAATGCGGTCGGGCGTGCAGGCGAAGACGCCCGCCGGCGACGTCAAGAGAACGGATCGAACTGCCGGCGACGGTGCAGGTTCAAGCGCGCACAACACGACGCAGTTGTCCTTCTGGAAGGAGAGTGGTCTGCCGACAATTTTGACAGAGACGTTAATTCCTGTTAGTTTCCGTGAAATTCGCACAACATGGGGTTCAGCTATGCCAACATTCTCTATCAGTCTCACCGACGAGGAAAACGGTCGCGTCGATGAAGTACGTGAGCGGATGCGGAAGATGCTTGTCGGCGTGTCGATCTCCAAGAATGAAACCGTCAAGTACCTCATGTTCGGGCGCAGCGATAAGCACGAGGCGCGGTTGTGGGACATCTGCCTTGAGTCCCTGACGGCTGATGTGGCGGAAGCCTTACACGCGCTGAACGTGGACGGCGATGAAATCACCTCGGTGCTGCTGCGGCTCGGTGAGGCTCACGCCAAGTCCCGCGATCTGCGCTTGCCGAAGGTGGTTGCCAAGGACATCGTGCCAGGCGCGATGCAAGGAGGAGACCATGAAGCACGTCGATGAAGTGATCCACGAGGATATCGGCTGGGAAACCACCGAGCACTGGATGCGGATGCAGGCGAGCTACGAGCTTGCGCAGGCGCGCCGCGACCGAACCGCCGCCGAACGGCGCGTGCGCGCGCTGCACGCATGATCGGGCCTCGCGCCAGCACTGCCGGACGGGCCATGGCGGGCGTCGTCACCTGATGCGCCTGTCGTGGAACGAGGTTCGCGCCCGCGCCGCCGTCTTCGCCGAAGACTGGAAGGACGCGGCCTACGAGAAGGGCGAGACGCAGAGCTTCTACAACGCCTTCTTCGACGTGTTCGGAGTGCGGCGGCGGAGCGTGGCGCGCTACGAGGCGCATGTCGCCAAGCTCGACAACCGCTCGGGCTTCATCGACCTGTTCTGGCCGGGTGTGCTGCTCGTCGAACAGAAGAGCGCCGGGCGCGATCTCGGCAAGGCTTACGAACAGGCCGGGGAGTATTTCGACGCGCTGCCGGAACGCGAGCGGCCGCGCTTCATCCTGGTGAGCGACTTCCAGACCTTCGAGCTTCACGATCTCGACGAGCGCGAGGCCGTCACCTTCCCGCTTGCGGACCTTCCCGCGCATGTCGAGGCGTTCGGCTTCATCCTCGGCGTGCAGCGGCGGACGTTCCGCGATCAGGATCCGGCGAACATCGAAGCTGCCGAACTGGTCGGGCGGCTGCACGACGCGCTCGCTGATGCCGGACACCGGGGCCACGATCTGGAACGCTTCCTCGTGCGGGTCGTGTTCTGCATGTTCGCCGACGATACCGGGGTATTCGAGCCGCGCGACATCTTCCTCGACTTCATCGAGACGCGCACGAGCGAGGACGGGGCCGATCTCGGGCCGTGGCTCGCGCAACTGTTCGAAGTGCTCGACACGCCGGAGGACGAGCGCGCGGCAACCCTCGACGAGGACCTTGCCCGGTTCCCCTACGTCAACGGCGATCTCTTCAAGGGACACCTGCGGACGTTCTCCTTCGACGCGGCGATGCGCGGGGCGCTGATCGACGCCTGCCGCTTCGACTGGTCGAACATCTCGCCGGCCATCTTTGGCGCGCTTTTCCAGTCGGTCATGGACCCGGCGGAGCGCCGGGCGCAGGGGGCGCACTACACGACCGAGAAGAACATCCTCAAGGTGATCGAGCCGCTGTTCATGGACGACCTGCGCGCCGAGTTCGCGCGGGTGCGGGCGCGGCGGGGCCGGGGCCGCCTCGCGGCGCTCCGGCAGTTCCAGGCGAAGCTCGGCGGCCTGACGTTCTTCGATCCGGCGTGCGGCTGCGGCAATTTCCTCATCATCGCCTACCGGGAATTGCGGATGCTCGAAATCGAGGTCATCCGAGAGATTCGGGAGGCGACCGCCGCGACCGGGCAGGCGGTGCTCGATGCCGCGTGGCAATCGGTGGTGGACGTGGACCAGTTCTACGGGATCGAGCTTGGCGAGTTCCCGGCGCGGATCGCGGAAACCGCGCTGTGGATGATGGACCACATCATGAACAATCGGCTGAGTCTCGAGTTCGGCCAGACCTTCGTCCGCATCCCGCTTGAGAAGTCGCCGCACATCGTCCACGGCGACGCGCTCGAAACGGGCTGGTCCGAACTGCTGCCGCCGGGCGATTGTTTCTTCGTGCTGGGCAATCCGCCCTTCGTCGGTGCGAAGCAACAGACGGCGGGCCAGCGCGCGCAGGTGCGTGAGATCGCGGCGCTCGGCAAGAACGGCGGCACGCTCGATTACGTCGCCGCGTGGTTCATCAAGGCAGGGGAATATGTGAAGGGCGGCGACGCCCGGATCGGGTTCGTCGCGACCAATTCGATTACGCAGGGCGAGCAGGTCGCGCAGCTATGGCCGGTCTTGTTCGAGCGCTGCAAGCTGGAAATCGCGTTCGCGCACCGGACCTTCGCATGGGGATCGGACGCGCGCGGCAAGGCGCATGTTCACGTCGTCATTCTCGGCCTTGACCGGCGGGAGGCCAGGCGAGCCGACAAGCGGTTGTTCACCTATCCCGACATCAACGGCGAGCCCGAGGAAAGCGGTCACGCGGCGCTATCGCCCTACCTGTTCGACGCGGGCGGGCTGTCCGATCCGCATCTGGTGGTGAGGGAGGAAAGCGCGCCGATCAACGGAATGCGTCGGCTGAAGACGGGCGTTCAGATGATCGACAATGGCATACTCACATTCACCCAGGACGACTACGAATCCTTTGTCGCGAATGAGCCGGACTCGCAAAGGTTTTTCCGCAGATACATTGGCGGAGACGAATATATCAACGGGTTTCACCGCTGGATTTTGTACCTCGCCGAATCTTCGCCTTCAGACTTGGGACGACTACCCGAAGTCAGGGAGCGTATCAGGCGGGTTAGGGAGTACCGGGGATCGAGCCGCCGCCCGAGTACGGTCGCCATGGCCGCATATCCGACGCGAGTCGGTGTAGACGAACGGCTATCCGAGCCATTCCTTGTCCTACCGAACACGAGTTCGGAACGGCGCGAATACGTGCCAATCGGATGGTTGACGCCTGACGTAATCGCGAATCAGAAGCTACGAATACTTCCCGACGCGACTCTCGCCGACTTCGCGCTGCTGACTTCGGCCATGCACATGGCGTGGATGCGAGCAATAACCGGGCGCATGAAAAGCGATTACATGTATTCGGTCGGCGTCGTCTACAACACATTCCCGCTGCCGCCCAAGGACGCGGACCTGTCGAAACTGGAACCGCTCGCGCAGGCCGTGCTCGATGCCCGCGCCGCGCATCCGGGTGCGACTCTGGCCGATCTCTACAACCCGGACCTGATGCCGCCGGACTTGCGTCGGGCGCATCAGGCGCTCGACCGCGCGGCGGACCGGCTCTACAGGCGCTCTGGGTTCGCTTCGGAGCGCGAGCGGGTCGAGCATCTGTTCATGCTGTATGAGAAGATGTGGGCGCCGCTGGAAGCCGCACGGAAGGCACGCGCACCCTGGAAGCGGGCAAAGCGCCTTGCTCAAGCCACGTCGCTGTCAAAGGGGCATCGCGTCTGAACAGTGAATATTTCGAGCGATTACTTCATGGGGACATTCGGAGATGAAGCGGTCATCATGGATACGACTGCTCATCCACCAGAGGCTACAGAGATGACGGCATTATCCGAAGACGAAGCAAAGGCGCTTGCGGAGCAGTATCTGAATTGTGACCATATCCAGAATCCGCGCGAGGAGACTACCAAGGCAGATGAACTTTACCAGTTTTGGAAGTGGAATCCGCCTGCGTTCGCAGCAGGAAAGCCGGAGTATTGGAGTGAGTGGAAAGTCTTTCGCTTGATCGATCCCCAAGCTGGAGACGAAGGCATCCATAAGTTGAGCGTGGAAATGGCGCGATACTTTGTCGAGCGATCAGAAACCGATCGCGACTATTGGGACGCTCTGTGCAGGATCATCGCGGACATTCTTCACCAAAGCAGTAGTTCGGCGAGAATGGAGGCAACGGACGAACCGTGGCTGTGTGCATGGCTCATCGACATGCTACGGGGCGATAGGGTCGCGCCCAAAAAGCGTCCCGGCAATCCGGCTCGGAAGTATCACGTCCGCGATGGGCTTATATACTTCGCGATGCAGGCACTATGCGATGAGGGCTCCATGAATCAAGCCGCTGCCTCCGAGTGGGTCGGAGAACGAATAAATCTGTCGAAGGAGGCTGTAGCATCGATCTACAGGAAGGCTTGTATGCCTTGCTGAAGTTGAAGGCTAAATCCGGGTAGGCTGCATCGACTTTGCGATGATGCCCCCCACCTTCTCCGCCGCCTCGACCAGATGGCCGTCGGCAAGGTGGGCATAGCCCGCCGTGGTCTCGTGTCGTCGATGACCGAGCAGCTTGCCCACGAGCGGCAGATTCTCGCCCGACATGACGGCGTGGCTCGCCGCCGTGTGGCGCAAGTCGTGCAGCCGGACCTTGCCGAGCTTCGCGTCGTCGCAGACCGCGCGCCAGCAGGCGACGACCCGGTGTGCGTGTCTGCCCCCGGCGAGGCTCGGAAACAGGAACGCATCGGGATCGCGTGGTCCGGGCAGCATATCGATAACGGCCCGCGCGGCTTCGCCGAGCGGCACGCTGCGCGGTCCAGTCTTGCCGTCGCGCAAGGCGATGGCGTTGTCCCCGATGTCGCGCCAACGGAGATTGAGCACTTCGCCCCGGCGGCAGCCGGTGAGCGCCAGCAACCGGATCGCCGCGACGGCCTCCGGCGAACGCGCTTCGTGCGCATCGAGCGCGCGTCCGAGCCGGGCGAGTTCTTCGGTGTCGAGGAACCGGGCGATGTTGCGCCTCGGGTTCTTCCTGATGCCGAGGCAGGGATTGGTTCCCGGCTCGCGGAAGCCGTATTCCTCGGCCCGGAACATCATGGACCGGAGGATTTCGAAGGCGCGGTTGGCCGCGCCGGGCCGGTCCCGGCTCGCTTCGTCGAACCACGCGGCCACATCCTCCGGGCCGACGCGCTCCACCGGCATCTTGCCGAAGGCGGGCAGGATGCGGGCCTTGAGATAGATGCGGATGGTCTTGCGTCCCGACGGCTTCCAGTAGGGATCGCAGCGCCGGAGATACTCATCGGCCAGCATGGCCACGGTCGGGGCGGTCTTCTCCTTGCGGATGTCGTCGGCGGGATTGTCGCCCGCGCGGATGCGCGCGAGCATGTCGCGGGCGCGACGGCGGGCTTGCGTAAGATCCATCTCTCCGAAACGAGCAATGACGATGCGCCGGGTCTTCCCCTCGATGCGAGCCTGCACGATCCACGCTTTCGCGCCGGACCGGTGGACGCGCAACCCGAAGCCGGGCAGCGCCCAGTCGAACAGGAACACGTCCCGGTCGCCGGGTTCGGTCTCGCGGGCGAGCCGTGCGGTGAGATCAACTGTCGGCATGATCGCACCCTCCCTCCCGGACGGTCCCTCTACCGGCCAGAGCCGCGCCGATGCGCCCGGACACCCGGTCGGCGGCCTCGGCAACCGAGCGGTCGGACAGGTGGACATAGCGCTCGGTCGTCTCGACCAACGCGTGACCGAGAAGCTTGGCGATGGTCACCATGCCGACACCGTTCATGGCGGCGGTGGACGCCCAGCTGTGGCGAAGGTCATGCAACCGCAATCCAGGCAAACCCGCCTCGTCGCGGATGCGGTCCCACTGGAAGGCGATGTTGTCGATCGGCCGTGTCGGCGGACGTGCGGGAAAGAGATACGGACAATCCTCGCCATAGCGCGGGATGGCATCGATGACGGCCCGCGCGGCGTCGGACAGCCAGACCGTGCGCGGCCCGGACTTCGAATCCGGCAGGAAGATGCGCTTGCCCTTGATCCAGTCCCATTCGAGCGCGGCGATCTCGCCGAAGCGGCAGCCGGTCAGCATCAGCAACCGGACGATGGCGACGATGTGCGGGCACCAGAACTCGTCTCGGGTGAGCACGGCGTTGAGTCGGGCCATTTCCTCCGCCGTCAGGAACCGCTCCCTGGCTTGGGTCTTGTAGCGCCGCGTGTTCTTGCAGGGATTGGAGTTGTGACGGCGGTATCCCCAAAGCTCGGCCATGCGCATCATGACGGACAGGGTGGGCATGGCGCGGTTGGCGCTGCCGGGCCTGTCGGCCATCGACGCGAACCAGTCCCTGACGTGCTCGACGGTGATGGCGTCCACCGTCATATGCCCGAAAGCGGGCAGGATGTACTGGCGCACGACATAGGTGCTGGCCGTCAGGGTCTTGGGCTTCCAGTGCCGGGCGTAACGTTCGAGAAACTCCTCTGCGAAGGCGTCCATCGGATGCCCCGGCGTTCTCGGGCCGTTGTCCTGCTTCGCCGGTTCGATGTAGCTGGCGATGAGCCTGCGGGCCTCGCGCCGCGCCTCGGGGATCGTCATGGCGTCGGTGCTGCCGATGGTGGCGTATCGCCTCCGCCCGCGCACCATGCGGGCGAGGAAGTAGGTTCGGACTCCGGTGGGCTGGATGGTCAGCGCGAGTCCGCTCACCACGTCGTCGCGGACTTCGTATTTCGTAGCTCGGGGTTTTGCGACGCGGACGCGCCGGGCGAAGGTGGATTTGGGTCGGTCGGTCATGGTCGCGGCTCCCGGTTCGGGCCGCGCGGCTGGTAGTCAAGGAAGCAGCCGCGGCGGCGTTTCGTCGGGGATGCCGCGAGGCGGTGCGGAACCGATAGAACCGTAACACCCTGCTATTGCAGGGTTATCCGTCTATTCATGCGAGGGCGGACGGAGGCAGGAAAGGCACCCTGGGTGCGTGGGGTGTGAGAAATCGCCGGCTCCGCCGTAGAGACAGAGCCGAATCTGACAGCATTTTCGATGGGGAATCGGTGCCGGCGAGAGCGGCGGATCGGAGCCGCCACGGCCCCTGAGTGGGCGTCGTCGGCGACACGAACCGGGACGGTCGCGCCCGGCGAAGTGACGGCGGCATCGGCGGCGGCGCCTGCACGAACACGCCCGCGACTGCGGCGGTCACTGCGGAGGCCGATGACGGCGAAGCCGGCAACGGCGACGCGCGCGATGATCGCGATGGCGACCTCGATCATGGTCATTGACGCCGGCGCCGGAGCACTCATGCGCAGCATGGTGCGAAGGCGGGCGACGCGATTGCCGACCGGCGCGTCGGCGGAGCCGACGGCGGGAGCGCGCAGCGCGATGCCGGAGGCGAGCGCAACGGTGCGCGTGGCAGCGAACGCAACGGCGATCGGCAAGCGCAGCGAGCCGGAGCACGAGCGCCGCGCGAAGCGCGCGCGAGGATGAGGGCGCCGCCGCAACGCCGTCGGGTCGGAAAGGAAGCGGACCGCGCCACCGCCGAAGCGACGACGCGGCCCGCGATGCGCTTCGGTCTATGCGGCGCGGCAGACCGGGATGCCGAGCTGCCGCGCGCGGTCGACGAGGTTCTCGGTGATGCCGGAGCCGGGGAAGGCGATGACGCCCTTCGGCAGGAGGTTCAGCAGTTCCTCGTTGCGGCGGAACGGGGCGGCGCGTCCGTGGCGGTCCCAGTCCGGCTTGCAGACGACCTGGTGGACGCCGTTGCGCTCGGCCCAGCGCGCCGCGATCTTCTCGACGCCGGGTCCGCCGCCGTGGACCAGCACCATATCGGCGTGCTTGGCGCGGGTCCTGTCGAGCATGGCGATCACGGCGGCCGGGTCGGCGACGTCCTTGCCGCCCGCGATGGCGACCAGCGTTCCCTGCGGCAGATGCGCGGCGGTCTTGCGGTCCTGCCTCGCGCGGGCGAAGTCGCGGGCGTCGATGGCGGCGGAGGTCAGCGCGCCGGTCTGCGAGACGTGCGATCCGCGCCGGGGCCGCCAGACGTTGCCGGTCTCCGCGCGATAGCGTTCGGCGGCCTCGTCGCGCATGGTCTCGAAGGCGTCGCGCCGGTCGGTGAGGCACTGCGCGCGGTGGGTGGTCATCTCCAGTTCGAGCGACTTGATCTCGGTGCCGTCCTGGGCGCGCTGGAGGTCGCGGAGTTCGGGCATCAGCTTGTCGGCGGCGCGGTCGAGGCGGTTGGTCTGGCTGTCGAGCATGTTGACGAAGCCCCACAGCAGGCTCTCGCGCTCGTCGGCGATCTGGGTTCCGTCCGGCCCGACGCCCTCGGCCAGGATGCGGAAGGACTCGGCGACGGCGGCCAGCGCGTCGTCGGCGTCCCAGACCTCGCGGGTGTCGAACTCGTCGCGCTCGGGGGCCGCGCCGAACAGGGCGGCGTTGTCGCAGACGGTCGCGGTGGCGGACTGCCCGCCGGCTTCGATGGTGTCGATGTTCTCGATGATGTTCATGACGATCTCCTGTTGGATGCACCGGAGCGTTGTGCGCCGATGTGATGTCTCTTTGGCTCACGCGCGCGCAGGGGAAGCACCTGGCCTTAGAAGCTCTTGGGCGGATGGTGCGGAAAGTCGCCGAATCTTGGTGCGGAAGATCGCGCCAGCGATCTTCACGGTCGGCGACTTTCACGGTCCGCCCTTAGAGCTTCTTGGGCCAGGCCGGAGCGGAGCGGAGGACCCCGCAGGGGTTGCTGGACCGAGCACGTGTGGGACAATGAGACAGCACAGCGGCCAGCCTCCCCCTCTCCACCTGCACGGACCCCATCGGCGCTGCCGCTTGCACGGCCCTGGAAACGATCCCCGGACCTGTCGGCCGGATTGGCAAGCGGAGCGCGCAGCGAGCCTGCGAGCGGAGGCGACAGGGATCGCAGCGGTTTCGGCGCGAGCGCCAGCGAGTGACGATATGAGCGGAGAGCCCGGCCCCGAAGGGGGTCGCCCAACCCTCCCGTCCGCCTGCGCGACCGGCCCGGCATCACGCCACGTCCCGGACGGGCTTGAGATGATCGAAATCGTCGGAGTTGGCGACGATGCGGCGCTGGTCCTCGGAGGTGTCGAAGATGAAGACCAGCGCGTCGGCGGAGGCCGCGACCGCGTCGTAGAAGGCAGTCCAGGCGTCGTCCTTCTCCTTGTGCTCGGAGAGGACCTCAACGGGGAAGTCGACATCGTCGATGGCGTATACGAAGGTCCTGTCGGCGGTGGCGACGCGGTAGCGCGGCGGCACGTCGGGATCGCTCTGCCAGAGGATCGCGCCGGTATCGCGGTTGAAGACGACGGTCTTCAGATCGGGATCGGCGGCGACGCGGCGCTTGGCCTCGGTCCATGCGGCGTGGCGGTCGTCGATGCGGACGGGTTCGTCGACAAGGTCGATCCAGTCCTCATCGACGGTGCGGATGACGTAGCGGACAGTCACGGTCTCCCTCCTCTCTTCGGGTCGGCTTGCCCGACTCCTTGCTTTTCTCCCCTCCCGGCGCGATGGCGGACACCGGACCCACGGCAGAAAAAAAGGACGACCGCCGAAACGGCCGCCCGAGTTGGGAGGGAGGGGAACCGGCTCAGAAGGGGATACGATCCGATCCGAGGTCGTCGGCCTGCGCCGGGTCACCGCCGGCCGGCATCGTCTCGCCGTTCGCCGGAGCGGGCTCGGCCTGGGCGCCGTTGCCGCGGTTCGGCTTGTCGTAGAACTGGACCCGGTCGCCCGGCACGACCAGGATCTCGGTCGAGTAGCGCCAGGAGTCGTCGCCGTCCTTCTTCCAGCGCCGCGTCCGCAGCTTGCCCTCGACGCTGATAAGCCGGCCCTTCCTGGCGTGCCGCTCCAGCATGTCGATCAGCCCGTCCTGGAAGGTGACGACGCGATGCCACTCGGTCTGGTCGACCTTCTGGCCGGCGCGGTCGAAATAGGACTCGTCGGTCGCCACGCTCAAGTTCGCGACGCGCCCGCCCGAGGCGAGATGGTTGATGACGACATCGCCGCCGAGGTGTCCGACGATTTCCGCGTAGTTCTTTCCGAAAGCCATTGCTATCTCCTTGTGGCTCTGGGTTCTGACGATGGTTTGCGAACGACGGGAAGCCGGGACGATCGCTCCCCCCGGCCCCCCGCCGCTCATCCACTCCAAGCCCTCCTCCACCTCCATCACGCCGGCGGGAGCGACGCCGCCGGGTCCCAGGGCTCGTCCGGCACCGCCTCGCCGAAGCCGCCCACCGCCGGTTCCGGGAAGAGGCCGGCGAAACCGTGCTCGGGATAGATCGCCGGTCGCTCGGGGCACCGCATCGCGCGCTCGTCCTCGATCGCCTCGCGGACGGCGGCCGGGTCGATCCCCAGCTCGGCCAGCAGCAGGCTGCCGGCGGGAAGGTCGGGGGAATGGTCGGACAGGAACATGGCGAAAACCTCCTTCGCGTTGCCACGCCCGGCATCGAGGCGACCGGACTCCCTCCAGCCGCCCTGCCGGACACGCCCCCGCGAAAGCTCCCCTCCAACTCCCGGGCGAACCCCGTGCCGACGCCGGCGCCGTCACGCCCCCCGCCCGCCGCAACCGGCGCGGCGGGCGGCGTTCCCGCCCGTCTTCAGTGCACGGTGCTGCCGTTCATGCCGCCGGCGCCGGCGCGCAGGCAGCGCGCGGCGAGCGCGGTCCAGGCGGCGCGGTCGAGACCGAGCGCCCGGTTCAACCGGTCGCACACGTCGAGCCCCTGCTCGCGGTCGAGGGCGACCAGCGCGGTGGGGATGGCGAAGATGAGACCTTCCACCAAAATGCGAATCTGCGGCGGTTCGCCGTCCTCTTCCGCAATCGGACAGAAGCAATAGGCGGGATCGTCGGGGATGCAGGCGGTCATGGTGAAAGCTCCTTCGGTTGGGGTCGGGCCGGCGGGCGCCCGGCCGGCTATACGCATGTCGAGAAGGCCGGCGCGGCGATTACCGGCGGACGGCGGGCCGGCAGCGCAGCGGGGAGACCCCGCCGCGCTGCCGCCGGCTCACCAGGGCGGGGCCGTGTGCATCGCCATCGGGCTGATGTCGGCGATTACCTCGACCTGGTCGCGCGCCAGCTTCTCGAAGGCGAGGCAGAGCGCCACGTCGGCCTCGCTGTCGAAGGTGCCGAGCGCCTCGCCGGTGGCGATCTCGATCACCGTCCAGCTCGGGTCCCAGATCGGGATGCCCTTGAAGTATGTCGAGCGGTGGTGCGAGCGTTCCGCGCACGGCACGCAGCGCGAAGCGCCCTGGGACGGCGCGCCGCAGTCGGTGCACCGGTCGCGGGCGCGCCGTTCGGCGTATCGCCGCCGGGACTGGGCGTTCTTGACCTCCGGCGGCCGCTGGACCTCGCGGATGGCGGCGCAGGCGCCGCAATAGGCGAGGCCGTCGAAGGCGGGGCTTCCGCACTTGGTGCAGAGCCCGGCGGTGCGCCGTTCGGCGTATTTGCGGCGACCCCTCGCCCGGCTTTTCGCCTTGCAGGAGTCGCAGTTCGTGCTGCCCTCGACCTCCGGTGTCGCGCCGCAGCGGACGCAGAGCCCGGCCTCGATCCAGGCCTTCCGGCGCCGCCGGCTCCGGGCGCGGGCGGCCCTGCGGCAAGCCTCGGGATCGGCCCCGCCGTAGAGCTTGCCCGCCGCCTTGCCGGCCGCGTATTTCGCGCGGTCCTGCGCGCGGCGCGTCTCCAGGCACGGCTCGCAGGACGCGCGGCCGGGCGCCGGCGGGGACTTGCCGCAGGCGGCGCACAGCCCCCTGGCGCGGCGGTCCTCGGCCCGGCGGCGGTTGCGCCCGCGCTCGTAATCGGCGGCCTTCGCCGGATCGCGGCGCGGAATGCCGGCGGCCCTGAGCTTCGCGTCCCGGGCCCGGCCGGCGGCGGCGTCCTTCTCCAGGCAGGGCGCGCACTGGCTGCGCTCCGGCGCGGGCGGACGCTTGCCGCATTTCGGGCAGAGCCCCCGCGCGACGCGCTCGGCGGTGCGGCGATGGTAGCGGGCGCGGTGGGCCGGCCGCTTCTTGGCCGCGCACGGCTCGCACCGGCTGCGGCCGGGTTTGGGCGGACGCTCGCCGCAATGCACGCAGAGGCCCTTCGAACGGCGCTCGGCGGTGCGGCGGTGGTAGCGTTCGCGATATTCGGCGCGCAGCGTCTCGATGTCCTTGGCGGTCATCCCAGTGTCCTTCCCGGCGTGCTGAATTGCGGGCGGCGGGCCGGCAGCGCAGCAGGGAAGTCCCCGCCGCGCCCGACCGGTTCACTGCCAACCGGGCGCAGTGAAGCCCGCCATCGGGCTGGCGTCGGCGATCACCTCGACCTCGTCGCGCGAGAGCCTGGCGAAGGCGAGACAGGCCGCGACCTCCATCTCGCTGTCATAGGTGCCGTGACAGACCCCGGTGGCGATCTCGATCACCGTCCAGCTCGGGTCCCATAGCGGGATTCCGCGGAACGCTCCCGAGCGCTCGCGGTGCCGGAGGGAACAGGGCTCGCAGCGCGCCGCTCCGGGCGACGGCGCATCGCACTCGACGCAGCGTCCCTTCGCCCGCCGCTCGGCATACCTCCGGCGCCGGGCGGCTTTCTCCGCCTCACGATCACGCTGTCCGGCGTTGACGGCCGCACAAGGTTTGCAGCGCGCCGCGTCCGGCGATGGCGCGTTGCACGCGACGCAGCGTCCCTTCGCCCGCCGTTCGGCATACCGCCGGCGTCTGGCCGCGTATTCCGCCTCGCGGTCGCGGTCGCGGCTCGCGGCCTTGGCGGCGGCGCAGGGATCGCAGTAGGCCGCGCCGCCGTCGGTGGGGGTCCGGCACTTGACGCAGACCCCGGCGGCCCGGCGGGCGTCGTAGCGCGCCCGGTGAGCGTCGCGGCAGGCCCGGCACTCGGCCGCCCCCTGGGCCGGCTTGCCGCAGCTCGTGCAGTCGCCGCGGGCGCGCCGCTCGGCATAGCGCCGGCGGTCGGCCTCGCGCGCCGGCTCCGGATTGCGCTGGCGCCGTTCGTTCCGGGCGGCGGCGCAGGGACCGCAATAGGCGGCTCCGCCGGTCACGGGCGCCGCGCAGGTCTCGCAGAGGCCGGCGGCCCGACGTTCGGCTCGGAGCAGGCGTTTCGCGGCCCGCCGGGATTACACGGTCAACTGCACGCTCAAGATGCGTTGAGGGTCGGCGGTTTCGGGTGACGCACCCGTTTCATCCTCTTCACGGGCGCGAGTTCGAGCTGATTGAGAACTGGACGATCATGGGAGTGGCGTGGCTTCGATACCCAAGTGACGACGGGACGCTGCGCAGCATCCGACAGGCTTGGACCAGCGTAGCGGACGAGGATCCGTTTGTGCGCGTGTCGGCGGGCCGGTCGGCGTTCCGCCTCTCGGACCTGTTTGCGCTGGCGGCATTGCTGGACAGCCTGGATGGGGACGACCGCACCGTGCGGGAGAACGATAACGGGGCGGAGACTGTCAAGGAGATTTTGCCGAATGTGTAAGAATGTTTTTGCACATAAACGGGGAATACAGGGCATCTTGACGGCCAGGAAGACGGCGTCTTCTGGCTATTATGTGAAGTATAGCATGGAGTTTCCGATCATAAAGAGGAAGAAAGGGGTTGATACGGCGTTGGGAATGTGCATAAATATACTTACATTCCTTTTCCGACGGAGCCCGCGCCATGGCCAGACGCCCCGCCGACGCCAAGACCCGCGCCCTCAAGGAGCATGGCTGCCTGAACCCGAACGCGGAGGCGGTGCGCGACGAGCTGTTCGTGTCCAATGCGTTCTTCGACCCGCGCGATCTGCTCCAGGTCAAGTACGAGATGCTGCGCCGGGTGCGCGAAGACGGCGTGCCAGTGAGCCACGCCGCCGCCAGCTTCGGCGTCTCGCGGCCGACCTGGTATCAGGCGCAGCGCGCATGGGAGGCCGGCGGCCTGCCGGGCCTGCTGCCGGACCGGCCGGGACCGCGCCGGCCCCACAAGCTCAGCGACGAGGTGGTCGAGGCGCTGCGGGCGGCGAAGAGCGAACGGCCGGAGCTGACCGCCGCCGAGATGGTCGAGCTGGTGCGCGACCGCTTCGGCGTCTCGGTCCATCGCAGCAGCATCGACCGCGCCCTGGCGCGGGGAAAAAAACGATGACGATGCACAACCCACCCTGCACCGCGCTCCCGGCGGCGGAGCCTTCGGCCTACGGACAGGGGTACGAACGGATGCGCCGTCATGCCGTCGAGCCCGGCGCCGTCCACGACCGCCACGGAAGCGGCGTGGTGGCGTTGCGCGGCGTCGCGGCCTGGCTGCATGCCTTCGCCGCGCTGCCCGCCCCGCCGGCGGCCGCGTGCGCGGGGGCCGCGCCCGGGCCGTTGCCCACCGGGGTCGAGACGTCGGCGATCGACATTCTGATCGCCATGCTCAACGGCCATATGGAAGGAAAGCCGGCATGAGCAGCGCCCATCAGAAGGTGGATACGGGCCATCTGAGCCGCGATGCCTACTTGTACGTGCGCCAGTCAAGCCTGCAGCAGGTGTTCGACCATGGCGAGAGCACGCGCCGCCAGTACGCGCTGCGGGAGCGCGCCGTGGCGCTGGGCTGGCCGACCGAGAACATCGTCGTGATCGACCGCGATCTCGGCCTCTCTGGCGCCGACAGCGACCGCGAGGGGTTCCAGCACCTGGTCGCCGAGGTCGGCATGGGCCGGGCCGGCATCGTGCTCGGGCTCGAGGTCAGCCGTCTCGCGCGCAACTCCACCGACTGGCATCGGCTGATCGAGCTCTGCGCGCTGAGCGAGACACTGATCCTCGACGAGGACGGCGTCTACGATCCCGTCGACTTCAATGACCGGCTCCTGCTGGGGCTTAAAGGCACGATGAGCGAGGCAGAGCTGCACATGATGCGCGCCCGGCTGCGCGGCGGGACGCTCAACGCGGCCAAGCGCGGGGAGTTGAAGCTTCCTCTGCCGGTGGGGCTGGTCTACGACCCGCTCGACCAGGTGGTGCTCGACCCCGACGAACAAGTGCAGCACGGCCTGCGCCTGCTGTTCGACACCTTCACCCGGACCGGCTCCGCGCAGGCCACGGTGAAGCACTTCAACAGAGAGAAGCTGCTGTTCCCCCACCGTCCTCTCAGCGGACCGCAAAAGGGCGAGCTGCATTGGAAGCGGCTGAAGTTCTCGCAGGTGATCAACACGCTGCACAACCCGCGATACGCCGGTGCCTTCGCGTACGGCCGCACCCGGCGCCGCCGGCGGCCCGGCGGCGGTGTCGAGCACAGGCGCCTGGCGCGCGAGGAATGGACGGTGCTGTTGCGCGACGCGCACCCGGGCTACATCACCTGGGAGCGGTTCGAGGAGAACGAACTGCAACTCCGGAACAATGCGCAATCCTACGAAGCGAAGCGCCGCAGCCCCCCGCGCGAGGGACCGGCACTGCTGCAGGGCCTGGCCATCTGCGGCGTCTGCGGCCGGAGCATGACGGTCCGCTACCGCACCCGTAAAGGACGGCAATATCCCGATTATGTGTGCCAGAGAGAAGGGATCGAGACAGCGAGCGGCAGCGTGTGTCAGGGCGTATCGGGCGGCGCCATCGATCGCGCGGTCGGCGAGCTGCTGGTGGAACTGGTGACACCGCTCACGCTGGACGTCGCGCTCCAAGTGCAGAACGAGCTCACGGCCCGCGCCGAGGAGGCCGATTTATGGCGTTCCCAACAGGTGCAGCGCGCCCGCGAGGAAGCGGACTTGGCGAGGCAACGGTTCATGCAGACCCATCCCGACAACCGGATGGTCGCCGACGTGCTGGAGGCGGAATGGAACGCGAAACTCCGGGCCCTGGACGAGGCGCAGCACGAGCTCGATCGCAGCCGCGCCGAGCCTGACCGGGGGTTGGACGATGAGCAACGAAAGCGAGTGCTTGAGCTGGCCAGAGACTTCCCCCGCCTGTGGAACGATCCGGCGACGCCGCACCGCGAGCGCAAGCGGATGGCGCGGCTGCTGATCGAGGACGTGACGCTGACCAAGGCCACGCGGAGCCTGGGAGTGCGCCTGCGCGGCGGCGCGACCAGAGAGCTCATCTGGACGCCGGATCCACGCGTGTATGAAATCCGCAGGACCAGCGATGAGATCGTTGCCGAGATCGACAGGCTGTTGGATGACCACACGGATGGCGAGATTGCGTCGATCCTCAATACGCGCGGATCCCGAACCGGGCATGGCCATGCCTTTACCCCGAAGCTGGTGACAGCAACCCGCCACAATCGGTCTCTCAGGTCACGCTACGAGCGGCTTCGCGATCGTGGGCTGTTGACGATCCATGAGGCCGCCGACCGGCTCACCGTCTCGATCCGCACCATCAAAAAATGGCGCAGGGCCGGGCGTCTGCGCGGTTATGCCTACAACGACAGACCGGAATACCTGTTCGAGGTTCCCGATCTCCCGCCGACCAGGCAGGCAAGTCGATGCGGCCCGTGACGAAAGCCGAAATCTGCCCCGGTGTTCGACGGAATAATGGAGGTGCAGTATGCAGCATGCTTCCGGTCGTCGCGGCAGGGCTCGCACATCGACCGGCCCTGCTCGGGCGCGAGGGTCCCGCAGCGGATGCACAGCCCGGCCGCCCGACGCTCGGCGCGGCGGCGGCGGCCGCGCTCTCGGTCGGCCAGTCGACTGGCTTCCGAAATGAACGGCGGTCTGCCCTCGGCTCTCGCTCTTGCGTGACGGGCGCGGTCGGCAGCAAGACGCCGTTCGGCGCAATGCCCGCACTGGGTCCGTTCCGGGAGCGCCGGGACCCGGCCGCACTTGACGCAGATGCCGGCGGCCCGGCGCTCGGCGTGCTGGCGGCGGTCGCGCTCACGGTCGGCGCGGCGCCTGGCCTCGGGATCGCGCGCCGGCTTGCCCTCGGCCCGGAGCCGCGCGGCGCGGGCACGCTCGGCGGCCCTGGCCTT
The DNA here is from genome assembly GCA_965243325.1 of Alphaproteobacteria bacterium. Lineage (GTDB taxonomy): Bacteria > Pseudomonadota > Alphaproteobacteria > UBA7887 > UBA7887 > JANQOH01. The sequence continues at coordinate 325,150 of CBDEUQ010000001.1, read as the reverse complement.
CTCGCCGCAGGGCGCGCAGATGCTGCGGTCCGGCACGGGCGGGCGGTTGCCGCACTTGATGCACAGGCCGCGCTCCCGGCGTTCGGCAACGCGCCGATGGTAGCGGTCCAGGTTGCGCCGCCGCCGCCTGTCCTGCCGCTCGTCGATGTCGCGCTGAGCCATGGCGGCCCCCTTCCTGCCGATGCCGAAACGGACGGAAGGACGCCCCGCCGCCTGCCCCGGCCCCCGAGGCGGGGACGCTGGGCCGGCAGGACGTCCGGGAAGGGAGCCGTCAGCCCTTCTGCTTGCGGTCGTGGAAAAGTCCGCAGGCGATGTCGCCCCAGATCTGCACCCCGCCCCGGGTCTTGAGCCCGGTGCAGACGATGATCTCGGTGCGGGCCGGACGCAGATCCTGCACCGCCTTGCGGGTGACGGTGGCGTCCTTCGCCTTGCGCCGGCCCGTCTTCGCCGTACCCGTCTTCGCCGCGGGCTGCCGGTCAGCGCAACGGCGGATGTCGCCGTCCACCATCGCCTTGAACCGCTCCACGACATAGGTGTCGTCGGAAAGGCCGCTGCCGAAGAAATGGGTGAGGAACGTCGAGGCCGTGTTGCGGGGAATCGCGAATGCCGCGCTCATGATGCCGTCTCCATCGTGCCGGTGGTGGAACGCGGCCGGGACGCCCTCCCCGGACACCCGACCGCGCCCGCTCACGGCCAGCACTCCCCTCTCGATGGAGAAAGGCGCGGAGATGAAGACGGTTGTGGGACGGCGGCGCGGCAGCCGGAGTCCGTCAGCGCCGGCGGATGGCAGCGCGGTCGGCTATATCAGCGCGTCGCGGATGCAGCGGGTCATGGCGGCATGATCGCCCGTATTGGAGCGGCGCGAGGCGTCGAGCCACGCGGTCCGGTCGATCCAGGTCAGGTCGAGAACATGCCCGGCGCGCGCGGCAAGCTGCTTCAGATACTGGAGCTGCGTGCGCCCGTTGCCCTCGCGGAAGGGGTGGACATGGTTGACGTCGCCGAGCACCGGGCCGGCACCCCCGGCGAAGCCGTCCGGCCCCAGCCCCGCGAAATACCCCGCCTCAACGATGCGGCGGTGAATGTCCGCCATGCCGGTCTCGATGAACCGCCTCGGCTGGAACCGGCTCCCGTCCTTGGCGATCTCGACGGTGCGGACTTCGCCCGCCCACGCATAGACGTCCTGGAACAGGTGGCGGTGGATCGCCTTCAGGTGGTCAAGGTCGAAATCGCCCGCGGGCACGGGCTCGAGAAGGCGCTGAGCGACAAGCTCGCCCTCCGCCGCCTCCAGCGACGGGGCGTCCCGGATGTCCAGCCTGTTGCGGAGAACGGTGTAGTCAGGCGGATAGCAGTAGTCGCGGTCGCTCATTCCGCCGCGGCGACGCGGCCGCGGTCCTGGATCCGGCGGAGGATGTGGGCACGGCGCCGCTCGGGCGACCATCCTTCGCGCTCGAACATCTCGAACATGGCGATCTGTTCCGCCGTCAGGGGATTGCCCTCGATCGCCTGCAAGTGCGCGGCTTCGGCCAGCAGCCGGTCCGCGGCGTCACTCGCGAGTGTACTGGAGTCATGCTGCATCCTGGACATGGTTTGACCGTATCATGTTGCGTCGGTGAAGGCGACAAGGACCTACCCGAGGTGACGTAAGAATTTATGTGTCAGGTGGGAAGGGGGTACTCCCTGTGGTGACGACAACCACAAACAGGAGCACCCCGCATGTCCCAGCAAGCTGCGACGATCATGAGCCTACCCCAGGCCTTTGAGGTGGTGAAGGAGATGCAGGCAGGCGGACTGGACTGGGGCGAGGGCTACCGCCCGCTCGGCCGCCAGGCGCTGGCCGAGATCATCGAGGGCCGGATGGCCGAGGCGGTGGATCGCTGGCTCGACAACCTCGACGCCGGCGCGATGCGCGACCGGCGCAACGGGACCTACCGCCGCTGCCTGCTGAGCGAGCTCGGCGACATCGAGCTCAACGTGCCGCGCACCCGGCACTTCTGCCCGACCGGGGTTGTGAAGAGCTACGCAAGGCGCGCGCCGGAGATCGACCGTGCCATCCTGGCCGGCTTCGTGCTGGGGCTTTCGACGCGCAAGGTGGGCGAGGTCCTGCTGGCCCTGCTCGGGCGCCCGGTCTCGGCCGCGACGGTGAGCCGGGTCTCCAAGACGCTCGACATGGCGGTCGAGGCCTTCCACCGCAGGCCGCTGAAGAACGCCTACAAGGCGCTGATGCTCGACGGCGTGGTGCTGGCCCGCAAGACCGGCGCCGGCGCGCTCAGGAGGCCGGTCCTGGTGGCGCTCGGCATCCGCCCCGACGGCAAGAAGGAGATCATCGACTTCCATCTCGCCGTCAGCGAAGGCGCCCGCGAGTGGGAAGTGTTCCTCAACCGGCTGTACCACCGCGGGCTCACCGGCGAAGGCCTTGAGATGATCTGCGTCGATGGCGGCAAGGGCCTGCTGGCTGCCTTGCCGTTCGTCTATCCCGGCATCCCGGTTCAGAGGTGCTGGGCGCACAAGATGCGCAACATCCTCAACAAGGTCCGCAAGGCCGACCAGGAGGCCGTCAAGGCCGATGTCCACGCCGTCATGAATGCAAAGAGCCGCCGCAAGGCCCAGAGCGCCGCCCGACGCTTCGCCGACCGCTGGCAAAGCACCTACCCCAAGGCCGTCGCCTGCCTGCGCAGCGATCTCGACGAGCTGCTCACCTGCTTCCGCTACCGGACCCTCGATGAGCGAAAGCGGGTCAGGACCACCAACGCCATCGAACGAAGGTTCCGGGAGGTCCGCAGACGAACCCGGCCCATGGGAACCTTCCAGGACCGGACCTCAATGGACCGCGTCCTCTACGCGGTATTCATCCACGAAAACAAGTCTCAGGGAATCAGCACCCCCGTCTCCCTGACACATAACTCTTGACGTTACCCTACCCGAAAAGAGCGGATAGCACGGGGTAGATGAGACGCCGCGCCGGGGTACGGCGCAACTTCACCCGCACCGTGGCGGAAAGCTCCAGACGCCAGTGAAAGCGGGCGCACCCCGGCCAGCCGTTCCGGTTCGGCGTTCGCCGGCCGGCATTACCTGTCGAACCGCCGGTCGACGAGGACGGCCGCGGATCGACCGCCCTCGCGGCCGGCCCTATGACGGCCGGCCTGGTGGGCTCCGAGCGGGTTCGCCGCCATCCCCACCGCCGCGCTTGATCCGCCCCACAGTGCGGCGTCTCCCGCGGTCCCCGCGCTTGTCGGGTCCGGGTCCCCATCGTGGTCGGCCGCCGGGTCCGACCTATTCGGCGGCCTCGGCCAGCGGCGCTACGGTCTGGCAGATCTCCAGGAACTGCCGGTGAAGCGTCTCCTGATAATTTCTCAGATACCGGTCGACCTCGGCGTTGCGGAACAGGGATCGGATATAGGAGGCGGCCAGAACCAGATTGAGATGGTCGGCGGCGAATGTCTCCTCGATGCGTTCGATCTCGCCCCGGAGGTTCGCCAGCTCGCGCTCGATCTGCTCCATCTCCTCCGGCGAAATGCGCCGATGGGCCCTGGGCTTGCCCGGGTTCACCAGTTGATCCGGGGCGCTCGCCGCGACCAGGGTCCGCGCGTAGGCGACCGAATAGTTGCCGATCCCGCTCATCGTCCTGGCGATTTCGTACTGCCGCAGCGGTTTCACCTTCCTGAGCGCCTGGAACGAGTTGATCGGACACTGCTTGTCCTTGAGCAGCGCGGCTACCTCGGGACAGATGCCATTAAGGAGGTCGCGCTTGGTGCGGATGCTCGCGACATCGACATTCAGGGCCTGCGCGATGCGTTGCTCGGAGATGCCTCGCCCGATGACCTTCAGGATCATCCTGTGTTCCTGAACCGGGGTCAGCGGGTTGACCTCCCGGTTGAAGGTGAGCGCCTCGTCGTCCAGGGACACCAGGCAGGTAGCTTCGGCGACACCCATGTCCTTCAGGACATCGATCCGGAGGTGGCCGTCGAGCAGCAGAAACCTGCCCTTCAGCTCGGGCCGGCGCGCCACGACGGGCGGTTGCACGATTCCGATCTCGCGGATGGAAGCGGCGATCTGCTGAAACTTCTGGCTCTTGCGGACGGTGTCGTCGACAGGCCGCAACGGAAGAATATCGGCGATCAGGATCGTAACGGCTTCCGGCTCGAACCCCATCGTCACCATGCCGTTCATGTCACGCTTCCTCCGGCGCTTCGACCAGGCGGGCCAGCGGAGCGGGCATGGTCTGCAACATTTCGGCTCGGAGCACGGCGCGGAAATGGTCCTCGGACATCAACAGGCGCAAGCCCTTTACGAGAATGCCGAGCTGTTCCGCGGTCCGGTCCGCCCTGTCGATTATTCGGACGTGGTTCTTCACCGCTTCCTTGAGGTCGCGGGCGACGGCATCGGGCCGCTTCGCGGGCGACTTCCGCTTGCCGTGAGGCGGCTTTTGCGCCTTGCCGTAGCGCTGGCGATGCTCGACCGTGCGCCTGGCGCCCGGCATCTGCTTGAGTGACAGCTCGCCTTTCTCGTACGCCTCGACGAGAACTTCCTGGGCCTGCTCGCCATCCGCCTCCGAGATGGCGATGGCGACCCGGAGCGGCATCTTTCCGGATTCGACGGCGATCAGCAGACGCTCTTCCCCGGCCCTCTGGAGGCGACGGAGCCGTGCGACATGTTGCGCCGAATAGCCGATCTTGGTGGCGATCTCCCGGTTCGAGTAGCCCAGTCCCGCGAGGTCGCCGATCGCCCGGAACAGCGCCCCGGGTCGGGGCCGGCGCCGGGCGATGTTCTCGACCAGGCTCTCAAGGAGGCTGTCCTGTTCGGACAGGTCCGTGACGATCGCCGGTATCTCCGTCTGTCCGAGGGCGAGGAAAGCTTCCATCCTGCCCTGGCCGTAGACCAGGTTGTACGCGGCCTTGCCGTCGGCGCCCCGGATCCGGCTCACCTTGATCGGCTGCTTTAGGCCGAGCCTGTCGATGCTGTCGACGATTTCGGCGAACTTGGCGGCGTCGCGCACCCGGGGATTGAGAACGGTGATGCGCTCGATGGGGATCGTCTCGATCACGATATCCGTGTGCGTGTCGGTCATAGGGAGAGCTCCGAAATCACTGCCCGCCGGGCCATGGCGAAGAAGTGCTCCAGCGTCTCGAACCGGAAGGCATCCAGCATCAGGCCGTTTTCCTCGGCGAGGCCGATGCGGTTCGTGTCGAGTATCGGAAAGGGCAGGAGGTAGTAGTCGAGCACCGCCTCGTTGGCGCCGTCCATGCGAAGGGCAACCGTCAGGTCGGGCGCGAGCCCCGTATCCAGGCGCACCTTCCAGCGCCGGGCGCCGGCCTTGGTGCGCCGGCAGCGGGCGACGACGACGGAGGCGGTGAACTCGCCGTTGACGGTGAGAAGCTCCGTGACGGGATCCTGCTCGACGGCGCCGCCGATCTTCTCGATTTCGGCGATCGCCCTGGCGACTTCGTCGGCATGTATCCGGCGCAGCGTCCGGTTGATCTCGATGTAGCGGTAGTCCCGGTCGGGGGTGAAGCCGACCAGCGAATAGGCGCGCGCCAGGCTGCCGAAGCGCGAGGCGTAGCAGCCGCTCGACGGCATGTCGTCCGCCTCGTCGATGACGATGCCGGAGAGGAACCCCTTTTTCTTGAGGAGCCGTTCGAGCCGGTCGATCATCTCGTCGTCGGAGAACCGGCGGTTGCGCTCCCGGATCATGCCCTGGGCGGTGAAGAACAGCCTCTCGTCGACGATCGCCTCGAAGGCGCCGTCCGCCCGGACCCATTCCTCGGGCGGGTTGTTCTTGTGCGTCCCCTTCAGCTTGTAGGAATGCCGGTTGAAGACGTTGTTGCCGATGTATTTCTCGTTGGTCAGAACCTGGTGGACGGTGCCGCGGGTCCAGGGGCGGGCGAGATCCGTCGCGATCCCCTTCTCGTTGAGAGCCGCCGCGATCTCGCCTTCCAGCCTGCCGCCGTCGATGAATTCGCGGTACATCCACCGGACGGTCTCGACTTCCTCTTCCGGCCCGGGCACGAGGATCACGCGGTCTGTTTGCAGGCTCTTGCGCTGGCCCCAGTCGAGAATGCCCTGCGGCTCGCCGTTCTGGTCGATGCGCATGCGGCGCAGCCCGTAGCCCGCCATGCCTCCCTGGCGGTAGCCGCGCTCGATGAGCCGGCACTGTCCGGCGAATACCTTGTGCGAGAGTTCACGGCTCTGCTCAGCGGCCATGGAGCGCTTGACGGCCTTGATGATGTTGGACACGGGGCTGCCGTCGTTGACGAACTGCTCCATGCAATAGTGAACCTCGACCTTGGCTTCCTGACAGGCGTACTCGATGGACGCGCTCTGGTCCGGGTTCTGAAACCGTCCCCAGCGGGTGATGTCGTAGACCAGGATCGTGTCGAAGCCGGATTCCTCACGCTTCGCGTCGTCCAGCATTTGCCGCATGCCGGGCCGGTTCTCGAGCCGCAGACCGCTTCTGGCCTCGTCGGAATAGGTGGCAACGATCTCCATGTCGTTTTCGGCGGCATAGCGCTTGATTGCCGCGATCTGGTTCTGGGTCGAATATTCCTGATGCTCGGTCGACATGCGAAGATAGGCGACGGCGCGCCGTCGCGGCTTCGCCTGCCCAGTATTCCGGGCGGGCTTGGGTTCAGGCTCGCCAGTCACCGGGTCTTCGCCTTCGGTGTCGTGCCGCCCGCAGGAGCTGCCGAATTCCCGTCGGCGGCCCGCACGGCGCGGTGTCCGCGATCGGCCGCCTCACGCCTGTACTCGTCGGCCATGTGGCGTTTCAAGGCTTTGATGACGCGAGATAACGGTGGCTCGTCAGCGGCAATCTCCTCGGCGCAGTAGTGCACCTCGATAGCGGCCTTCCCGCAGGCGAATTCGAGACATGCGCCGTGGTCGGGATCCTGGAAGCGGCCCCAGCGGCTGGGATCGAGCATCAGCAGGGCGTCGAAATCGCGCGCCCCGCGTTCGATATCGCGAAACATCTGCTGGAGGCCGGATCGGCCGCCAATCCGCAGACCGCTTCCGCACTCGTCGCAATAGACCCGAATGAGTTGCATGCCGTGGTCGCGCGCATATCGGACAATGGCTTCGAGCTGCTTGCGAAGGGATTCTCCTTCGAGCTCGGTCGCAGAACGGAGATATGCGGCGACGGGGCGCTTCCGGGACAGCTCTCCGGAAGGCGCGCAGGTTATCGGGCTGGGACTGAAGGCCACTGAATCTTCCCTCCTCGTGTGCATGACGCCGCCATGCCGAAGCGGCGGCGGCTAGCCAAGCGATGTGGACACGGGGAAGATTTGCGGAGGACGCCGCCACCGTCCACCACCCAAAAGTAACCTTTTGGCCGGAAGGTAACCGAGTGGTTACCTTCCCGAATTAACGCCGCAATTCCAGCGAGATAGAGGACCAGGGCCCGTGAATTACCGGCTTTGCCGGCGGCGAGCGGCGCAACTCGACCAGTGTACGCGGTTCACGCGTCCGGGAGCGGTCGTCGAGAGAACCGAGCCCGCTGCCAGCCTGCGAGATCGATTGTCTCGAAAGGAGAAATACCGATGGGCAAGGTCGATCCCGAGCTCGGCAGGGAACTTCGACGCAGGCGACTGGCCGGTGCAGATACACTGGAGAGTCTCGGAAGCAAATTGCGGGTCTCGGAGAAAACGATCGGGAAATGGGAACGGAGCGAGGCGATGCCGTCCGCGACGAATGTTCGCATGCTTGAGAAGTTCGGTCTGATCGAGGATTGGCTGGGTCGGAACGGGGGAAACGGGCGGTACCCGAAAGGCGCACGCCAAGGGGCGAACGATCGGATCGCGTGGAACGCCTCGGAACATCCGGGATCGGAACGACAGGGTTGGGAGAAAATGATCGAGGACGCCTGCGAGCGTGAGTTGGTGGCGGCATTCCGGGCCTTTGCGATCGATGAACGGGATACGATTCTCGAGGTATTGCAGTTGCTCCTTGCCAAGCTCCATCCTGGCAACTGATTGCATCGGCTGGCATCCGTCTGGATCGGACGTCGGTAGAGTCTCCACTCAGCAATCGCATTCGCCGCGGAGCCGCTTGCAAGCTCTTCGCAAGGTTGCGGAATCGTTTCCTCGCCCGTTGCCGCTCGGGCGCGTCGGGCCGGCGGCGGGATCGGTGCGACGTTTTGACTGATCGGGCGGCACCAAGGCATCGGACAGCGGGTCGTCTGCGAAGCCATGGATGGGCATTCGATCGCGGTCCAAAGCAGCCCACGCCACCGGGAACGTAGCGTCAAGCGGGTTCGGCGGTGGCGATACGCAGCCGTCCAACGCCAGCGGAACAGGGCTGGTGGACGACGATGTCGATATCGAGTCCGAGCGCGTTGAGCAGGTGAAACAGGCGTTCCAGAGAATACTCGCGAAAGTCGCCGCGCAGCAGGCGCGACACGTCGGGTTTAGAGAGGCCGAATAGCCGCGCGGCCTCGGTCGGGTTGATGCCGCGATCGCGCAAGATGTCGTCGATGCGGCTCACCAGCTCGGCCTTGACGAGTTGGGTGTCGGCGTCGGGAAAGTCGAGATCGGCGAAGACGTTGCCGCCGCCGCGCTCGACGGCGGTGTTGCCGGGTTCCATCGCGTCAGTCTCCACGATAAGTGTCACACGGTAGTGCCGCTCGGCGGCGCGCGGGCCGCGCCGATGCACCGATACATGGCGAGCGCCGCAGCCAACTGGTAGCAGAGCGATTCCCCAGATTCCTGCCGTGGGAAAACAGATTCGGATATGCGTATCCTGCCGAGGGTAATGCGCAATTTAGCGAACCTCTGGCGGATAAAGAACATCGGCCGCAATGCTCTCTGCTATCCGTTCCGCCGCCTCGTGGACGGAATCCTGCGCCAGGTGCGCGTATCTGGCGGTGGTCTCGATATCGTTGTGCCCCAGCAGCTTGCCGATCACCGGCAGGGTCTCGCCCAGCGCCAGCGCGCGCGAAGCGAAGCTGTGACGGAGGTCATGAATCCGCACGTCCTCCAGCTTCGCGGCTTCCCGCACGGCGTACCAGGCGCGGTCGAGGCCGCCCGCGCTGTAATGCCCGTCCCGGTCCCGGCCCGGAAACACCCACGGGCTGCCCGCCCGGCGCGGCAGGTCCTCCAGCAGCCGCACCGCCGGCGGCGGCAGCTGCACCGCGCGGGGACCGGACTTCGCGTCGGGCAGGCGCAACTCGCCCGCGCCGAGATTGACGTCCGTCCAGCGCAGCGCCAGCACCTCGCCCTTGCGGCAGCCGGTCAGCATCAGCAGGCGGATCGCCGCCGCCGCCACGGGCGGGACGGCGCCCGCGTCCACCGCCTCGTCCAGCACCCGACCGAGCCGGGCGAACTCGGCGTCGGTCAGGAAGCGCTCGCGGCCGCGCTCGGGATATTTCTCGATCGACCGGCACGGGTTGCAGCCCGCCGGCACAAGACCCCAGCCCTCGCCCAGACGGTACATGTGCGCGAGCGTCTTGACCGCCCGGTTCGCCGTCACCGGGCGGTCGCTCAGCCCCCGGTGCAGCTCGACCGCGTGCCGACGCTCCACCGCCTCCACCGGCATCTTGCCGAGCGCGGGCAGGATGTGGCGGCGCAGCACGCCGCGGGTCTTGGCCCGCGTCGCCGGCTTGAGCCGGACTTCGACATGATCCTCCAGATAGCGCGCCGCGAGATCGGCCACGGTCGGACTCCCATTGGTCCTCGCCCGCGCCGCGAGCGGCAGCGGCACCGGGTCCTCGCCCGCCTTGATGCGCGTCACGATCAGCGCCGCCCGCTGGCGCGCCTCGTCGGCATTCAGCACGCCGTGCCGGCCCACCGTCACCCGCTTCGGCCCCTCCGGCCCCCGCGCCTGGGCGATGTAGACCTTGCCGCCGGTCGGATAGACCCGGACCCCGAAGCCGGTCACGGTCCGGTCCCAGAACACCGTGTCGCGCTCCACCGTCATGGCGGCCACCGAGCGGTTGGAGATGGTCCTCTGCTGCATCGTTCCCTCCCTCACGCCGCCTCGGCGTCGCCGGGCATGATCCAGGCGGCGATGCTGCCGCCGGTCCGGGCGGCTGCCGCCTTCTCGGCGTCGCGCATCAGGTGGGCGTATTTGGCGGTGGTGCCGACCCTGGCATGGCCGAGCAGGCGTCCGATCACCGGCAGGCCCTCGCCCAGCGCCAGCGCCCGGCTGGCATAGCTGTGCCGGCAGTCGTGAAGCCGCACGTCATGGAGCCCGGTCGCCTTCCTGACCTTCCGCCAGTGCCAGGAGAGGCAGGTGAGCCGGGACTTCGGCTTCGCGCCCCTGAGCACCCAGGGAACGCCGTCTTCCCGCTCTATGTCGTCCAGCACCGTCAGCACCGGCCCGGTCAGCGGCACCATGCGCGGCCCCGTTTTCGAATCGCGGAGCCGGATGACCCGCGCCGCGCGGTCGATGTCGTCCCATTGCAGGGTCAGGATCTCGTCCGAGCGGCAGCCGGTCAGCATCAAGAGGCGGATCGCGGCGATGGCGGCGGGCTGCATCGAACCCTCGGCCTCGAAGGTCTTCAGCGCATCGCCGATGCGCCGGAACTCGTCCGGCGTCAGGAAACGCTCGCGGGGCGTGGCGCGGTAGTGGCGGACATGCCGGCACGGGTTGCGCCCGGGCGGGACCATCTCCCAGCTCTCGGCCAGCGAAAACATCTTCGAGAGCACCCAGATCGTCTGGTTGGCCGCCGCCGGCGTGTCGCGCAGCGCGTGGTGAAGATTGGCGGCGTCTTCCGGCGCGACGTCCTTCAGCGCCCTGCTGCCCAGCGCCGGCAGGATGTGGCCGTCGATGGACTTCCGGTAGTTCTCCGCCGTCGCCGGCTTGCAGCGCGCGGCGACATAATCCTTCAGGCAGAGCGCCGCCAGATCGGCGACGGTGGGCTCGGGCGCCGGTTCCGGCGGCCTCGGGTCCTCGCCCCGCTTGATGCGGTCGATGGCCGCCGCCGCCTCGCGGCGATACTCCTCCACGGTCCTGTCGCCGACCGGTCCCAGGGTGGCCCGCTTCAGGCCCGCCGGCCCGCGCGACTGGACGATGCAGAGCTTGCGCCCGGTGGCGTGGACCCTGACCCCGAAGCCGGCGAGGTCGCGATCCCAGAAGATCGCGTCCTTGCCGCCGGGCTTGAGGGCGTCCACACTCCGCTTGGTCAGCCTGAGGGTGCTCCGTTTCGGCATGGTGTTCTCCCCGAAGGCGTTGGTGCGAAGGATGGCGGGGATGAGGAAGTCGATGAAACTCCGGGCTCCACCTATCCACCCCAACCGTCGCCGGCCTCTTCCTCCTCTTCCGTCACCGCGAGACCGAACGGGCGTTTTCCGGGATTCGCGCGCTCGACGCGCCCTCTCGAAAATTGCCGCGAATTCCAGTCATCAAACCGCATACGGTCGGCATCAAGTCGGGGTCGATTGAAGGCGATATCTGGCGGCAAGTCAAGGGCCGCGAAACCGGAGAGGATGGAAAATAATCAACTATTACAACGCTGTATCATACCCTCGGCGTCCAGCGGCGGATGATGGCGGGGATTGGCTGAAGTATGATGCGACCCCGGGTCAAGCCCGGGGTGACAACTGAGCGCGGCTGCCCCCTCGATTGTCACCCCGGCCGGAGCGCAGCGGAGAGCCGGGGGCCAGTCTTCCCCGGGGGGCGGTGTACCGCTTGGGCTGGACCCCGGGTCAAGCCCGGGGTGACAAGAAAGAGACGGGGCAGGCGCCGTTCGTCCTCGACTGTCACCCCGGCCGGAGCGCAGCGGAGAGCCGGGGTCCAGGCTTCCCGGGGGGCGGCGTGCCGCTGGCGCTGGACCCCGGGTCAAGCCCGGGGTGACAAGTAGAGGCGGCGGCGGGGGCCAAAAAAAATGGCCGCGGCGTGGGGGCCACGGCCCTAGTTCAGGGAGGAAATACCCGCAAGGGGCATGGGGCATAGATACGCCTGCGGATGCTGCGGCGCAACGGGAAGCGGCGGGCGCGGGGGCATGCCTGCCATCGGAATTTCGCATATGCAGCATACGCGGGGCTGCTCAGCACTGGACGGCGAATCCTCCGTCGACCGGGATCGCCGCGCCGGTGACGAAGTCCGAGGCCGGGGCGGCGAGGAACACGGCGATGCCCGAGAGGTCGTCGGGGACGCCCCAGCGCCCGGCCGGGGTGCGGGCGAGCACCCGCTCGTGCAGGCCCGGCACCTCGCGGCGGCCGCGGCGGGTGAGTTCGCTGTCGATCCAGCCGGGCAGGACGGCGTTGACCTGGATGCCGTACTCCGCCCACGCGGTCGCTGTCGCCTTGGTCAGCTGCACGATGCCGCCCTTGCTCGAGGCGTAGGCGGCCGTGAACGAAGCGCCGAAGATCGACATCATCGAGCCGATGTTGACGATCTTGCCGCCGCCGCCGTCGCGCATCGGCGCGAACGCCGCCTTCGAGCAGAGGAAGGCGGCGGTCAGGTTGATCTCGAGGACCGTGCGCCACTCGTCGAGCTCGAGGTCCTGGGGCGGCTTGCGGATGTTGGTGCCGGCGTTGTTGACGAGGACGTCGAGCCGGCCCCAGCGCGCGAGCGCCGCCTCGACCATCGCCTCGCAGGCGGCGGGCTCGGTGAGGTCGGCGGCGAACGCGGCGGCCCCCTCGCCCAGCTCGGCGACGGCGGATTCGTTCTTGGCGGCGTTGCGCCCGACGACGAGGACGCGGGCGCCGGCGCCGGCGAGGCCGCGTGCCATGCCGAGGCCGATGCCGCCGTTGCCGCCGGTAACGACGGCCACCCGGCCGGTGAGGTCGAACAGCGGGTTGGCGGCGCTCATTCCGCCGCCTCCGGCAGCCGCTCGCGGCCGCGGAAGGCGGCCAGCATGTCCGCCTCCAGGGTCTTCGCCTCGGCGATGGCGCGCTCCTTGACGTGGCCGTAGCCGCGGATGCGCTCGGGCAGCGCGGCGAGATCGCACGCCAGCGCGTGGTTGGCGGGCGCGAGCCCCTCGGCCAGCTCTTCGACGAGGCGCGCGTAGTCGGCGATCAGCGCCCGCTCGGCGCGGCGCTCGCGGGTGTATCCGAAGACGTCGAAGACCGTGCCGCGGAGGCCGCGCAGCGCCGCCAGCAGGCGGAACGCGGTCAGCACCCAGGGGCCGAAGGCGCGCTTGACGAGGCGCCCGGTCTCCGGGTCGCGGCGGGCGAACAGCGGCGGCGCGAGGTGGAAGTTGAGGCGGTAGCCGCCGGCGAAGCGCCCGGCGATCGAGGCGAGGAACTTGCGATCGGCGTGCAGGCGCGCGACCTCGTACTCGTCCTTGTAGGCCATCAGCTTGAAGGCGCCGCGGGCGACGGCGGCGGCGAGGCGCGAGGCGCCGGGGACGCGCGCCTGCTCGGCGGCGCGGACGCGGGCGACGAGGCGGCGGTAGCGTTCGGCCCAGGCCTCGTTCTGGTAGTCGGCGAGGAAGGCCGCGCGGCGGGCGACGATGCGGTCCACGTCGTCGCCCTCGGGCGCCTCCTCCCCGTCCGCCGCCGCCGGCGCGGCGGGGCGGAGCATCGCGTCGACGGCCTCGGGCTCGACCGCCGCCCGGCGGCCCCAGGCGAAGGCGCCGAGATTCATCGCCACGGCGACGCCGTTCAGCTCGATCGCCCGCTCGATCGCCTGGGCGGCGACGGGCACGTGCCCCTGCTGGTACGCGAGCCCGAGCAGGAACATGTTGCTCGCGATGGCGTCGCCGAACAGCGCGGTCGCCAGCGCCGTCGCGTCGACGAAGCGGGCCTTGCCGGCGGCGGCGGCCTTGCCGATCAGCGCCCGGTTCACGTCGCCGGCGAAGTCGAAGTCCGGGTCGTGCACGAACGCCGCGACGGGCGCGTTGTGGGCGTTGACCACCGCCGCCGAGCGCTCCGCACTCAGCCGGTCGAGCGAGTCGCGGCTGGCGGCGACGACGATGTCGCAGCCAAGCAGCAGGTCGGCGCGGCCGCGGCCGATGGCGAGCGCGTGCAGGCGGCCGGGGTCGGCGGCGAGGCGGATCTGGCTCATCACGGCGCCGCCCTTCTGCGCCGCGCCGACGGTGTCGAGCACGGTGCACGCCTTGCCGTCGATGTGCGCCGCCATGCCGAGCACGGCGCCGATGGTGACGACGCCGGTGCCGCCGATCCCGGTGACGAGGATGTTGACCGGCTCGCCCGCGTCGGCGCGCGCCGGCTCGGGCAGCGGCCCGGCGTCGGGCAGCGCCCGGACTCCCTCGACGGCGCCGGCGGCGGCGGTGCGGCGGGCGCCGCCCTCGACGGTGACGAAGCTCGGGCAGAACCCGTCGAGGCACGAGAAGTCCTTGTTGCAGGTCGAGAGGTTGATCTGCCGCTTGCGCCCGAACGGCGTCTCCAGCGGCTCGACCGAGACGCAGTTCGACGCCGTCGAGCAGTCGCCGCAGCCCTCGCAGACGAGGTCGTTGATGACCGCCCAGCGGGCCGGGTCGGCCATGCGGCCGCGCTTGCGCCGGCGCCGCTTCTCGGTGGCGCAGACCTGGTCGTAGATCAGCGCCGTGACGCCTTCGACCTCGCGCAGCGCGCGCTGCACCTCGTCGAGCGACTCGCGCGGCCAGACGCGGGTGCCGGCGGCGAAGCCGGCGCCGACGGGGTACTTGCCCGGGTCGTCGGCGACGACGGCGATGCCGGCCACGCCCTCGCCGTGAAGCTGGTGGGTGATCTGGGCGACGCTGAGGCTGCCGTCCACCGGCTGGCCGCCGGTCATCGCCACCGCGTCGTTGTAGAGGATCTTGTAGGTGACGGAGACCCCGGCGGCGACGGCGGCGCGGATGGCGAGCAGGCCGGAGTGGAAGTAGGTGCCATCGCCGATGTTGACGAAGACGTGCTTCTCGTCGGCGAAGGGCGCCTGGCCGATCCACGGCACGCCCTCGGCGCCCATGTGGCTGTAGCTCGCCGTGCTGCGGTTCATGTACTGGGCGAGGAAGTGGCAGCCGATGCCGGACAGCGCGCGGCTGCCCTCGGGCACGCGGGTGGAGGTGTTGTGCGGGCAGCCGGAGCAGAAGTAGGGCGTGCGCACCACCTTGGAGCCGGTCGCGCCGGCGGGCGCCGCGGTGCAGCGGTCGAGCCGGTTCGACAGCCGGCCGCCGGGGTCGCGGGCGGCGAGGCGGCGGCCGAGCGCCTCGGCGATGCGGTCGGCCGTGAGCTCGCGCGGCGCCGGGAACAGGACCGCCCCGGCCTCGTCGCGCTTGCCGACAACGACGGGCGCCCGCTCGGCGCCGTAAAGCAGCGACTTGACCTGCTCCTCGATGAGGCCGCGCTTTTCCTCGACGACGACGATCTGCTCGAGGCCGTCGGCGAAGCGGCGGAGGCCCTCGGGCTCGAGCGGCCAGGCCAGCGCCACCTTGTAGAGGCGGAGGCCCAGGGCGCGGGCCAGCTCCTCGTCGACGCCGAGGTCGTCGAGCGCCTGCATCACGTCGAGGTACGCCTTGCCCGAGGCGACGACGCCGATGCGCGCGTCGGGCGAATCGTAGACCAGCCGGTCGAGCCGGTTCTCGCGAACGTAGGCCTGCATGGCCGCGAGCTTGGTCTCGTGCAGGCGCTCCTCGGCCTCGAAGCGGTCGTCGGGCCAGCGCGCGTTGAGGCCGCCTTCGGGCATGTCGAAGCTCTCCGGCAGCGCGGTCTCGAGACGGCCGGGGTCGATGTCGACGGTGGCCGAGGAGTCGACGATGGCGGTGACGCACTTGAAGCCGACCCAGAGGCCGGCGTAGCGCGAGGCGGCGATGCCGTGCACGCCGAGGTCGAGGAACTCCTGCACGCCGGCCGGGTGCAGCACCGGGATCATCGCGTCGACCATCGCGAAGTCGCTCTGGTGCGGCAGGGTGGAGGACTTGGCGCCGTGGTCGTCGCCGAGCAGCATGAGGACGCCGCCGTGGCGCGCGGTGCCGGCGCTGTTGGCGTGGCGGATGGCGTCGCCGCAGCGGTCGACCCCCGGCCCCTTGCCGTACCAGATGCCGACGACGCCGTCGTAGCGGGTGGGGCCGAGCATCCCGAGCTGCTGGCTGCCCCACACCGCCGTCGCCGCGAGGTCCTCGTTGACGCCGGGGCGGAAGTGGATGTCGTGGCGGGCGAGGAAGGCGCGCGCCTGCCACAGCGCCTTGTCGTAGGTGCCGAGCGGCGAGCCGCGGTAGCCGGAGACGAAGACGCCGGTCTTCAGCCCCGCCGCCTCGTCGCGCCGGCGCTGCAGCATCGGCAGGCGGACCAGCGCCTGGGTGCCGCTGAGGAAGACCCGCCCGGAGTCGAGCGCGTACTTGTCGTCGAGCGCGACGACGGCATCGGTCATGGCGGAGCCTCCGCAGGGTCGGTGTACGCGCCCAGAGTAGCCGCGCCGCGCGGGGGGCGGCAAGGCGGGGGGACGGAGCGGCGGCCGGCAGACTGGATCCCGGGTCAAGCCCGGGATGACATCCGAGGGGTGGGCGGGGCGTGAGGACTCCTCGGCTGGCAGACTGGACGCCGGCTCTCCGCTGCGCTCCGGCCGGGGTGACAGTCGAGGGGCGAACGGCGGCGGCCCCGCCCCTTCCTGTCACCCCGGGCTTGACCCCTACCGTATGCACACATCTCCTCCGGAGAGTGTTGAAGGGGGGATTCCCCTGAGCCGTGTCCTGTGATTCATACCGTTCCCGGCGTTGGATGGAAGACGGGAGCGACGGGCGATGGACAGCGAGGCTTCGCATTTCGGGGACCGGCGCGTCGACGAGGCCGGGCGGTTCCTGCACGACCGGCTCGTCAGGCGCGGTCCGCGGGGCATTTCCGTCCGCAGCGTGGGCGGGAACCGCGCCGGCGAGGTGCGCATCGGGCGGTTCCTGCGGAACGGGAAGGTGACCGTGGAGAGGGTGGTGGAGCAGGCCGCGCGGGGCACGGCGGGCCGCGTCGCGGGCCTGCATGTGCTGGCGATACAGGACACGACGACCTTCCGCGACAGCGGCGGCGGCACGGGCGTGGTCGGCCACGCCACGATCGCGGTGGAGGCCGAGGCTGGGGCCCTTCTCGGCCTCGCCGCCACGCAGGTGATCGAGCGGTGCGGCGGCGAGAAGGCGTCGAAGCATGCGCCGCTCTGCGACAAGCAGAGCCGGCGCTGGCTCGACGGCATGCAGGAGAGCGCGCGCCTGCTGGAAGCGGGGGCGGCGCGCGTGACCGCGGTGGCGGACCGGGAAGGCGACATCTACGAGATGTTCGCCTGCCGGCCCGAGGGCATGGACGTCCTGGTTCGGGCGGCGCAGGACCGCGTCCTCGCCGACGGCGGGGGCAAGCTCTTCGACGGCCTGGAAGGCAGGCCGGAGGAGGCGCATGCGGTGGACCTGCCGGCCAGGCCCGGCCAGAAGGCGCGCACGGCCCGCATCTCGGTGCGCTTCGGCGCGGTCACGCTCCGGCGCCCGAGGCACCGGCCCGCGGAGCCCGGCGCGCCGAAGTCCCAGCCCGTCTTCCTCGTCGAGGCGCGCGAACTCGACCCGCCCGCGTCGGTGCAGCCCGCGCACTGGCGGCTGCTGACCAGCCACCGGGTCGAGACGCACGACCAGGCCCGGTGGATCACCCGGCTCTACCGCAGGCGCTGGACGATCGAGCAGCTGTTCCGCACCGTCAAGACCAAGGGGTTCGAGGTAACGTCAAGAGTTATGTGTCAGGGAGACGGGGGTGCTGATTCCCTGAGACTTGTTTTCGTGGATGAATACCGCGTAGAGGACGCGGTCCATTGAGGTCCGGTCCTGGAAGGTTCCCATGGGCCGGGTTCGTCTGCGGACCTCCCGGAACCTTCGTTCGATGGCGTTGGTGGTCCTGACCCGCTTTCGCTCATCGAGGGTCCGGTAGCGGAAGCAGGTGAGCAGCTCGTCGAGATCGCTGCGCAGGCAGGCGACGGCCTTGGGGTAGGTGCTTTGCCAGCGGTCGGCGAAGCGTCGGGCGGCGCTCTGGGCCTTGCGGCGGCTCTTTGCATTCATGACGGCGTGGACATCGGCCTTGACGGCCTCCTGGTCGGCCTTGCGGACCTTGTTGAGGATGTTGCGCATCTTGTGCGCCCAGCACCTCTGAACCGGGATGCCGGGATAGACGAACGGCAAGGCAGCCAGCAGGCCCTTGCCGCCATCGACGCAGATCATCTCAAGGCCTTCGCCGGTGAGCCCGCGGTGGTACAGCCGGTTGAGGAACACTTCCCACTCGCGGGCGCCTTCGCTGACGGCGAGATGGAAGTCGATGATCTCCTTCTTGCCGTCGGGGCGGATGCCGAGCGCCACCAGGACCGGCCTCCTGAGCGCGCCGGCGCCGGTCTTGCGGGCCAGCACCACGCCGTCGAGCATCAGCGCCTTGTAGGCGTTCTTCAGCGGCCTGCGGTGGAAGGCCTCGACCGCCATGTCGAGCGTCTTGGAGACCCGGCTCACCGTCGCGGCCGAGACCGGGCGCCCGAGCAGGGCCAGCAGGACCTCGCCCACCTTGCGCGTCGAAAGCCCCAGCACGAAGCCGGCCAGGATGGCACGGTCGATCTCCGGCGCGCGCCTTGCGTAGCTCTTCACAACCCCGGTCGGGCAGAAGTGCCGGGTGCGCGGCACGTTGAGCTCGATGTCGCCGAGCTCGCTCAGCAGGCAGCGGCGGTAGGTCCCGTTGCGCCGGTCGCGCATCGCGCCGGCGTCGAGGTTGTCGAGCCAGCGATCCACCGCCTCGGCCATCCGGCCCTCGATGATCTCGGCCAGCGCCTGGCGGCCGAGCGGGCGGTAGCCCTCGCCCCAGTCCAGTCCGCCTGCCTGCATCTCCTTCACCACCTCAAAGGCCTGGGGTAGGCTCATGATCGTCGCAGCTTGCTGGGACATGCGGGGTGCTCCTGTTTGTGGTTGTCGTCACCACAGGGAGTACCCCCTTCCCACCTGACACATAAATTCTTACGTCACCGGGTTCGACATCGAGGCGGTCTCCATGGAGACCGCCCCGTTCCGGGTCCTTTGCGCCATGACGCTGGTCGCCGGCGTCTCCTGCCTGCAACTCGTTCAGGACCGGGACGGCGAGGGCGGGCGGCCGCTCAGTGACGTCTTCGACGAGGCCGACAGGACCGCCCTCGAAGCCGTCTCGGCCACGCTCGAGGGCGGGACCGAAAGGCAGAAGAACCCGCATCCGCCGGGCTCCCTCGCCTTCGCCGCCTGGGTCTGCGCACGCCTGGGCGGCTGGACCGGCTACTACGGCAAGCCAGGGCCCGTGGTCATGCTGAAAGGGCTGTACGAATTCAGGACCATACAGCTCGGCTACAACCTCGCTCTGGCAGGAGCCGGAAATGTGTGAATCCAGTAGGGCTTGACCCGGGGTCCAGCGCCAGCGGCACGGCGCTTCCGGGAAGACTGGGCCGCGGGGACAACCGAGGGGTGGGCAGCGCGTGAGGACTCCTCGGCTGGCAGACTGGACCCCGGCTCTCCGCTGCGCTCCGGCCGGGGTGACAGTTGAGGGGTGGGCCGGCCCCTTCCTGTCACCCCGGGCTTGACCCGGGGTCCAGAGCCAGCGGCACGGCGCTGCCCGGGGAGACTGGGACGCGGGGACAGTCGAGGGGTGGGCGGGGCTCGAGGACTCCTCGGCTGGCAGACTGGATCCCGGGTCAAGCCCGGGATGACAACCGAGGGGCGCCCGCCCGTTTCAGCGGCGCATGCGGGCGGCGGCGGATTCTATTACGGGCTCGGTCATGGCGACGAAGGTCAGCGCGCCGTGGCGGGCCGGGTCGGCGCCCCGGCGCCAGGCGGCGTCGAGGGTGCAGTCGGCGGTGAACTCGGTGACCTGCGCCATGCGCGCGACCACGCTCTGCAGGGTGACGGTGCCCTCGATGGTGGCCCGCCAGCCACCCTCGGGGGCGCGCTCGTAGCGGTCGAGGCCGCTGGCGATGCCGACGTGGAGGGAGAAGGCGCGGCTGCGCGGGCTGCCGCCGGCGATGACGAGGCGTTCGGTCTCGACCGCCCAGGCCGGCATGTGGCCGGCGCGGTAGACGGCCTCGACGAGGCGCTGGCAGGCGCTGGCCGCGTTCTGCCGCTGGCGGGTCTCGGCGCGCTCGGCCTCGCGCGGGGTGAGCGGCGCCGGCCCGACCAGCCGCGCCGCGCCCAGGGTGTCCGGGTGGTTGGGGCTGCCGCGGGCGGCGACGGTGCCGGCGAAGCGCACCTTGGCGCCGATGCGGGCGAGCGCCCGGTTGGTATCGGTGTCGGCGTCGGCGCCGGCGGCGAGCTCGAGCGTGAGGTCGGGGCGGGCGCCGGGGCGGCCGGGGCTCATCTTGATCTGGACGATCCCGCCGGCGCTGCGCGCCACGGTGCCGTCCCAGGTCACGGCGCGGCCCGCGCAGTCGGCGGCGAACGCGGCGCGCCCGCGTTCGTCGTCCTCGAAGCGGTTGTTGCCGCTGCACCCCTGCCAGTAGTCGCGCCACGACATGGCCGAGCCCGGCAGGGCGACGAAGTGGCCGGTGATCAGCGTCGTCTCCAGCGCCCTCGCCGTCTCGTCGCCCCAGGCGGCGAGCGGGCCGGCGAGGCGGAAGGCGCGCTCGTAGCGCTCGGCCGCGAAGGCCTCCTCGGCGCCGGCGCGGGCGGCGGCGATGCGGCTCAGAATCGCCTCGCGGGTGGCGGCGAAGGCCTCGTCGCCGGCGACCGCGCGGTCGATCGCGGCGAGCGCGCCGGCGTAGTCGACGGGCTGGCCGAGGCCCTGCGCCGCCATCAGCGCGAGCAGCTCGTGGCCGCGCGGATTGCCGGCGGCGGCGATCTCCGCCGCCAGGGTGCGGGCGGTGGCGAAATCGAAGGAGTCGTAGGCGCGCGCCGCGCGCTCCTCGTCGTCCTCGCGGCAGGCGCCGGCGGCGAGCGCGGCGCAGACCGCGAGGGCGCGCGCCGCGGCCGACGCCCGGCGCGGCGGCACGGCTACTTGATCTTGCCTTCCTTGTAGAGCACGTGCTTGCGCGCCACGGGGTCGAACTTCCGGATCTCGAACTTGCCGGTCATGTTCCGCGGGTTCTTCTTGGTGACGTACGGTCGAATTGAGCCGGATCTTGAGGGTGTTGGGTTTGGCCATCCTCGATTCGGGGCCGCGCCCCGCCTCCTCTGAACCAGCCGCGGACGATAGCGCGCGGGGTGGTGGGGGGCAAGGGGTTGCGCTCTTCCCGGGGGGCGGCGTGCCGCTGGGCGGCGATCCGGGGTGCAGCCCTCTCGGGAGGCGCTGTGCCGCTGGCTCTGGACCCCGGGTCAAGCCCGGGGTGACAGTGGAGGGTGGGCGGGCGCCGTTCGCCCCCTGCTGTCACCCCGGCCGGAGCGCAGCGGAGAGCCGGGGTCCAGTCTTCCCGGCAGGCGCCCGGCCCTACTCGGCCGCCTGGAGTTGCGCGGCGGGGCCTATGTCTACGGAGACTAGGCGGGAGACGCCGCGTTCGGCCATGGTGACGCCGTAGAGGCGGTGCATGCGGGCCATGGTCAGGCGGTGGTGGGTGACGACGAGGAAGCGGGTGCCGGTCTCGCGCGCCATGTCGTCGAGGAGGTCGCAGAAGCGGTCGACGTTGGCGTCGTCGAGCGGCGCGTCGACCTCGTCGAGGACGCAGATCGGCCCCGGCCGGGTGCGGAAGGCGGCGAACAAGAGCGCCAGGGCGGCCAGCGCCTTCTCGCCGCCGGAGAGCAGCGACAGGGTCTGCAGGCGCTTGCCGGGCGGGCTGGCCATGACCTCGAGCCCGGCGGCCAGCGGGTCGTCGTTGCCGACGAGGCGGAGGTGGGCGCGGCCGCCGCCGAACAGGCGCTCGAAGAGGGCGGAGAAGCGCTCGTTGACCGCCTCGAAGGCGGCGAGCAGGCGCGCTCGCCCCTCGCGGTCCAGCGCCTGGATGCCGGCGCGCAGCTTGCCGATGGCGGCCAGCAGGTCGTCGCGCTCGCGCTGCATGGCGTCGATCTCGGTATCGAGCTCCGCCGCCTCGGAGTCGGCGCGGAGGTTCACCGCGCCCATGCTGTCGCGCTCGCGGTGCAGGCGCGCGACGCGGCGCTCCAGGCGCTCTGTGTCGTCGAGGCGGTCGGACTCCTCGGCCCCGGCGACGGCGAGACAGTCCTCGGGCGGGCAGTCGAACGCCTCGGCGATGCGCTCCGCCGCGGCGGCGGCGACGGCGCGCGCCCTCTCCTGCGCCCCCTCGGCCCGCACCCGGTCCTCGCGGCCCTCGGCCAGCGCCCGGGAGTCCTTCTTCAGCGCCCGGTCGGCGGCGGCGAGCCGCGACTCGGCCGCGGCCAGGGCATCGCCGGCCTCGCGGCGGGCGGCGGCGGCGGCCTCGACGTCGCGCTCCAGCGCCGCGCCGCGGGCCTCGAGCCGCGCCGGCTCGGCCTCCAGCGAGCTGAGCCGCCCGGCCAGCGCGGCGGCGCGGGAGTCGAGCGCGCGCCGGCGATCGCGCGCGGCGGCGCGGCGGCGGCGCCAGTCGGCGGCCTCGGAGTCGATCGCCGCCAGCCGGCGGTCGAGCGCTTCGGCCGCGCGGGCGCCGGCGGCGCGGCGGCGCTCGAGAATGTCGAGGTCGTTGCGCGCCGTCCGCCGGGCGTAGCGCGCCGCGGTCGCCGCCGCCTCCAGCGCCGCCGCGGCCGGCAGCGCGGCGGCGGCGCGCGCCGCCCCGGCCCGCTCGGCGGCGGCGTCGGCGCGGTCGCGGGCGATGTGGGCGGCGGTCTCGTCGACGCCGGCGCGGCGCGAACGGGCGGCGGCGAGACCGGCGGCGGCGGCGTCGCGCGCGGCGCGGGCCGAGCGGGCCTCGCGCGCCGCCTGCTCGGCCTCAGCCGTGGCGCGCGCCTCGGCGGCGCGGGCGGAGTCGCGCACGCCGGCGGCGGCGGCGAGCGCGGCGGCGGCGGCGGACGCGCGTTCGTCGGCGGCGGCGCGCCCGGCCGCGAGCGCCGCGGCCTCGTCCGCCAGCCCGGCGAGGCGGCGGCGCTGCGCGAGCCGGCGGGCGGCGCCGCCGCGGGCCTCGGCGGCGGCGGCGAAGCCGTCCCAGCGCCACAGGTCGCCCTCGCGGCTGACCAGCCGCTGCCCTTGCGCCAGCGCCGCCTGCAACGCCGGCCCGCGGGCGCGCTCGGCGAGGCCGACCTGGGCGAGCCGGGGGCGGAGGACGGCGGGCGCGCGCACGAGGTCGGCGAGCGCCACGCAGCCGGCCGGCAGGGCTGAGGCGGGCGGCGCGGGAAGCGGGCGCCAGTGCGCCGCGGCGCCCGCGTCGGCCGGGTCGTCGCTCGCCAGCAGGTCGTCGCCGAGCGCCGCGGCGACGGCCAGCGCGAGGCCGGCCGGCACCTCCATGCGGTCGAGCAGCGGCCGCCGGTCGCCGGTCTCCAGGGTCGCGGCGAGGGCGTCGTGGCGGGCGGCGGCGCGCTCGTGGGCGACCTGGGCGGCGCGCTGGGCCTCGCGCGCCGCGCGCTCGGCGGCGTCGGCGGCATCGCGCCGCGCCGCAGCAGACGCGGCTTCGGCGCGGCGGGAGTCACGAAGGCGGGCGGCGGCGGCGGCGCGGCGCTCGGCGGCGGCGAGCGCGGAATCCGCGGCGGCGAGCGCGCCGCCGTCGGCAAGCTCGGAGTCGAGGCGCGCGCGCTCGCGCTCGGCGGCGGCGGCGCGGGAGTCGAGCGTGGCCATGCGCGCGTCGAGCTCGGCGGCGCGGCGGACGAGCGAGTCGCGCCTGGCCGCGGTCTCGGCCAGCGCCCGGCCGGCGGCGGACGCGGCGGCGTCGAGGCGCTCGACGCGGGCGCGCGCCGCGGTGAGCGCAGCCCCGCCCCGCTCGCGCCGGCCGCGCTCGGCCGCGCGCTCGCGCCCGAGGCGCCCGGCCTCGTCGGCGAGGCGGGCGAGCGCGGCGTCGGCTTCCGCTTCCAGCTCGCGCTCGCGCGCCGCGTCGGCGGCGGCGTCGCCGCGCTGCGCCCGCGCCGCGGCGACCGCCTCGGCCAGACGGCGGGCCTCGCCGCGCAGGGTCTCGCGCGCGACCTCGAGCCGCTGGAGCGCCGCCGACGCCTCCGATTCGCCGGCCCGCAGCGCCGGCATCGCCGCCGCCGCGTCCGCCTCAGCCGCCGCGGCGCGGGCCGCGGCGCGGGTCAGGCCGGCCACCGCCTGCCCGCTGGCGTCGAGCGCCGCCGCGGCCTCGGCCAGCGCCTTGTCGGCGAGCGCCCAGCGATGGTGGTAGAGCGCCGCCTCGGCGCGGCGCAGGCGGCCGCTGAGGCTGCGGTAGCGGGCGGCGTGGCGGGCCTGGCGGCGGAGCGCCTGGAGGCGGGCGCCGCGCTCGGCCATGGCGTCGTCGAGGCGCCCGAGATTGGTCTCGGCGGCGGCCAAGCGCAGCTCGGCCTCGTGGCGGCGGCCGCGCAGCCCGGCGATGCCGGCGGCCTCCTCCAGCAACTGCCGCCGCTCGACCGGCCGGGCGCCGATGAGGGCGCCGATGCGGCCCTGCCCGACGAGCGCCGCGGCGCGCGCGCCGCCGGCCGCGTCGGCGAACAGGAGCTGCACGTCGCGCGCCCGCACGTCGCGCCCGTCGATGCGGTAGAGCGAGCCGCCGCCGCGCTCTTCGAGCGCGAGGCGCACCTCGGCGACGTTGCGCCCCGGGCGGCCGCCGGCGCCGGCGAAGATCACGTCGTCCATCTCGCCGCCGCGCACCTGTTTGGCGGAGCTTTCGCCCATCGCCCAGCGCAGCGCCTCGACGAGGTTGGACTTGCCGCAGCCGTTGGGGCCGACGATGCCGGTCAGCCCCGGCTCGACGGCGATCTCCGCCGGGTCGACGAAGGACTTGAAACCGACAAGCCTCAGGCGGGTGAGTTGCAATGCGCGGGCCCGGCCCTTGTGCCCTGGCGTACGGGCGGCGAATCGGGGGGATTATATCAGGCCCCACCTGTCACCCCGGACGGAGCGCGGCGGAGATCCGGGGTCCAGAGCCAGCGGCACGGCGACGCCCGGGGAGGCTGGGCCCCGCCCCACCTGTCACCCCGGAGGGAGCGCGGCGGCGATCTGGAGTCCACGGCGAGCGGCGCGGCGCTTGGCGGCAGACTGGACCCCGGGTCAAGCCCGGGGTGACAGTGGAGGGTGGGCGGAGCGTCGGCGCCCCCTTTGTTGTCATCCCGGGCTTGACCCGGGATCCAGAGCAAGCGGCACGGCGTTTCCGGGGAAGGCTGGGCCGCGGTGACAGTTGAGGGGGAACGGCGGCCCCTTCCCCTCACATGTCACCCCGGGCTTGACCCCTACCGTATGCACACATCTCCTCCGGAGAGTGTTGAAGGGGGGATTCCCCTGAGCCGTGTCCTGTGATTCATACCGTTCCCGGCGTTGGATGGAAGACGGGAGCGACGGGCGATGGACAGCGAGGCTTCGCATTTCGGGGACCGGCGCGTCGACGAGGCCGGGCGGTTCCTGCACGACCGGCTCGTCAGGCGCGGTCCGCGGGGCATTTCCGTCCGCAGCGTGGGCGGGAACCGCGCCGGCGAGGTGCGCATCGGGCGGTTCCTGCGGAACGGGAAGGTGACCGTGGAGAGGGTGGTGGAGCAGGCCGCGCGGGGCACGGCGGGCCGCGTCGCGGGCCTGCATGTGCTGGCGATACAGGACACGACGACCTTCCGCGACAGCGGCGGCGGCACGGGCGTGGTCGGCCACGCCACGATCGCGGTGGAGGCCGAGGCTGGGGCCCTTCTCGGCCTCGCCGCCACGCAGGTGATCGAGCGGTGCGGCGGCGAGAAGGCGTCGAAGCATGCGCCGCTCTGCGACAAGCAGAGCCGGCGCTGGCTCGACGGCATGCAGGAGAGCGCGCGCCTGCTGGAAGCGGGGGCGGCGCGCGTGACCGCGGTGGCGGACCGGGAAGGCGACATCTACGAGATGTTCGCCTGCCGGCCCGAGGGCATGGACGTCCTGGTTCGGGCGGCGCAGGACCGCGTCCTCGCCGACGGCGGGGGCAAGCTCTTCGACGGCCTGGAAGGCAGGCCGGAGGAGGCGCATGCGGTGGACCTGCCGGCCAGGCCCGGCCAGAAGGCGCGCACGGCCCGCATCTCGGTGCGCTTCGGCGCGGTCACGCTCCGGCGCCCGAGGCACCGGCCCGCGGAGCCCGGCGCGCCGAAGTCCCAGCCCGTCTTCCTCGTCGAGGCGCGCGAACTCGACCCGCCCGCGTCGGTGCAGCCCGCGCACTGGCGGCTGCTGACCAGCCACCGGGTCGAGACGCACGACCAGGCCCGGTGGATCACCCGGCTCTACCGCAGGCGCTGGACGATCGAGCAGCTGTTCCGCACCGTCAAGACCAAGGGGTTCGACATCGAGGCGGTCTCCATGGAGACCGCCCCGTTCCGGGTCCTTTGCGCCATGACGCTGGTCGCCGGCGTCTCCTGCCTGCAACTCGTTCAGGACCGGGACGGCGAGGGCGGGCGGCCGCTCAGTGACGTCTTCGACGAGGCCGACAGGACCGCCCTCGAAGCCGTCTCGGCCACGCTCGAGGGCGGGACCGAAAGGCAGAAGAACCCGCATCCGCCGGGCTCCCTCGCCTTCGCCGCCTGGGTCTGCGCACGCCTGGGCGGCTGGACCGGCTACTACGGCAAGCCAGGGCCCGTGGTCATGCTGAAAGGGCTGTACGAATTCAGGACCATACAGCTCGGCTACAACCTCGCTCTGGCAGGAGCCGGAAATGTGTGAATCCAGTAGGGCTTGACCCGGGGTCCAGAGCCAGCGGCACGGCGCGGCCGGGGAGGCTGGGGCGCGGTGACAGTTGAGGGGCGGACGGGGTGACATTTTTTCCTGCCACCGGTGCCTGCCCCGGACCGGCAAACCCCGCCTGAACGTTTGACGCTCCCGGAGGCACGACGGCCTTGAACCGAGCCTGTTTGTTTCTTACGTTTCCCTTATCGATCGGAAAAGGTTACGACCATGGCAAAGACAGCGACCCTGTCGTCCAAGTTCCAGATCTCCATCCCCAAGGCGGTGCGAACGGCCCGGCGGTGGGAAGCCGGGCAGATCTTCGCCTTCATCCCCAAGGGAACCGGCGTCCTCCTCGTTCCGGTCCCGGATCGCGACGCGCTCGCCGGCATCGCCGAGGGCGCCGCGACGGACGGCTACCGCGATCGTTCGGATCGCCTCTGATGCGCCTGGTCGACAGTTCGGCCTGGATCGAGTGGCTGATCGGCTCGCCCGTGGGAGAGACCGTCGCGGAGCGCCTTCCGGAGCAGTCTGCCTGGCTGGTTCCGACCATGGTCCAGCTCGAGCTCGCGAAGTGGCTCACCCGGGAGCGTGGCGAGGACGAGGCCGATCGGGTGATCGCTTTCACCCAGGTCTGCAGCGTCGCCCCCCTGGACACGGAGATCGCTCTCGCCGCCGCCGAGGCCTGCCGCACGCACGGCCTCGCAACCGCGGACGCCGTCATCTTCGCCACCGCCCGTGCGCATGACGCCGATTTGCTGACCTGCGACCGTCACTTCGAAAGCCTCCCCGGCGTGCTCCTCATTCCCAGGACCTGAGCCGGCGCGATCCTCCCCCACGGCGCCTTGCAGTCCGGTCTCGCGTCGGGTTGAGGCAGGCGGCACGGCGTTTCCGGGGGAGGCTGGGCCGCGGTGACAGTCGGCGCCCGTGCCCCCTCCTACTGCAGCGTTGTGCCGAAGGCTCCCGTCAGGCGGCCTACGTCGTCGTAGAGGGCGTCGAAGGTGCCGGTCGCCACCGTCGGCACCCGGTCGGCGTTCACGTCGTGGAAGCGGGCGCTCCAGGCGGCGGTGTTGCCCGCCGCGCGGCCGTCCACGGTCCAGACGGTGGCGCCGGAGGCGATGCGGCCGTCGGCGTGGACCTGGGCCGCCTGCAGCTCCAGCGACCACGGCATCGCCTGGCCCTCGACCCGGAAGCCGTCGACGGTCCCCGTCACCATGCCGGCGTCGGCGGCGCTCCCGAAGTCGACCGCCAGCTCCGCGGCGGCGGTGAAGGCGCCGGCCGAGGCCGAGCCGATCTGCGGGATGATGACGAACTGCCCGGCGGCCGGGCCGCGGTAGGTCGCCGTGCCCTGCAACGCCGCGAGGTCGGCGAACTCGTCCGCCGCCGCCCCGGCGCCGGCATGGAAGACGCCGACGGCGTAGGCGCTGCCGGTCTTGCGCAGCCACCAGCCGAAATACTGGTGCTCCGCGTCCGCCGTCGCCACCACGGCGCCCGGCGCCGGCACGAAGGTCCAGCCGCCGGCGAGGTCGATGCCGCCGCCGTCGCGGACCGAAGAGGTGCAGGCGCCGCCGGCCGGCGGCGTGCAGGTCCAGGTGCCGGCGGCGCCGTCGAAGGTGCCGGCGACCGTCGCGTCGGGGTCGCCGTCCTCGGCGTGCGTCCGGATTCCGGGTCCGGTGGGGAAGTCCGGCGAGGCGATCAGCATCGCGTCGGTGCCGGCGACGACGGGCAGGTTGCCGCCCGTGTCGAGCCCGTTGGTGTCGTCGTACTTGCCCCCCTCGCCGCTGAAGGGGATGGTGCCGTCGGCCTCGACGTTGGTGTAGAGGACGACGCTGTCCTCGACTCCCGCCGCCTCGTCGGCGGCCGCCCAGACGCCCCGCGTCCAGCCCCCCACGGTCGATGCGGCGCCGACGGCGGCGGTCTCGAGCCCGGCGACCGCGACAGCCGGGGTTCCCGGGACCGTCCCCGACATCGCGGGCGCCGCCCCGTGCCGGACGACGGCGGCGACGTTCGCGATGCGGGTGCCGGCCAGCGCCGCGGACAGCCGCTGCGGCTCCTGCGACAGCATCGTCACGATCCCCGGCCGGACGGCGTCGAGGATGCCCTCTATCACCTCGATCGTCGTCGTGTAGGCGCGGCGCTCGTCGGCGGAGAGATCGTCGGCGTCCGCCACCGCCGTCTTCGCCGCCGCGACCGCGCCCTCGGCGGTCGCGAGGGCGGCGCCGGACGAGCTGTCGGAGAGGACGCGGACGGCCGCCCTGGCGCTGTCGATCGCCGCCTCCACGATCGCCCGCTGGGCGTCGGCCCGGCCGCCCCCGGAGGATCCGCCGCCGCCGTCGCCGCCGCTGCAGGCGGCGAGCGCGAGCGCCAGCGCGCCGGCGCCCAGCATCGTCGTCAGAACCCTGATCATGCCCATGCCGTCCGACCCTCCCGTCAACGCCGCCCGCGAACGCCGCCGCCGCCCGCGGGCGCCCGCTCCGGTTTCCGTATACGGCTTCGTGTTCGTGGCGCGGGGTTTTCGCCGGACCGGGCCCGACAGCCATCTCCGCCGGACCGGCGAACGACTGGAAACCGACAAGCCTCAGGCGGGTGAGTGGCCATGCGCGCGCCCGGCCCTGTTGCCTTACCGCAGAGGCGGCGAATCGGCGCGATTATAGCAGGCACAGCCCGCGGACGGAGCACGAACGGCGGCTTTCATGTCACCGGAGCCTGCCCCGCCCCCAACTGTCACCGGAGCCTGCCCCGGGCTTGACCCAGAGCAAGCGGCACGGCGCCGCCCGGAAAGACTGGACCCCGGCCCTCCCTGCGGCCCGCCGCTGTTGCAAGCAGCGCCGGAAAGAGAAAAGGGGCGGCGCTGGAAGCGCCGCCCCTCTGAGAAGGGCCTGTAAGCTTGGGTTCTGGTGTGCGAACCCGCGCTCCGGTGTCGGCCGGCAAACCTACTGCGCGTTCGCGCCGAAGGCTCCGGCAACCGAGCCGTTGCTCATGTTGGCGTTAAACTCGCCAACCACAGCACTGGGCTGGACGGTTACATCAGTCGCGTCGAGCGTTCCGTGGAACGTGCCGCTGTAGGAACCCGACGTCCCGCCGCCTTCGGCCATGCCGGAGAAGGTGTCCTGATCGGTGGTATCAATGGCACCCCTGGCGAGGTTCACCGACCAATCCTGCATCTCCCCACCGGACAGGGTGAAGTTGTTGATGGTGCCGGTGACGGTGTTGAGCACATTCGGCGCGATCGAATTCGCATTCGGACCCGTGCTTATCTGACTGAAGGTTGCCGTCAGGTTGGCATCAGCCTTGAAGTGGCCGGAGGTCGAGGAATCGATCATGCCGCCGCCCTCGCTCAGCACGTGGTGGACATAGACGCCGACTGCGTCGCCCTCGTAGGAAGCGGTGCCCTGGACGGAGCTAACATCAGCGCTGGCGGGAAGGCCGCTCGACGCGCCGGCAAAGGTCTCGACCTCATTGTACATGAGCACGTCGTCCTCGTCGGTCGTCTTCTTCAGCCAGAAGCCGTAGTGCAGATAGCTGGTGTCCGGGACCTGGGTAGTGGCGCCCGCACGAGGTATGAAGACCCAACCATCGCTCATCGCGGTGATGATCCGCTTTGTGGCATCGCTCGGATCCGCGTCAATCGTCACCGTGCACGCAGCGCCTCCATTGCACCGATAGGTGCCCGGCGAACCGTTATACGTGCCGGCGACCTCGTCAGCTTCGTCCGTGTTGGTGGTGGTGACATCGAAATCAAAGGTCAACACGGCGTCTCCGGTGAGGGGGAAGGCTGGTGACATGACCAGTGCGCGTACGTCAGCAGAAGTTTCATCAACCGCGAGAGCGGTGAAGTCGTTGTCGACGTCGCCGTCCCCGTCGGCGTCCACATTGACGTCGAGGTCACGGGCGTCCAGGGCCTGACCCATAACCTTTGCAAACGCAATCGTCCTCGGAGCCCTGATGTCGGTTCCGACGATCACGACCTCTTCCTCGACGTTGCCGTCCTCATCTTCGTCCTGAGTGCGGACGAACATGAAGCGCCCGTCATCCAGCCCCGCCATTTGGTCCTCGAACTTGGCGTCGGCCTTCTGGTTCTGATCCGGATCGGTGATCATCACCTCCGTGCCGGCGCTGTCGCGCGAGATGGTAACCCTGTACACATCGTTGGAGGTGTCGCCGTCGGAGTTGGCGTCGCTGCCGCCGGCGAACTCGGCATCCGTCCTGGCCGTACCGCCAAGGCCGGCGTCCGTCGTCTGATCCGCCTCAGCCTGCATCGCCGTCTGCTTGGTCTTGGCCGCGGCGGTCACAACAGCCCGAGCGGCCGCGTCCATTTTATCCTGCTCATCCTGGTTCAGTTTGTCGAGGGCGGTCTGCGCCGTCTGGATCGGCGCCATCGCGTTGTCCGCCTCTCTCTGGTACGGAGTTATTTCCGTGGGGGTCAGGTCGTCGCCCCCCATGATCGCGTCGTTCAGATCGGTGAGGGCCGAATTGGCGGCGTCGAGAAGCGCCTGCGTGGGCGTGGTGCCAGACAGCGCCGCGAGCGCAGCCTGAAGGTCCATGGAGGCATCAGACAGCGCAGTCATCTGGTTCATCCGGCGCGTCGCGGTATCGATCCCGCCCTGCGCCGTGTCCACCAGACCAATGGCGGTGTCCAGTTGCCCTTGGTACATGTCCTTGTCGGCTTGGCTCACGTCGTCCGCGGCGTCCAGCGCGTTCCGAAGGGCACGGATTCCTGCGTTGGCCGCGTCAACCAAGGCCTGGGTCGACAGGTCGGACGTGTCGATCATGCCGGCGGCGTCCATCAGATCCTGCTTCTGCATCATCTCGCGCGCCGCGCTCTCGATCGCGTCCACTCGGTCGTCGCGCAATTGCGCAAGTTCCAAGGCCTGTGCGCCGGTGATCGCGGCCTGATCCACCGCATCGTAGGCCATGCGGGCCTCTGCCGCCGTGGTGGCGTCCATGATGGCCTGCTTGCCCCGTTCGTACGCTGTCGCGGCCAGGATCATCGCCACGCGGTCGTCGAGCGCCATCTGAAGGCTCATCGCCTCCTGGGCGGTGATCATGGTCGGGTCCACCGCGGCGTGGGCCATCTGCGCGGCTTCCACCGTTTCGGCTTCCATGATGGCCATCTTCCCGGCCTCGTACGCCGTCGGCCCGGGATCAACCGGCGGCGGCGGTGGCGGCGGCGGTTGAGCCCATGCCGTCGGCGTATGAAGAGGGCAAGGCGGCGATCATGGCTGCCATGACGGCGGCGGAAGCCCAGGACGCCTACGACGATATCGACCCGACCATGATCACCGCCCAGGAGGCCATGAGCCTCATGGACGCGCTCAACGACAAACTGGCGGAGATCGCGGCCGCGACAGCGTACGCGCGGGGCAAGGCGGCAATCATGGCCGCGACCACGGCGGACGACGCTAACGCGGCCTACGAAGCGATCGACAAGAACGCGATCACCGGCGCACAGGCCGCGACCCTTATGGACCTGCTCGACGACCAACTGGATATGATCGCGACCGCGGGGCGTGAGGCGGACCAGAAAATGGCTCTGATGGACGCCGCCGGCATGATCGACACGTCCGACCTGTCGACCCAGGATCTGGTCGACGCGGCCAAGGCGGGAATCGTCGCACTTCGTCAGGCGCTGACCAATGCGGTCGACGTGAGCGACGCCGACAAGATGATGTACACGTCGACGCTGAACGACGCCGTGGATGCCGTGGACATGGCGCAGGGCGGGATCGACACCGATACGCGCCGGGCGAACCAGATGGCTGCGCTGTCGAGCGCTTCCACGGCCCTTCAGGCCGCACTCTCGGCGCTTTCCGGCGCAACACCCACGCAGGCGCTCCTCGACGACGCCAACGACGCCCTCGACGATCTGAAGATGGCGCTCACGGACGGCGCGGACCTGACCGACGACGAAAAGGCTCCGTACCAGAGAGAGGCGGACAACGCGGCGATGCCGATCCAGACGGCGCAAGAGGCCTTCGACGATGCCGAGGACGAGGCCGGCAAGGCCGACGCCGCCATGATGGCCGCAACGGCCGCGAAGCTGTATGCCGGCATCGGTGCCGAGCCCTTGGCGGCTACTGGAGATGGCACCAGGACCGCCGCATACGACGCCACGGACAATAGCCTAATTGGGGTGGTGATCGGGACCGCAGCCGCAGTCAATCTGTCGGAAGACGACGACGTGATGGTCGCCGACCACTATGGCTGGGAAGGCATGATGTTCATGGCCGAGCCCGACGGCGACGTCGGCACCTACGAGGCGGTCGTCTACTCGAATGTCGGCGAGCCGACGGAGGGGGCAAAGTTCAACGATACCGCCAATGGTGGTTACGCGGTTGACGCAACGACCGGCGAAACGGCGGACGTTACTACCCTCACTGGCCATGCGGCGAGTCGAGTTGCAAGCCCAAGCTTTGACCAGTCTGCAGGGCTGAAGGCGTTCAAGCCGGGTGAAAATGACGTGAGAATCATGCTCACTGGCAGCTACCGCGGTGTGCCCGGCACCTACTATTGCACAGCTACCGACCGCGCCGTTGGTTGCACGGCTACCGTAGCCGAAATGGGATTCACGCTTGCGGGCGGGACGTGGACCTTCAAGCCGACAAATCCTGAAGCCCGGTTCATGGATGTGCCGGACGCAATCTATGCCTCCTACGGCTGGTGGATTCACACATCCGAGGACGGCGAGACCGTCACCGTAAGCGCTTTCACGGCGAACAGAGGTGCCGTCCCAGCAGCAGCTGCCATCGGCACGCTTATGGGAACGGCAACGTACATGGGCGGCGCTGCCGGCAAGTACGCTCTCCGCAGTTCGACCGGTGGAACGAACGATGCCGGCCACTTCACCGCGAGGGCGATGCTTGAGGCCGATTTCGGCGACGATATGATCACCGGCACCATCGACAACTTCATGGGTGCGGACGGCATGGCGCGTGATTGGTCGGTCGAGCTGATGGAGCAGGGCGTCGGCGACACAGGAACAATTCTTGGTGACGACGGTACCGGCGATGCCAAGATGACGACGTGGACCATCGGCGAAATGGAAGCCGATGCCGCCGGCCAATGGTCCGGAACGCTTTATGACAACGACGACGACAATGTTCCGCAGGTCGCGACGGGCACGTTCGTCTCGACGTTCGGCGGAGACGGCCGCATGGTCGGCGCGTTCGGCGCGAACGTGCAGTAGGTTCGCCAACCGACACCGGGGCGCGGGTTCGCGCACCAGAACCCAAGCTCACAGGCCCTTCTCGGAGGGGCGGCGCTTCCGGCGCCGCCCCTTTTTCTCTTTGCGGCGGCGCTTGCAACGGCGGCGTCCCGCGAGCACCCTCGCGGCACCGCGGCCCCCGGCGGGCCGCCTCGGAAACGGGAGCCGGCCGATCGGCGCGACGACGCGGGAAGGCGGGAGCGCCGGCAAGGGCGGGACGCGGCTCCGCGGCAACGCGGTCACCGTCCTCAGCATGGCGACGTGGGCGACGACGTTCCCGCTCACCGACATCCTGCTGGAGACGTGGCACCCGCTGCCGGCGACGGCGGCGCGCCTGGTCGCGGCCGTCCCCTTCCTGTGGCTGATGCTGGCGCTACAGGGGCGCCTCGGCGAGCTGCGCCGGGCGCCGTGGGGGCAAGGCTTCCGCGTCGGCGGCCTCGGCCTCGCCGGGGCGGCGCTGTTCATCGTCCTCGGCATCGCCTTCTCCGACCCGCTCACGGTCGCCATCGTCGCCGCCACGGTGCCGCTCACGTCCGCCGTCATCGGCGTCGCGGCGCGCACCGAGCGCCTGACGCGGCCCGTCGCCGCCGGCCTCGCGCTGGCGGTCGCCGGCGCCGTCGTCGTCGCGCTGCGCGGCACCGGCGGCGGCGGCTTCGACCTGCTCGGCGGCGAGATCTTCGTCGTCGCCGCCAACGTGTGCTGGGTCTGGTACTCGCGCGGCTGCGTGCTCAGGCTCTCCCGCCTGTCCGACCTCGGCAAGACGGCGGTGACGACGACGTGCGCGGCGGCGGTCGTCGGCGCCGTCGTCGGCGTCGGCCTGGCCACAGGGCTGGTGCCGCCGCGGCTGGAGTTCTCCGCCGCCTCGGTCGCGCTGGTGCTGTGGCTGGCGGCGGTCGCCAACGGCGTCTCGATCGTGCTGTGGCTGGCCGGGGCGCGGATGCTGGGCGTCACCGTCGGCTCGATGCACCAGAACCTGGTGCCGGTCTACGTGGCGGCGATGATCGTCCCCCTCGGCGGCGAGATCACGGCATGGCACGCGGCGGGCGGCGTCCTCGTCGTCGCCGGCGCGGTGCTGGCCCAGCTCCCGGCGGCGCGGCGCGGGCACGGGGCGAGCGTGTGAAGCGCCGTGCCGCTTCCGGGCAGACCGGACCCCGGCTCTCCGCTGCGCTCCGGCCGGGGTGACAACCGAGGGGGCGGCGTCAATTCCGACGAGCGGTTCGACCGGCACCTTGCCCGCAATCGCCGATGAAGGGAGAACGCGATGACCGTGAGTCTTGACGACATGATGGCGGAACTGCCCCCGGAGCGACGGCGCAGGATCGAGGAACGGGCAGCCGGGCTGGTCGGCGAGGAGATGACGCTGCGCGAGCTGCGCAAGGCCCGCGCGCTGACCCAGGCGAACGTCGCGCGCGAGCTCGGCATCAGCCAGGATGCCGTCTCCCGGCTGGAGAAGCGGAGCGACCTCCTGCTGTCCACCTTGCGCAGGACGGTGGAGGCAATGGGCGGCAGCCTGTCGCTGATCGCCCGCTTCCCCGACCGCCCTCCGGTCGAACTCGCCGGCATCGCCGAACAGGATGCACGCGATTGAAGCCGGACGGGGACGATCCGGGGTCCGGGGCAGGCAGCACGTCGCTTCGGGGCAGACTGGACCCCGGCTCTCCGCTGCGCTCCGGCCGGGGTGACAGTTGGGGGGCGGCCGTGCGCTATCTCGACTTCGCGGGTAGGTGCCTCTCGTCGGTCACGGTGCCGGGCCGGGCATGTCGAAAATGAGCTTCACCACCCCGCCGACGACGAGCAGCAGCCCGGCAATGACGACCGACAGTTTCGTGTCGATGACCGACAGTTTCGTGTCGATGCGGTTCAGCCGTTCATCGAAGCCGGCGATCTCCTCGGCCGCCGCGCGCGCCTTGTCCTCCGGCGCGCCGGCGGCGACGAGCGCATCGTAGGTCTTCGCCAGCATCAGCGCCATGCCCGCCTCCTCGCTTGCTGTTTATGCCCGATAGTCGCCGAATCGTCCACGTCATCCTCAGCGTCGCAGGATGCGGAGCCTGTCCCGCCCCTTCCTGTCACCCCGGGCTTGACCCGGGGTCCAGAGCCAGCGGCACGACGGCGGCGGGGAAGACTGGACCCCGGCTCTCCGCTGCGCTCCGGCCGGGGTGACAGTGGAGGGTGGAGCGGGGCTTGAGGATTCCTCGGCCGTCGCCGCGGACGGAGCGCAGCGACGATCCGGGGTCCAGAGCCGGCGGCACGACGCCCCTCACCGCCGCACGAAACGAAGCCAGATGGCGGGCCGCCCGGCGCGGCGGGCCTTTTGTTCGTAGCGGGTTTCGGGGCAGCCTTCCGGGCGGGTGCGGGCGGTCCAGGCGAAGGCGGGGTGGGGGAGCAGGCGGGCGAGGATCCAGCGGCAGTAGCCCGGGTGGTCGGTGGCGAGGCGGAGCTCGGCGCCGGGGGCCATGACGCGCGCCAGCTCGTCGACGAACGCCGCCTGGAGCAGCCGCCGGCGGTGGTGGCGGCGCTTCGGCCAGGGGTCGGGGAAGAGGACGAAGACGCGCTCCAGGCAGGCGCCGGGCAAGGCCGCCACCAGCGCCCGCGCGTCGTCGGGGAAGACGCGGACGTTGCCAAGGCCGTCGTCCTCGACGAGGGCCAGCAGGCTCGCGATGCCGTTCAGATACGCCTCGCAGCCGACGAAGGCGGCGTCCGGGTTGCGGGCCGCCTGCCACGCCAGATGCTCGCCGCCGCCGAAGCCGATCTCGAGCCACACCGGCGCGCGCGGTCCGGCGCCGAACGCCGCCCGCGCGTCGGCGATGCGGCCCGCGGCGGGCAGGTCGACGCGGAGCTTCGGCAGCAGGCCGGCGACGAGCGCGCGGCGGCGGGCGCGGAGCCTCGGCCCGCGGCGGCGGCCGTAGAGCGCCGCCGGCCGCGGGCGCTCAGCCGCAGGCGCTCCTGAGGTCGTCAACGAGGTCGGTGCGCTCCCACGAGAAGCCGCCGTCGCCGTCCGGCGCGCGGCCGAAGTGGCCGTAGGCGGCGGTGCGCGCGTAGATCGGCCGGACGAGGCCGAGACGGTCGCGGATGCCGCGGGGCGAGAGGTCCACCGCCTCGCGCATCACGGCGGCGAGACGGTCGTCGTCGACGGCGCCGGTGCCGTGGGTGTCGACGTAGACCGAGAGCGGCTTGGAGACGCCGATGGCGTAGGCGAGCTGGATGGTGCAGCGGTCGGCCAGCCCGGCGGCGACCGCGTTCTTGGCCAGATAGCGCGCCGCGTAGGCGGCCGAACGGTCGACCTTGCTCGGGTCCTTGCCCGAGAACGCGCCGCCGCCGTGGGGCGCGGCGCCGCCGTAGGTGTCGACGACGATCTTGCGCCCGGTCAGGCCGGCGTCGCCGACCGGGCCGCCGATGACGAAGCGCCCGGTGGGGTTGACGTAGAACTCGTCCTCGGCGCACATCCAGCCGTCGGGCAGGACGCGGGCGACGTAGGGGCGGACGATCTCGCGCACCGCGGCCTGGTCCAGCCCCTCGCCGTGCTGGGTGGAGACGACGACGGAGGCGGCGCCGACCGGCCGGCCGCCGGCGTAGCGCAGCGTCACCTGGCTCTTGGCGTCGGGGCCGAGGCCGGGCTCGTCGCCCGACCGCCGCGCCTCGGCCAGGGCGCGCAGGATCTCGTGGCTGAAGTGGATGGGCGCCGGCATCAGCGCCGCGGTCTCGCGGCAGGCGTAGCCGAACATGATTCCCTGGTCGCCGGCGCCGAGGTCCTTGTTGCCGGAATCGTCCACGCCCTGCGCGATGTCCGCCGACTGGGCGTGGAGGCGCACGTCGACTTCGGCCGTGCGCCAGTCGAACCCCTCCTGCTCGTAGCCGATGTCGCGCACCGCGGCGCGGACGATGCGCTCGATCTCGGCCGGCGGGATCTCGGGGCCGCGGGTCTCGCCGGCGACGACGACGAGGTCGGTGGTCGCCAGGGTCTCGCAGGCGACGCGGACGTCGGGGTCGCCGGCGGCGAGATAGGCGTCGACCACGGAGTCGGAGATGCGGTCGCACACCTTGTCCGGGTGGCCCTCGGACACCGACTCGCTGGTGAAGAGGTAGTCGGCGCGGGTCATCGGCTCCCCTCCGCGGCGACGTAGGGGGGCGGCACGAAGTAGGGCGGGAAGGGCCCCACCGCCGCCATGTCCACCTCGACGAGGGAGGGCCCGTCGAGCTCCAGCGCCTCGGCGACGCGGGCGCCGAACTCGTCCCCGCGGGAGACCTTGAGGTAGGGGAGGCCGGCGAGGCCCGAGAGCCGCTCGATGTCGGGCCCGGCCATGTCGGCGTAGTGGTGGCGGCCGCCGTACATGCGGTCCTGAATCTGCTTGATGACGCCGTAGCCGCCGTCGTTCATCACCACCAGCGCGACCTCTGCGCGCTCCTGCACCATCGTCCACAGCTCGGCGAGGGAGAGCCAGAAGCCGCCGTCGCCGGTCATCGCCACCACCTTGCGGCCGCCGCCGCCGAGCGCCGCGCCGACGGCGAGCGGCAGGCCGGGGCCGATGGCGGCGCTGGCGGGATAGACGCTGTCGCGGGTGCCGTAGACGGGGAAGATGCGGTTGGCCCACGTCGTGTGGTTGAGCGTGATGTCGCGGACGAAGATGCCGTCGCGCGGGAGCGCCGCGCGGAGCTGGTCGGCCCAGTCGGCGTAGACGCCGAGGGACTCGCGGTAGGCGGCGTCTGCGGCGGCGCGGACGCGGGCGGTCTCTGCCGCGAGGCCGGGGTCGACCGAGGCGCCGTCGAGGCGGTCGGCGAGGCCGTCGAGCGCCAGCGCGCAGTCGGCGCAGACGAACAGCTCGTTGTCGTAGGCGCGGCCGTCGGCGGCGGGGTCGACGTCGATCTGGACGCGGCGGCGCGGCAGGGCGAGCGACTGGTCGCGGGTCTCCTGGCCGCGCAGGCGCGAGCCGGCGACGACCATCATGTCGAGGCCGGCGTAGAAGCGCTCGATCTCGGGCGTGCCGTTGAGCGAGCCGAGGGTGAGCGGATGGTCCTCCGGCAGGATGCCGCGGCCCTTCCAGCTCGTCACCACGGGGATGCCGAGGCCGGCGAGGCGCCGGACCGCGCGGCCTGCGCCGCGGGCGCCGCTGCCGAGCCAGAGGATCGGCCGCCTGGCCGAGCGCACCGCCGCCGCCAGCGCATCCAGCGCCTCCGGAGTCGGCGGAATCGGCGGCGGCACCGGCAGGCTCAGCGTCTCCAGGGTCGCCGGGCGGGGCACGGTGGCGCGCTGGATGTCGATGGGGATCTCGACGCTCACCGGGCCGGTCGGCGGGGTCAGCGCCTCGGCGGCGGCGCGGGTCAGCGTGCCGAGCGCGGTCTCGGGGCTTCGCACGCGGTACGCCGACTTCGACACCGAATCGAGCATGTCGAGCTGCTGCGGCACGTCGTGCACGGCGCCCTGGGCGCGGTCGACGTTGCCGGTCGCGGTCTGGCCGGTGACGTGCAGAAGGGGCGTGCCGGAGAAGCGCGCCTCGACCAGGGCGCCGGCGGCGTTGGCGGCGCCGGGCCCGGTGCTGGTGATCAGCGCCGCGAGGCGGCCGGAGACGCGGGCGTGCGCGTCCGCCATGTGGCCGGCCCCGGCCTCGCCGCGGGCGGCGACGAAGCGCACCGCGTTGCCGCGGGCGATGGCGTCGAGCATCGGCAGGTTGTGGATCGAGACCACGCCATAGGCGGTGTCGACGCCGCTCGCCTGCAGGAACGCGGCGACGACCTCGCCGACGGTCATCCGATCGCTCATCCCCGCCCTCCCTCGTTGCGCGTGCGCCTTATAGCAGGCCGAGGGTGGCTGCGAAACGCTGCGGGGGGCGTGCGGCCCCGGGCAGACTGGACCCCGGCTCTCCGCTGCGCTCCGGCCGGGGTGACAATGGAGGGACAGGCCCACCCCAACCTGTCACCCCGGGCTTGACCCGGGGTCCAGACCAAGCGGCACGGCGCCGCCCGAGAGCGCTTCACAGACCGATGTCCTCGTAGAGGTCCCGCCAGTCCGGGTTCCGCCGCTCGATCAGGTCGAGCTTCCAGCGCCGCTGCCAGCGCTTGATGCGCTTTTCCCGCTGGATGGCGTATCGGATGTCGTCGTGCGCCTCGACGTAGACCAGCCGGTGGACGCCGTACCGGCCGGTGAACGACCCGGCCTGGCCCTCGCGGTGCTCGAAGACGCGGCGGGCTATGTCGTTGGTCACGCCGACGTAGAGGGTGCCGTTGCGCCGGCTCGCGAGGATGTAGACGAAGTACGGCATGACGGATGTCCGGGCGGGCCCGCGCGCCCACATTAGCCGCGCCCCGCCGCCGCGGGCAAGGCGGGCG
The DNA here is from genome assembly GCA_965243325.1 of Alphaproteobacteria bacterium. GTDB lineage: Bacteria > Pseudomonadota > Alphaproteobacteria > UBA7887 > UBA7887 > JANQOH01. Next base: position 285,115 of record CBDEUQ010000001.1, on the reverse strand, counting down.
GCGCGTCGCTTCGGGGCAGACTGGACCCCGGCTCTCCGCTGCGCTCCGGCCGGGGTGACAGTGGGGGGACAGGCCACCCCTTACCTGTCACCCCGGGCTTGACCCGGGGTCCAGAGCCAGCGGTACGACGCGGCCGGGGAAGACTGGGCCCCGGCTCCATACTGTCACCCCGGACGGAGCGCAGCGAGGATCCGCGGTCCGGGGGCAAGCGGCGCAGCGCGTCGCGGCAGACTGGACCCCGGGTCAAGCCCGGGGTGACAGTGGAGGCCGCGCCCTCCTGTCGCGGCGATCGCGGACGTCGCCGACGCCGCGGCCGCGATCCGCGGGCGGCGCCCCCGCACACGACTGCACCCGGCGCGTCTGCGTCGTTGTAAAATCCGCTCTTCCGGCCCGCCGTCGAACCGCAGGAACCTTCCGCATGGACACGCCCGATCACCATCACGAAAGTCACTACGTGCACCGAATCAACTGGCTGCGCGCGGCCGTCCTGGGAGCGAACGACGGGATCGTGTCGACGGCCAGCCTGGTGGTGGGCGTCGCCGCCGCCTCGACCGACCGCACCGACCTCCTGATCGCCGGCACGGCGGGGCTGGTCGCCGGCGCCATGTCGATGGCGTCGGGCGAGTACGTATCGGTGAGCTCGCAATCCGATACCGAGCGGGCGGACCTCAGGGCCGAGCGCCGGGCGCTCGACGCGAACCCCGAGGCGGAGCACGAGGAGCTGGCGCAAATCTACGTCGAGCGCGGCGTCGACCTGGAGCTGGCCCGAACGGTGGCGACCCAGCTGATGGATCACGACGCTCTCGCGGCGCACGCCCGGGACGAACTCGGGATCGCCACGACCACCCGGGTGCGGCCGGTTCAGGCGGCTCTGACCTCGGCCGCGGCGTTCTCGATCGGCGCGTTTCTTCCCCTGGCCGCCGTGGCGCTCGCCCCGCACGGGCAGGCGATCCCGGTGGTCTCCGGCGCCTCCCTGCTCAGCCTCGCCCTGCTCGGCGCGGTTTCGGCGCGGATCGGCGGCGCCGACATCCCCAAGGCCGTCGCCCGGGTGACCGTCTGGGGCGTGCTCGCGATGGCGGCGACGGCGGCGATCGGAGCGCTGGTGGGCTGGGCCATATAGCCCGGATCGCCTGCGAGGCGCCGGCGCATCGGGGACCGGGCCCGCCTCCGACGACGGCGCGCGAGGCGGAGTTCCGAGGCGGCAGCGGGAGACGAACGGCGCCTGCCCCGCCCCTCACCTGTCACCGGAGCCTGCCCCGGGCTTGACCCGAGGGACGGAGCGTAGCGACGATCCGGGGTCCAGGGCAGGCGGTACGTCGCTTCGGGGCAGACTGGACCCCGGAACAAGCCCGGGGTGACAGTGGAGGGCGGGCGGGGGGCGGGCGGCTCCTCACATGTCAGCGCGACGGAGCGCGGCGACGATTCGGGGTCCTGGGGCAAGCGGCGCGGCGCTTCGGGGCAGACTGGGCCCCGGGTCAAGCCGGGGCGACATCCTTTTTTCTGTCACCCCGGGCTTGACCCGGGGTCCAGAGCCAGCGGCACGGCGCCGCCTTGTCCGGGGCGGCGGGGTCGGGTATTTTCCGCGGCACGGCAAGGGGAAACGAGCGTCCGGGACCGGCGATGAGCTACGATCCGAACCAGCAACTCGAAGAGCACCGGCTGATGTGGAGCCGGTTCGTCAAGCTGACCGCCGCGACGACCGCACTCGTCGTCGTCACGCTCGCGCTCATGGCGATCTTCCTGACCTGAGCCGCCGGCAGGCAGCGTGCAGCACGTTCTTCCATTCGCCGGCAGCCGGCGGCCGCCGGCGCCGCTGCGCCCGACGGGCGAGCGCGTGCCGGGCAGCCGCCCCGACCTCGCGGGCGCGCCGACGGAGGCCGCCGGCGACATCGCCCGCGGCACGGCCAGGCTGTTCGAGGCGATGGGCTTCCGCACGCTGGCCGAGCTGCGCCTCGCCTCGGGGCGGCGGGTCGACGTGATCGGGCTCGACGGGCGCGGGCGCTTCGCCGTCGCCGAGGTCAAGTCCGGCCTCGCCGACTGGCGCGCCGACGGCAAGTGGCCCGAGTACCTGCCGTTCTGCGACTGGTTCTACGTTGCCGTCGGCCCCGGCTTCCCGCTCGACCGGCTGCCGGGCGAGGTCGGCGCGGTGGTCGCCGACCGCTGGCGCGGCGAGGTGGCGCGGGCGGCGCCGGAAGTCCGCATGGCGGCGGCGGCGCGGCGCGCCCAGACGCTGATCTTCGCCCGCGCTGCGGCCGGGCGCCTCGCCCGGGCGCTGGAACCGGCGGTTGAGTAGAAGGAGCGCGACCATGGACCCCCTCACCGCCCGGCTGGAGAAGCTCTACACCGGAGTCGTGTTCGACACCCTGGCCGCCCGCGGCCTGCCCGACCAGGCGCTGCCGCCGGAGATCCGCGCCCTCGACCCCGGGCCGACGCTGGCCGGGCGGGTGTGGACGATGACGGGCACGCGCACGCCGGGGCTCGACCGCGACGAGAGCCTGCTGGCGTGGACGGCGTTCCTGTCGGCGGCGCCGGCCGGCCACGTCGTCGTCTGCCAGGCCAACGACGACACCATCGCGCTGATGGGCGAGCTGTCGGCGGAGACGCTGAAGTCGCGCGGGGTGCTGGGCTTCGTCGTCGACGGCGGCACGCGCGACGCCGGGTTCATCGCCGACCTCGGCTTCCCCGTCTACTGCAAGTTCGTCACCCCGGCCGACATCGCCGGGCGCTGGCGGGTGGGCGAGATGGGGGGCGCGGTGCGCATCGGCGCGGTCGACGTCGCCACCGGCGACTACCTGATCGCCGACCGCGACGGCGTGGTCATCGTGCCCGCGGCCGAGGCGGAAGCGGTGATCGCCGAGGCGGAGGCGGCGGTCAGCGCCGAGGACAAGGTGCGCGAGGCGATCCTCTCCGGCGTCGACCCGAGCGAGGCGTACCGGCGCTTCGGCAAGTTCTGAAACCGGCGGGCGGGCCTACGAACCATGAACGATTCGGATTTCTCGGTCCTGGCGCAGTTCCGCCTCGACGGCGAGCGCGCCGCGGTCACCGGCGGCGGCAAGGGGCTGGGGCGCGTCGCCTGCCGGGCGCTGGCCGAGGCGGGGGCGCGGGTCGCGGTGCTCGACATCGACGGCGACACGGCACAGCGGACGGCCGACGAGATCGGCGGCGGCGCGCGCGCCTGGGTCTGCGACGCCAGCGAGGAAGACCAGGTGGAGCGGACGTTCGACGAGATCGGCGCGGCGTTCGGCGGCGTCGACATCCTGGTCAACAACGCCGGGATCGCCCGCCGCGACGCCACCGAGACGCTGCCGACGGAGACCTGGGACCTGCTCGTCAAGGTCAACCAGACGTCGGTGTTCCTGTGCTCGCGCGCGGCGGCGCGGACGATGCTCGCCAACGGCCGCGGGGCGATCGTCAACGTCTCCTCGATCATGGGCGTGACCGGCGGCGGCTACCACCCGAACCTGCCGTACCACGCGACCAAGGGCGCGCTCGTCAACATGACCCGCTCGCTGGCCGCCGAGTGGGGGCGGCGCGGGGTGCGGGTCAACGCCATCGCGCCGACGTACACCGAGACCGACCTCACCCTGCCGCTGCGCGAGAACCCAGAGGTGCAGGCGTACCTGGAAGAGCGGACGCCGATGGGACGCTTCGCCAAGCCGGAGGAGATGGCCGGCGCGATCCTCTATCTCTGCTCGCCCGCCTCGTCGGCGGTGACCGGAATCCTGCTGCCCGTCGACTGCGGCTGGCTGGCGATCTGAGGCGGCGGCGGGCCGGACAGCGCGGGCGGACGGCATGAACGAGAGGCATCGGAAGGCCGCGCTACGGCTGCTGGCGGCGGCGGCGCTGGCGCTCGCGGCGGGGGCGCACGAGGCGGCGCTCGCCCCCGCCGCCGCGGTCGCCGCGATGGAGACGACGGTCGACGAGATGTCGCGGGCGATGGGGCGCGCCTACGTCGCCGGCATCCAGCGCGAGCTTATCCGCAACGGCTACGCGCCGGGGCCGGCGGACGGCGTCGAGGGGCCGCGCACGCGGGCGGCGATCCGCGCCTGGCAGCGGGACGCCGGCCTGCCGCAAACGGGGCGCGCCAGCCGCGAGCTGCTCGAGAGCCTGCGGCTCGCCGCGCCGCCCGCCGGCGGCCCGCCGGTCGCCGACGTGCAGCACCTGCTGGCCGCGCGCGGCTACTACAACGGCGCCGTCGACGGCATCGCCGGCCGCAGGACGCGGGCCGCCATCCGCCGCTTCCAGCGGGACGCCGGCCTGCCGGTCACCGGCGTGCCCGACCAGGGTCTGCTGCGGGCGCTGGAGACGGCGCTGCCGGGAGTCCACGCGCGATAGCGGCGGACCATGGTCCGCTGCCGGCGGCCGGCGCGAGCCGCTACGGTCGCCGCGATGAATCGCCGCTCCCCTTCCCGCGACCGTCGCAGGTAGTCGCACATAGTCGCGGATAAATTTTTTCCGCCCGCCCGTCGCACGTGGGCAGACTGGACCCCGGCTCTCCGCTGCGCTCCGGCCGGGGTGACAACCGAGGGGGAGGCCGGCCTTTTCCTGTCACCCCGGGCTTGACCCGGGGTCCAGAGCAAGCGGCACGACGGCTCCGGGGGAAGACTGGACCCCGGCTCTCCGCTGCGCTCCGGCCGGGGTGACAATCGAGGGGGAGGCCGGCCTTTTCCTGTCACCGGAGCCTGCCCCGGGCTTGACCCGGGGGGCTTGACCCGGGGTCCAGCCCACACGGCACAACGCCGCCCGGGAAGGTGGACCCCGGCTCTCCCTGCGGTCCGGCCGGGGTGACAGTGGAGGGGAACGCGGCCGCCCCACCCTTTTCTGTCACCCCGGGCTTGACCCGGGGTCCAGCCCACGCGGCACGCCGCCCCCCGGCGTCAGGCCCGCACGCGGCGGCGTTGCAGGGCCCACACCAGAGCGAGGAGGGCGAGGGCCGGCAGGTACATCCACTGCCGCGCCGGGCGGTCGCTCTTCTGCAGCACCTGGGCGACCTCCCAGTCGAGCTCGAGCTTCTGCTTCGCCGCCGCGCCGCCGAAGGCGAGCGCGTCGACGAAGACGCGGCCGCCTTGGTCGCGGAGCGCGAGGCCGGCGGCGGCGCGCAGGCGTTCGCCGCCGCCGGCGCCCGCAGGCCCGAGCGGCAGCACCGCGACCCGGTCGACGGCCTCGCCCTCCAGGGTCTCGCCCCGCACCCGGAGGCGAAGCTGCGCCCCGTCGGGCGCCGCCTCGGCCGTCGCGAGTGCCGCGGCCGCCGGCAGCGGCTCCAGCGGCGGGGCGGCGAGGTCCATCCAGAACCCGGGCCGGAACAGGGTGAAGGCGACGAGAAGAAGCGCCGCCGACTCCCACAGCCGGCTGCGGGTGACGAACCAGCCCTGGACGGCGGCGGCGAAGAGGAGCATGGCGCCGACCGCGGACGCCGCCACCGCCAGCGCGTGCAGCGCGCCCGTCACCTCGATCAGCAGCAGCTCGGTGTTGAAGACGAACATGAACGGCAGGACCGCCGTCCGCATGTCGTAGGCGAACCCCTGGAGGCCGGTGCGGATGGGGTCGCCCCTGGAGATCGCCGCCGCGGCGTAGGCGGCGATCCCGACGGGCGGCGTGTCGTCGGCGAGTATCCCGAAGTAGAAGACGAAGAGATGCGCCGCGACGAGGGGCACGACGAGGCCGTTGTCGGCGCCGACGGAGACGATGACCGGCGCCATCAGCGAGGACACCACGACGTAGTTGGCGGTGGTCGGCAGCCCCATCCCGAGAACGAGGCAGACGGCGGCGGTGAAGACCAGCATCAGGAGGACGTTGCCGAGGGAGACGAACTCGATGAACCCGGTCATCACGAGGCCGATCCCGGTCAGGGTGACGGTGCCGACGACGATCCCCGCGGCGGCGGTCGCGACCGCGATGGCCACCATGGTGCGGGCGCCCGACACCAGCGCGCCGGCGAGGTCGCGGAGCGACTCCCGGCAGCGCGCCGGGACCGCCCGCCGGCCCCGCATGAGGTCCTTGAGCGGCTTGTGGGTGAGGAGGACCGCCATCATGAGCACGCAGGCCCAGAACACCGAGAGCCCGGCGGAGAACCGCTCCACCGCGAGGCACCAGACCAGCGCCAGGACGGGCAGCAGGAAGTAGAGGCCGGACGCCACCGTCGGCCCGAGCGCGGGAAGCTCGCGCATCTCGCCGCTCGGAGGGAGATCGGGAACGCGGCTCGCGAGGCGCAGCAGGGCGAGATAGGCGCCGGCGAGAAGCGCCGCCGCGACCCAGGCGCCGCCGCCGCCGAAGGCGCCCCTGGTCCAGCCGAAGCCCCAGTAGACGACGCCAGACAGCACGACGGCGCCGGCGGCGGCGGTGGCGAGGCCGAGAAGGCGGGCGCCGCGGGAGCGCGCGACGCGCCTCGGCAACCCCTCGATGCCCGCCCTCGCGGCCTCGAGATGCACGATGTAGAGCAGCGCGACGTAGGAGGCGGCGGCGGGCAGGACGGCGTGCTTGACGACCTCGAGGTAGCCGATGCCGACGAACTCGGTCATGAGGAACGCGGCGGCGCCCATGACCGGGGGCATGAGCTGGCCGTTGGTCGACGAGGCCACCTCGACGGCCCCCGCCTTCTCCGCCGACAGCCCCACCCGCTTCATCAGCGGAATGGTGAAGGTGCCCGTGGTGACGACGTTGGCCGTCGACGACCCGGACACGATTCCGGTCGCCGCCGAAGCGACGACGGCGGCCTTCGCCGGGCCGCCGCGCAGGTGCCCGAGCAGGGCGAAGGCCACCCAGATGAACCAGTTGCCGGCGCCGGCGCGCTCGAGCAGCGCGCCCAGCAGCACGAAGAGGAAGATCAGGTCGGTCGAGACGCCGAGGGCGATGCCGAAGACTCCCTCCTGGGTGAGCCACATGTGCGACATCGACTTGGCGAACGATGCCCCCTTCCAGGCGACGACCTCGGGCGCCAGATGGCCGAGGAAGACGTAGGCCAGGAAGACGAGGGCGACGACGGCGAGCGGCGGGCCGAGCACGCGGCGCGAGGCTTCGAGGACGACGGCGAGACCGACCGCCGCCGCGGCGAGATCGGCGGCGGTCGGCAGCCCGGGACGCGCGGCCAGCGAGTCGGCGAAGGCGGCGAGATAGAGGGCGGCCGCGGCGCCGGCCACGCCGAGCGCCCAGTCGGCGGCGGGAACGCGAGCGCCCGGCGCGCGCCGCCTGAGCGGATATCCGAGGAAGGCGAGGAACAGCGCGGCGGCGAGGTGGATCGCGCGGGTGTCGGTGTCGTTCGGCAGCGGCACGACGCCGGCGAGGGCGTAGGGAAGCGGCGAGGCGATCCAGAGCTGGAAGACCGACCAGGCGAACGCCGTCGCCGCGACGAGGGCGGCGGTCCGTCCCGCCAGCCGCCGGGCGCCCGCGGGCGTGACGGCCGCCGCGGGCGCCGCGCCGCGCCCGGGTGGCGGCGAAGGGGTCCGGTCGTCGCTCATGCCGCGGCCGCCGGGCACCGGACCCTACAGCAGCCCGGCCTCCCGGTAGTACTGCGCGGCGCCGTCGTGCAGGGGCGCGGACAGCGAATCGCGGACCATCTCCTCCCTGACCAGGCCGGCGAAGGCGGGGTGGAACCTCCGGAACCCGTCGAAGTTCTCGAAGACGGCCTTCACCACCTCGTAGACGACGCGGGCCGGCGTCCGCACCGAGGACACGAAGGTGGCGCCGACGCCGAAGGTCTCCACGTCATCCGGGTTGCCGGCGTACATGCCGCCGGGGATGACCGCGGGGCGGAAGAAGGCGTTGTCGGCGAGCAGCCGGTCGATGGCCGGCCCGGTGACGCGGACGAGCCTCGCGCCGCAGGTGCCGACGGTCTCGCTGGTCAGCGCGGAGGGGTGGCCGACGAGCCAGAAATAGGCGTCGATCTTGTTGTCGCAGAGGGCGCGGCCGGTCTCGGCGGAGCGCAGCTCGGCGGCGAGCTTGAGGTCGGAGCGCGTCCAGCCGAGCGCCGCTTCCAGCACCTCCCACGTCGCCCGCGTGCCGGAGCCGGGGTTGCCGATGTTGACGCGCCGGCCCCTGAGCTGGTCGATGTGGGCGATGCCGCTGTCGGTCCGCGCGACGACGGTGACCGGCTCGGGATTCAGCGAGAACACGGCGCGCAGGCCCTCGAAGGGACCCGCGTCGGCGAAGCTCGAGGTCCCGTGCCAGGCATGGTGCTGCCAGTCGGACTGGACGACGCCGAGGTCCAGCTCGCCTGAGCGGATCGTGTTGATGTTGTAGACCGAGCCGCCGGTGGCCTCGACCGAGCAGCGTATGCCGTGCTCGGCGCGGCCCTTGTTGACGAGGCGGCAGATGGCGCCGCCGGTCGGGTAGTAGACGCCGGTGACGCCGCCGGTGCCGATGGTGACGAAGGTCTGCTGGGCGCTCGCCGGGAGGGACGCGGCGGCGGCGAGCACGGCGGCGACGGCCAACGCCGGCGGGCGCCTCCCCGGTTTCACGCGGCGTCCCGCGGGCGGGGTCAAAGGGCGGCGGTCACCATGATCTCGACGCGGTACTTCGGGTTCGCCAGATCGGCGCGGACGCAGGCGCGCACCGGCGGGTTCTCGGGGTCCACCCAGGCGTTCCACACCGCGTTCATCGCCTGGAACTCGGCCATGTCGACGATCCACAGGTTGGCGTGCAGCAGCTTCGATTTGTCGCTGCCGACGCGCGCCAGATAGGAGTCGATGCCGTCGAGGATCTGCTGCGTCTGGCTGGCGATGTCGCCGTCGGTGTCCTCGGCGACGAGGCCCGAGAGGTAGACGGTATCGCCGCGCACCACGCACTTGCTCATGCGCGGCCCGGGCCCGGTGGTGATGTCGTGGCGTGCGATGGTCATGGCCGTTCTCCTCCGCCTACAGCGCGTTGCACGGGCGGCGCAGCGTGCGCCACATGTGCGACGAGGGTGAATTGTCGTTCCCGAGACCTTCGGGCGGCTGCCTGAAATGACGCCCCACCACGTCCTCGAACTCCTCCAGCTCGACCACGACGTCGGAATCGAAGGCGTAGAGGTCGTTGACGCAGATCATGCGCGCCGACATGTACCACCGGTGCTTCCGCGCCCGCTCGTATTCGGCGACGATGTAGGGCTCGGGTTCGTAGTCGGGGCCGAAGAAGCTCGCGTACATCGGCGGGTAGGCGTAGCCGACCGACTCGTCGGCGAAGAAGCGCAGCGCCTGATGGGCGCGTATGGCCCAGCTCACCTCCTCGTCGACGTAGGGCGCGACGAGCTGGGCGCCCCAGTATCCGTGGTCGGAGCGGATGAAGCCGGCGATGGCGATATCGTGCAGCAGGCAGGCGAGCACCATGTTGCCGGGCAGGCCGTTCTTCCGCGCCAGCCGCGCGCTCTGCAACAGGTGCTGCTGGGCCGGGGCGAGGCGGCAGCGGAAGAAGTCGAACAGCGTCGGCGCCTCGGGCATGGCGGGGAGCCGCGGGTCGTCGCCCATCAGCAGGCGCCGCCCGGTCTCGAAGCCGGGGCCGAGCGAGCGCTCGCCGTCGGCGAGGTTGTAGAGCAGCGAGCGGGTGACGACGGCCTCGCCGAGCTCCCGCATCTGCCGCTCCTCGAGCGCGTCGGCGCGTTCCGAAAGCGTCAGCGGTGCGGCCATCGTGCACTCCGGGTAGGATGGATGGCGCCACGGTATGGGGAACGGCCGCGACCGTCAACGCGGCGGGGAGGACTGGATGCGCGAGAGGAAGACGGTGCGCGCCGGCATCGTCGGCTCGGGGTTCGCGGCGAAGCTGCACATCGACGCCATGGCGCGGGTGCACGGGACGCTGGTCGACGTCGTCGGCGTCCACTCGCCGACGACGGCGAACGCCGAGCGCTTCGCCGCCGCGCACGGGGTGCCGGCGGTCGCCGACCTCGAGGCGCTGATCGACGCCGCCGACGTGGTGCACGTCTGCGCGCCGCCCGCGGCGCACGAGCCGGTGGCGGCGGCGGCGCTGGCGGCGGGCCGCCACGCCATCGTCGAGAAGCCGCTGACCGGCGCCTTCGACCCCAGCGACCCGCGCGCCATGCACGACGCGGCGCTGGCCTCGGTGGCGCGGATGCGCGAGGCCGAGGCGGCAAGCGCCGGGCGCATCCACTACGCCGAGAACTGGGTCTACGCGCCGGCGATCCAGAAGGAGCGCGAGATCGTCGAGAAGACCGGCGCGCAGATCCTGTGGATGCACGGCGAGGAGGCGCACTCGGGCTCGCACTCGCCGGCCTACGGCGTCTGGGCGCTGGCCGGCGGCGGCTCGCTGATCGGCAAGGCGTGCCACCCGCTGACGGCGGCGCTGTACCTCAAGCGGGTCGAGGGCCGGGCGCGCGACGGGGTTCCCATCCGCCCGGCTGCGGTGAGCGCGCGGACGCACGAGATCACGCGGCTCGCCGCCTTCCGCGACGCCGGCCACCTGCGCACCGACTACCGCGACGTGGAGGACTTCGGCGCCCTGCACGTGGTCTTCGCCGACGGCACGATCGCCGACATCTTCGCCTCCGAGATCGTCATGGGCGGCATCCACAACTGGCTCGACGTGTGCGCGAACAACCACCGGGCGGTGTGCAACATCAACCCCAACACGGCGATGCAGACCTACAACCCGGTCGATTCGCAGTTTCGCGACATCTACGTGGTCGAGAAGACCGGCACCAAGCAGGGATGGGCGTTCACCGCGCCGGACGAGGACCACTTCACCGGCTTCCCGCAGGAGATCGAGGCGTTCTACCGCTCGGTCGCGTACGGCGACGCGGTGGAGAGCGATTCGGCGCTGGCTGCCGACACCATCGCCGTCATCTACGCCGGCTACCTGTCGGCGGCCCAGGGCGGCGCCGAGGCGGCGGTGGCGGCGACGTGACCGGGCCGGCGGCCGAGCCGGGGGGCGCCGACGGCCGGCTGCTGGCGCGCCTCGCGGGGGCGCTGGAAGGGCGCGAGGAGATTCTCGAGGCCTACCTGTTCGGCTCGCGCGCCCGCGGGCAGGCGCGGCCGGACAGCGACATCGACGTCGCGGTCTACGTCGACGAGTCGCGGGCCGACGACGGCGCGTGGGGCTACCGGGCGGAGCTGACCACCGATCTGATGGCGGCGCTGGAGACGAACGATGTCGACGTCGTGGTGCTGAACGAGGCGCCGATCCTCCTCTACCACCGGGTTCTGAGGGACGGCGTCCGCGTCCTGTCCCGCGATCTCCGGGCGACGACGACCCGCGCCGGGCGGGCGGTCTCGCGCTACTGCGACTTCCGCCACCAGCTCGACAAGATGGACGCTGCGCGGCGCTACGCGGCGCGGGCCGCGCGCCGGCCGGACCCGTGAGCCCCGGCCGCGCCGACCGCCGCGTCGTGGGAAGACTGGACCCCGGCTCTCCGCTGCGCTCCGGCCGGGGTGACAGTTGGGGACAAACGGCACCTGCCCCGTTCCTCTCTTGTCACCCCGGGCTTGACCCGGGGTCCAGAGCCAGCGGCACGACGCCCCCCGGGAAGACCGGGCGCCTGCTCTCCGCTGCGCTCCGGCCGGGGTGACAGTTGGCGGCGGCGGAGGGGCGGGAGTAGACTGGGCTCTTCCGTTCCGGAGGCGAGCGATGCGGCGATTTTCCGATTATCGGCCGGCGGGGGTGATTCCCGCCACCCTGATGGCGTTTCGCGACGACTTCTCGATCGACGAGCCGGCGACGCGGGCGCACCTTCGCGACGTGGCCGCCACCGGCGGGCTGTCGGCGATCACCGTCAACGGACACGCCTCGGAAGTGCACGCGTGCACCTTCGACGAGCAGCGGCGCGCGCTTGCCTTCTCGCTCGACGAGATCGGCGACCGGCTGCCGCTGATCTCGGGCGTCTACGCCGACGGCAGCCACGAGGCGGCGCGCATCGCCCGCATGGCCGACGACGAGGGTGCCTCGGCGCTCCTCGTCTTTCCGCCGCAGAGCATGGCGATGGGCGGGCGCCTGCGGCCGGAGATGGCGCTGGCGCATTTCTCGACCATCGCCGGGGCGACCGACCTGCCGCTGATCGCGTTCCAGTACCCGGCGGCGACGGGGCTCGGCTATCCGCTCGACACCCTGCTCAAGCTGTTCGAGGCGGTGCCGACGATCGCCGCGATGAAGGACTGGTCGAACGACCCGGCGCTGCACGAGCGCCACACGCGCGTCCTCCAGGGCCTGCCGCGGCCGGTGACGCTGCTGACGACGCACTCGGCGTGGCTGATGGCGTCGCTCACGATGGGGGCGAACGGCCTGCTGTCGGGCGCCGGCAGCGTCATCGCCGGGTTGCAGGTGGCGCTGTTCGAGGCCGTCCGCGCCCGCGACCTCACACGCGCCCAGGCCCTCAACGAGCGCATCTGGCCGCTGGCGGAGGCGTTCTACGCCGAGCCCTTCCTCGACATGCACAACCGCATGAAGGAATGCCTGGTGCTGCAGGGCAAGCTCGACAAGGCGGTGGTGCGGCCGCCGCTGATGAAGCTGCCGCCGGCCGAGATCGACCGCCTGCGCGCGGCGCTGGCGGCGGCCGGGCTGCTGGACGACGGCCAGGCCGCCTTGGCCGCCGAATAGACCCGCGCCGGCGCCGTCTCAGACGGTACGGCTCTGCATGAAGCCGAGCGTCGACAGCGGCGCGATGGCGAGCGAGCGGCGGCGGAACGTCTGCCAGCTCTCGTAGATCCGCCGGTTGATGTCGCCCCCGGCGCCGGCCTCGGCGTTCACCTCCTCGCTGACCTCGAACCAGCGCCGCAGCACGTCGTCGGGGAGGCGCTCGAAGCTGACGCCGTACACGTTCGCCAGCTCTTCCATCGCCAGCGCGTTCTTGGCGGTGAACTCGCTCAACAGGCGCGAATTCTCGACCTCGGCGGCGGCCTGCACGATGCGCTGCAGGCTCTCGGGCAACGCGTCGTAACGCTCCCGGTTGACGACCAGCGACAGCGACGCGCCGGGCTCGTGCACGCCGGGGCCGTAGCAGTAGCTGGCGATCTTGTGGAAGCCGTGGGCGAGATCCATCCACGGGCCGCCCCACTCCGCGGCGTCGATGACTCCCGACTGCAGCGCCGGCATGACCTCGCCGCCGGGCAGGTTGACGGTGGTCGCGCCGAGCCGGCTCAGCACCTCGGACTGCAGGCCGGCCATGCGGATCTTCAGGCCCTGGAGGTCGGCGAGCGAGGCGATCGGATTGCGGAACCAGCCGACCATCTGCATGCCGGCGTTGCCGGCAAGCCAGGCGCGGAGGCCGAACTCGGCGTACAGCTCGTCCCACAGGGCCTGGCCGCCGCCGTAGTTGACCCAGCCCATGTGCTCCCAAGGCGTAAGGCCGCCGGGCACCGAACAGAAGAACGCGCACGCCTTCTGCTTGGCGATCCAGTAGTAGGGCGCGTCGTGGCCCATGTCGGCCTTGCCCTCGCGGACGGCGTCGAACATCTCGAACGCCGGCACGAACTCGCCGGCGGCGAACAGCTTGACCTCCATGCGCCCGTCCGACAAGGCGCCGATGCGGTCGGCGATGCGCTGCGCGGCGGTGCCGACGCCGGGAAAGTTCTTCGGCCACGTCGTCAACATGCGCCACTGCACGCGGCCCTGGGCGATCGCCGGCGCCGGAAACGCGGCCGCGGCGGCGCCCGCCCCGGCTCCGGCGAGAAAGGCCCGCCGCCCCTTCTGCGCGTCGTTCATGGCGTCTCTCCCCATCATTCCATCCGCAGCGCATCGACGAAGGCGATGACGTGCGCGGCGTCGCCGCGCGACAGGCGCCCGCCGTCCCAGTGCGGCCGCTTCAGCGCCGTCTTCACGGTCTCGGCGTCGGTGCCGGCGATGGCCAGGAAGGCGGGCGCCGCGGCGACGGCGGTGCCGCCGTCCGGCACGCCGTGACAGCCGGCGCAGAGCTCAAGCGCGATCTCCCGGCCCTTCGCGGCGTCGCCGGCGCTGAACGCCCACGCCGCCGCGGTGACGCCGACCCCGACGACGGCCAGCATGCACGATCTGATCACGGCAGGTCCTCCCCCCGGCTGGCGGCGCAACGGCATTGCGCCGTCACGGGCCGTCATGGGCCATCATACACCGCCGCTGCGCCGGCGCGACTTCCGCAGCAGGACGTAGAACGCGCCCGCGCCGCCGTCGCGCTGCCGCGCCGGGGCGGCGGCCAGGACGCGGCCGGCGTCCGGCGGCTCGGCGAGCCAGCGGGGCAGCATCGCGCGCAGGACGCCGGCGCCGGCGCCCACTCCCTTGCCGGTGATGACGAGCAGGCAGCGCACGCCGTCGTCCTGACAGGCGGCGAGGGCGCGGGAGACGGCGCGATGCGCCTGGGCCTGGGTCATGCCGTGCAGATCGAGCCGGCGCTCGACGGCGATCTGCCCGCGCCTGAGACGCTGCATGGTGCGGGCGTCGACGCCGGCGGCGGCGGCGGGAGCGCGCCCGGCCCGCGGCGGCGGGGCCTCGGCGAGGGGCACGCCGGGCGCCGGCATCTTCGTCGGCGGCGCGCCGGGATCCGCGGTCGTGCGCGCGCGCAGCGGCGCGTCGCCGCTCGTCGCATGGCGCCACAGCGCCAGGTCCTCGGCCGTCAGGCCGGGAGGCTCACGCCGCGTCGTCCGGGTCATCGACGACGATGACGTGGAGGCGCCGGGGCCCGTGCGCGCCGAGCTCGATCTTGAGGCCGATGTCGCCGGTGCGCGACGGGCCGGTCACGAACGTGAGCGTGCGCGGCAGACCGCCGGCGCGGACGGTGCGCCAGACGTCCTCGAAGCCGCCGACGACGCGCGACGCGGCGACGACGACGATCTGCGTCTCCGGCACGAAGTTGGACAGGTGGGGCGTCGCGGCGGTCCCGGCCATGACCAGCGACCCGGTCTCGGCCACCGCGGCCAGGGCCCGCGACAGGCCGACGAGATCGCCCTCCCCGTGCGCACCGCGGCGGACCGACAGCGCCGGGCGGTCGTGCCACGGCACGCGGTCGAACAGCGCATCGGGGGCCGCCAGCACCTCCGCCGGCAGGTTGCGACCGGCGAGATACGCCGCCACCGCCCCCGGCAGGGCATCGAGCCCGTCGATGCGCTCGACGGTCGCGCTCACCGCCTCGGCGCGGGCGCGGAAGGCCGCGATGCGTGCCGGCGCGTCGCCGCCGGCGCGCGCCGGCACGAGCTGGTCGGCGGCGCCGGCCATGCGCGAATCGAGGCGGCGCGCCGCCGCGGCGTCGAGCGGGCCGCGGTCGAGGCGGCGGCGGATCGCCCCCAGCACGCGCTCGCGCGAGGCGCTCACCGGCGCCGCGCCCACTGCGCCTGAAAGGTGGCGCCTTCGGGCGCCGGCAGGTCGCGGCCGGCGGTCCAGCCGGCGGCGCCGGGCAGACGGCTGAGCCGGCCGCGGCGGCCGCCGAGCAGCGCCAGGACGCGCGCGGCGAGGCGCGCCCCGGCGCGGTAGAGGCGCGGGCGGCGCACCGCCCACGACCACAGCCCAAGCGCCCAGCGCTGGCGCGGCGGCGTCAGCTTGCGGTCGAACTCCTCCGCCCGCCAACGGCGCATGAGGTCGGGCAGCGGAATGCGCATCGGGCAGACCTCGGCGCAGCGGCCGCAGAAGCTCGACGCGTTCGGCAGGTGGCGGCCTGCCGCGATGCCGACAAACGCCGGCGTGAGCACCGCGCCGATCGGCCCGGGATAGACCCAGCCGTAGGCATGGCCGCCGACCGCGCCGTAGACCGGGCAGTGGTTCATGCAGGCGCCGCAGCGGATGCAGCGCAGCACCTCCTGGAACGGCGTGCCGAGCAGGCCGGTGCGGCCGTTGTCGAGCAGCACCACGTGCACCTCGCGGGGACCGTCGCCCTCGCCGGGGCGCCGCGGGCCGGTGGCGACGGTGGTGTAGGCGGCCATCTCCTGGCCGGTCGCCGAGCGCGCGAGCAGGCGCATGATCGTCGCCGCGTCGTCGAGGCTGGGGACGACCTTCTCGACGCTCGCCAGGACGATGTGGACGCGCGACAGCCCCTGCACCAGATCGGCGTTGCCCTCGTTGGTGACGACGATGATCGAGCCGGTCTCGGCGACCAGGAAGTTGGCGCCCGTGATGCCCACGTCGGCGCGGAAATAGGTCTCGCGCAGCACCTCGCGCGCTTCGCCCACGAGCGCCGGACCCTCGGTCTTGCGGCTTTGGCCGAGACGCGCGTGATGGTCGTGGAACAGATCGGCCACCTGCTCCACCGTCTTGTGCACGGCGGGGCCGATGATGTGGCTCGGCGGCTCGCCCGCGAGCTGGACGATGTACTCACCGAGGTCGGTCTCGATCACCTCGAAGCCGGCCGCCTCGAGATGGGGATTGAGGCCGATCTCCTCGCCGATCATCGACTTCGCCTTGGCGACGACGGTGCCGCCGGCGCGGCGGCAGAGGTCGGCGATCAGCGCCTTCGCCTCGTCGCCGTCGGCGGCCCAGTGGACCGTCGTGCCGGCGGCGGTCGCGGCCGCCTCCCACGCCTCGAGATAGTGGTCGAGGTGCGCCAGCGTGTGGTCCTTGAGGGCGCGCGCCCGGTCGCGCAGGTCGTCGAACTCGGGCAGGCGGTCCACGGCGGCGCGGCGGTTGCCGGAGAAATTGACCTGCATGGTCTCGAGCGCCCGGCGCAGCTGCGGGTCGGCCAGCGCCTCGCGGCTCTTTTCCTTGAACTGCGGCGTCTCGACCCTCATCGGGGGCCGGTGCCGCCGATCGGCGCCTGGGCGGTGTGTCCCGCGAGCACCTCGGCCACGTGGCGCACGGCGAGGGCGCCGTCGTCGCGCGCCAGCCTGCCGGCGATGTTGAGCAGGCACCCCATGTCGCCGGCGAGCAGCGTGCCGGCGCCCGTGGCCGCCGCGGCGCGCGCCTTGTCGCCGACCATGCGCAGCGAAATCTCAGGATACTTGACGCAGAACGTGCCGCCGAAGCCGCAGCACTCCTCGGCGTCGTCGAGCTCGTTCAGCGTCAGTCCCCGCACGCTCGCCAGC
Source organism: Alphaproteobacteria bacterium (assembly GCA_965243325.1). Lineage (GTDB taxonomy): Bacteria > Pseudomonadota > Alphaproteobacteria > UBA7887 > UBA7887 > JANQOH01. The sequence continues at coordinate 268,214 of CBDEUQ010000001.1, read as the reverse complement.
AGCTTGCGCGGCTGCGCCCGCACGCCGAGCTCGCGCAGGCCGGAGCAGGAATCGTGGTAGGTCACCGTTCCCTCGAAGCGGGCGTCGACCGATTCGACGCCGCAGACGTCGGTGAGGAAGGAGACCAGCTCCCACGTGCGCCCGGCCAGCCGCGCCGCCCGCGCCGCCCACTCCGGCTCGTCGTCGAAGAGGGCCGGATAGTGCTTGCGGATCATGCCGGCGCAGCTTCCCGACGGGGCGACGAGATAGTCGACCCCGGCGAACGCCTCGATGGCTTGGCGCGCCAGGGCGCGGGCGCTGGCGAAATCACCCGAGTTGTAGCCCGGCTGGCCGCAGCACGTCTGTAGCGGAACGCTCACCCGGCACCCCGCCCGTTCGAGCAGGGCGACCGCGGCGAAGCCGACGCTGGGGCGAAACAGGTCGACCAGGCAGGTCGCGAACAAGCCGACGTGGCGCGGCGCCTCGGCCATCGATCATCGTCCGGCAAGGAACACAGAGGGCCGGACCCTAGCCGCCGCGGACAGGCCGGGCAACACGCTTGCCCGCCGGCTGCGGGGCGGGCGGCGGCACGGGGTCCAGGGAAAGCGGTCCGGCGGCGCCGGCGAGCCGCAGGCGCGGCGTTGTGGTAGGTTCGCCGCCGGCGGTTGGCGACGGCAGAGGGAGGCGGCACGTGCGGACCAGCGGCGTTTTCCGCATCACGGGGACGGGATGACGGGCGCGGCTCCCGCCGCCGCGGGCGGCCCCGCGCGCGTCGCGCGGGCGCTTCTTTCGGTCTCGGACAAGACCGGAATCGTCGATTTCGCGCGCACGCTGGCGCGGCACGGCGCCGAGATCCTGTCGACGGGGGGCACGGCGCGGGCGCTCCGCGAGGCCGGGCTTCAGGTGGTCGAGGTGGCGGAGCGCACCGGCTTCCCCGAGATCCTCGACGGCCGGGTCAAGACCCTGCATCCGGTGGTTCACGGCGGGCTGCTCGCGCGCCGCGACGACACAGCTCACCGGGCGGAGATGGCGGCGCACGGGATCGCGTCCATCGACCTCGTGGCGGTCGACCTCTATCCGTTCGAGCGCACCGCGGCGGCGGAGGAGAGCTTCGCCGCGTGCATCGAGACCATCGACATCGGCGGCCCGGCGATGATCCGCTCGGCGGCGAAGAACCATGCCTTCGTCGCGGTGCTCACCGACCCGTCCGACTACGCCGAGGTGGCGGCCGCGCTGGACGCCGCCGACGGGGCGCTGGACGGCGATCTCAGGCGCCGCCTCGCGCAGGCCGCGTTCACGCGCACCGCCGCCTACGACGCGTCGATCTCGAACTGGCTCGCCGAGCGGCTCGGCGTCGAAGCGCCCGGGCGGGTGGCGTTCGCCGGCGCCGCCGGCCGGGCGCTTCGCTACGGCGAGAACCCGCACCAGCGCGCCGCCTTCTACGCCACCGCGGGCGCCGGGCCGGGCGTGGCGACCGCGCAACAGGTCCAGGGCAAGGCTCTCAGCTACAACAACATCGCCGACGCCGACGCGGCGTTCGCGCTCGCCAGCGACTTCGACGAGCCGGCGGCCGTCATCGTCAAGCACGCCAACCCATGCGGGGCGGCGCGCGCCGCGGACGCGGCGGCGGCCTGGGAGGCGGCGCACGCCTGCGACCCGACGAGCGCCTTCGGCGGCATCGTCGCGTTCAACCGCCCGCTCGACGCCGCCGCCGCCGCCGCGGTGTGCGAAATCTTCACCGAGGTGGTGATCGCGCCGGCCGCCGACGCCGAGGCGCGGGCGCTGTTTGCCGCGCGAAAGAACCTGCGGCTGCTGCTGACGGGGGGCCTTGCCGACCGAACGGCCCGCGGACGTACGGTGCGCACGGTCGCCGGCGGGCTCCTGGTGCAGGACCGCGACGCAGCGCGCATCGGCGCGGGAGACCTCGACGTGGTGAGCGCACGCCGACCGACCGCGCGCGAGATCGACGACATGATCTTCGCGTTCCGCGTCTGCAAGCACGTGAAATCGAACGCCATCGTCTATGCGAGGGATGGCGCGACGGTGGGCATCGGCGCCGGCCAGACGAGCCGCCTCGACGCGGCGCGGGCGGCGGCGGCGAAGGCCCGCGAGACGGCGGCAGCGGCGGCGGAGCGCGAGCCGCGCACCGTCGGCTCGGTGGTCGCCTCGGACGCGTTCTTTCCGTTCCCCGACGCGGTGGCGGTGGCCGCCGAGGCCGGCGCGACGGCGGTCGTCCAGCCCGGCGGGTCGATTCGCGACGACGAGGCGATCGCCGCCGCCGATGCGCGCGGGCTCGCCATGGTGTTCACCGGCGTCCGCCATTTCCGGCACTGACGCGACGGCGGCCGAGGAGGAGGAGAACGGCATGACGGACGACCATCGAGTCGACATCGAACCGTGCACGCGGCGCGTCCGCGTCCGCTTCGGCGGCGAAACCGTCGCCGACAGCGCGCGCGCACTCGTGGTCCGCGAAACCGGCTACGGGCCGGTGCACTATTTCCCCATCGCGGACGTGGCGATGGACCGGCTGCACGAGACCGACCGCGTCACGCGGTGCCCGTACAAGGGCGAAGCCTCGTACTGGACGGTCGCGGCCGGCGGGCGCGCGGCCGAGAACGCGGCGTGGGGCTATCGGCAGCCCATTCCCGCCGCCGCGGCGCTGGCGGGCCACATCGCGTTCTATGCCGAGCGGATGGACCCGCCGGGCGTGGACGACGGAGACGCCGGCCGCGACCGCGCGTGACGGTCACCGACGACGCGGCGGCGTTCGCCGCCACGCTCGACGCCGGCGCGCGCCTGCTCGGCATCGATCTCGGGACAAAGACGGTGGGCGTCGCGCTCTCCGACCCCGGCCGCATCGTCGCCAGCCCGCGGGAGACGCTGCGCCGCGGACGGTTCCGCGACGACGCGGCGCATCTGGCGGCGGTCTGCGCGAGCGAGGGCGTGGGCGGCGTCGTCGTCGGCCTGCCGCGGCGCATGGACGGCAGCGAGGGGCCGCGCGCCCAGTCGTCGCGCGCCTGGGCCGCCAACCTTGCCGAACGGCTCGCCCTGCCCGTCCTCATGTGGGACGAGCGCCTGTCCACCGCGGCGGTGGAACGGGCGATGATCGCCGCCGACATGAGCCGCCGGCGCCGCGCCGAGCGCATCGACCGGGCGGCGGCAGCCTACATCCTGCAGGGCGCGATCGACGCGCTCAGCGCCGTCCCGGCCGGCGGCCCGGTCAGCGCGGCGCCAGACGAACCGCGCCGTCGAGGCGGATGACCTCGCCGTTCAGCATGTCGTTGGCATAGATCGCGGCGACGAGGTCGGCGAACTCGTCCGCCGTGCCGAGACGTCGGGGAAACGGCGTGTTCGCCGCGAGCGAGTCCTGGACCTCCTGCGGCAGGCCCTCCATGAGCGGCGTGAGGAACAGCCCCGGCGCCACGCACATCACGCGAATGCCGTACTGCGCCAGGTCGCGCGCCGCCGGCAGGGTGAGACCGACGAGACCGCCCTTCGAGGAGGCGTAGGCGGCCTGGCCCACCTGGCCTTCGTAGGCGGCGACGGACGCGGTGTTGACGATCAATCCGCGGCAGCCTCCGGAGTCGGCCTCGTTGTGCCGCATGGCGTCGGCCGCCGCCTTCATGGCGTTGAAGCTGCCGACGAGGTTGATCATGACGACGGTCTTGTAGGAATCGAGCGGCAGAACGCCCTTGCGCCCGAGAATGCGCCCCGGGTTGGCGACGCCGGCGCAGCTCACCATCAGCGTCAACGGACCGAAGGCGTCGACCGATTCGCCGACGGCGGCGATCATGTCGGCCTCGTCGACCACGTCGAGACGGCGGAACCTCGCGGCGGAACCCAGCGCGACGGCGTGCGATTCTCCCTTGCCGGCGTCGCGGTCGAACAGCGTGACCCTGCCGCCGCCGGCGACGATGCGCGCGGCGGTCGCGGCTCCGAGGCCGGACGCGCCACCGGTGACGATGGCGTGGGAGTCGGCGAGATGCATGGACGTGCTCCTTGTTCAGGCGGGGCTCAAGGGAGAAACTGCTCGGCGACGATCCGTTCCTCGAGATTGTGCTCCGGATCGAACAGCAGGACGAGGCTGGTGGAGGCGTCCTGCGCGATCTCGACCCGGGCGACGCCGCGCACCTCGGTATAGTCGGCGGTGGCGCTGACCGGCCGGCGGTCGGGGTCGAGCACGTCGACGGTCACGGTGACCGATTCCGGCAGCAACGCGCCCCGCCACCGCCGCGGCCGGAAGGCGCAGATCGGCGTCAGCGCCATCAGGCGCGAGGCGAGCGGCAGAATCGGCCCGTGCGCCGACAGGTTGTAGGCGGTGCTTCCCGCCGGCGTGGCGACGATCGCCCCGTCGCACATCAGGCGGTCAAGGCGGGTGCGGCCGTCGACGGATATGCCGAGATGCGCCGCCAGGCGGGTTTCGCGCAGCAGCGAGACTTCGTTGATCGCCAGCCCTTCGACCATCACGCCGTCGGTCGCGGTCGCCGTCATGCGCAGCGGATGCAGGGTGCTGGAAACCGCGGCGGCGATGCGCGCGGGCAGGTCGTCGGGCTCGTAGCCGTTCATCAGGAAGCCGACCGTGCCGCGGTTGATGCCGTAGATGGGCACCGAAAGGCTCATGACGCGGTGCAGCGTCTCGATCATGAAGCCGTCGCCGCCAAGGGCGACGATCACGTCGGCTCCCTCAGGCGCGCGATGGCCGTAGCGTTGGCGCAGGGTCTCGCCCGCCTCCGCCGCGGCCGGAAAATCCGCGGCGAGAAAACTGATCTTCAGGTCGGACACCGAGAGGCGTCAGCCGCCCGTGACGCTCATGTGGCGCGCGAGCGCCGGATTGCGGTGGCGCCGGTCGATGATGAAGTCGTGGCCCTTGGGCTTGCGCCCGATCGCCTCGTCGATCGCCGCCAGCAGGGGCTCGTCGCTCTCGGCGGCGCGCAGCGGCGTGCGCAGGTCGGCCGCGTCTTCCTGGCCCAGGCACATGTAGAGCGTGCCCGTGCAGGTGAGGCGCACGCGATTGCACGATTCGCAGAAATTGTGCGTGAGCGGCGTGATGAACCCGAGCCGCCCGCCCGTCTCCTCGACGCGCATGTAGCGGGCGGGGCCGCCGGTCGCGTAGTCGATGTCCGTCAGCGTCCAGCGCTCACGCAGACGGGCGCGCACGAGCGACAGCGGCAGGTACTGATCGGTCCGGTCGCCCGTGATGTCGCCGAGCGGCATGGTCTCGATCAACGTCAGATCGTAGCCTTCGTCGCCGCACCAGGCGATCATGTCGTCGAACTCGTGCTCGTTGACGCCCTTGAGCGCCACGGCATTGATCTTGACGGCGATGTTCGCGCGCCGCGCCGCGGCGAGGCCGTCGAGCACCTTGTCGAGCCGGCCCCAGCGCGTGATCTCGGCGAACCGTTCCGGGTTGCGCGTGTCCAGCGACACGTTGACCCGGCGCACCCCGCAGTCGTGCAACTCGTCGGCGAAACGGGGGAGCTGGCTGCCGTTGGTGGTGAGCGTCAGCTCGTCGAGGTCGCCGGTGTCGAGATGGCGCGACAGGGCGCGGAAGAGGCGCATCACGTTCTTGCGCACCAGGGGTTCGCCGCCGGTGAGGCGCAGCTTGCGGACGCCGCGGCGCACGAACGCGCTGCACAGCCGGTCAAGCTCCTCGAGGCTGAGGATCTCCGCCTTCGGCAGGAACGTCATGTCTTCGGCCATGCAGTAGACGCAGCGGAAGTCGCAACGGTCGGTCACCGAGACCCGAAGATAGGTGATGCGTCGCCCGAACGGATCGATCATGCGGCCTGTTCCATGGCGGCGCGCGTCGTCGCGGCCGCAGTATGGGTTATATACCGCCGAATATAAGGCCCATGCCGGAAGCGGGCAAGCGATGCGGAACGCGGTGCGCGACCCGGTTTGAACCCGGTGTCTCCCGAGCCGGTCCCGCGCTCGACGGCGTCGTCGCAGCCTGCCGATCGGCACACGATGCCGGCGGCCGCGGCCAACGCCGCTCAGTCGATCTCGACCGCGAGGGTTCCCTCCTCGACGCCCTCGTCGCCTTCGCGGATGTGGACGGCGGTGACGGTGCCCGCGGCCTCGGCCTCGAACGGGACTTCGGTCTTCATCACCTCGAGGATGAACAGGACGTCGCCGACGGCGACGGCGTCGCCCGGGCGGACCAGCACCTTCCATATGTTGCCGGTCACTTCGGTCAGTATGCGCTGTGCCATTCCGTTCCCCGCCGCTGCCGCGCACGCCCTCCGGCGCGCGGGCGGAAATCTCGCAAGCCCCCCGCGGGCGCGTCAAGCGCCCGCCTCACTCCCACTCGATGGTGCCGGGGGGCTTCGACGTGAGATCGTAGACGACGCGGTTGATGCCCGGCACCTCGTTGACGATGCGCGCCGCGACCCGCGCCAGAAAGGCGTGCTCGAAGGGGTAGGAATCGGCGGTCATGCCGTCGACCGCGGCAACGGCGCGCAGCGCGCAGGCGCGGTCGTACGTCCGCCGGTCGCCCATCACGCCGACGGTGCGCACCGGCAGCAGCACGGCGAACGCCTGCCAGATCGCGTCGTAGAGGCCGGCGGCGCGGATCTCGTCGACGAAGATGCGGTCCGCCTCGCGCAGCATCGCGAGCTTGTCCGCCGTGACCTCGCCGGGGATGCGCACGGCAAGGCCGGGGCCGGGAAACGGATGGCGGCCGAGCACGCCGCCGGGCAGGCCGAGCACCCGCCCGAGCGCCCGCACTTCGTCCTTGAACAGCGTCCGCAGCGGTTCGACGAGCGCGAGCCGCATGCGTTCGGGCAGGCCGCCTACGTTGTGGTGGGATTTGATCGTCGCGCTGGGACCGCCGGCGAACGACACCGACTCAATGACGTCGGGATAGAGCGTGCCCTGGGCGAGAAAGTCGACGCCGCCGAGCGCGCGGGCCTCCGCCTCGAACACGTCGACGAACGCGGCGCCGATGCGCTTGCGCTTGTCTTCCGGATCGGTCACTCCGGCGAGCCGGTCGAGGAAGAGCCGGCCGGCGTCGACGCTGCGGAACGAGGCGCCGAAGCGGCCCCGGAACAGGCGCTCGACGTCCGCCGCCTCGCCGGCGCGCAGGAGGCCGGTGTCGACGAAGACGCACACGAGCCGGTCGCCGACCGCCTCGCGCACCAGCGCCGCCGCGACCGTCGAGTCGACGCCGCCCGACAGGCCGCAGATCACGCGCCCGTCGCCGACCCGGGCGCGAATGCGGGCGACCTCGGCGTCGCGAAAGGCGCTCATCGTCCAGCCGCCGCTGCAGCCCGCGATTCCGTGCGTGAAGTTTCTCAGAATGTCGGCGCCGGCGGGGGTGTGCACGACCTCGGGGTGGAACTGGACGCCGTAGCGCCGGTGCGCCGCGTCCTCGACCGCGGCGTGGGGCGCGCCCGGCGAGGCGGCGACCACCTCGAAACCCTCCGGCAGCGCGGTCACGCGGTCGCCGTGGCTCATCCACACGGGCAGCGCCTCGCCGGGCCGGGCCACGCCGTCGAAGAGCGGGCTGTCGCGCACCACCGTGAGCTCCGCGCGGCCGAACTCGCGCCCGCCCCCGGCGGCGACGGCGCCGCCGAGCTGCTCGACCATGGTCTGCTGGCCGTAGCAGATGCCGAGGACGGGAATGTCGCGCGCGAACAGCGCCGCCGGCGCGCGCGGCGCCGCGTCGCGGGTGACCGAGTCGGGGCCGCCGGAGAGAATGACGGCCGCCGGCGCCGCGGCATCGAGCGCGGCGGCGGCGTTCTGCACCGGCACGACCTCGCAGTAGACGCCGGACTCGCGCACCCGCCGCGCGATGAGCTGCGTAACCTGCGAGCCGAAGTCGACGATCAGCACGGTTTCCGACATGCGCCGCCCGATACAGGAAAGCGCCGCCGCGCGCCAGCCGCCGCGCCCGGCGGGCGGCCGCTACTTCGCGGTGATGCCGCCGTCGACGACGAACTCGGCGCCGGTCATGAACTTCGACTCGTCCGAGGCGAGGTAGACGATGCCCCAGGCGATGTCGTCGGGCTCGCCGAGACGGCCGAGCGGGACCTGGCGCTCGAGCTTGGCCTTGATCGTGTCCGGATCCGGCGCGCGCTCGTACATCGCGCGCACCATCGGCGTGTCGATGAAGGTCGGGTGCACCGAGTTGCAGCGGATGTTGTAGCCCTTGCGCGCGCAGTGAAGCGCCACCGACTTGGTGAGCAGGCGGACGGCGCCCTTGCTGGCGTTGTAGGCGGCGAGATTGTGGCCGCCGATGATGCCGGACACGGACGAGATGTTGACGATGGAACCGCCGGCGCCGGGATTGCGCGATGTCCGCTTGATCGCCTCCACGCCGTACTTGCAGCCGAGGAACACGCCGTCGGCGTTCACCGCCATGACCCGCTTCCAGTCGGCGAACGCCGTTTCCTCGACCGTTCCCATGGTGCCGATGCCGGCGGAATTGACCACGACGTCGAGGCGGCCGTGGCTGTCGAGCGCCGCGCCCGTCGCCGCCTGCCAGCCCGCTTCGTCGGTCACGTCGTGTTCCACGAAGAGCACGCCGCCGCCGATCCCGGCGGCCGCCGCCTCTCCCTTCCCGGCGTCGATGTCGGTGATCAGCACTTTCGCGCCCTCGCCGATCATGCGTTCGGCGGTCCGCAGGCCGATGCCCGACGCGCCGCCGGTGATCAGCGCCACCTTGCCCCTGAGCCGATCCATCGCTTGACTCCCCTTGCGCCCACCCGCCTGATGCGCGGCGACGATAGCCCGCCGGTCGCGGGCGTCAACCGCCGCTCCCGAGGTCCGCCATGTCCACCGTCAGCGCCGCCGACCCGCATCCGCGCCAACGCATCGCCGTCGCCGACTCGGAAATGAGCTACGTGGACACCGGAGACGCCGCCGGGCGGTGCGTCGTCTTCCTGCACGGCAACCCGACGTCGTCGTACCTGTGGCGAAACGTCATCCCGCATGTCGCCGATCGCGCGCGCTGCCTGGCGCCGGACCTCGTCGGCATGGGCCATTCGGGCCCGTCGTCGAGCGGCTACCGTTTCGTCGATCACGCGCGCTATCTCGACGCCTGGTTCGACACCCTCGGCGTCCGCGACGCGGTGCTCGTCGTCCACGACTGGGGCTCGGCGCTCGGCTTCCACTGGGCGCGCCGCAACCCCAACCGCGTCGCCGGCATCGCCTACATGGAAGCGCTGGTGCGGCCGCTGACCTGGAGCGAGTGGCCGGCACCGGCGCGCAAGTTCTTCCAGGCCCTGCGCTCGCCCGACGGCGAGACGATGGTGCTGGAACGCAACCTGTTCGTGGAACGCCTGCTGCCAGCGTCGGTGATCCGCGGTCTCGGCGAAGCCGAAATGGCGGTCTACCGGCGCCCGTTCGAGCTCGCCGGCGAGTCGCGGCGGCCGACGCTCACCTGGCCGCGGCAGATCCCGATCGACGGCGAACCCGAGGACGTGACGGAGATCGCCCGCGAGTATGCCGCGTGGCTTGCCGCGAGCGACGTGCCGAAGCTGTTCGTCGACGCGGACCCGGGCACCATCCTGATCGGCGCCCAGCGCGAGTTCTGCCGCGCGTGGCCCAACCAGACCGAGGTCACGGTCGCCGGGACCCACTTCATCCAGGAAGATTCGCCGCACGAGATCGGCGAAGCGCTCGCCCGGTTCTTCGAGCGGATCGACGCCCCGGCCGGGACCCATTGATCCCGGGCTCGCCCGGCAGCCAACGGGCATGGTTCACACGCATCCGTCACCGGGCAGACCCGGCTTGCCATGGCCGGAGCACGGCCTCACGAACGCGAGCACGGCTCGGAACCCCAAAGCCGTAGCCGAACGCGCGGTTTCGAAGCAGGCCGTATCGCGCGCAAATCGTATTGCGTTCGGCCGCGGTCTCGCCGCGGCGCGGGGCAGGCGCTCACGGTCGCCGGGGCGCGATGCGGGGCACCGGTGCATCATACGAAATTTGTATCTCTTATCCCGGCATGATAAATTTCACTTTTACTATGGACAGGCGAGACCACTTTCGTATTCCTTCAACCAGCGGGTTGATCGCTTTCGAGTGCGCCGCGCGGCTGGGCAGCTCCACCCTGGCGGCACGCGAGTTGCGCACGTCGCAATCCGCCGTCAGCCGCCAGATCGACAAGCTCGAGACCTCGCTGTCGACGCGCCTGTTCGAGCGCTCCCGCGCCGGGGTCACCCTGACCGACGCCGGCGCGCGCTTCCGCGACGGCGTCGCAGCCGGCCTCGCGGCCATTCACCGGGGCGCCGCCGAGGCGGCCGAGTTGGCGAACGCCCGGCAGCTGGTCATCGCCTGCTCCCACGAATCCTCCCACCACCTCATCATGCCGCGCTACGACGCCATGCGCCGCGCGCTCGGCGAGGATGTCCAGATCCGCATCCTGACCTACCACCACCGCGTCCGGAGCCTGCCGCCCGAACCGTCCGCCGACATCCTGCTGACCTGGAATCCGGCGGACGCCGCCCCGGAAGACCGGGTGGTGGCCTTGCGCGAGGCGGTGAGACCCGTCGGCTCGCCCGCCTACGCCGCCGAGCACGCCGAGACCCTCGCCGGGCCCGTCGCCGGCTGGGGCGGACTGACGTTCCTCGACCAGCCGCGCCCGAACGAGGGCTGGGCGGAATGGGAGGACTGGTTCGAGGTCGTCGGGCGCCCGGAGGGGACGCCGCGCCGCCTCGAGTTCGACGGCTACAGCTACGTGCAGGAAGCCGCCGTCGCCGGGAAAGGGCTCGCGCTGGGCTGGCGCCACTTCATCGAGCGGTCGCTGGAAGTCGGCACGCTGGTCGCGCTCGGCGACGGATTCGTCGAATTCAACCGCGCCTATTACGGCGTGCTCACCGACAAGGGGCGCGCCAAGCCGCTCGCACGAAAGTGCCTCTCCCTGTTGGGGGCGTGAGCGAGGTCAAGGCTTTCAACCCTTCTCCCGGCGCGGTCACCACCCCTTCCGATTGACGCCGGCGGCGGCGCTCCGCATTCTCTGACGATGAGCCGAAGCCACCACGACATGGGAGGCCGGCCCGCCGGCACGGTCGTGCCGGTGGAGCACGACTACGAGCCGTGGGAGAAGCACATCGACGCGCTGATGTCGCTGCTGGTGCGCGACAAGAAGCTGATGCGCGTGGACGAGCTGCGGCGCGGCATCGAGGCGCTGGCGCCGGACGTGTATGACCGCCTGCTCTATTACGAGCGCTGGATTGCCTCGATCGCCGCGATCCTGGTCGAGAAGGGCGTGCTCGACCGCGGCGCGCTGGAGGCGCGGGTCGCGGCGCTCGAGGCGCGCGAGCGGCAAGCGCCGTGAACGCGCGCTTCGCGCCCGGCGAGCGCGTGCGCGTCGCCTTTCGCGACCCGCCCGACGCGCCGCGGAAGCCGCACCTGCGCACGCCGTTCTACGTGCGCGGCCGGCACGGCGAGATCGAGCGCGTCTGCGGCTTCTTCCGCAACCCGGAGGACCTCGCCTGGGGCGGCGACGGACTGCCGCGGCAAGCGCTGTACCGCGTGCGCTTCCCCCAGTCCCGGGTATGGCCGGACTACGACGGCGCGGCCGGCGACACCCTCGACGTCGAGATCTACGAACACTGGCTCGAACCGGCGGGGGAGGACGACGCGTGAGCGGCCGGCACCACGGCGCCGAGCCGCCGGCCTCGAACCCCGGGGGGCGCTACCGTCTGCTCGCGGTGGCGGTCGAGGAACTGCTGGTCGAGACGGGCGTCCTCACGGCCGAGGAAATCGCGACGCAGGTCGCCGAGATGGACCGGCGGTCGCCCGCACGCGGCGCGCGCATGGTGGCGCGGGCGTGGTGCGACGACGCGTACCGGGCACGCCTGCTCGCCGACGCGAGCGCCGCGGCGGAAGCGCTGGACATCCCCGTGGACGGGACACCGCTGGTTGCCGTCGAGAACACCCCGGGGGTGCACAATCTCGTCGTCTGCACGCTCTGCTCGTGCTACCCCCGCGCGATCCTCGGCCTGCCGCCGGACTGGTACAAGATGGCCGCCTACCGCCGGCGCGCGGTGCGCGAGCCGCGCAAGGTGCTGGCCGAGTTCGGCACCGACATCCCGCCCGACATCGCGGTGCGGGTGCACGATTCGACCGCCGACATGCGCTATCTCGTGGTGCCCGAGCGGCCCTCCGGCACCGAAGGCTGGAACGAGGACGACCTCGCGAGCCTCGTCACCCGCGACAGCATGATCGGCGTCGCCCGCGCCCGCGAACCGGAGCGCTGATCGGGATCACGCCGTCGCGGGCTCCGGGGCGGACGATTCTCCGTCCAAATCGAGAAGCACGATGGTGCGTTCGGCGAGCTCGACGGCAGTGCCCAGACTGTCGATCACGATGACGTCGGCGCCGGCGCGACGCAGCATGTCCTCGTCGCCGGCCAGAGGCGCGCGGGCCACGAGCCGCGTGGCGGGGGCCACACGGCGAACGACCGACAGGACGCGCGCGGCGACGTCGCCGTCGGGAAGCGCGACGACGGCGAGCCGCGCGCGCTCGATATGGACGGCACGCAGGACGTCGGTGCGCGTCCCGTTGCCAAAGAAGACGGGGAGGCCGCGGGCGCGCGCATCGCGCACGCGCCGCGAGTCGGCGTCGAGCACGATCACGGGCACGCCGAGTCCGAACAGGTGGCGGGTGAGCGCCTTGCCGACCTGGCCGAAGCCGATCACCACGACATGGCCGGTGAGCTCGGAGGTGCCCGAATCGAGCTCCGTCAGCGGGCTCGCGGCGGCCCCCTCGAGACGGTCCAGGAGACGCCGGCCGGCGGCGGCGGCAAGCGGCGCCGCAAGCATCGAGAGCGCGATGGCCACGGTCAACGCGTCGCCGAGACCGTGGGCGAGAAGGCCGCCGGCGACCGCGAGGGCGAGGATCACGAAGGAGAACTCGCTCCCCTGAGCGAGCAGAACGCCGAGCTGGAGCGCGACCCGCAACCGATAGCCGAGGGCCCGCGCGATCACGATCAGCACGGCCGCCTTGCCGAAGAGCAGGGCGACCACGATCGCCGCCACCAGGCCCGCCTGCTCGAGCGCCAGCGCGAGGTCGGTGCTCATGCCGACAGCCATGAAGAAGAGGCCGAGGAGCAGACGGCGGAACGGCGCGATGTCGGCGGCGATCTGGTGGCGATATTCGGTGTCCGCGACCATCAGACCGGCGAGGAACGCACCGAACCCGGCCGACAGGCCGGCGTGTTCCGTCGCCCAGCTCGCGGCCAGAACGACCAGCAGGACGAGTCCGAGGAACAATTCGCCGGCTCCGAGCGTCGTGACGGCGCGGATGGCGTGCGGCAGCACGTAGCGGGTCATCACCACGATCGCCACCACCGCGCCGCCGCCGGCGATGCACAGTCGCAGGAGCAAGTCCTCCATCGCCTCGCCGGCGGCGAGCACGTTCGCCGCCGCGACCAGCGGACCGACCGCCACGTCCTGCACGAGGAGGGTGGCGATGGCGAGGCGGCCGACCTGGGTGAGCATGCGCTGGAGATCCGCCAGAACCTGGAACGCGACCGCTGTCGACGACAGCGCCAGCGCGCCGCCGACGAGAATGGAGGCGTCGGTCGACAGTCCGAGCGCGTGCGCGACCGAGGCGAAGGCGGCCGCCGTCAACACGACCTGAGCGATGGCCAGCGTGTAGACGCGCCAGCCGAACAGGCGGAGGCGCTCCAGCTTGATCTCGAGCCCGATGTTGAAGAGCAGGAAGACGATGCCGAGCTCGGCGAGCGTCGCCACCGCTTCGACATCGTGGATCAGCGCGATGCCCGAGGGCCCGATCGCGGCGCCGGCGACGAGCAGCCCCACCACCGAACCCATGCGCAGCCGGACGAACAGGCCGGCGAAAACCACATAGGCAATGAGGATATAAAGGGTTTCTGCCACGCACGCGCATCATAGCCGATTCGCGGGCCGGCACACCGGATGCGCGAAAGGCCGGAGGAACGCCATGGCGACGGACAAGGTCTGCATCATCACGGGCGCGGGGGACGGCACCGGCGCCGCGTGCGCGCGCCGCTTTGCCCGCGGCGGCTACCGCGTGGCGCTGCTGGCGCGGACGGAGGAGCGCCTGAAGCGCCTGGAAGGCGAGATCGACGGCGCGCGCGGCTTCCGCTGCGACGTGAGCGATCTCGACGCCCTCCGCGCGACGTGCGCGCGCGTGGCCGAGGAAATGGGCGCCCCGTCCGCCGCCGTTCACAACGCCGTCGCGGGCGGCTTCCTGCCGGTGCTCGAAGCCGATCCGCTCCGTTTCGAGAAGATATTCCGCATCAACACCACGTCGCTGATGGTGTTCGCGCAGTGCGTCGTGCCGGCGATGATCGAGGCCGGCTCGGGCGCGCTCGTCGTCACCGGAAACACCTCGGCGTGGCGCGGCAAGCCGCGCTTCGCGACGTTCGCCCCGACCAAGGCGGCGCAGCGAATCCTCGCGCAGTCGATGGCCCGCGACTTCGGCCCGCGCGGCGTCCACGTCGCCTACGTCACCGTCGACGCGGCGATCGACACGCCCTGGACGCGCCCCAGGCTCGCTCCGGACAAGCCGGACGACTACTTCTGCAAGCCGAGCGCCATCGCCGACACCATCTACCACCTCGCCCATCAGGACCGTTCGGGCTGGACGTTCGACGTCGACCTCAGGCCGTTTCACGAGAACTGGTAGCGGGCGGGGCCGACCGGAGTCCGGCCATGCCGCCGCGTGGACTCGTGAAGCAATCCGCGGTCCTCGCCTACCGTCGGCGCAAGCGGGGCGTGCAGTTCCTGCTCGTCACGTCGCTGGAGACCCGGCGCTGGGTCCTGCCCAAGGGACACGTCGAGGACAGCATGTCGCCGCGCGAGTCGGCAATGCGCGAAGCCTGGGAGGAAGCCGGGATCGAGGGCACCGCGGCGGCTCGCGGAATCGGCACCTACGTCTACGAGAAGACCGGCCGCAAGGGGGGCGGCCTTTGCGAGGTCACCGTCTACCCCATGGCGGTGGCGCGGGTGCGGGAGCGCTGGCCGGAACGGGGCCGGCGGCGGCGGCGATGGATGGGCGCGGCGGAGGCGGGGCGCGCCGTCGCGGAAGCGGACCTGAAGAAGCTCATCGCGCGCTTCGCGAAGACCGTCGAACGCGAACACGAGGAAGACCGGTAAGGCGCCGCGCCGCGGGCGTCCGACCCCTTTCCTGGTCGTAGCGAAACTGTCATACACGGCACGTGGGCGAGGCGCCTGCAACCGCCCTCCACCCACGGTCGCGAAGGCCCTCCGACCATGCAAGGAGACCGCTGCATGTCCGGCGACGCGAGGTGCGGCCTCGAGATCGAGCTCAAGCTGACGGGCGCACCGGCGGAGCTGGCCGCCGCGTTCCGCAGCCTCGGCGGCGGCACACCGCGGCCGGCCGGGACCGTCAGCACCTACTGCGACACCGACGACGGCCGGCTGTGGCACCGCGGCTTCACCCTGCGGTTGCGACGGGAAAAGGGCGGCCACTCGCTCACCCTCAAGCGGGAAGCCGGCGACAAGTTGCGGCGCGGCGAATGGACGGCGCGGACGGCCGAACCGACGGCCAATCTCGGGCTTCTGCCCGCCGACGCGCCGCGCCGCGAAATCGGCACGATCCTGCCGGAAGAGCTGCGTCCGCGCTTCGTCACCGACGTCGCGCGAAGGAAGAAGGAACTGCAAGTCGACGGAGCGCGGATCGAAATCGTCCTCGACAGCGGGCGGATCGAGGCCGGCGACGCGGAACGCGCGCTCTCGGAAATGGAATTCGAACTGCTCGACGGCTCGCTCGCGGCCATGCTGAGGACCGTGCGGACGACGCTGCGGCGGCACGCCCTGAAGATCGAAACGCGCTCCAAGGCGTCGCGCGGGCGCCAGCTCGTCGCCGATGCACCGCCGCCTTTCGCCAAGGCCGGAAAGCCGGCGCTCCGCCGTACCGACACGGTCGGCGGCGCGCTCGCCGCCATCGTCGCGGAAACCGCGGTCCAGATCCTCGCGAACCTGGCGGCGGCCGAGGACGGCCGGGACCCGGAGGGCGTTCACCAGCTGCGCGTCGGACTGCGGCGCCTGCGTTCGGCGCTGTCGCTGCTGACTGACGCGCGCTCGGCGCCCGCCGCGGCCTTTGTCGAGGACGCGAAGTGGGCGCTCCGCGCGCTGGGGCCGGCACGCGACCGCGATGTCTTCGTCGCCGAGACGCTGCCGCCGGTGATGGCGGCCAATGCCGACACACCCGGCCTCGCGCGCCTTGCCGCCCTTGCCGAACGGAAAACGCGCGCGGCCTACGACGACGTGCGGCGCCTCCTTGGCGAGCGGCGCTTCAACCTCTTCCTGGTCGATCTCCTGCTGCTCGCCGAAGGCGAGCCGGCGCTCGCCCGCGACCCGGACGCTCCGCTCGGCCCGCTGGCGACGAGGCTGCTGAAGAGACGGCACCGGAAGGTGCTCAAGGCCGGGCGCGCGTTCGACAGGCTCTCGAACCCGGAGCGCCACGAGGTCCGCATCGCGCTCAAGAAACTGCGCTACGCGTGCGACTATTTCCAGACGCTCTGGCCGCGACGGACGGCGCGTCCCTACCTTGCCGCCATGGCCGAACTGCAGGATACCCTGGGCCGTCTGAACGACGCCGACGTGGCGACGAATCTCGCCGCCACGCTCACCGACGACGACCCGCTGGCGGCCGTCGGCGCCGCCGTCGTCCGGGGCTGGTACGGCCACCGGCTGCGGGCGGTCGACGCCCGCATGGTCGAGGCATGGCGCGCGTTCGCGGCGATGCGGCCGTTCTGGCGGCAATGAGCGCCGGAGGCGAGCGCGGATGATCCAGGTTCTCGTCGCCAACGCCAAGGGCGGCTGCGGCAAGACCACGATCGCGACCAATCTCGCCTCGGCCTTCGCCAACGCCGGGTTGCGAACGGCGCTGGCGGACGGCGACCGCCAGCGCTCGGCGCTCGCGTGGCTCAGGCGCCGGCGGGCCGAAGCGGCGCCCATCGCGGCGCTCGACTGGCGCGGCGGCGCCGCCGAACCGCCGCGGAAGCTCGACCGGCTGGTGATCGACTCCGGTGCCGGCCTCGGCTCGAAGCGCGTGCGCGGTTTCCTCGAGCGCGCCGATCTCCTGGTCATGCCGGTGCTGCCGTCGTTCTTCGACGAGATGGCGACGCGCCGGTTCCTGCGGCGGGTCGAGCGCCTGAAGCCGGTGCGCCGCGGCCGCAAGCCGGTGGCGGTGGCGGCCAACCGCGTGCGCCCGGCAAGCCGCGCGGCGAAGGAGCTGGATTCGTTCCTCGCGGCGCTCGGCCACCCGGCGGCCGCGCGGATCCACGACCGCGCGCTGTATCAGGAGGCGGCGCGCATGGGTCTCGGCATCTTCGACCTCACGCCGGCGCGGCGGGCCGGCCTGGTCGACGACTGGCTGCCGCTCATACGCCTGATCGAGGACGGCGCCGGCATCTAGGGGCGCGGCTACGCCCCGCCCGAACGCGACTTACGGTACTCTTCGTACATCTCCGGGGACGGCGGGTAGTAACGGCCGGGCGGCACGTTGTCGCGCTCAATCTTTTCCTTCACGTACGCCTCCACCGCCTCGTGCTCCTCGACCGCGGCGACGCACTCCGCGGCGAACCACGACGGCACCACCACCACGCCGTCGCCGTCGCCGACGAGCACGTCTCCCGGGCGCACGAGGACGCCGCCGCACTGGATCTGGACGTTCTCCTCCACCGGCTCGGCCCACGGCTCGGAGGCGTAGGGGGTGCGTCCGCGGGCATAGACCGTCAGGCCGTAGTTCTCCTGCTCCATCACGTCGAGGTCGCGCATCCCGCCGTCGGTGACGATCCCGTCGGCGCCGTTCATCTTCAACTGCAGCGCCTTCACGTCGCCGAAGACGCACGCCCGCGCCTCGCCCATCATGTCGCACACGAGCACGTCGCCGCGCCCGCAACGCGCCATGGCCCGGTACTCCGGCGAGTCCTCGCCCCTGCGGACCTCGGCGATCAGATCCGGGCGCGGCGGCAGGAAGCGCAGCGTGCGCGCCCGCGCGGCCAGCCGTTCGTGGTCCGGCGTGTACAGCACGAGCCCCTCCATGAACGGCAGCGGGACGCCGGCGTCGCGCACGACGTGGTGCCAGATCGTCGCCACCGGCAGCTTGCGGAAACGGTCGAGAACGTCCTCTGGCACTTCCACCGGCGCGAACGACGTGCGTGGCATGATCCCTAGCCTCCCTGCTTGGTCCCGCGACACCCGCGATGCTATCCGGAAACGGCGGGCGCAGCGACCCGCGGGCCGTCAGTACTCCGACGGCACGTAGAGGTCGGAGGGCAGCACGCTGCGCTCGTAGTCGGGGTTGAACACGCGCTCCGGCAGGCGCACGGTTTCGTGCGGGATGCCGGAATACGGCACGCACTGCAACAGGTGCCGGAGGCAGTTGAGGCGCGCCCGCTTCTTGTCGTTGCCCTCGACGATCCACCACGGCGCCTCGGGAATGTTGGTGCGCGCGAACATCTCCTCCTTGGCCTTGGTGTATTCCTCCCAACGCACCCGCGACTGAAGGTCCATCGGGCTCAGCTTCCACTGCTTCATCGGATCGTAGACGCGCATGAGAAAGCGGAGCTGCTGCTCCTGATCGGTGATCGAAAACCAGTACTTGACGAGCCGGATGCCGGAGCGGACGAGCATGCGTTCGAACTCGGAAACGTCGCGAAAGAACTCCTCGACCTGCTTCGGCGTGGCGAACCCCATGACGCGCTCGACGCCGGCGCGGTTGTACCAGGAGCGGTCGAACAGGACGATCTCGCCGCCCGCGGGAAGATGCGGCACGTAGCGCTGAAAGTACCACTGGGTCTTTTCGCGGTCGGTCGGCGCGGCGAGGGCGACGACCCGGCAGACGCGCGGGTTCAAGCGCTGGGTGATGCGCTTGATGACGCCGCCCTTGCCCGCCGCGTCTCGGCCTTCGAAGACGACGACGAGCTTGTAGCGGTGCTCGACGACCCAGTCCTGAAGCTTGACCAACTCGGCTTGCAGGCGAAACAGCTCGCGAAAATACGTGCGCCGCGACAGCGACGACTGGTGCCTCAGGTCGGTGATCGCGTGGAGGTCGCGAGCGACGCGCTCGTCGTCGATCTCCATTTCGAGCTCTTCGTCGAAGCTGTCCTCGAGTTCCGCCTCGACCCACGATTTGTTTTCCGCGTCGCCGCGCCTGTCGCTCATGCGCGCTCTCCCGGCCCGTTCCCTCTCGTCCGCAGGGTTCGTCCGCCACCCTCCGGGGCGGGCAGACGACAGACTATAGCAGAGGCGACGGCGTCCAACGGCGGGCGGGCGGGCGCCGGCGGCGCGAGCGTGGAACCGTTGACGGCCGGCTTCGGCTAAAATATCTGCGTGGCCGCTTCGGCAGGATGGAGGCGAGACGTGACGGTGTGCCAGCCGCAGGCCGCGAAGAACCCGTTTGGCGCCGTCTTCGACGCGGCCCTCGCGCGGCGACGCGCCGCCGCGAGACGGTGACGGCGGTGCCCGCGTTCCGGCAACTCGCGTCCGAACTGCGCGCGGACATCCAGTCCGCCAAGGCGCTCCCCGCGTTGTCGGCCGGATTTACCTCGGGCCTGGGGCTGCTCGTCGCCCAGATCGCCTTCGCCAGCTTCATATTCTCCGGACCTCTGGCGCCGTGGTCCTCCCAGGGCATAGGTCTGGTGCTGTTCGGGAACTTCGCCGCGTGCCTGATCGTCGGCTTCGCGAGCGGCTACCGCGGGGCGATCGCCGGGCTCTCTCCCGCGCTGGTGCTCGCCATGGCCTCAGTGGCATCCACCACGGAGGCCGAGGGGCGGGGACTCTTCGTCACCGCAGCCGCCGCACTCATCGTCGGCGCGACGGCAACCGGCCTCTGCTGCCTCATGATCGGTCGCTTCCGGCTCGCCAACCTGGTGCGCTTCATCCCCTATCCGGTGGCCGGCGGATTCGTGGCGGGAATCGGGGGCGCCGTGTGCCTGGGCGCGATGTCGGTCATGGGGGCGGAACTGCACTGGCGAGCGCTTCCGGCGATTCTGGAACCGCCCATGCTGGTCAAGTGGGCTCCCGGCATGGTGTTCGGCGCCGCGCTCTATTTCTCGGTGAAGCGCTGGAGCCATCCGCTGATCCTGCCGGTGAGCGTCGTGTTCGCGATCGGCGGCTGCCATCTGGTCCTTGTTCTTCTTGGCATGTCCGGCGACGAGGCGCGGGCCGAGAACGTGCTGCTGGCAAGCACCGTTGACGGGCGCTTGTGGCCGGCGCTGTTCCCCGGCGATCTGGCGTACGTGGAATGGTCCGCCATCGCCGGCCGGATACCCGAGATGCTGACGCTGATGCTGATTGCGTTCGTCTGCGTGATCATGAACGTCGCCGGGCTGGAAATCGCGGTGAACCGGGAGCTGGACTGGGACCGCGAGTTCAGGGCGACCGGAGTCGCGAGCACCGTGGCCGGCCTCGGCGGCGGCACAGTGGCGACCCTGATCGTCCCGGCCTCGCTTCGCAGCGAGCTCTTCGGCGCCGCCACGCGGCTGACCGGCGCGGTGGCCGCGGCCGTGGTCGGCGTCGCGCTGTTTTTCGGCGACAGCATGCTGGAACTCGTTCCGACGGCGCTGGTGGGTGGAATCCTGGTCTTCGCCGGCCTCGGCATGCTGGACCAGGGGTTGTTGAGGAGCCGCCGGCAGCTTCCGCGGTCGGAGTACGGCATCGTTCTCCTCATCTTCCTCGTCATCGTTTTTTTCGGGCTGCTCGAAGGCGTGGCCGCCGGAATGCTGGCGACACTCGTGTTCTTCGCCGTGCGTCTGAGCCGCGTCGGTCCGATCGAATCCCGATTCACGGTGCGCGAGCAGCGCAGCAACCGGGTTCGCCCCGCCCCCGAGCGGGCCATACTGCTGGCGGACGGCGAGCGCGCGCGGGGCTGGCGGCTGCAGGGCTACATCTTTTTCGGCAGCGTTGTCCCGCTGGCCGACGAACTGCGGCAATCGCTGCCCGGCTCCGCATCCCCCGCCTGCTTGATGCTCGACTTCGACGCCGTGCCGGGGTTCGACTACTCGGCGGCGAGCGTGCTCTCGCGGTTCGTACAGACGGCCGAAGCGGCCGGCGTACCAATGGTCCTGAGCGGCCTGTCCGAGACGCTCAGGACCGGTCTCGAGCGAAACCTGCCGCCGGCGGTGTTCGACGCGCTGCTGATCGAGCCGGACGCCGACCGCGGCATCGAACGCTGCGAGGACTTCGTCATCGCGGCGTGGAAGGCCGACGCGGCCTCCACGAGGACGCAGCGCGCCGCGCTGCTGGAGCACGCCGCCGACGATCTCGAGCGCCAGCTCGAGCGGCAGATCCGGTTCGAAAGCCTGACGGAACGACTCGAGTCATGGCTCACGCCACGGCGGCACGCCGCCGAGGAGTCCGTCGTCGGGCCGGACACGCCGCGCCGCGGCCTGCAATTGCTGCTCTCCGGCCGGGCCTCCGCCTACGACCCCGCCGGCGCGCGGGTCCGTCAGTTGAGCCCCGGCGACGCGGTGTGGCCCGCCGGCGGGCCGGATGGGACGACGGCATCGGTCGTCGCCGACGAGCCGTGCCAGACGGCGGCGCTCGCTCCGGAGTCCCTCGACCGGCTGGAGCGGCACGACGCACCGCTGGCGCTCGAACTCTACCGCTATCTGCTGGCCGGGCACTTCGGGACGGAACCGGAGTCCGGCGAACCGACGAAGCACGGGCAAGGCGGAGGGGAACCGTCGTGAGCCCGCAGGAAAGAAGCGGCCGGCGCACGCAACCCGGACCGGCCGGGCGCAGAAACCGGAGGGATATCGTGAGGACTTCGACGTTCGCCGCGACGCTGCTCGCCCTTCTCGCACCCGCCCCGGCATTGGGCCAGGCGGGTGACGTCGCGCCCGAAGCGGCGACGGGGACCGGGCGCACGGCACTTGCGGTGGGAGTGCGCGACATGGCCGTCGCGGCGAACCCGCACGCGGTGAAGGCCGGAGCGGACATTCTTGCGCGTGGCGGCAGCGCCGTCGACGCGGCCATCGCCATGCAGATGGTGCTCAACCTCGTGGAGCCGCAGTCTTCCGGCATCGGCGGTGGCGCCTTCTTGCTGCACCACGACGCGGCGAGCGGGCGCACGGTGAGCTACGACGGACGCGAGGCCGCGCCGGCGCGTGCCGACGACGCCCTTTTCCTAAAGCCCGACGGCAGCGTGCCGGGCTACTTCGAAGCGCTCGCCGGCGGCCGGGCGGTCGGCGCGCCGGGGTTGCTACGCATGCTCGAGCGCGCTCACGCCGCGCACGGCCGGCTCGCGTGGGGCGACCTGTTCGCGCCGGCGATCGCGCTCGCGGACACCGGCTTCGCCATAAGTCCGCGCCTGCACAAGCTCGCGGGGCTGGTGCCGCACCTGGCGGCCTTCACCGACACGGCGGCGTATTTCCTGAACCCCGACGGCAGCGCCAAGGCGCCCGGAACCCTTCTGCGCAACCCGGTCTTCGCGGACACGCTGCGTTCGATCGCCGCCGGCGGCGCCGGCGTCTTCTACGAGGGCGCGATCGCGCGCGACATCGCCGCCGCGGTCACCGGCGCGGCGCGCAACCCCGGCCTCCTCGATGCCGACGACCTCGCCTCCTACGAACCGCGGGAGCGCCCGCCCGTCTGCCTCGTCTACCGCGGTCACCGGATCTGCGGCATGGGCCCGCCGAGCTCCGGCGGCATCGCGGTGCTGCAAATCCTTGGGCTGCTCGCGAGCCGCGACATGCCGCCGGCGGGCTCGGCCGAGGCGGCGCACCTCATCGCCGAGGCCATGCGCCTCACCTACGCCGACCGCGAGCGCTACGTCGCCGACCCGGACTTCGCGGCCGTTCCGGTGAACGGCCTCCTCGACCCCGCCTATCTCTCGCTCCGCGCGGCGCTCATCGACCCGGCGCGGGCCGGAGGCAAACGCGAAGCCGGGATGCCGCCGGGCGCCGGCGCCGAGCCGAGACGGTCCGGGACGGCCGCGGAGTCGCCGTCAACGACCCATCTCAGCGTCGTCGACGGCGACGGCAACGCCGTCGCGCTCACCTCCAGCATCGAATTCGCCTTCGGTTCCGGCCTCATGGTGCGCGGCTTCCTGCTCAACAACCAGTTGACGGACTTCGCCTTCGTTCCCGAACGTGACGGCGTTCCGGTCGCCAACCGGGCCGGGCCGGGCAAACGCCCGCGCAGCTCCATGGCGCCGACGCTGGTATTCGATCCGCAGGGGCGGCTCGCGCTCGCGCTCGGCTCGCCGGGCGGCTCGCGTATCATCTGCTACGTGGCGACGACGCTGATTGCGCTGATCGACTGGCGCCTGGATGCCGCGGCCGCGGTGGCGATGCCGCACCTGTGCAACCGCAACGGCGCCACCGAGCTGGAGGCGGGCACGGCGGCGGCCGATCTCGCGCCCGCGCTCGAAGCGCGCGGCCACGAGGTAGCGGTGCGCGACATGAACAGCGGCCTGCACGTGATCGCCGCGGCGTGGACGGCGGGGGAGCGGAGGCTGTCCGGCGCCGCCGAC
This sequence comes from Alphaproteobacteria bacterium, assembly GCA_965243325.1. Taxonomy (GTDB): domain Bacteria; phylum Pseudomonadota; class Alphaproteobacteria; order UBA7887; family UBA7887; genus JANQOH01. The sequence goes on along the minus strand of CBDEUQ010000001.1, from coordinate 244,796 downwards.
CCGCGCCGCGAGGGCGCGGCCTCCGGCCGCTGAGCCGCCGTCAGCCGGCGCGCCAGGCGCGCTCGGCCTCGTCCCAGGCGGCGAGCGCCTGGGTGTCCGGGACCCACGCGAGGCCGCCGCGGGCGTCGGAGGACACGGCATCGGGGGTCACCACCACGTCGAGCAGGGCCGGCGCAGCGGCGAAGGCGCGGTCGAGCGCCGCCGGCAGCGCGTTCGCGTCCTCGACGCGCTCGGCATGCATGCCGAGCCCGCGCGCCACCGCCGCGTGATCGGCGAACTGCAGCCGCGTGCCGGCGACCCGGCCGTGGCGCTCGGTCTGGTCGTGCACCTCGATCTGCCAGGCGCCGTTGTTGGCGACGACGAAGACCGCGCGGGCGCCGTGGCGCACCGCGGTGTCGAGCTCCATGACGTTGAAGCCGAACGCACCGTCGCCGGTGGCGACGACCACGCGCCGGTCGGGGCACGCCAGCGCCGCGGCGATTCCGTAGGGCACGCCGACGCCGATGCAGCCGAACGGACCCGGGTCGAGCATCGTCGGCGCCGACAGGCCGACGCGGGCGAAACTGAGGAAGTCGCCGCCATCGACGACGACGATGGCATCGTCGCCGAGGCCGTCGCGCAGCGCGCCGACCAGGCGGTTCGGATGCATGCGGCCGTCGGCGCCGGGCGGCGCGCCGGCGAGAGCCCGGCGCAGCCTGGCCGCCCGCTCCTCGTGGCCCCGGCGCAGGCGCGCGAGCCACGCGCGGTCGGTCGCCGGCGGCCGGTTGCCGGCGGCGGCGACCAGAGCGGCGAGCGTCGGCGCCGGTGAGGCGAGGATCTCCGCGGCGCCACGGCGGTTGTCGCGCAGCTCGCCCGCCGTGTCGGCGATGCGCACGAACTGCGCCTCGCGAAAGACCGCGGGCGACCCGTAGGCGAGCTGAAAGTCGAGCCGCCGGCCGACGGTGAGGACGAGATCGGCCTCCGCCATCGCGGCGCCGCGCATGGCCGCCACCGCCGACGGGTGGTCGTCGGGCACGAGGCCGCGGCTCTCGCCGGTGTCGAGATAGGCGCAGCCCAGCCGGTCGAGCAACGCCTGCAGCTCGGAACCTGCGCCGCGCGCGCCGCGCCCCGAGACCACCAGCGGCCGCCGCGCCGACCACAGGAGATCGACCGCGCGCGCGACCGCGTCCGGGTCGGGATGCAGGCGAGGCCGCGCCTTGGCCGCGAGGTGCTCGGGCCGGCGCATCGCCGCCGGCGGCGACGCCCGCAGGACGTCGGTGGGGAACTGGACGAACGCGGGGCCCGGTTCGCCGCCCTCGCCCTGCGCCCGCGCCACCGCCTCGTCGAGCTCCTGCGCCGCCAGCGCCGGGTCGCGCACGGTTCGGGCATAGCGCGCGACCGAGCCGACGAGGGCGACGTGGTCGATATCCTGCAACGCGCCCCGGTTCTCCTGCGCGCCCGGCGGGGTGCCGGACAGCACGAGGACCGGCGCCCGGGCGACGTGGGCGTTGGCGATGCCCGTGACCGCGTTGGTGACGCCGGGCCCGGCGGTGACCATGGCGACGCCGAGGCCGCCGGTGACCTCGGCGTGCGCCTGCGCCATGTGCACCGCCGCGCGCTCGTCGCGCACGTCGACGATGGCGATGCCGGCGGCGTCGGCGGCCATCCACATGGGCATGACGTGGCCGCCGCAGAGCGCGAAGACGCGCTCGACGCCGCGCGCCGCGAGCAGGGCGGCGACGGTTTCGGCGACGGTCACGCGACGAGCGGGATCACCTCTCCCGCGAAGGCATCGATGCGGGCGAGGCTCGAGGCGAGATCGTCGCTCTCGAAACCGACAATCAGGTGCGCGACGCCGGCATCGCGCCATGCGCGGGCATCGGCGGCGACCGCCGCCGCATCGCCGGTAAACGGCCTGTCGCGCGTGCCGCCGAGCCGGTACCACGGCACGAAGAGCGCGGTATCGAGCGCCTCCGGGTCGCGGCCGGCGTCGGCGGCATGGCCGCGTACTTCGGCCAGCGCGGCGGCGTAGGCTTCGGGCGTGTCGAGCGGGTGGCGCGGGTTGGCAATGACCGGATACCAGCCGTCGCCGAGCGCGCCGGCGCGGCGCCGGGCCGGACCGCCCTCGCCGCCGACCCAGATCGGCGGGTGCGGCCGCTGCACCGGCTTCGGGTCGAACAGGATGTCGTCGAAGGAGACGAACTCGCCGGCGAACCGCGGCCGCTCCTCGGTCCACAGCGCGCGGAAGGCGGCGATGTACTCCGCCGAGGCGCGGGCGCGGCGGTCGTAGGGCGGCGACTGCAGCGCCGCCATCTCCTCGGCCATCCAGCCGATGCCGACGCCGACCGTGAGCCTGCCGCCGGACAGCACGTCGGCGGTGGCGAGCATCTTGGCGGCGAGCACGGGCGCACGGTGCGGCAGCACCATGACCGATGTGAACAGGCGGATGCGCCCGGTGACCGCCGCGACGTGCGCGATGGTCATCAACTGCTCGAGGCAGGTCCCGGTGTCGGCGGCCGGCCAGTCGCCGCTTTCGCTATAGGGATAGCGCGACTCCACCGCCGCGGTCACGACGACGTGGTCGTTGAAGCCGAGCCAGGCGAGACCCGCCGCCTCGGCGCGCTGCGCCACCGCGCGCAGACCCTCCGGCGTCCCCGTCGCGCCGCGCGTTCCGACGTGCAGTCCGAAGTCCATTTCCGCTCCCCCCTGCCCCGGTTGCCGGCGGTGCCGCGCTACCGGTTGGCGCCCGGCTGCCAAAGCACGTCGGCGCGGCCGCCGTCGTTGCACCGCCTGGCCAGCACGAACAGATGGTCCGACAGGCGGTTGAGATAGACCAGCGCCGGCGGCGCGACCGTCTCGTCGGCGGCGAGCGCGGCGACCTGCCGTTCGGCCCGGCGGACGGCGGCGCGCGCGACATGCAGGTGCGCCGCCGCCGCCGTTCCGCCCGGCAGCACGAACGAGGTCAGGGGCGCCAGCTCGGCGTTCATCGAATCGATCTCGGCCTCGAGCCGCGCGACCTGCGTCGCCGCGATGCGGAGCGCCCCGTCGCCGCGGCGACCGCCGGGCGGCACGCAGAGGTCGGCACCGAGGTCGAACAGGTCGTTCTGGATGCGCGCCAGCATCCCGTCCACGTCCGAGCCGGCGTACAGACGCGCGACGCCGACCGCCGAGTTCGCCTCGTCGACGGCGCCGCACGCCTCGATTCGCGGCGCGTGCTTGGCGACGCGGCTGCCGTCGCCGAGCGGCGTCTTGCCGGCATCGCCGCCGCCGGTGTAGATCCTGTCGAGCTTGACCACGGCGGCGGTCAGGGCCGGTGAAGCGGAATCACGTACGGCCCTTCGGGGACGAAGGCGACGTGCGGGTCGGCGGATGCGGCGACGCTGTCGGCAATGGCGTCTTCCAGCGAATCCGCCGCGGTAACGCCGGTCAGCGTCCGGTCGGCGGCGGAGAGGCCGTCGGAATACAGCAGCACCTCGCCCGCGCGCATGGGCTTGAGCTGCATCTGGCTTTGCCACTCGTCGATGTCGGCGCGCCGCTTGCGCATCAGGCTGTCGGCGAACGCCCCCGGCCCGAGCGCGATCAGGCGCCGCTGCGCGTCGGCGAACTCCGGCGAGCCGATCCCCTCGGCGCACTCCGAGGCGACGATGAGCCGGCCGCCGGGGGCGAGAATGTCGAGCGGCCCGACCATCCCCTTGACCGTCTGGTAGTAGGTCGCGTCGAGAGGATGTCCGGCGGCGCTCGTGACCACCGTGGCGAAGCGCCGCGGCACCGCGACTTCGGCATAGCGGCGGGCGAACGCCACCGCCTCGAGGTGGCTCTCCACGACCTCGCCGCAGTTGACGAACGACAGCCGCCGCCGCTCGTCGATGACGGTGTTCACCGCCAGCGCGCCGCCGATCTGCCGCACGATCTCGAGCTGGTCGGCGTGCAACGGATTGCCGTCGAGCACGCAGTTCGCCGCGTTCGGATCCGCCATGTAGCGCGCGCTGTGGAACGTGGCGATGGTCTCCGCGTGCGCGAGGCCGGGCGCGATCACCTTGCGCCCGCCGGACCAGCCGGCCATGAAGTGGGGCTCGACGAGGCCGGTGACGACGCGCAGGTCGGCCTCGACGAAGCGCCGGTCGAGGCGGACGACATTGCCGCGGCCGGTGGTGCCGACCTCGACGTGGGCAGCGTCGTCGCGCGCGAAGTGATTGACGACGCGTACGGTGTCGAGCACCCAGTCGCTCCCCACCAGCTCGCGCAGCTCGGCGCCCTCGTTCGGCCGGTGCAGCCCGGTGGCAACGATCACCGTGATCGCATCGGCGGCAAGCCCGGCGTCGAGCAGGGCGCGCACCAGCGGCGGCAGCAGCACGGCGTTCGGCACCGGCCGAGTCACGTCGCAGATGGCGACGCACGCCGACGACGCGGCGCGGGCGCGCGCCGCGAGCGGCGAGCGCGCGAGCGTCTCGGCGACCGCGGCCTCGGGCGCCTCGAGGACGGGCATGCAGGGCTTGCGCACCACGGTCGGCCGCCAGTTCTCCGCCACGCGCACCGCGACTTCGCCGCGGCCGTAGCGCAACCCCACCTTCACGCCCGGACCTCCGTCCTTGCCGCCGCGGTTCCGAGGATGCGCAGCGCCGCGCACGCCGCGCCGTAGCCGTTGTCGATGTTCACCGCGACCACGCCCGGGCTGCAACTCGCGAGGATCGCGCGGAGCGCCGCCTCGCCGCCGGCGGCGACGCCGTAGCCGGTACCGCTCGGCACCGCGACGATGGGGCGTGCGACGAGCCCGCCGAGCACGCTGACGAGCGCCGCGTCCATGCCGGCGACGACGATGAGCACCCGCATCGTGCGCAGAAACTCGACGCGGTCGAGCGCGCGCCAGAGGCCGGCGACGCCGACGTCGAGCACCGCCTCCGCCGCGACTCCGGCGAAGGCGAGCGTGCGCACCGCTTCGCGCGCCGGCGGCGCATCCGACGTGCCGGCGCTGACGACGGCGATTTCGGCCGGCGCCGCGGGCGGCGCCACCGTGCCGAAGAATGCCGTCCTGGAGACCGGATCGTAGTCGAGCGCCTGCCGCCACTCCGCCGCCAGCGCGGCGAACGCCGCCTCGTCCAGGCGGGTGAGAAGCATGGCGCGGCCGGCGTCCCGGACCTGCGCCAGAATGGTCTCGATCTGCCCGCGCGACTTGCCGCTGCACAGCACCGCCTCGTCCATGCCGATGCGCTCGCCGCGCGCGAAATCGAGCCGGATCTCGGACGCCGGGTCGTTCATTCGGGCCGCGGGTGCAGGAACGCGCTGCCGCGCCGGTAGGGCTCGAAACGGACGGCGGCGGCGCGCCCGGCGCGGTCGAACATCGCCGCCACGGCGGGCGCGAGACGCGCCCGCTCGTCCGCCGTCAGCCCCCGGTGCGCCGCCGCGTCGAGCTCGACGGCGATGCTGTCGGCGCGCACGCGGCAGCGTACCGTGGCGGCGCCGAGCCGGCGGCGGACGTAGCGTTCGGCCGCGTCGATCGCGCCGAGCACGTCGCCCTCGATGGCGATGCCGGTCTCGACACGGCTCGACAGGCACGGCGAGGACGGCAAGTCCGCCACGTCTTCGAGGCCGAGCCCGTGCGCGATTTGCCGCACCGCCGCCTTGTCCACGCTTGCCTCGACGTAGGGGTGGCGCACACGCCATTCGCGGGCGGCGTCGAGGCCGGGGCGATAGTCGCCCAGATCGTCGAGATTGGCGCCGGACACCACGGTCGAGCGGCCGCGCGGGCGAATCGTCCGATACAGGTTGGTCTTGCAGAAATAGCAGCGGTTCGCGGGATTGCGGAGATAGTCCGGGTCCTGGAACTCCCCCGCGTCGACGATGCGGAGGTCCCACCCGTCGGCCGCGGCGCGGCGGCGCACGCGCGCGGTCGCCGCCGCCGGCACGGCGGGCGACACGGCATGCGCCATGCGCGTCGCACCCGGCGCGCGGGCGTGCGCGAGCGCCGCCAGCGTCATGCTGTCGACGCCGCCCGAGACCGCGACCGTCACCGGCCCGATCGCCTTCAGCACGCCTTCGATCCGCTCAATCGCCGTCGTCATCGCCTGCCACCGCGAGCGCCCGGCGTTCCGCCGCCGCCCGCCGCTCCATGCGCGCGCCGTGCCCGCCGGCCGCGCGGGCGTCGGCCATCTCGGCCTTTGCCGTGCGCCGGCCGTCGGGGCGCGCCGCGATCTTAACCCGAACCGCCGCGCCGGGGCCATCGACGCGCACCGTCTCGCGGTCGAGAACCAGCCGCTCCACGGTCTGGCGGCGGACGCCGAGCGTCGTCGTCTCCAGAAAGCAGAGCCGGACAGCAGCCTCGGCGGCATCGGGCCGCACCAGAAGCTCGACGCGCACCGCCTGGCGGCCGTGCTTGCCGACCAGCGCGTGCTGCACGACGTCGACGACGCCGGGGACGGCGCGCAGGCGCTGTATCGCGACCGCAAGATCTTCCGGCGTCTGGTCGTCGACGTCGAAGCCGAGCAACGTCACGCGGTCGACGCCCGCCGCCTGGGCCGCGTCCCCGTAGAGCGAAACGCGCAGCACGTTGCTGCGCCCCGAGAGCGTGCGCGTGCCGAAGCCATGACCGGCCGCGGCGAGGCGCCGCGGTGTCGGGTCGGCCGCCTGCGCGGGCGCGAGGTGGCGCAGGATCGCGGCACCGGTGGGGGTGATCCGCTCGCCGTCCACGCCGTCGTCGTCGACGACAAAGCCTTCGAGCAGGAGGACGACGGCGGGAGTCGGAACCGGCAGCGTACCGTGTGCCGTTTCCACCGTGCCGCGACCCCGCGGCAGCACGCCGCACGACCAGCTCGCGGCGCCGAGTCCCTCGATCGCCGCCGCCGCGGCCGCGAAGTCGACCAGCGTGTCCCAACCGCCGAGCTCGTGGAACTTCACGTCGGCCGCCGGAATGCCGTGCACGGCGGCCTCGGCTTCGGCAACCGAGTCGAGCATCGCCTGCGCCCGTGCGCACACCGGCGGCGCGAGACGGGAGGCCGCGAGCGTGCGCGCGAGCACGGACGCCGCAGTCGCGTGCGCCGGCGCCGGCCGCTGGACGACGAAGCGGCGCCCGGTGAGCGTTCCGTCGTCGTGCGGCCGGAACGCCCAGGTCACGTCGGCGGGGAGGTCGAGCGCCGCGAGCGCCGCGAGAATGGGCTCGGCAAGCGCCGGGCGGGCGTCGACCATGGCGGCGGCGAACATGTCGCCGGCAGCCCCGCCCAGCGCATCCAGATGAACGTGCACGCGTCAGCCCGCGGCCGGAGGCACCAGGGCAGCGGCGGCGCGGAGGACCGCCGCGTCGGCGCCCGGGAGTCGCGCATGCTCGCCGAGGTAGCGGCGCCACGCGCGGCCGCCGCGACGACCGCGGAACAGCCCGAGCATGTGCCGGGCAATGCTCTTCACGGGCACTCCGGCGCGGCGCTGGCGCTCGGCGTAGGGCACCATAGCCTCCACCACCGCGTGGCCGTCGGGCGCCGGCCGGAGATCGCCGAAGATCGCGCGGTCGGCGTCCGCCAACATGCCGGGCGTCTCGTAGGCGGCACGGCCGATCATGACCCCATCCACATGGCGGAGGTGGCGGCGCGCCGCCTCGAGGTCGCGGATGCCGCCGTTGACGACGATCTCGAGCTCGGGAAGGTCGCGCTTGAGACGGTGGACGCGGGCGTGGTCGAGCGGCGGAATCTCGCGATTCTGCTTCGGGCTGAGCCCGTTCAGGAGCGCCTTGCGGGCATGGACGATGAACGTGCGGCAGCCGCCGGAGGCGACGGTCTCGACGAAGCCGCGGAGAAAGCCGTAGTCGTCCTGGTCGTCGATGCCGGTCCGCGTCTTGACGGTGACCGGCAGGCCCGACGCGCCGGCCATGGCGCGCACGCAGGCGCCGACGAGCGCCGGCTCCGCCATCAGGCAAGCGCCGATGCGCCGGTTCCGCACCCGCGCGCTCGGGCAGCCGACGTTCAGGTTGACCTCGTCGTAGCCCCATGCCGCCGCCAGCGCCGCGGCGCGGGCCAGATCGTCGGGGCGGCTGCCGCCGAGCTGCAGCGCCAGCGGATGTTCCGCGGCGTCGAACCGCAGATGGCGCGCCGCGTCGCCGCAGAGGAGCGCGTCGGTCGAGATCATTTCGCTGTACAGCAGCGCACGCCGGGTCAGTTGCCGCAGGAAGTAGCGGTCGTGGCGATCGGTACGGTCCATCATCGGCGCGACGCAGAGCCGGCGGTCCAGGGCCGGCCGGCCCGCGGCGGCGACCGGCGCCGGCAAGGGCGCGCTCACGCCGGCGCTTCCGCCGGCCGGACGCGGCCGCGCTCGATGACGTAGAGGCGGTCGAGCAACCCGGCCGAATGGGTCGAGTCGGATTCCGACAGAAGCACCGACAGGCCAAGGTCCTTGAGGCCCGACAGGACCTCGGCCAGGCGCGCCGCGAGCGCCGGAGCCACGCCCTCGAAGGGCTCGTCGAGAAGCACCAGCTCGCGGCCCGCCACGAGCGCCCGAGCCAACGCCACCAGCTTCTGCTGGCCGCCCGACAATTGCAGCGCCCGCCGGTCGGCGAACGCCGCGACCTCGGGGATCAATTCACAGACGTGCGCGAACCGCGCCGCGGCGTCGGCGCGCCGCGTCGCCCAGGCCGGCATCAGAACGTTCTCGCGCACGCTGAGGGCGGGAATCAGCCGCCGGTCCTCCGGCATGTAGCCGATGCCGAGGCGCGCCCTCTCCTGCGCCGGCAGACGCAGCAGGTCGCGGCCGTCGGAGACGACCGTTCCGGCGCGGGCGCGGACCAGCCCCATGACCGCGCGCATGAAGGTCGTCTTGCCGGCGCCGTTGCGCCCCATCAGGCCGCACAGGCTGCCGCGCGGCACGTCGAGCGACACGTCGTCGAGGATCGACGCCGCAGCGATCGACACCCCGAGCCCGGCGACCGCGAGCGCCGTCACGTCGCCCTCGCCCGCCGGTGCAGTTCGGGGCCGATGACGTGGCGGCGGACGTCGGCGTCGGCGAGAACCTCCGCCGTCGGCCCGTCGGCGACGACGCGGCCGTCGTAGAAGGCGACGACGCGCCCGGCGTATCGCTGCACGACCTCCATGTCGTGCTCCACGAAGAGCACGGCGATGGCGGGGTCGTCGAGCGCGCCGGCGATGGTGTCCATCACCGCGCCCTTCTCGGCGGCGCTGATGCCGCTCGTCGGCTCGTCGAGCAGGAGCAAAGTGGTTCGCCCGACGAGCGCCATGGCGATGTCGAGCAGCTTGCGCACGCCCTGGGGCAGATGGCCGGCGACCTGATCGGCGTAGGGGTCGATGCCGAAGCGGCCGAGCGCGGCGCGCACGTCGTCCGCCATCGCCGCGTCGCGGAGCGGCCGCCAGAAGCCCTGACGCGCGCGTCCGGCGATGCCGACGGCCACCATCATGTTGTCGAACACCGAAAGCTCGGGGAAAATCTGCGGGATCTGGAACGACCGATGGACGCCGAGCCGGCTGATCCGGCGCGGATCGTAGCCGGTGATGTCGTGCCCGTCGTGGCGGACGGCGCCGCGGTCGGGCTTGAGATAGCCCGTGACCATGTTGACGAAGGTGGTCTTGCCGGCGCCGTTCGCGCCGATGACGCCGACGCGCTCGCCGGCGTCGACGGAGACGGAGACCGCGTCGGCGGCGACCACGGCGCCGAACCGCTTGTCGAGGCCGGCGGTTTCCAGCACCGCCACGTCAGCGCCGCCCCCGGACGCGGCGGAAGACGGACCACAGCCCGCCCGGCAGGAACAGGATCACCAGCAGCAGCGTGCCGCCGAGCAGCATCTGCCACAAGTCGGGGGCGTACTGCAGCGCATAGGTGCGCACGAGCTCGAAGATCAGCGAGCCGATGAACGGCGCCGCGACGTTGCCCGTGCCGGACAGGATCGCGACGAAGACGAATTCCCCCGACTTCGTCCAGTAGACGAAGTCCTCGGGGGTGACGTGGCCGACGAGAAGCGCCGTGAGAACGCCGCCGAGTCCGGACGACGACGCCGCGAGGACGTACTTGGCGTGTATCGCGCGGCGGACCGACGTGCCCAGATAGGCGACGCGAACCTCGTTCTCGCGGATCCCCTCGCCGACCCAGCCCATGGCGGAATTGAGGTAGCGGTGGGCGGCGAACGCGACGGCGAAAGAGAACGCCGCGACCGCCGAGAAGAGCCAGATCGTAAGGCGCGCGTTGTCGGCCGGCGCGAACGTGGCGAAGGTCGGAGCCGGCACGCTGAACCCGTCCGTGCTGCCGAGCGTGGCGCTGTTCGTCAGCAGGCCGAACAGGATCATCGAGAACGCGAGGCTCAGCATGGCGAAGAAGATGCCGCGGTAGCGGGAGAGCAGGAACCCGAGCACGAATGCGATGCCGCCGGACACCCCGACGCCGGCGAGGAGCATGACGAAAACGTCGGACACGCCGGCGAAATGGCCGAGCATCGCCGCGGCGTAGGCGCCGAGCCCGTAATAGAGCGCCTGACCGAAGGACACGAGGCCGGCGCGTATCTGGATCATCAGGCCGAGCACCACCAGCCCGTTGGCGAGCGCGAGCGCGAGCATGTTGGCCGCCCACCCGGGGAGCCACCACCATGTCGAGAAAATGACTACGGCGGCGACGCTCAATCCGGCAATGGTGGGGTCCGGGCGCATCGCCGGTCAGATCTTGCGGGCCTCGGCACGGCCGAACAGGCCCTGCGGGCGCGCGACGAGAACCAGCGCCATGACGCCGTAGACGACGAACAGCTCGAGCTGGGGCATGGCGCTGACCGCGACCGTGCGGCCGAGGCCGACGAGCAGGGCGCCGATCGCCGCTCCCTCGATGCTGCCGAGACCGCCGATGACGACGACGGCGAAGGCGAGCACGATGACCTCGACCCCCACTCCCGGCACGACGGAGATCATCGGCGCCGTGAAGGCGCCGCCCATCGCGCCCAGTACCGCGCCGACGGTGAAGGTTGCGAGGAACACGCGGCGCACGTCGATGCCGAGGGCGAGGCTGACCTCGCGGTCGTGGATCACGGCCTGCAGCAGCTTGCCCGTGCGCGTGCGATTGAGGCCGAACCAGACCAGCCCGCCGGTGACCGCCGACAGCGCCACGAGGCCGAGCTCGTACACCGCGAACGGGACAGGGCCCACGTCGACGAAGCCGAGCGCGGTGTAGGGCTGGTACGGCAGGTACGATTGCACGCCGAAGACAAGCTTGATCGTGTCCTCGAGGATCAGGAACAGGGCGAAGGTCGCCAGCACGACGACGATCTCGTCGCGATCGTACAGCCAGCGCAGGACGCCGCGCTCGATCAGCGGACCGAGGGCGACGCCGACGACGAGCGCCGCAACGAGCAGCAGCCCATAGGTGACGAAGACGGGGGCGCCGGTCGCCATGTACTCGCCGACGGACCACGCGGCGGCGTAGGCGCCCAGCGCGTATAGGCTGCCGTGCGCGACGTTGAGAATGTTCATCACGCCGTAGATCAGTGTCAGCCCGACGGCGACGAGGAACAGCCACGAGGCGTAGGTAACGCCGTTGACGAGGATCAGGGTCGGATCGAGCATCGGGCTGCTGCAGCGGACGGTCGGTGGCCGGCGGGGCCGGCGGACTTCCGCGACATACACCCTTCGCTGACGTTCCGCCAGCACGTCGCAGGGGAACCGACGGCGCCGCGGTCCCCGGCTCTCACCGGTCGAGGCCGAACAGCGGACGCAGGCGCACGCCGACGACGTTGCCGGGAACGGCGGCGAGGATCCACAGCCAGCCGTGCAGGCTGGCGGAGGCGATGCCGGAGAAGAACGCGCCGATGTTGCAGCCGTACGCGAGGCGCGCGCCGTAGCCCATCATCAACCCGCCGAGGACAGCCGCGGCGAGCGCGCGCACGGGAATGCGCCAGCCGGGCCGGAAGCGCCCGGCGAGCGCCGCCGCGCCGAAGGCGCCGAGGACGATGCCGAAGTTCGTCAACGACGTGCTGTCGGCCAGCAGCGAGCGTTCGAGCGCCCGTCGACCTGCCCAGAACGCGCTCGTCGCCGGATCCCAGCCGAGCGCGGCCGCCACCTTCGCCGCCCACAGCGAGAACCCCCACGTGACGGACCATGCATGGCCGGCGACGAGCAGCACGAGCCAGTTCAACGCCGCCAGCGCCGCCGCGCCGAGCAGCAGCGGCCACGGCCCGCGCCACAGGCGGTGCCATTGCCACCCGTCCCACAACGGCCGGCGCAGGCGGCAGCCGAGCAGCCGCACGGCGCCCACGGCGAGCGCCAGCAGAGCGAGCTGCGCGGCCACGGCAAGCGGCCAGCCCAACGCCTTGCCAAGCGAAACGGAGCCGATGCCGGGAAGCGATCGCCACCAGTCGAGATGCAGGCTGCCGGCGAACGCGCCGGCGCAGAAGGCGGCGAGAACGACCGCCATGCGCACGCTGCCGCCGCCGAGGGTGAACAGGGTTCCCGAGGCGCAGCCGCCGCCGACCTGCATGCCGACGCCGAAGAGGAAGGCGCCGACGACAACCGACACGCCGACCGGCGCCAGCGCGCCGCGCACGCCGCCGGCCGCGAGAACCGGCGCGAACAGCAGCACCGCGGCGCCGATCATCAGCGCCTGCGCCGCCACGCCGGACAGGTCGGCGTGCGCAATGGCGCGCCGCCAGGCGCCGGTGAACCCGAAGCTCGCATGGTAGAGGGAGATTCCCAGACCAACGCCGATGGCGAGCAGCCACACGCGCGACGCGCCGTGGCCGGCGGCCATGAGCGCGAGCGCCGCCGTCGCCGCGGCGGCGGCAGCGAACGCCGCGATCTGCGGCGGCGGTCCGGTATCGGTCCGTATGTCCGCCATCGGCTGCCCTCCGCGGGCCGTGGCGACGCCGCCGCGCCGGCCCTACGGGGGCGGGGCGCCGTCGGCGCGGCCGGTTACACCCTCGCGCGGACCTTCGACCCTCGCAACCCGGTCGGGTAGACCGCACGGGTCTCTGCCGAGACGGCGAGCGTACCGATGCGGATTCCACGGAAACGAACGGGCAGCAAACGGCAACTTCGGGGCGGCGTTTTCGGAGGACGGATCCATCCACCCCTTGTAGCGAAACCGGTCCCACGGCGGCAAGACGCGCGTCCCCGTGCCATTGCGCCGACGTGCCGTTTGCAACCGCGACCGATGCAAATTCGGACTACCGTCCGCCGCGGCACTCGATGAGTACGGTGAACGCCCTTGCGGCGGCCGCGACATCGTCCAGCGGGCGCTGTCCGACGGACGGCGGGGTAAGGTTACGAAACGCCCTCGGAATTGAGAAATGATGGTGAACGACAACCAGAACAGTCATGAGTTCGACTGGGTGACGGCACGCCACAACTTCTCCGTGGCGAAGGCATTTCGGGAGCCGCGCGATACGTTCGAGAAAAACCGCAAGACTTGCCCTAGATGCCGGCCTGACGATCACCCCTACCGCGACGAGTTTCGGGACTAACGGGCGTCACAAACGTAGTAAGATAATCTCCTTGCAGACGCCGCAATGATGGAGTGGCCAACAGCAGATACCGTGTGCGGTTGCCCGCCGTGGCGGTCGGCGGGAACGCAGCGTCACCCGCACCACCCAAATTCGCGTAGCATCGTCGCCCTTACGCCTCCGATTTGCCTGGATGGCCACTCGACGGGGCAGCAGTTGACGTCTGCACGACAATGAGCCTTGATAACTATCGACCAGACAACAGAATTGTTCGGGTGACATCGAGGGCACAAAAAAAAAACGCCCGCCGGCGGCGGCCGCAACGCCCGAAGAGCTTGTGCTGAAGTTGGTGAGTCGTGCTCCTGTCGCGACGTCTGGTGTCCGACCGTCCCGAGAAAGCGAGCGCTAGGCCAACTCGACTGGCCAACGATAGCGGGTCCTTTGTACGAGGGGATAAACTGACTATGGGCATCAACCTTGTCATCGCCCTCACAGATGGCGAGTGGTTCGAGATGCTTCGCCATCAACCCGATCTAAGCGAAGTCAATTTTTGGGCACCGTCTGCACGGAACTTTCGGGCCCTCCAGCCAGGCGAGATGTTCCTTTTCAAGCTACACTCGCCCCGCAACTTCATTGTCGGTGGGGGCATTTTCGCTCACGCCAACACTCTACCTTGTTCGCTTGCATGGGAGACATTTAAGGAGGCGAATGGTGCACGCTCGCCGCAGGAGATGAGGACTCGCATTGCACGGTTGCGCCATAAGGACCCGGGTGACCGAACCGACTTCGAAATTGGTTGCCGCATCTTGACTCAACCCTTCTTTTTCAACGAGCCGGATTGGATTCCCGTGCCGGACAGCTTTTCGCCGAACATTGTCTCGTTCAAGACTTACACCACCGATGAACCCGATGGCATAACGCTTTGGGAGGCGATAAATGACAGGCTCATGGGCTCCGAATTTGTAGGGATGGCCGAACAGCAGGCACGCTTTGGTGAACCGTACCGTATCCGCCCGCGCCTCGGTCAGGGAGCCTTTCGTATCTTGGTAACTGACATCTACCAGAGACGCTGTGCGGTGACGCGGGAGCGGACTCTACCGGCGCTGGAGGCCGCCCACATTCGTCCCTATGCAGACGGCGGCCCACACGAGGCGCGGAACGGTTTGCTGCTGCGGCGAGATATTCACAGTCTGTTCGATTCCGGCTACGTGACCGTGACGCCTGAACTACATTTCGAGGTCAGCCAGCGGATCAAGGAGGAGTTCGAAAACGGTCGAGATTACTACGCGCTGCACGGTCGACGCATCGGTGTGCCACAGCAGGCTGAGCAGATGCCGGATCCCGTCGTATTGGGTTGGCATAACGAAAACTGCTTTCGAGGCTGAAAGAAATTGGGTTCTGAAATCTTCGACACCACGGCCTCAGTCCCTTCGGTCCTGCGGCCCGACGGCACCGGACAATGTGTTTCACGAAAAGGCGAGATCGCTTTCCGCCGAGCACGCGAGCGAACTCAAAAATATGGAACCTGTCCTTCACCCTTGGTCAGCGTAAGGGCGTAAATGCGGGAATATTGACCGAAGTAAGGCAAAGACAAAAAGGAATCAAACTAGTGGATTGACTTTATCGGAAGAGTCCGAGAGGTTTCCTGTTTTCGGACGACGACGAGGCAGCGGCTCATGCGCAAAGGTGTCTCTTTCACTGTTTCGGCGGCGGACCGTCGGCGCCTGCGGGAGGTGATGTCCGATGGGAACAGCCCTCAGAAGCACGTGTGGCGGGCGCATATCATCCTGCTCAGCGCCGCCGGTCTGGGCACGACGGCGATCATGACGGAGACCGGCAAGTCGAAGACTTGCGTCTGGCGCTGGCAGGAACGCTTCATGCGCGAAGGCGTGGACGGCCTTCTCCGCGACAAGACACGGCCGCCCGGAAGGGCGCCGATTGCGCCCGAGCAGGTGGCGGAGATCGTGCGGTTGACCCACACCCCGCCGCCCGGGGAGGCGACGCACTGGACGCTGCGGGCGATGGCGAAGGTCGCGGACGTCGCCGCCTCGACGGTGCGGATGACCTGGCAGGCGCACGGTCTGGCACCGCATCGCTGGCGGCGGTTCAAGCTCTCGAACGACCCTGCCTTCGCCGACAAGCTGACCGACATTGTCGGCCTCTACGTGGCGTCGCCGGCGCATGCCGTGGTGCTGTCGATCGACGAGAAGACGCAGATCCAGGCTCTCGACCGCACACAACCCGGCCTGCCGCTGAAGAAGGGGCGCTGCGCCACCATGACCCACGACTACAAGCGGCACGGCACCACAACGCTGTTCGCGGCTCTGAACGTGCTTGACAGCCTGCCCCGGACCCGATCCGGGGGAACCATTGTCGGACAGCACGCCGCTCGCCACCGCCATCAGGAATTCCTGAAGTTTCTCGACCGCATCGAACGCACGATCCCCGCCGGGACCGCGATCCATGCCATCCTCGACAACTACGCCACGCACAAACACGCCAGGGTCCGGGCCTGGCTCGCGAGGCACCCGCGCTGGACCTTCCACTTCACGCCGACCTCGTGCTCGTGGCTCAACGCCGTCGAAGGCTTCTTCGCCAAGCTGACGCGACGGCGGCTCAGGCACGGCGTCTTCCGATCGGTCCGCGAACTCCGCGACGCCATTCACCGGTTTATCGCCGAGCACAACACTGCCGACGCCAGACCGTTCTTCTGGGCCGCCGATCCCGAGGACATCATCGCCGCAAGAAAACGAGGGTTCCAAACGTTGGAATCAATCCACTACCTAGTGCAGAGGTGTTCGCTCCGGCCAGTCGCACGCGCTGAGATCGGCGCCTGCTTCGAGGCAAATCAAGATTTCCTCTGGAGTGATATTCTCGAAGAACTTCTCCCTCGACTCTATGTCGTTCGAGTCCCACCCCGAGCAATCGACGGATGGCACAGTGGTTGCCTCCGGCGCGGCGGCAAACTCCTCCACGTCGCCGTAACCGAAATCAGTTGCTTCGTCCCTGGAACTGACGGCGCCCGCCTCCTCCTCCAGCGCCGCGACGATGTCGGCCGGGCGCTTCTCGCTCTTGGCGCGGTCGAGCGGCGTAAACCCGTCCGCGTCCTTTGCATTGGGATCGGCGCCGGACTCGAGCAGCGCGGTAATGACAGCGGGGCTCCGGCTCCATCTGGCCGCCCCGTGAAGAGGCGTGACGTCATGATTGGGTTCCCTGCCAGGCCCGACCTCGGCCCGTGCGTTGGGATTGGCACCGGCCTGCACGAGCGCAACGATGACCGGGGGAGAATCGCCCCTGCCTGCCGCGAGGTGCAAAGGCGTCAAGCCACCGCGACTCCGCGCATTCGGGTCGGCTCCCGCAGCCACGAGCGTAGCGATGACGGCCGGGTTCTTCGTTGGAACAGCCACGGCGTGCAGCGGCGTCAACTGATGCGGGAGACGTGCATTCGGATCGGCGCCGGCCTCGATGCAGGTCAGGATTATTTCTGGCGTGATGTCCTCGTAGAACCTCTCCAGCACCCTTCGACTGTCCGAGTTCCACCCCGCGCAATCGACGGCAGGCGCGGCAGGAGCTTTCGGCACGCTAGCGAATCCAGCCGCCTGATCGGCGTTCGCGGGGGAGAGGTTCTCGTACCACGCAATCCTTCTTGAGTGGGAGGAGAGCACATCGGAATCTCCATCGCCGTCCAAATCGGCGGCGAATACGGACCGGCCGATGCGGTCTTCGGCAGCAATCACGCGCCGGTGAGAAAACGTGGCACCGCCGAGATTTTCATACCACCCGATTTTGTCGCCGACAGTCAAAAGCAAGTCCGCATCGCCATCGCCATCCAGATCGGCCGCGAGTACGGGTGAGTCGACGCCTCTTGCAATGACGCGCGGATGGGAAAAAACGGCGTCTCCGAGGTTTTCGTACCAGGCAATCGTGTCGTCGTGCAGGGACGCCCAGGTAACGGAGCTACTCGCCGAGAGTATGTCGGGGTCGCCGTCGCCGTCCAGGTCGGCTGCGAGCACGGAGAAGGCTGCATCGGCGTTCGCCGCAAGGACGCGCGGGTCGGAGAAGGTGCCTCCTCCCAGGTTCTCGTACCACGCTATCGTGCTGTCGCTGTAGGACGCAGTGAGGACATCGTGGTCACCGTCCCCGTCCAGATCGACAGCGAACACGGCGCTGGCACCGTCGGCGTCTTTCGTGATTACCCGTTGGCCGGAAAACGTTCCGCCACCCAGGTTCTCGTACCACGCGATCTTGTTGTCTCCGTAGGACGCGGAGAGCACGTCGGCATCGCCGTCGCCGTCCAGATCGGCGGCGTATACGGCCCGGGCCCCGTCGGCGTTTTTCGTGATTACCCGCTGGCCGGAAAACGTTCCGCCACCCAGGTTCTCGTACCACGCGATTTTGTTATCCCCGCCAGAGGCGGACAGCACATCAGCGTCTCCATCCTCATCCAGATCGACGGCGTACACGGCCCGAGCGCCAGCGGCGTCTGTGGTGAGAACCCTTTGCTTGGAGAATGCGCCGCCGCCGAGGTTTTCGTACCACGCAATCTTGTCGTCCCAAGCGGAAGCGGAAAGCACGTCAGTATCCCCATCGCCATCAAGATCAGCCGCGTAAACGGATCCCGGACGGTCCACCTCGTCGCTGATAACGTGCTGGTCGGAGAAGGATGCCCCGCCTGCACGTCGGAACTCGCTGGATACACCCCGCTCAGCAGCGGTGCTTGCCTCCCCCGCAGACCGGGCAGCGTCCGTGAGCGCAATAATGATGTCGGCCGGTTTCTTGGATTCCTTCGCGACGTCTAAGGGTGTCTTCCCCAATCTGTTCCGCAAGTTGGCATCCGCGCCGGACTCAAGAAGTGCCTTGATCGTCGTGAGGCTCAGGCTGTACTTGGCCCCCCAGTGCAAGGGCGTTTCCTCATTCTCGTCCCTTGCATTGGGATTTGCCCCAGCTTCCACAAGCACTTTTACAACGGCCGGAGTATCTTTTGCAAAAGCCGAAATATGTAAAGGCGTTACACCGGCATAGTCCCTGACATTCGGATCGGCTCCGGCATCGAGAAGCGCCGCAATGACGGCAGGATTTTCATTATCAGGGGCAGCCAAATGCAGAGCCGTGTGCCCGCCTCCGTCCCTGGCATTCAAATCGGCTCCGGCGTCGAGAAAGGCCGCAATTACAGCGGGACTCTCATTGTATTGCGCCGCCAGATGAAGAGGCGACCTTTCAAATATATCCCGTGCGTCGAGATCGCCTCCGGCCTCAAGAAGCGTTGTAACGACGGCAGGATTGTCATTACAGACGGCCGCAAAATGCAGAGGCGTGTCCTCAGTTGATTCCCTCCGAGCATCGAGATTGGCACCCGCCTCAAGAAGCACCTCGATGACAGCGGGGTTCTCGCTGTAGCAAGCGGCCTGATGCAAGGGCGTTTCTTGATCCTGTAGTCGAGCATTAGCATCGGCGCCGCCCCGGAGACATGCCATTGTTTGCTCCGGAGTGATCTCCTTGTAAGACCTTTCCAGCAACTCAATGTCGCCCGTGTTCCACCCGCCGCAATCTACAGCAGGGGCGGTTGGGCCCTCCGACGCGTCGGCGAATTCGGCCTCATCGACGACCCTGGCCGCTCCCTCCAGCGCTGCGATGATCTCGGACGGTCTGTTCTCCTCTCTGGCCACATCCAGCGGTGTTCTCCCGTCCTCGTCCCGCGCATTGGCATCGGCACCGGCGTTGAGCAGCGCTTCGATGACGGCAGGATTGCCGCTGCTACGCGCCGCAAAGTGCAGAGCGGTCGCTGTCGGTATGGTCAGTACCGGATTCGGCTTCGCTCCGGCGGCAAGAAGCGCATCGACGACATCGGAATTCTCGTTTTGGCCGGCCGCAAAATGCAGAGCTGTCCGCAAGAAGGCATCCAGCTCGTTGGGATTCGCACCAGCCGCGACGAGGGCGGTGACAATGACCGGGTTTTCGTTAAGGTTGGCTGCAACATGAAGCGGCGTCGTCCCTATGCCATTTGCTGCATTTGGATCCGCACCGGCATTTACCAGTACGGCAATTGCGTTGGGGTCGTCGCTCAGTGCCGCAACCGCATGCAGTGGTGTGAGCCGCGCCGGAAGCATTGCGTTGAGATCAGCGCCGCCTGTGAGACATGCCAGGGCTATCTCCGCAGTGATGTCTCGGTAGAACCGTTTCGTCAGTGCGCCATCGTCCGAATTCCACCCGGCACAATCGACGGACGAGGCGGCAGCGGCCTGGGCGGCGCTCGGCGCCATGCCGAACAGGAGGCCGGCCAGGAAGACAATCAGGGCCGGGTGGATGAGAAGACGTCGGCGACAGCGGGTGGCGTTCCATCCGTTCATCGAGGGCAACCTCGATTAGGATTGTGTCCTGGCAGTGGGATAGAAACAGACGTTTCCATTATGTCGTAGCGGCGTAGACACAGGATCGATGTGAGATGCCGAATGACCGTTCGTCTCCGGTGGCGAAGGCGCGCCAGCCTCGTCCGCCAGCTCGTTTCCTGGGCGGCTTGGATGCCCGCCCACGCAGCCAGAGCCGCCTCGTCCGTCGGTGGGAAGCGCAGCGGTTGTCCCCGGGCTGGCTCTTCCGAGCCATGAAGACGATCAGGACGGTGAGATACACCAAGGCGACGTTGCCGCCGTGACCGCCGATGTCGCCGACCGGCGGCCGTCTTCATTGAGACCGAACCGGATTGGGCTCACTACACCCCTCTATCGTGCTCGACAGTCGCTTTTATCGGGCACCACCCTTGTGTGGTGTGTGGCTGTTCTGCATCGTCCGAGACTTGCCTTCGCGGGCGGAGGCGCAGGCCACCGGGTCCCGGCGTTCCGCGACATCTTCAGACTCTCACCTTGGCCCCTCCCGTCGATCGCAGCGAGCCTTGCAGTTGCTTCAGAAAGGCCTCGCCGACAAGATTCCGGAAGGTATGCCGATTCTACAGCTCCGGGCGTCCCCAATATTGGGGAGACTCGATGGTTTTTGCCTTATCCATTGCCCTTGCTGAGCCGGGGCGAGCCGTGTGGCCTCCAGCGCGGTCGAGGCCTCATTAGGCTGTGCCGCGCGCAGCTGTTAGCCCGGATTTCTCAAGCGGTTGCTGCATCGGGGCTCCGGATTTGGGATAATGCTTTTTGCGACAAAGACTTATCCCGGACCGGAGGGGCTCCCCGATGCGCACACACTGTACCCCGGATCTGTTCGCTTGTGCACCCGTTGAGGGCCGTTCGGTGGTCGCGGCGTTCGATGGCGGGGCGATGACCTCGGACGCCGGCGCGCTGCTGCTTGGCGCCACCGATCGGGCGGTCGGGCTGATCGATCGCTTCGCCGCCTGCTTCGTGGATCGCCGCGATGGGCGGCTGATCGAACACGCACCGCGCACTCTGGTAGGTCAGCGGGTGTTCGCCATTGCGCAGGCCTACTAGGATCTGATCGATCACGATGAGCTGCGCCACGATCCG
Source organism: Alphaproteobacteria bacterium (assembly GCA_965243325.1). GTDB lineage: Bacteria > Pseudomonadota > Alphaproteobacteria > UBA7887 > UBA7887 > JANQOH01. Next base: position 223,955 of record CBDEUQ010000001.1, on the reverse strand, counting down.
GTGATGGCGGTGCTGACCGGAAAGCTGGCGGCAGTGCGCCAGTCGCGCCTACGCCATCCGATTCAGCCGTCGGCCACGACACTTGCCTGCCGCGCGACGCTGCGAGCGATGATCGACGACGACGGCCAGACACAGGGATCCGTCCCTGGGGCGGAAGAACGCGTTGCAACGCGGCACGTTGCGAGCGACGATTGTGCCATGCGGATCAAGCACAAGGGACTACGCGCCCTGGCCGAGCAGGATCGCGCGAGGCAACTGCCGGGAGATCTTGTGCCGAAGCTAAGGCGGGTGCTGACCCTGCTTGACGAGGCGCAGCACCCCGGCGACCTCGCGCAACCCGGTTACCGCCTGCATCCGCTAAGAGGAGACATGGGTGGTCTGTGGAGCGTCCGCGTCTCAGGCAACTGGCGCGTGGTGTTCCGTTTCAAGGACCGCGAGGCCGTTGACGTGGACCTAGTGGATTACCACTGACTGGGGAGGTTAGTGATTCATGGCGATGCTGAACCCCTGCCATCCGGGCGAGATTCTCCGCGACAATGTGGAAGCGGCGGAACTGTCGGTAACCGAGGCCGCATCGCGGCTGGGGTGCACCCGGCAGGCGCTGTCGCGGTTGCTGAACGGCAAGGCGGGCATCTCGCCGACGATGGCGCTGGCGTTGGAGCGCATCGGCTGGAGCAACGCCAGCTTCTGGATGCGGCTCCAGGCCGCCTACGAACTGGCACAGGAACGACGCCGGCAGGCGGCCTGACCCCGTTTCAACCGGCCGCTCCCCGAATCGGCAAAACGGTCGAACAGATCGACGCGGGGTCCCGCCGACGCCGGCAAGAGCCGTATCGCGCACCTGTGGCGGAGGGAGAGGGATTCGAACCCTCGATACGGTTTCCCGCATACACGCTTTCCAAGCGTGCGCCTTCAGCCACTCGGCCACCCCTCCGGGAGGCGCGAGTATATCCGCCGCCCCGCGGGCGGTGAAGGCCGCGGCCGCGCCGCTACGAAGCGCCGCCGCGCTCCAGCACGGCGACGAAGAAGCCGTCGGTGCCGTGCCGGTGCGGGGTCAGCAGGAGGAACGGCCCCGGGGTCGGCGCGGCTCCAGGAAGCGTCTCGCGCCAGACCGAGGCGACCGGGCGCACGCGGAAATCCCGGCGGGCGGCGAGGAAGGTCGCGACGACGGCCTCGTTCTCCTCCTCCAGCACCGAGCACACGGCGTAGACCAGCCGGCCACCGACGCGCACCATCGGCGCCGCGGCGGCGAGGATGGCGCCCTGGCGCGCGGCATGGGCCGCCACCGCGTCCGGCGTGAGCCGGCGCGGCGCGTCGGGATTGCGCCGCCATGTGCCGCTGCCCGAACAGGGCGCATCCACGAGGACCCGATCCGCGCCGCCTGCCGGCACCGCCGCCGGCGGATCGCCGGCGGAGCCGAGAACATGCGTCTCGACCGACCCGGCGCCAGCGCGCGCGAGGCGCGGGCGGGCGCGGGCGAGGCGCGCCGCGTCGGTGTCGCAGGCGACGAGCCGGCCGCGCCCGCGCATGGCGGCGGCGAGCGCCAGGGTCTTGCCGCCGGCGCCGGCGCAGTAGTCGACGACGCAGCCCGCGCCGGTGGCGCCGACGAGAGCCGCGGCGATCTGTGACGCCTCGTCCTGGATCTCGATCAGGCCGCCGCGAAAGGCCGGCAGGGACCGCACGTCGGGCCGGCCGGCGACGCGCACGCCGACCGGCGACAGCGGCGTCGGCGAGGCGTCGAGGCCGGCGCGGCGGAGCGCGTCCACCGTCGGGCCGCGCCGGGCGCGGGCCGAGTTGACCCGCAGGTCGAGCGCCGCCGGCGCGTTGAGCGCCGCCGCCTCGGCCTCGAGCGCGGCGCCGAAACGCCGGCCCAGCGGCGCCTCGAGCCACGCCGGCACGCCGAGCCGCGCGGCGAGCGGAAGTTCGGCGCCGTCGTCGCGCCGCGCCGCCGCCACCAGCGCCCGCTCGCGCGCGTCCGGCGGCGGCGGCGCGTGGCCGCGTCCGTCGCACAGCGGCAGCGGGTCGCCCGGCGCGGCGACGAGGGCGCGCAGCCGGGGCGACGGCACGCCGCCGTGGCGCGCGATCGTCCAGTCGAGCCGGAAGCGCCCCCGCAGGCAGGCGAACGCCGCGTCCGTGATGGCGCGGCGGTCCCCGGCGCCGACGTAGCGGCGGCGGCGCAGCCAGCGCCGCGCGGCCGCGTCCGCCGGCGGCGGGCTCGCCTCGATCTCCTCGAGCAGCTCGACGGTCGCCTGGAGCCGCGCGCCCGGAGTCACCCGCCGAGGGTTACCCGCCGAGCGTCACGCGCCGACGGTCTGCCGCGCGGAATCGTAGTTCGGCGCCTCGCGCGTGATCGTCACGTCGTGCACATGGCCTTCGCGTACGCCCGCGGCGGTCACGCGCTGGAACGCCACGTTGGCCTGAAACTCGGCGACCGTGGCGCTCCCGGTGTATCCCATGGCGGCGCGCAGGCCGCCGACGAGCTGGTGCAGAACGGCGCCGGCGGGTCCCTTGAACGGCACCCGGGCCTCGATCCCCTCGGGCACGAGATCGAGCGCGTCGGCGACGTCTTCCTGGAAGTAGCGGTCGGCCGAACCGCGCGCCATGGCGCCGATGGACCCCATGCCGCGATAGGCCTTGTAGCTGCGCCCCTGGAACAGGTAGACCTCGCCCGGCGCTTCCGTCGTCCCGGCAAGCAGCGAGCCCACCATCGCGCAATCGGCGCCGGCGCCGAGCGCCTTCGCGACATCTCCGGAAAAGCGGATTCCGCCGTCGGCGATCGCCGGCACGCCGGCGTCGCGGCAGACCGCGGCCGTCTCGCGCAGGGCGGTAAACTGCGGCACGCCGACCCCGGCCACGACACGCGTGGTGCAGATCGACCCGGGGCCGATGCCCACCTTCACGGCGTCGGCGCCGGCGTCGATCAGCGCTTTCGCGCCTTCGGCGGTGGCGACGTTGCCGCCGACGATCTGCGTGTGGTTGGACAGCGTCTTGGCGTGCCGCACGGTCTCCAGCACGCCCTGCGAATGCCCGTGCGCCGTATCGACGACGATCACGTCGACCTCGGCGGCGATCAGCGCCCGCGCCCGCTCGGCGCCGTCGGCGCCGACGCCGATCGCCGCCGCCACGCGCAGGCGTCCCTTTTCGTCCTTGCTGGCGTTGGGAAACTTCCGCGCCTTCTCGATGTCGGTGACGGTGATCAGGCCGATGCAGCGATAATCGTCGTCGACGACGAGCAGCTTCTCGATGCGGTTGCGGTGCAGGAGCCGTTTCGCGTCCTCGCCGTCGATGCCCTCGTGGACGGTCACCAGACCCTCGCTGGTCATCAGGTCGCGCACCGGCTTCGCCGGGTCGTGGGCGAACCGCACGTCGCGGTTGGTGACGATCCCGACGAGCCTGCCGTCCCGCTCGACCACGGGGAACCCGGAGATCTTGTGCTTGTCCTGGAGCGCGTGGAGCTCGGCGAGAGTCGTCGCCGGCGTCACGGTGACCGGGTTGATCACCATTCCCGACTCGAACTTCTTCACCCGCCGCACTTCGTCCGCCTGCCTCTCGATGCCGAAGTTCTTGTGGATGACCCCGATGCCGCCGGCTTGCGCCATGGCAATGGCCAGCTCCTGCTCGGTCACCGTATCCATCGCCGCCGAGACGAGGGGGATGCCGAGCGGGACGTCGCGCGTGAATCGCGTCCGGGTGTCGACGTCGGCGGGCAGCACGTCGGAACGCGCGGGCCTGATCAGCACGTCGTCGAACGTCAGCGCTTGCGGGATGTCCATCGCCTCCCTCCCCTGGGGCCGCGGCACTATAGCGCGCCCGGCGACGGCGTCACTCGCCGCCGCCCGCCGGCGGCCCGCGAAACCCGCGCGCGATCACGTACATCTCCGCCGATCCGGCGCGGCTGGCGGGCGGCTTGACCTGCTTCACCTCGCGGCACATCCGCTTCATCCGCGCAAGCAGATCGCGGTCGCCGCCGCCCTGCAGGACCTTGGCGACGAAACTGCCGCCGATGCCGAGCATCGCCTCGGCGAACTCCCACGCCGCCTCGCACAACGCGGCGACGCGCAGCGCATCGGCGCCGGTCCCGGTCGCCGGCGCCGCCATGTCGCTCAGCACCGCGTCGGCGCGGCCGGACAGGGCGGCGCGCACCGCCTCGCGGCCGGCGGTCTCGAGAAAGTCGGCGCGAACGATCACCGCGCCGGCGACCGGTTCCATCGCCTCTGTGTCGCAGGCAACGACCCGCCCGCGGCGGCCGACGCGCTCGCACGCGACCTGCGTCCAGCCGCCGGGCGCGGCGCCGAGGTCGATCACCGACGCACCCGGCCGCAAGATGCGGAACCGGTCGTCCATCTCGATAAGCTTCCAGGCGGCCCGGCTGCGGTAGCCGGCGTCGCGCGCCGCCGCGACGTAGGGGTCGTTGAGCTGGCGCGCGAGCCAGCGCGTTGACGACAGGCTGCGGCCCCGGGCGCTTTGCACGCGCTGCCGAGCGCGCCGGCCGGCGGGTACCTTGGCCACGGCCTCGCGCCGCCGCCGTGCCCCGCGCCTAGCCCACGATCTCCAGATCGCTGAAGAAGAAGCGAATCTCCGCCGCCGCGGTTTCCGCCGAGTCGGAACCGTGGACGGAATTGGCCTCGATGGACTCGGCGAAGTCGCGGCGGATCGTCCCCGCTTCCGCATTCGCCGGGTTGGTGGCGCCCATGAGCGCGCGGTTGCGCTCGATCGCGTCGTCGCCTTCGAGAACCTGAACGACGATCGGCCCGGAGCACATGAACGAGCACAGGTCGTCGAAAAACGCGCGCTCGCGGTGGATCGCGTAGAACGTCTCGGCGAGCTGCCGCGTCAGAACGATGCGCCTCTGCGCGACGATGCGCAGACCCGCCGACTCGAGGCGCTCGTTGATCCGTCCGGTCAGGTTGCGCCGCGTAGCATCGGGCTTGATGATCGACAGGGTGCGTTCGATCGCCATGGCGGTTTCCGTTCGCGTTTGCGGAGCCGGGGGTTATAGCGGCGGCGGCGGAGGCCGACAAGCCGGGCCGGAGGGGGCGGCGATGCTCCGACTCACCGACGTCCAATACAGCATCGACGGGCGCTTGATCCTCGACCGCGCGAGCTTCGCCGTCGCCGAAGGTCACCGCGCGGCGCTCGTCGGCCGCAACGGCGGCGGCAAGAGCACCCTTCTGCGCCTCGTTGCCGGCGAGATCGAATGCGATTCCGGCACCGTCGAGGTACCCCGCGGCGCGCGGCTGGCGCTGGTCGCGCAGGCCGCGCCGTCGGGGAGCCGGAGCGCGCGCGAGACGGTGCTGGCCGCCGACCGCGAACGCTCGCGCCTGCTCGCCGCGGCGAACGACGGAGCGGACGGCGCCGACCTCGCGCGGATCCACATCCGTCTGGACGAGATCGGCGCGCACGCGGCGCCGGCGCGGGCCGCCACCATCCTGCACGGTCTCGGCTTCGACGCCGGGATGCAGGAGGCGTCACTCGATTCGCTCTCGGGCGGCTGGCGGATGCGTGTCGGGCTGGCCGCGGCGCTGTTCGCCGAGCCCGACCTGCTGCTGCTCGACGAACCGACGAACCATCTCGACCTCGAGGCGAGCCTGTGGCTGGCGGCGTTTCTCGCCCGCTGGCCGCGCACGCTGCTGATATGCAGCCACGACCGCCGCCTCATCGACCGGGTGGCGACGGAAACCGTGCATCTCGCGCACGGCCGCACCCGGCTCTACCGCGGCGGCTTCGACGCCTTCCTGCGCGCCCGCGGCGAACAGGCGCGGCGCGACGCGGCGGTCGCCAAGCGCATGGAGGCGGCACGCCGCCACATGCAGGCCTACGTCGACCGTTTTCGCTACAAGGCGAGCAAGGCGCGGCAGGCGCAGAGCCGACTGAAGGCGCTGGCGAAGCTCGCCGGGCCGCCGCCGCCGCTCGCCGACGCGCCGGTCCGCTTTCACTTTCCCGAACCGCAGCCGCTCGCACCACCGCTGCTGCATCTCGATGGCGCGGAGGCGGGCTACGATCCGGCGAGGCCGGTGCTGCGCGACCTCGATCTTCGCATCGACATGGACGACCGGATCGCGCTTCTCGGCGCCAACGGCAACGGCAAGACGACGCTGCTGCGGCTGCTGGCCGGGCGGCTCGCCGCGAGCGCCGGCGTCGTTCGCCGGGTCCCGCGGCTCGCCACCGGCTACTACGCGCAGGACCAGACCGAAACGCTGGAACCGGCGCGAAGCGCGGCAGCGCACGTCGCGGCGCTGTTGCCGGACGCCGGCGAGACCGCGGTGCGCGCGTGGTGCGGCCGCTTCGGCCTCGAAGGCACGCGCGCCGAGCAGCCGGCGGCAACGCTGTCGGGCGGCGAGAAGGTGCGCCTCGCACTGGCGCTGATCTGCTGCGCACGGCCGCAGGTCCTTCTGCTCGACGAGCCGACGAACCATCTCGACATGGATGCGCGCGAGGCGTTCGTCGCAGCCGTCAACGATTACGCCGGCGCCGTGATCCTCGTCACCCACGACCGCGGCGTGATCGAGCGCGTCGCCGACCGCCTGTGGCTCGTCGCCGGGGGCGGCTGCCGCCAGTTCGACGGCGACCTCGACGAGTACGCGCGTGGGACGCTGCGGCGGCGGGCGGGCGGCGAGCGTGTGCACCGGTCGGGAACCGTCCGCAGGAGCGGCGGCGCGGCGGCGACGCGGCGGGCCGCCGCCGACCGACGCGCCGCCGTCGCACACCTCCGCCGCGCGGTGCGTGCGGCGGAGGCCAGGATGGAGGCGTCGAGCGCCGACGTAACGGCGCTCGACGCGGAGATCGCGGACCCCGCGCTCTACGACGGCGACCCGGCGCGCATCGTCACCCTCAACCGCCGCCGCGCTGCCGCCGCACGCGCGCTCGCCGCCGCCGAAGCGGCGTGGCTCGCCGCCGCGGAAGCGCTGGCGGCGGCGGAAGCGTGACGGCGGCGCGGGCCGCGGGCCGGAAGACGCTAGCGCATCACGCCGCGCAGCCGGGTTCGGGGGCCACCTGCCCCAGCCGTTCGACGATCTCGAGACCGTTGCCGTTGCCACGGGAGGCGGCGATGTCGAACTGCGCGTGGTGGTTTTCGGCGTCGATCGTCACCGGCCCGACGGCGCTGTCGAACGTCAGCCCCGCAAGGCCATCCCGGATCGCCGGCGCCGCGGCTTCGCCGCCGGCGGCGGCCGCGGCGGCAATGGCGGCGAGCGCGTTGTAGTGGGTGTAGGCGTAGTACGTCGCCGGCAGGGCGGCGTCGCTTATGCGCTTCATCCGCGCCACGAGATCGGGCACGCCGCCGCTGCGATCGCTCTCGACGAACGGCGACACCGTCGCCACCTGCGACGACTCGTTGGCCGGCAGTTCGTGCGCGTGCAGCTCGTTGAAGCCGACCCAGCCGAACTTGATCCGATTGAGCAGGCCGAGGGCGCGCGCCTGATGGACGAACCGCGTGCCCTGCAGACGCGGGACGCAGAACACCACCGTATCGGCGCCCGTGTCGGCGATCCACCGGATGATGGCCTGAAACCCCTCCTCGCCAACGGGCGTCAGCGCCTGCCCCGTCACCGACCCCTCGAATCCGTAGATGACCTTGAGGATCGACTGGCGGAAGCTCGACAACTGCCAGCTCGAATAGGTGCCGACGAGGAAATAGGCGCGCCCCTCGCCGCCGTCGAGGTGGCGAATGAGCGAGAACGCGTCCTGGTTCGGCGTCGGCCCGACCGAGAAATAGCTCTCGGCGCAGAACAGCCCTTCGTTGTTGGTCGCCGAGACCACGGGCACGCCGAGCGCTCCGAACGCTTTGGCGGCGGTCTTGCGGCCGGCGGCGATGAACGGGCCGACGGCGGCGGCGATGTTCTCGTCACGCACGAGGCGCGCGCAGGTGTCGGCAAGGCCAATGGGCGTGCCGGCGGCGTCGGCGTAAACGATCTCGATCGGCCGTCCGAGCACGCCACCGGCGCCGTTGACGGCGTCCGCCGCCGTCTCGAGGCCGAGGCGCATCTGCACCGCCAGCATGTCGAGGCCGCCGGTCAGCGGCAGCAGGGCGCCGACCTTGAGCGGCCCGCCCGCGCCGAGCGCCGGCAGCGGCAGCAGACCGGCGGCCCCGCTCGCGGCCAGTCCGGCAAGAACGCCGCGGCGGCTCGGCCGCGCGGCCACGCGATCGTTCGTCATCCCCGTTCCTCCCCTGGTTTGGTGGCGGCGCCAGTCTGCCCCATCGCCGTCCGCCGGGCCAGACCGCAGCCGACCGACTATGGCAGGACAGCCAATGCCGCTACATTGCGACCGCAACATGCGTCGTTGCGCGGCGAAGCGCAGAAGAAACCAGGGAGCGGGCAATGAAGCGCAGACGGTTCTTGACAGCGGCGGCCGCGGGCGCCGGTGCGGCGGCGGTGGGCGGGGCGATGCCGGCCCCGGCGATCGCCCAGGGGCTGATCGAATGGCGCATGGTCACGTGCTGGCCGCGCAACCTGCCGGCAATCGGCGTCGGCGCCCAGCGCCTCGCCGACGCGATCGGCGAAATGTCCGACGGCCGTCTGACGGTCAAGCTCTTTGCCGCCGGCGAACTCGTGCCCGCCTTCGAGGCGTTCGACGCGGTGCGCGACGGAGTCGCCGAGTGCTGCCATGACGCGCCCTACTACTGGATCGCCAAGCACGGCGCGATGCCGTTTTTCTGCTCGGTCCCCGGCGGCTTCACCCCGCCCGAGCACAACGCCTGGATCCTGTACGGCGGCGGCCAGGCGCTGTGGGACGAGCTGTACGCCGATTTCGGGCTGCGCGGCTTCCTCGCCGGCACCGGCGGTCCCAACATGGGCGGCTGGTTCCGCAAGTCGATCGACACGATCGACGACCTTGACGGCCTCAAGATGCGGATTCCCGGCCTCGGCGCAATCGTGCTGAACCGGCTCGGCGCCATCGCCGTCAACCTGCCGGGCGGCGAAGTGCTGCCGTCGCTGCAAACCGGCGTTATCGACGCCACCGAATGGGCCGGCCCTTACAACGATCTCGCCATGGGGTTCCACAAGGTTGCGCCGTACTATTACGGACCCGGCGTGCACGAGCCCGGCCCGGCGCTCTCGCTTACCGTGAGCCGCGCCGCCTGGGACGCGTTGCCAAGCGACCTGCAGGCGGTCGTCCGCATGGCCGCCGGAGAGGAGAACATGCGCATGTACGCCGAGACCATGCACGGCAACGCCGTCGCTCTCGATGCGCTCATCAACCAGCACGGCGTGGACGTGCGCCACTTCCCCGATCCGGTCCTTCGCGCGATGCTCGAACAGGCGGTGGACGTGGTCGGCGAGGCGGGTGCGGCGGACGACATCTCGCGGCGGACCTACGAGAGCTGGACCCGGTTCCGCGATCGCATGGTGATGCTCCAGCCCTATGTGGCGCTCGGCTATCTCAGCGGACGCGCGGCCTTCCACGGCTGATGCCGTCGATGATGCGCGCGGCTTAAGCGGGAGGAGATCCATGACCGTCGACGACACGGCGGCGCCGGCGCGTACGCGGCCCTTTGTCCGGCTCCTCGCCGCCAACGTCGTTGTCGGCGTCGTTCTGCTCGTCGTCGCCGGCGGCCGTTCGATCGCCGAAGTCTGGTTCAAGATCGACGCCAACAGCCTCGTCGGCCTGCAGGCCTTCGTGGAGCAGCGCGTCGATCCCGACAAGGAAGACCCGACGCTCTATTTCGACTACGTGCTGCCGATGCTCGAGCAACCCGTGTGGCTCGGCGCGATCGTGTTGCTTACGCTGTTCGACGGGCTGCGGCTGCTCGCGGGCGGACTGACCGTGCGCGGCGCTCGGGCGCTGCGGAGAACGATCGGGACGACGAAGGATGGGGACTGAGGACATGCAGATCGCAACGTTCGCCGCCGGCTGCTTCTGGGGCGTCGAGGCGGCGTTCCGGCGGGTGCCGGGCGTGCGCGCGACCAGCGTCGGCTACGCCGGCGGCCACGCACCGCGGCCGACCTACGAGGACGTCTGCTCCGGCACCACGGGCCATGCCGAGGTCGTGCGCGTGGAGTACGACCCCGGCGCCGTGACCTACGCACGGCTGCTCGAAGTGTTCTGGGAGAACCACGATCCGACGCAGGTGAACCGCCAGGGACCCGATATCGGCGAGCAGTACCGCTCGGCGATCTTCACCCACGACGCCGCGCAGGCGAAGACCGCGGCGGAGTCGCGCGCCGCCGTCGGGACGCGCCTGCCGCGGCCGGTCGCGACGACCATCGAGCCGGCGGGCGATTTCTGGCTGGCCGAGGACTACCACCAGCAGTTCTTCGAGAAACGCGGCCTCGTACACGCCTGAACGCGGCGGCCCGACCTTCCCGCCGGTCGGTCGCCCGCCGCGTTCAGAAGCGCGCGTCGAGGCGCGCGTACCAGATGCGCCCCGACAGGCCGTAGGTCGTATCGGGGTTGTACCGGATGCCCCAACCGAGAACGCCGCTCAGAAGATCGGCGCACGACTCGCTCACCTCGTCGGGGTAGCGGTCGAGCAGGTTGTCCACCCCGACGGTGAACTGCAGGCCGCCGACGCTCCAGCCCGCGGACGCATCCCCGATCCACGCCGGAGAGACTTCGCCGGGGCACTCGGGATCGCCGATCAGCCACATCGGCGCCGCCTCGCCGAAGTAGTTCATGCCCAGGTCGAGCGAGAACGGTCCGGCGTCGCTCCAGGCCGCCGAGATCCGGTGCCGCTGCTGCGGCGCGGCGTCCTCGATGAAGGACCGCTGCATCGGCCCGAGGGCTTCGCCGCCGCTCTCGATACGCGTGCGATTGAAGTGGAGCGCACCGGTGAGCGCGAGTTCGCCGTTCGCGAACGCGCGATCATGGCGCGCCACGATGTCCACGCCCGTGGTCGTCGTGTCCACCGCATTGTCGAAGTATTTTATGTCCGTGATCCCCTGCAATCCCCGCTCCGTCGCCAGACGGCCGCATCCCTCCGCGTCGCCGCCGGCGCAGTCCGGCGTGTATGCGACGGTCGCGATCCGGTCGGCGATGTCGGTGCGGTAGACGTCGGCGGACACCGAGAAGCCCGGGGCGGGCGTCCAGACCGCGCCCACGCTCAGACTGCGCGAGGTCTCGTGCCCGAGGTCCGGCGATCCCTGGCCGAAGAACTCGTGCGCCGCGCCGTCCTCCAGGTGCGCCGAGACCGACAGGGTTCCGTCGGGCTGGCCCGAAAAGACGATCGTGTTGAAGCCGAGCTGGGGCAGGCTGGGGGCGCGGAAGCCGGTCGACGCGGTCGCCCGCAGCGAGACCGCGGGCGACACGCGGTAGCGGCTTCCCACCATGCCGGTGACGCTGTTTCCGGCGCCCTCGTAGCGCTCGAAGCGCGCCGCGGTCTCCACGTTCCAGGCAGGCGACACGTCGTGGCGGAAATCAACCCACGCCGCCTGGCTGTCCCGCTCCCTCTCGCTGAACCGCGCGTTGACGGGGGAATAGCCCGGATAGCCCTGGTGGCCGCAGGTGGCGAGCCGGGCGTGCTGGCCGATCGTTCCGTCGTCTTCGAGCGTGACGGCGGGCGCCGGCGGTGGCGCGGGCACGATCCCCGCATTGTCCGAAAGGCCGCAGCCCCAGGACGCGAAGTCGCCGGCGCGAATTCCGAAACGCTCGCGCCGGTATTCGGCGCCGAACGCCGCTTCGACGGTTCGCCCGCCGACGTCGACCTCGCCGGCGATGTCGAAGTCTAGCGCCCAGCTTTCGAGCTCGGTGCCGCCGCTGTCGCCCGACCGCGGGCCGGCGTTCTCGCGAATCTCGTCGGCCGCGATCTCGGCGAGGCTGCGCCCGCCGTCGAGCTGGCGCTGGAGCCAGTCGGCGGCCCACGACGAGTTGATGCTGTCGATGGCGCCGAAGTCGAAGGTATTGGAACCCCAACTCGCGCTGGCATCGGCGTTCCACTCACCGAGCAGCGAGCGGAGCCCGACGGTGAGGGCGCGGTCCTCGGACGTCGACTTTTCGAAGGGAAGAAAACCGTCCGGGTACACCGGGCCGACGAGGCGCTCGACGGCCCACACAGGGTCGCGCCAAGCGCCGCTGGAAAGGCCGTTCCTGACTGACCAACCGCCGAAGGCGTAGACCTCTCCGTCTTCGCCAGCGGGTGCGGCGAGGTTGAGAAACAGGCTGCGGATGTCGTACTCGGGCTCGCCGAGCACCATTTTCCGTCCGATCGGCGGGTCGTGCGGCCCGCCCGCGTCGACCGCGCTGGTGTCGAACGCGCGGTCGGTCCGCCCCTGGTCGTAGACTTCGGCCGTGAGGTTGAGGGCGCCGCCGGTGGCACCGAGCGGCAGTCCGAGATTGGCCGAGGCGCCCCGGCGTGCGCCGTCGCCTTCGCCCGTGGCGCCGACCTGGAGGCGCGCCGTGGATTCGGATGCGTCCTCCTTGAGGACCACGTTGATGACGCCGCCGATGGCGTCGGAGCCGTACTGCGACGCGGCGCCGTCGCGCAGGACCTCGATCCGCTCGATGGCGGCCATCGGGATCGCGCGCAGGTCGGCGCCGGTGGTCCCCTGCCCGGCCGTGTCGAGCGGGCGCGGAAACGAGATGCCGTGCCGGCGCTTGCCGTTGACCAGGAGAAGCGTGTGGTCGGGGCTCATCCCGCGCAGCGCAGCGGTATGGAACAGCCCGCCGTCGCCGAGCGCGTTGCGCTTGGAATTGAACGACGGCGCGGTCTTCTGCAGCGCGACCGAGAGGTCCTCGGACCCGGTCGCGGAGATTTCGCGAATCTCGTACACGTCGACGGGGACCGCGAGATCTTCCCTTGCGACGCCACGGACACGGGTGCCGACGACGACGACGCTGCCGAGGTCGAACACGATGCCGTCTTCTTCTCCCGCCGCGCCATTCTCCTGCGCAAGCCCCGGCATCGACAGGCCGGCCACACCCAGCGATGCGGCACACAACAGCGAACGAAGCGCGTTCATGACTCCCCCCTCCTCGTTTCTCCTGTCCGACTCGATCAACGACTCTCTTTTTCGGTCCACCTTTTCGGTCCACCGGAAATCCGCTCGGAAACCAAAGCGCCGGAACGCCCTCCTACATCGTCGCGTCGTTGCGGCAGTTGACCACGAGCTCGGCGACGGACGCGTTGTTGGACAGCGCCAGCACGGTCAGAGCCAGATCCGCGATGTCGCCGGGCGCCATCATCCGATCATGGGGAAAGGTTTCGACGTCCGCCGTCATGTCGGTGGCGACGAAGCCCGGGCAGAGCGCGGTGCAGCGCACGCCGTCGTCCCAGCCGGCGTGACGCGTGGCGTGGGACAGGGCCACGGCGGCGAACTTGGTCATCGCATAGCCCACGTTGTTGTTGTAGACCGCCTTGCCAGCGATGGAGGCGATGTTGACGACGCGCCCCGCACCGCTCCGGCGCAGATACGGAAGCGCGGTCCGGATCATGGACAGGGGCGCCTTCACGTTGACCGCCCACATGCGGTCAAGCGCCTCGTCCTTGTCGTCCTCGACCGTGACCCGCACCACCATGCCCGCATTGTTGACGAGACCGTCGATGCGCCCGTAGCGGCGGGCCGTGGAGGCCACCCATTGCCGGTGCGACGCCTGATCCTCGGCGTCGTATCGGTCCACGAGCACGCGCTCGGCATCCCAGCCGCCGGTCACGTCGCCGAGCGCGGCGGGGTCGCGAGCGCCCAGGCTGAGCGTGTAGCCGGCACCGTAGAGCGCCTGTGCGATGGCCAGACCGATCCCGCGATTCGCGCCGGAAACCATGACGACGCGGCCGTCAGGAGCAAGCATGGAGCGACACCTCCCGCATCAATGGAACAACACCGCGCAGCGCACCTCGATGCTCCAGCGGTCCGGCGCGTCCGGCGGCGTCGCGGGATCGTCGAACGCGCTGTGGAAACTGAACGTGCAGGGCCCGTCCCCGCCTCCGCCGTCTCCCCGCGTGCCGTCGGAACGGGCAAGCGCACCCGCCGAATCCCACTGCTTGATGAGCAGGGCCTCGTCACGGGTCAGTCGGGGATAGAAGCACCAGCGGTGCCCGTCGGACGGCTTCGCGAAGTAGTTTTCGCCGATGCGGTCGCTGTAGTGGATCTCGAAGACGACGAGATCCTCGGGCCGCACGGTCTCGGCATCGCAAAGCGCCAGCGGTTGGGCAGCGACCGGTTCGTGCACGATATTCCGCCAGAGGTTGACGATTGCGAACCGGCCCGCCGTCAGCGCGTGGTCCACCTCGGCCGGGTCGAGCAGCGAATCGCCCTCGGGAAGCACCGTTCGCAACGTGTCGTTGCCGGTCGCCGGCTGCGCCAGGTCGCGAAGCCGCTGCGGCGCGCTGGTCAAGGTGTAGTCGCCGTGGACGACGCGAGCCGGCCCCTGCACCTGCTGGCCACCGCGAATCCGGCGCCGCCCGGTCTTGCCCGCGGCCGAACGCACGTTGTGGTCGAACGCCGCCGCGAACGACGCGCCGGTCGCCTCGCGCACGATCTCGGCGCATTGCGGATAGTAGCGGCGCACCACACGCTCGTGGTCGAGAAAGTCGAGATCCGCGCTGCCGAGCGGGCGCGCCAGCATCTCAAAGCCGTTGCGGGGGAGCGAAGGCCTTTCGGCGGCCTCCGGGCCGCGTGCATCGCAAACCGGCATCCGGCGCGCCTCGAGGTCGACGCCCTCCCAGGCGGCGTCGCTGCCGTCGCGGTCGCGGCGCGTCAACACCCGGCCATTGCGGTAGAGCGAGGACTGCACGGACGACCGCAGGTAGTTGAAGGACCCGGTGCGGGCCGATGCTTCCGCCGCCAATGCCATGCTGCCACTCCCTGCCGGCCACGATGCGCCGATGCGCCCGGCCGTCGGCGCGAAACGGCACCTCGCGGTGCAGACTACCCTTTCGGGCGGGCGCGGGCCAAGATACAAACGGCCGGAAGCAGGAGGCGAACGCGGTCGCGGGACGCCCGGGCCAACGAGAGCGAAAGGGAGTTTGATGGACATCTACGCCGATCCGATCACGGTGAACTGCCGCAAGGTTCTCGCCGGGCTGCATCTGCTCGGTGCGGACTATTCCCTGAAGAAGGTCGACTATTTCGCCGGCGAGCAGAAAGGCGAGGCCTACAGGGCGGTCAATCCCAACGCCGCCCTGCCGGCGTTGAAGGACGGCGATCTCGTGCTCTGGGAGTCGAACGCGATTCTGCAATACGTCGCCGACAAGACGGGCAGGACGGAATTCTACCCGACCGATCCGGCCGCGCGCGCCGACGTGAACCGCTGGCTGTTCTGGGAAGCCGCGTCGTGGTTTGCCTCCTGCTACGTGTATCTGGTTGAGAACTGCGTGAAGCCTTTGCTCGGAGACACCCCGGACCCGGCGGTGCTGGAGGGCGAGGCCGCCAATTTCCACAAGCTCGCCGGTATTCTGGACGACCGTCTCGGACAGGGGCCCTGGCTTTGCGGCGGCGGCGCGACGATCGCCGACATCGCGGTCGCGGCACCGATGCATCTCCACGGATGGGCGCAACTGCCGCTGGACCCGCACCCGAATCTGGCACGCTGGATTTCGGAGCGTGTCGAGCAGTTGCCGAGCTGGAAGGCGACGCACGTGGGCGAGGGGTTCAAGGCGGGCGAAGCAGCCTGAGCGGCAACGGGGGGTCGTACCCCGGCCGCCGTTCGGACCGACGGCACGGACTCTGCCGCCCGCGCCGCGGTCGGGTTCTCCCGACCGGGCAACTGCTGGAAAATGCTCGCCGGTCCGGGTTCGATATCGCTGGCCGACCGGCGGACAGACCGAGGTGACGGTCGAGTAGCCGCCGGTTTCGCCGATCGACGCCGCGGCCGGCGGCGCGGAGGCCGGCCACGGCTCCGGCGTCGGCGCGGGTCGGAGAATGCGGAGTGCGGGAGAGCTTCGCGCTCGACCATGCGGCCTCTTCCCGGCCGGGATGCGGTCGCGGGCGAGCCCGTGGAGCGTCTTCAGGCGCGATGCCTGCGGAGGAAGGTCGAAATCAGCTCGCGGAACCGGTCGCGTCCGAAACTCGGGAAATGCCCGCCGTGGACGGTCCGCACCGGCAGCGCAAGCAGGCGTTCCATGCTGCGCACGTAGTCGTCGAGCGACGAGTGCCAGGCGTCCGTCACCAGCGGGCCGTCATAGACGGTGTCGCCGGAAAACAGGACACCACTCGCCGCCTCCCAGAGCGCGATCGAGCCCGGCGAATGCCCCGGCGTGTGGATGACCTCGAAATGCCGGTCGCCGAAATCCAGCACGTCGCCGTCCTCGATCAGCCGGGTCGCGGGAGCCGGAAGGACCGCATAGCTGCGCCGGTCGAATCCGCCCGGCGGCAGGGCGCTGAACATTTCCGTCGTGGCGTGGGGATCGATCAGCACCGCTTCCCGGTCGGGTTCCGCCAGATGATGCGCCTCGCTCGGATGCGCCGCCCGCTCGGCGAACTCGTGGTGCGATCCGATGTGGTCGAAATGGCTGTGGGTCGCCACCGCGAGCACGGGTCGATCAGCGAGCCACGCCACCTGCCGGCAGAGGCTCACCACGCCGGAACCGGTATCCACGAGGAGGCTGCGAAGGCGCCCGCGCACGAACCAGATGTTGCACCGGTAGAAGGGCAGGATGTGCGGCTCCTGGATGTGCACGATGTCGTCATTCAGCGTCCGCGCCTCGTACCAGCGATCCGCTGTCTCCATGCGCACGGTGCCTTGCTCCGCTCGCGGCAGGGGAACGTGCCCCATGAAACGGTCCGGGCATCCGCCTTGCAATCGGTGGCCGTGCCTCGGCACAGCGACCCCTCCCGGCACCTCCGGCGGCCGGGAAGCCCCGGATCGCCCAGGACCGCAAGCGTATCCGTTTCGGTGCCCGCCTTCACCCCTCGAGGACCAGGGCTCTCGTCGTCGACTGCCACGCCGGAGGCGGCGGCATGAAGGCACCCGACGAGCGCATCGTCATCGGCCGCTGCCGCCGGCTGACCGTCGACCAGGCGCCCGCCGTTCGTTCAGCCGGAGAACATCGCGTCGAGGCGGCGCTGCATCTCCTCCTGGGAGAGGGCCTCCATGAGCTGGGAGATGACCCAGACGTGGCCGAAGGGGTCCTCGATGCGCCCTGCCCGGTAGCCATAGAACTGGTCGGCCACGGGTATGAGCACCTTTGCCCCCGCCCGCTCGGCCGCTTCCACCGTCGCGTCCGCGTCCTCCACGTCGAGCGCGAGCCGCACCGGAGTCCCGCCGAGGGAGCGCGGCTCCGCCGTACCGAAGTCGGGATTGTGTTCCGCCATCATGACCGTCGCGGCGCCGATCCGGAACTCGGTGTGGACGATGCTGCCGTCCGGCGCGGTGAGCCGGGGGCCGGTCTCGTTCGCGCCGAAGGCATCGCGGTAGAAGTCGAGCGCCGCGCCGGCGTCGACGACGGTGATGTAGGGGGTGAGGTGCAGTGCGGACACGAGGGTTCTCCGAATGAGCTTCAGCGGCCGACGGCATTTTGCGCGGGATGCTCGCGGAGTGTCGACCCGGCCACCGCCACCCGACCTGTCGTGAGACGGGTAACGCCCGACGGTTCGGCCGGCGCCGGCGCGCGACCGTCAGGAGTCGAGCGCGCTCGCGGTCACGGCCGGCGCGACTCCTCGAGGCGGTCGCGCGACGGCGCCTTCCCGTACCGCTTCCGGTAGGCGGTCGCGAAATGGGCGGCGCCCGAGAAGCCCGTGGCAATCGCGATGTCGAGGACCGAGAGGCCGGTGCGATGCAGGAACTCCCGGGACTTTTCGAGGCGCAGGTCCCGGTAGAAGGCGCCGGGGCTGCGGCCCAGCGCGGCGCGGAACTGCCGGTTCAGCTGGCGGGTGCCGACGCCCACCAGACGGGCGAGGCCGGCAAGCGGCAGCGGGTCGGCGACGTGGTTCTCCATCGCCTCGATCGCGGCCAGCACCGCGTGTCTGTTGGTGCCGTAGCGCTGCGCGAGGCCGGCCCGCTGCGGCCCCCCTGCGGGCCGTACGTCGGTGTGCATGAACCAGTCGCTGACCTGCCGGGCGAAATCCGCACCGTGATGCTCGGCGATCAGGGCGTGCATCATGTCCAGCGGGGCGGTTCCGCCGGCGCACGTCATGCGGTCCCGGTCCACGACGTAAAGGGTGCGTTCGAGCAGGAGGCCGGGGTGCCTCTCGGCAAAGGCGGCGTGGTGCTCCCAGTGCAGCGTCATCCGCCGGTTCGCCATGACGCCGGCGTTGGCGAGGATCGCCGGCCCGCCCGACACGCCGCCCAGCATGCATCCGCGCCGCGCCTGTTGCCGCAGCCACTCGAACACCCGAACGTCGCGAAAGGCGACCGGGTCGCCGCCCGCGACGACGAAGGCGAGGTCGAATGCACCGGCCGCCTCCTCGAGGTCGCCGACCGCGACCGAGGCCGCGGCCGAGCTGCCCAACCGTCCCCGGACCGGCGGGTCGGCAGCAAAATAGAGGAGCTCGTAGATCCGGCTGCGCGCCAGCAGGTTGGCCGCGCGAAGGGGTTCGGTGACGGCCGCGAACGACATCAGGGCAAACCCTTCGACCAGAACGAAAGCGATTCGACGCCGGACGAACGGAACTCCGAGCATGTCCCGGACGATAAAGATTCCGTCTGTTTCCCGAAAGCACGAACGCAGCGACCGGCGCATCAATCGGTCGATCCGGAGAGGACGAGATGCGTTATTCCGTCCTGCAAATCCTGAAGGAAGGCCTGACCGGCAATCGGGGCTGGAAGCCGGTCTGGCGCGAACCGGAACCGAGACCGCGCTACGACATCGTCGTCGTGGGCGGGGGCGGGCACGGAATCGCCACCGCCTACTACCTGGCGGCGGTGCACGGCCTGACCGATGTCGCGGTGCTGGAGAAGGGCTGGCTGGGTAGCGGCAATGTCGGCCGCAACACGACGATCATCCGCTCGAACTATCTGCTGCCCGGCAACGAGCCGTTCTACGAGCTGTCGATGAAGCTCTGGGAGGGCCTGGAACAGGACCTCAACTACAACGCCATGGTCTCGCAGCGCGGGATCGTCAACCTGTTCCACAGCGATCCCCAGCGCGACGCCGCCGTCCGGCGCGGCAACGCAATGATCCTGGCGGGCGCGGGCGCGGTGCTGCTCGACCGTGCGGCACTGCGGCGGCGTTGTCCGTTCCTGGATTTCGACAACGAGCGGTTCCCGATCAAGGGCGGCCTGTGGCAGCCGCGCGGCGGCACGGTACGGCACGATGCGGTCGTCTGGGGCTACGCCCGGGGCGCCGACCGCCGCGGCGTCGACCTGATCCAGAACTGCGAAGTCACCGGCTTCGATATTCGGAACGGGGTCTGCCGGGGAGTCGAAACCACGCGCGGGACCATCGGCGCCGACAAGGTGGCGGTCTGCGTCGCGGGCTCGGCCGGCCGGGTGATGGCGCTTGCGGGCCTCCGCCTGCCGATCGAAAGCCACGTGTTGCAGGCGTGCGTGACCGAAGGACTGAAACCCACCGTTCCCGGGGTGCTCACCTTCGGCGCCGGGCACTTCTACATTTCCCAGTCGGACAAGGGGGGCCTCGTCTTCGGAGGCGATATCGACGGCTACAACTCCTATGCCCGGCGGGGCAACCTTCCGGCGATGGAGGACGTCTGCGAGGGCGGGATGGCGCTGATGCCGATGATCGGGCGGGCGCGGGTGCTGAGAATGTGGGGCGGCGTGGTCGACATGTCGATGGACGGTTCGCCCTTCATCGACCGAACGCCGGTCGGCGGGCTGTATTTCAGCGGCGGCTGGTGCTACGGCGGCTTCAAGGCGATCCCGGCGGGCGGCTACTGCCTTGCCCACCTGCTCGCCACGGACGCCCCGCACCCGACCGCGGCGGCGATGCGCCTCGACCGGTTCGCCAGCGGCGCCGTGATCGACGAGAAGGGCATGGGCGCCCAGCCCAACCTTCACTAGCCGCGTCGGTTCGGGGGCGCGCCATGCGGAGATCGGGAGCTGCGACGCCGATCAGGGGCCGGCCGTCCGTGCGACGGACGGTCGCCGGACTCGACGTCCGCCGCCGGGCGGCCCGGTCGCGCGGGGCACCGCGATGATCATCGACCACCCGCTTCTCGGCCCGCGCGACGCGGCGGAATTCGTCTATCTGGGCGATGCCCGCCTGATCGATCGACCCGACTGGCGGGAAGAGGATGCCGCGCGCCGGTTCGACGACTATCTCCACCTCCGGGACAACCCGGCCGGCGAGCACCGGGAGCTGTGGTTCCACGAGCATGGCGACCGGTCCTGGCTGGTCGTCACCCGCGACACGCTGACCCACGAGATCGTGCGGGTGGAGCTGGCGCGGGAAGTCGCGCTCGCACGGGGGCGGGACCGGTGAGCGGTCCGTCGCGGCTGAACGGCGGTGCGATCGACCGCGGCCGGAGGCTCGCCTTTCGCTTCGACGGCCGGCGGCTGGCCGGCCACCCCGGCGACACCCTGGCATCGGCGCTCCTGGCGAACGGGATCCGACTGGTCGGCCGCAGTTTCAAGTATCACCGGCCGCGAGGCGTCTTCACGGCCGGTTCGGAAGAGCCCAACGCGCTGGTCGAATTGCGGAGCGGCGCCTTCCGCGAGCCGAACACGCGCGCGACCGTTGCCGAACTGTTCGACGGGATGGAAGCCGCCAGCCAGAACCGTCTCGGCTCGCTCCGCCACGACCTGATGGCCGTCAACGATTTGCTCTCGCCCTTCCTGACGGCCGGCTTCTACTACAAGACGTTCATGTGGCCGAGGTCCTTCTGGGAACGGATCTACGAGCCCCTCATTCGGGCGTCCGCCGGTCTCGGCCGCCTGTCCGGCGAGGCCAACCCGGATCGCTACGACAAGGGTTTCCTGCACTGCGACGTGCTGATCATCGGCGCCGGGCCCGCCGGACTTGCCGCCGCGCTGGAAGCCGGCCGCAGCGGCGCGCGGACCATCCTGGCCGACGAGGATTTCCTCATGGGCGGCCGGCTCAATGCCGAGACGCACGAGGTCGGCGACCGCTCCGGCGCGGCCTGGGCGGCCGATGCCGTGCGCGAACTGGCGTCCATGGAGCACGTCCGCCTGATGCCGCGAACCACGGTGGTCGGCGCCTGGGACCACGGAATCTACGGCGCGCTGGAACGCCGCACCGACCACCTGGCCGACGGCGGAGCCAAGCCGCGTCAAGTCCTGTGGCGGCTCTACACCAGGCGGGCCATCCTGTGCGCGGGAGCGGTGGAGCGGCCCATCGCCTTCGGCGGCAACGACCGTCCCGGGATCATGCTGGCCGGGGCGGTCCGCGCCTACGCCAACCGCTTTGCCGTCGGCGCCGGCCGCCGCGTCGGCCTGTTCACCAACAACGACGACGGGTGGCGCACCGCTGCCGACCTTGCCGCCAAGGGGGTCCCGGTCGCCGCCGTCGTCGACGTGCGGGACCGGGAGCCGCCGGCCGCCGTTCCGGGCGCCCGGATCGCGATGAAGAGCCAGGTGACGGCGACCCGGGGCCGCCACGGCCTGAAGGAAATCTCGCTGGCGACCGGCCAGCGTATCGCGCTGGACTGCCTGGCGGTTTCGGGCGGCTGGAACCCGAATGTCCACCTGACCTGCCACCAGGGCGGCAAGCCGGTCTGGCGTCCGGAGATAGCCGCCTTCGTGCCGGGCTCCACGCTCCCCGGCGGCATGACCGTCGCCGGCGCCGCCGGCGGCGCGCTCACCACCGCCGCCGCCCTGGCGGAGGGGCATCGTGCCGCGGTCGCCGTTCTCGGTGAGCTCGGCCTTACCGCCGCCGGGGGCGGGCCGCCGGGCGCCAGCGACGAAGCGGCGGAGGTCACGCCCTTCTGGCATGTCCGGCGAAGCCGGGGCCGGGCCTGGCTGGACCTGCAGAACGACGTGACCGTAAAGGACGTGGTGCAGTCGCATCGCGAGGGCTTTCGCTCGGTCGAGCATCTGAAGCGCTACACCACGCTTGGCATGGCGACCGATCAGGGCAAGACCGCCAACGTCCTGGCCCACGCCATCGTCGCCGAGCTCGCGGGCCGAACGATCGAGGAGACCGGCACGACGGTGTTCCGCCCGCCCTACACGCCGGTGCCGATCGCGGCCTTCGCCGGGCGGGCACGCGGCAAGGAGTTTCGACCGCTCCGTCTGACACCCGGCCACGACTGGGCGGAGCGGCAGGGGGCCGTGTTCGTGGAATCCGGCCTGTGGCTGCGCGCCCAGTGGTTCCCGCAAGCGGGCGAGACCCACTGGCGGCAGTCGGTGGACCGGGAGGTCATGCGCACGCGCGGGTCGGTGGGAATCTGCGATGTCACGACCCTGGGCAAGATCGACATCCAGGGACGCGACGCGGCGGAATTCCTGAACCGGATCTACGCCAACGGCTTCGCCCGGCTCGGGGTCGGCAAAGTGCGTTACGGGCTGATGCTGCGTGAAGACGGCTTCGCCTGCGACGACGGCACGACAGCACGGCTCGGCGAACGCCATTTCCTCATGACGACGACCACGGCCAATGCCGTCCTGGTGTTCCGCAACATGGAATTCGCCCGCCAGTGCCTGTGGCCCGGCCTCGACGTCCATCTTATCTCGGTGACCGAACAGTGGGCGCAATACGCCGTCGCGGGACCGAATTCGCGCCGGCTCCTCGAAAAGCTCGTCGATTCGCAACACGACATCTCCAACGACGCCTTTCCGTTCATGGCGTGCGGCGAGGTCAGCGTGTGCGGGGGCACCCCAGCCCGGCTCTTCCGCATCTCCTTCTCCGGCGAACTGGCCTACGAGATCGCCGTGGCGGCGCGCTACGGCGACGCTCTCGCACGGGCCCTGATGGAGGCCGGAGAGGAATTCGAGGCGGTTCTCTACGGCACCGAGGCGCTCGGGGTCATGCGCATCGAGAAAGGACATGCCGCGGGCAACGAGCTGAACGGCCAGACCACGGCGCGCATGCTCGGACTCCAGCGCATGGTGTCGAAAAAGAAGGACTGTATCGGGAACGTCTTGTCCGAACGGCCGGAGATGAACCGCGAAGACGGGCTGGAGCTCGCCGGCTTCAAGCCGCTCGACGCGACCGAGGAGCTTACCGCCGGTGCCCACCTCCTGGGGCGCGGGGCCTCTCCGGAAACGGCGAACGACGAGGGCTGGATCTCGTCCGTGGCCTGGTCGCCGACGCTCGGGTCTTCCATCGGACTCGGTTTCATTCGGCAGGGACATGCCCGCGTCGGAGAGACGGTCCGGGCCTGGGATGCCCTGCGGAGCAAGGATGTCCGGGTCGAGATCGTCTCGCCGCATTTCTTTGATCCGGACGGGGAGCGGCTTCGTGCCTGACCGCCCGCTCGCGGCGCGCTCGCCGCTGGACGGCTACGATCGCGCGACCGGCGCGGTCGCGGCGGCCGAGGTCTCCGGCCTCGCCCTGGTGTCGGCGGCCGTCCCCCGGGGCGGCGACGAGGCCTTCTCCGCCGCGCTCGCGAGCGGGTTCGGCGCGACGCGTCCGGCAACCGGCGAATCGACGCGCGGCAACCGGCACGCCGCCCGCGTCCTCGGGATGCAACCGGACCAGGTGTTCATTCTGTTCGAACCGCCGGACCCGGACCGCGCGGCGGCAACCGTCGCGGCCGCACTCGGGCCCGCGGCCTACATCACCGACCAGTCGGACAGCTGGGCCATGCTGCGCCTGGCGGGCGCCGGTGTCCGGGTCGCGCTGGAGCGCATCTGCCCGCTCGACCTCGACGACCGGGCCTTTCCGCAAGGCCGGGTGGCGCGGACCGCGATGGAGCATCTCGCCGTCATCGTCCTGCGCGACGGCCCCGACAGCTTTTTCCTCATGAGCCCCCGGTCGTCGGCGCGGTCCTTCCGGCATGCGGTCGAACTGTCCGTGGAGAACGCGACCGAACCGTAGCCGGGACGCGCGCGGCGGGCCGTCCCTCCGCCGCCGAGGCTTCCCGTTCCCCTGGCGGCGTCTCGCGTGCGCTACCCGCCGAGATAGGCGCGGCGGACGTGCGCGTTCTCGTGCAGGTCGCTCGCCGGCCCCTCCAGCGCCACGGTGCCGGTTTCCAGCACGTAGGCGTACTGCGCCAGCAGCAGCGCCATCTCCGCGTTCTGTTCGACCAGCACCACCGGGATGCCGCGCCCCGAGATTTCGGTGACGATCCGTGCGATTTCCTGGACCATCACCGGCGAAAGACCCATCGACGGCTCGTCCAGCAGCAGCACCCGGGGCGCGCTCATCAACGCCCGGCCGATCGCCAGCATCTGCTGCTCCCCGCCGGACATGGACCGCGCCCACTGCCGACGCCGTTCGGCGAGGCGCGGAAAGCGGTCGAAGACCTCCGCCAGCGAAGCCCGGACGGCGGCCTTGTCCGAACGCAGGAAGGCGCCGGTATGCAGGTTTTCCTCCACCGTCAGATCCGGGAACACGCGCCGGCCTTCCGGCACGTGGGCGATGCCGCGGCGGACGATCTCCTCGGGCGCCAGTCCGTCGATCCTCGCGTCGTCGAAGCGGATTTCTCCCCGGGCCAGCGGCTCGAGGCCGGAGATGGCCCGCAGGGTCGTGGTCTTGCCGGCGCCGTTCGCGCCGATGATCGTGACGATGCCGCCGGGCGGCACCTCCATGGACACACCCTTGAGCGCCGCGGTCTTCTGGTAGCGGACATCGATATCGCGGAGCTCAAGCAGCATTACCCGCTCCGTGGGCCGTGGCCGAGCCGAGATAGGCTTCGATGACCGCGGGATCGTTGCGGACCGCGTCGGGCGTACCCTCGACCAGGAGGGCGCCGAAATTCATCACCGTGACGACGTCGCAGAGGTTCATCACCGCGCGCATGTCGTGCTCGACCAGCATGACGGTGACGCCGCGGTCGCGGATGCGCCGGACCAGCGTCATCATGCGTCCGGTCTCCTCCGGGTTCATGCCGGTGAACGGTTCGTCGAGCAGCAGCACTGCCGGTTCCGACGCCAGGGCAATCGCCATGCCGAGCACGCGTTGATGGCCGTGCGGCAGGTTCGACACAAGCTCGTGAGCCAGGTCCTCCAGGCCGAAGAAGGCTAGCGATTCCCGCGCCCGGGCATCGGCCTTGCGCTCGGCGCGGCGATCCGTGCCGAGCAGGCGGCTGAAGAAGCCGGCGCGGGCGCTGAGATGGCATCCGACCCGAACGTTCTCCAGGACCGAGAGCTCCTGGAACAGGGTCGAACCCTGGAACGTGCGAACCAGCCCCATGGCGGCGAGCGCGCTGGTCTTGCGGCCCGAAACGTCGAGGCCGCGGAAGAACACCCGCCCGGCGGTCGGCGCGTAGAAGCCGCTGATCACGTTGAAGGTCGTCGTCTTCCCCGCGCCGTTCGGGCCGATCAGGCCGTGGATGGCGCCCGCGCGCACCGAGAAGCTGAAGTCGTCGACCGCCACCAGGCCGCCGAACCGGCGGGTGAGCCCGCGCGCTTCCAGGACCGGCCCGTCGTCGCGCCCGTTCACGCGGCCTCTCCCCGGGCCGCGGCCGCGGCGCCCCACCGGCGCCGCCACAGGGCCCGCAGCCGCGGCCCGAGGCTCTCGAGCCCGTTGGGGAGGTAGAGAACCGAGAGAATCAGGATGGCGCCGTAGATGAGGGGCCGCGCCGTGACCACGCCCAGCTCGCGCAGGACGATCTCGTTGACGACGGTGAGCGCGACGACACCGAGAATCGGGCCGTAGAAGGTCGCGGTGCCGCCGACGACCGCCCAGACTAGGACGTAGACCATCTGGTCGACGCTGAAACGGGTGGGGTTCACCGCGCCGACGTAGTGGGCGTACAGACCGCCCGCGATCCCGGCGAAGAACGACGCGACGACGAAGGCGAGCGTTCGGTAGCGGAACGTGTCGACGCCAACGGATTCGGCGAGCCGGTCCTGCCAATGGATCGCGTGGAAGGTCAGCCCGATACGCGATCTCTCGATCCGGTAGAGGAGAAACAACGACGCCGAGACGACGATCAGCGCCAGATAGTAGTAGTTGACCGGCTCGTAGAAATCGATCGTCAGGAACCCGGCGTCGATGTCCGGAAAGGGATCGATGCGCTTCAGCCCCTTCGGCCCGCCGAAGGGATCGGTGAAGCGCTTCCAGATCAGGCGAATGATTTCGCCGGCCGCGAACGACCCGATCAGGAAATAGAAGCCCTTCATCCGGAACAGCGGGAAGCTGAGGACGGCGGCGCTCGCGGCCGCGACGCCGGCGCCCAGCAGCATGGACAGCGGCACCGGCACGCCGAGCTGCTTCGCCAGCAAGGCGCTGGCATAGGCACCGACCCCCATGATGACGACATGGCCGAGCGACCATTCGCCGGTCAGCGTGAGGAGCCGGTAGCTGGAGACCAGCAGCACGTTGATGACGAGCAGGACCGCGATTTCCTGCTGCGAATAGCTCAGCAGCCAGGGCAGCACCGCGAGCGCCGCGAACAGGAAGACGAACCGCAACCGCCAGGCGAGCCGCCGGATCGGCTTCGCGATCCCGCCTCCCGGCGTCGGACGCGCCGGCTCAGGCACGTTCCTTCGCTCCGAACAGGCCGGTGGGCCGCACCACCAGCACGGCGAGCATCAGGGCCAGCCCGACGATGTTGGCGATCACCCCGTCGAAGAAGGTCGTGACGAACGTGTGGACAAAGGCGTACAGCACCGCGGCGATGACCGCGCCTTCGAGGCTGCCCACGCCGCCGACGATGATGATGATGAAGGCGGTGACGATGATCGAGTGGCCGATGTAGGGCGTGGGGTTGACCAGGGGCGCCGTCAACGCGCCGGCAACGCCCGCCAGAGCGGCGCCGATGAACATGGCGACGCGCGCCGTCTGGTTCATCGAGATGCCCTGCAGGGAGGCCGCCTCGGCATCCTGGGCGCAGGCGCGCAGCGCCCGGCCGAACTTCGAGCGTTTCAGGAAGACCCACAGGGCGATCAGCAGCAGGACGGCGGCGACGACCACGAACAACCGCTGATGGGTCAGGATCGCGCCGAATATCTCGATCTTACCCTGGGTCGAGGGCGGGACATGGCCCATGCGCCGGCCGAACCCGAATACGGCCAGCGTCTGGAGGATCAGCAGGAAGCCGATCGAGGCGATGAGGCCGCCCAGCGGATTGTTGCGCAACGGGCGGAACATGGTGCGTTCCATGAGGAGGCCGACCAGGCCGACGAAGACCAGGCCCGCCGCGACCGCGAGCAGGAAGGGGAAGTTCTCCTGGGCGTACAGGAACGCCACGCAATAGGCGCCCACCATGTACAGCTCGCCATG
The DNA here is from genome assembly GCA_965243325.1 of Alphaproteobacteria bacterium. Classification (GTDB taxonomy): domain Bacteria; phylum Pseudomonadota; class Alphaproteobacteria; order UBA7887; family UBA7887; genus JANQOH01. Next base: position 196,837 of record CBDEUQ010000001.1, on the reverse strand, counting down.
GGCGAAGTTGATGACGCCCATGACGCCGAAGATCATGACCAGCCCGACGGCGATCAGCGCCATGTAGCTGGCGGCATACGTCGCGTTGACGGCCGTCTGCCAAAGCAGGTCCATCGGCGGGCCTCGCCGGCTGGGCGGAGAAACGCCGCCGGGACCGGGCGGCGCCCGGTCCGGCGGCTTGTTTTAGCACGGCAGCGGGGCCGTGCGGAACGCGGCGTGCTGTCAGCGCTGGTTCCACATTTGGCCCAGATCCGTCATGTGCTTGATCATCAAGTCCTTGTGCTTGTCCCACCAGGCGGGAATGGACTTGAAGGCCTTGATCCTGGCCTTGCCGCCCTCGATCACCACCACCGGCCAGTTGCCGACCAGGGCGTTGTCGATCCCGAACAGCTCTTCTCCCCACCAGTCGGCGGTGCCGAATGCGTGCTTGCCGGTGCCATCGGCCTTCATCGCCGACAGGACGTCCGCCGGTTCGGCGCTGCCGGCCCTGGTCGCCGCGTCCGCCCAGAGATCCATGATCGAGGCGTATTCCCAGGAAACGGCGCTCCATTCGGACGCCCCGAAACGATTGGCGTATTCGGCGTAGAACTCGTTCGGGTTGACGAAATTCACCCCCTCGCCGTTCAGCGCCGGGTCGTCGAAGTCCGGGAACTGGAAGATGAAGCCTTCCATGAACTCCTCCGACGTCTTCTCGATGATCTTCTGATAGAAGTCGGCGGTGCAGGAGATGATCTGCCCCTGGTAACCCTGCTGGAACGCCTGTTCGCAGAGCGGGTGGACGTAGTCCGCGTAGCAGGTGTCCAGGCAGAGAATGTCCGGGTTCCCGGCCATGAGCCTGGTCATGATCGGCGCGAAGTCCGTCGTCGCGGGGTCGAAGAACAGCGGCGCGTCGACCATCCCGATCCCGGCCGCCTCGAAGGCCGCGAGGTAGGTCGCGACCGACGGCTTGCCGAGGGCGTCGTCCTGCGCGCACATCGCGGCGGTCTTCAGTTCGGGCTTGTTTTCCGCCAGCCATTCGACGCCGGTCACGTTGTAGATCGGATGCACCTCGCAGGGGGCGAGAAGCGTGGTGCTGTCCGGCGACAGGTCGCTGGGCAGCAGCGTCGAGAACAGCATGCCCTCGCGTTCGGCGACCGTCTGGGCGCCCGGCCAGGTGTCACCACCCAGCATCATGATGAACTTGACGCCGTCTTCCCTGATCAGCTTGTTGGCGCCCGTGCGCGCCTTGGCCGCGTCGTACTCGTTGTCGTAGCCGACGAACTCGATGTTGTACGACTGGCCGCCGATCTCGACACCGCCCCTGGCGTTGACCCAGTCGGCCCAGATCAGGCAGCCGTCGTAGCCGGGCTTGCCCCACGCCGCCACCGGGCCGGTGAACGGGGCCAGGAATCCGATCTTGATGGTGCCGCCGTGAGAGTCGGCGAAGGAGACGCGCGGCAGACCGGAGCCCGTCGCCGCCAGCGCCGCCCCTGCCGCCGCCGAGGTGCCGAGGAACTTCCGTCTGCTGATTTTGCGGTCAAGTGACTTGCGCGACATTGGTGCCTCCCAGAATTGATACGCCGGTGCCGGCGTCGGTTACCCGGCGGTGCGCCCGAAGGGCCGATCGGCGGCCCGGCCGCACACCGCGGGATCCGCAGGACCGCAACCGTGGGCCAATCCGTCGGCGTTATGACCAATTCTGACCAATTCGCACGCGGGTCGCCTGAACTTGCGCGATTGCGGTCAATCCCGCACAGCATGACAAATTAGGGGCTGGATGCAAGCGAAATATACATTATTGTTGCCACTCCACCCGATGGTGCCCGGCCCTGCCGAGCCGAACGACCGCCGGAAATCGCAACCACATGGGCACGTGGCGGCCCATAGTGGTCTGGATTGGTGTATATTGGTTTCGGCTGCCGAGGCAAAACTTGAAACCGCGCGGGCGACCCCGGGCAGCCCGGACCGCCGGCCAGGACAGTGAGTGAAACCATGGGCAAACGAGTTGCGGTGATCGGCGCAGGGCCGTCCGGCCTCGCCCAGTTGCGGGCGTTCCAGTCGGCGAAGGCCGGCGGGGCGGACGTTCCGGCGGTCGTCTGTTACGAGAGGCAGGCGGACTGGGGCGGCTTGTGGAACTACACCTGGCGCACCGGGCTGGACGAGCACGGCGAGCCGGTCCACTGCTCCATGTACCGGTACCTGTGGTCGAACGGTCCCAAGGAAGGACTGGAGTTCGCGGATTATTCGTTCGAGGAGCATTTCGGCCGCCAGATCGCCTCCTATCCGCCGCGCGAAGTGCTCTTCGACTACATCGAAGGCCGGGTGAAGAAGGCGGGCGTGCGCGATTCGATCCGCTTCCGCACACCGGTGCGGCGGGTCGACTACGACGACGCGACGGGCCTGTTCACCGTGACGGCGCACGATCTCGCCAGCGACGGCGAGACCAGCGAGCAGTTCGACCACGTCGTCGTCGCCACCGGTCATTTCTCGACCCCCAACGTGCCGCATTTCGACGGTCTCGACCGGTTCAACGGCCGCGTGATGCACGCTCACGACTTCCGCGACGCGGTCGAGTTCAAGGACAAGGACATCCTGATCGTCGGCACCAGCTACTCGGCCGAGGACATCGGCTCCCAATGCTGGAAATACGGCTGCAAGTCGGTCACCGTCAGCCATCGTACCGCGGCCATGGGCTACGACTGGCCGGACAACTGGAAAGAGGTGCCGCTGCTGCAGAAGGTGGCGGGCAACACCTGCACCTTCAAGGACGGCTCGACGGCCGACGTCGACGCCATCATCCTGTGCACCGGCTACCTGCACCACTTCCCCTTCATGGCGCCGGAGCTCCGCCTGCGGACCGCCAACCGGCTGGCGGCCGCCGACCTCTACAAGGGCGCGGTGTGGGTCGACAACCCGAAGCTGTTCTATCTCGGCATGCAGGACCAGTGGTACACGTTCAACATGTTCGACGCGCAGGCCTGGTACGTCCGCGACGTCATCATGGACCGCATCCGGGTGCCGGACCGCGAGGCCCGGATCGCCGACGTCGCCGACCGCGAGGCCCGCGAGGACGCCCTCGAGGACGACTACGGCGCCATTCGCTATCAGGGCGATTACGTCAGGGAGCTGATCGCCGAGACCGACTATCCGAGCTTCGACGTGGACGGCGCCAACGACGCCTTCTTCCAGTGGAAGAAGCACAAGAAGCAGAACATCATGGGGTTCCGGGACAACGGGTACAGGTCGGTGATGACCGGCACCATGGCACCGGTCCACCACACCCGCTGGGTCGATGCCCTGGACGATTCGATGGAGAGCTATCTCCGGAACGCATGACGCAGCCGGGACCCCGAGATGGGCGACCTGCCGACGGAATGGGAGTGGGATGCCCTCTCGGCCGCCGCGCTGGACGCCTATCGCGCCGTGCGCCGCGCGGAAGCGGCCCATCTGTGGCGGCGGGCGGGCGCGCTGGCAGAGGGGTTTCCGGAGGGCGACCCGCGCCGGGCCGCCAGCGAGAACAATGCCGCCCTCGCCCTCCTGATCGACCAGGATCACGACGGTGCCGCCCCGGCCCTTTCCTCGGCGCTGTCCGCCTGGGAGGCGGCGCTGGAGTGGACCCGCGGCATGGCGGTTGCGGCCGCGGCCCGCAGCTCGCTCTTTCACCAGCGCCTGGAGCAGCGCCACGTGCGGGTCTACGGCGACGTCCGGCGCGCACGGCACCGCCAGTTCCTGACCGGCGCCCTCGCCCTCACCCGTTTCAACCTCGCGATCGCCCGGCTCTTCCTGGACGACGACGAAACCGCCGACCGTCTGCTGACCACCGCGCTCGCCGAACGCGAGCAGGCGTTCGGGCCGAACAATCCGGAAGTCGTCGCCATCGCGCGCGTGCTGTCGGGCCGCGCCGATGCGGCCGGGAACGACTCGCGGACGGCGTTGTACGACGCCAAGATCGAGGCCGCGGGCGGCGGCCCGGCGACCGACGCGCTCGACGCGTGGCGGCGGGAGCAGCCGCTGGAGATGAACGACACCCGCCGCCTGCTGGCGGCCGGCTATCTGACGGCGATCGTGCACGAACGGGACTTCCTGTAGCGGGGCGGCGATGCTGCCGGTTCCACGCACAACCCGGCCTCAGAGCCGCCGCACGCCGTCCCGTTCGCGCCGGCGCCAGGTCTCTTGCGGCCGCCCCGGGGGCGACGGCGCCGATTGCCGATCGGCCGGTCGATCCGTAAGCTGGAGAACGGAAAAGGTGCACGGTTTGCCATGAGCGTCCCGACGCCGCGACGGCAGCTTCTGCAACGGCCCTCGACAGCCGGCGCCGTCCTGCTGCCGGGCGTGCCCACGCTGGGTTTCGGGGTCGAGCGCTATGTCGCCGAGGGCGGCGGCGCCGCCGTCTTCCCGCTCGAGCCGGGCGACGCCCTCACGGTCCGCGACCGCGAGGGCCGGCAGGCGGCCGAAATCGCCGGCTTCGCGCCGACCGGCGCGGCGGACACGGAGGCGCTGGGCGTCGCGCCGGACGGCAGCGCCGAAGGTCTCAAGGCCATCCTCGGCGGCGGCGACGGGCCGGCCCGCTCGCTTGCCGGCTCCCTGCGGCGGCGCGGTCTCGACATCGCCGGGGCGCGGTCGATCGTCGTGCTCGGCAGGGACTCGCGCCCCGGCGACGAGGAAACGTTCACCGCCGAGCGGCCGCTGGTGTGTTTCGTCGCGGCGCCGGGGGCCGCGATGCGGGTCGACCGGCAGGACCCGCCGACCCGGATCGAGATCTTCGTCGCCCGCGCCAACCCGGCGGCGCCCGCCGAGCACCCGGTGCCGGAGCCCCTGGCCGACCCCGGTCTCGACCGCCGCATCGCCGCCTGCACGGCCGAAGCCTACGAGGTCAAGGCCGGGGAATTCATCCAGATCATCGACGTGCAGGGGCGGCAGTGCTCGGACTTCCAGGCCCTCAGCGTCGCCGGCCTCGACCGGGGCCACGAGCTCTGCCTGGACGCGACCGCGACCCGCACGCTGATGGGCAGCGCCTATCCGGCGCCGGGCCTCATGTCGAAATGCTTCGACCAGAACCTGCAGCCGACGGTCGAGGTCGTTCGCGACACCTGCGGCCGCCACGACAGTTTTCTCTACGCCTGCACGGCGAAGTACTACGACGACATGGGCTATCCGGGCCATGTCAACTGCACCGAAAACTTCAACCGGGCGCTCGCGCCGTACGGGGTGGCGCCGCGCCGCGGCTGGATGGCGCTGAACTTCTTCTTCAACACCGGGTTCGACGACGCCAACCAGACATTCCACGACAACCCGTGGTCGCGCCCGGGCGACTATGTGCTGTTGCGCGCATTGACCGACCTAGTCTGCGTCTCGTCCGCCTGCCCGGACGATATCGACGCCGCCAACGGCTGGAACCCCTCCGACATTCATGTGCGGGTCTACCCGCGCAAGCACGTGTTCTCGAAAGCGGTGGCCTGTCGCATGACCCCCGACGCCGACCCCAAGCTGACCAGGGAAACCGGCTTCCACAGCCGGTTTGCCGCTCACACGAGGAATTTCACCGAATACAACGGCTACTGGCTGGCCAACAGTTTCACCAACCGGGGCGCGCTGGACGAATACTGGGCCTGCCGCGAGCGTGCCGCGATCATGGACCTTTCGGCGCTCCGCAAGTTCGAGGTTCTGGGACCGGACGCCGAGCGCCTGATGCAGTGGGTGCTGACCCGCAACGTGCGCCGGCTGGCGACCGGCCAGGTGGTCTATTCCGCCATGTGCTACGAGACCGGCGGCATGATCGACGACGGCACCGCTTTCCGGCTGGGCGACGACAATTTCCGCTGGATCGGCGGTAGCGACTTCGGCGGCGAATGGATGCGCGAGCAAGCGGCGAAGCTCGGGCTCAACGTCTGGGTCCGCTCCTCGACCGACCAGCTTCACAATGTCGCCGTCCAGGGACCCCGGAGCCGCGACATCCTCAAGGAGGCGGTGTGGACGCCGCCCGCCCAGCCGTCCGTCGAAGAGCTCGGCTGGTTCCGGTTCACCATCGGCCGGATCGGCGACCACGACGGCATACCGATCATCGTGTCCCGCACCGGCTACACCGGCGAGCTGGGCTTCGAGGTGTGGTGCCATCCGCGCGACGCCGCCGGGGTGTGGGATGCCATCTGGGCGGCGGGAGAGCCGCACGGCATCTCGCCCTTCGGCCTGGAAGCGCTCGACATGGTGCGCATCGAGGCCGGCCTGATCTTCGCCAACCACGAATTCGACGACCAGACGGACCCCTTCGAGGCCGGAATCGGCTTCACGGTGGCGCTGAAGACGAAGAACGACGACTTCGTCGGCCGCGACGCCCTGATCCGGCGCAAGGAATCGCCGCAGCGCAAGCTTGTCGGTCTGGAGCTGGACGGACAGGAGCCGGCCGCCTGCGGCGACTGCGTCCACGTCGGACGGGCCCAGGTCGGCACCGTCACCAGCGGCATGCGCTCGCCCGTTCTGCGGAAGAACATCGCGCTGTGCCGGATGGACGTGACCGCCGCGGGCACAGGAACGGCGGTCGAAGTCGGCAAGCTGGACGGCCACCAGAAGCGAATCCCGGCCCGCGTGGTCCCGTTCCCCTTCTACGACCCGACGAAATCGCGGGTCCGGGCGTAGCCGACAGGCCCGCAGGAGCATCCGATGTCGAAACGGTTTGTCGCCGCCTGCGTCCAGAACAACGCCACCCCGGATGTCGGCTTCAATATCGAGACGACGTTGCGGCTCGCGGAGCAGGCGGCGAAGGCGGGAGCCGATCTCATCTGCACGCCCGAGTACTTCTCCGGCCTGCGGACGGCGGACGGGCTCTTTCACCCGGCGGCCTTCCCGGAATCCGAACACCCGGTCCTCCCCGCCTTCGCCGGCGCGGCGCGCGACTGGAACGTCTGGTTCCTGCTCGGCTCGCTCGGCGTGACGAACCCGGACGGGCGCATTTCCAACCGCTCGTACGTCCTCGACAGCGACGGAGACATCGTCGCGCGCTACGACAAGGTGCACATGTTCGATGTCGTGCTCGACTCGGGTCCGCTGACCGAATCCGCGACGATCGCGCCGGGCAACCGGTCGGTCGTGGCAGCGACGCCGTGGGGCGGTCTCGGCCTGTCGATCTGCTACGACCTGCGCTTCGCGCCGCTCTACCGGCAGCTTGCCCACGGCGGCGCGTCCATGCTGGCCGCGCCGGCCGCCTTTACCCGTGTAACCGGCGAGGCGCACTGGCACGTGCTGAACCGCGCGCGGGCCATCGAGCACGCGTGCTATATGATCTCGCCCTGCCAGTACGGAGAGGTCGAAGGCGGCGGCGCCTGCTTCGGCCATTCCCTGATCGTCGATCCCTGGGGCGCGGTGCTGGCGGACGGCGGCGACGGCGAGGGCATCGTGCTGGCCGAGATCGACCTCGCGGCCGTGGCGGAGGCGCGAGGAAAGATACCGGCGCTCGACCACGACAGGCCGATCGCCCCCGGGTAGGCGCCGCGCCGCGTTTTCGGAGCGCCGGCGGGACGGCCGGCGGCAGCGGCCGCTAGAGCGCCGCGGCGCCCATAAGATCCTGGCGGGCCTTTTCCAGGTGGTCGTTGATGTGCTTGACCGCGGAGGCGAGGTCGCGCCGCCTGACCGCCTCGAACAGCTCCCGGTGCTGGCGGTTGTATTCGTCGATCTCCTCCGGCACCAGGATCTTGTTCTTCATCGCGTCCCACTGGTCATGCCCGCGGACCGCGTTGATCTGCTGATACAGGTGGAGCATCAGGGGATTCTTGGAGCTGCGGGCGAGCCACTCGTGGAACATGCTGTCGTGCCGGGAAAAGGCCTCCTTGTCGTTCCGGCACTGTTCGAGGTCGGCAAGAATGGACCCCAGCATCTGGATTTCGTTGGCGGTGGCGTGGAGCACCGCGAGGCGGGTCATGTACGGCTCGACGGCCATGCGCGCCTCGATCAGCTCCAGCGGGCTGACCTGGCTGCCGATGTCGAGCGCGGCGCCGATCGCCATGTCCTCGCGCTTGACGAAGGTTCCGCTGCCGACGCGCCGCTCGATCAGGCCGTCGGTTTCCAGGTTGAAGAGGACCTTGCGGATCGTACTGCGGGCGGTGTCGAACCGCGCGGCGAGCTCGCGCTCGGCGGGCAGCTGGTCGCCGTTCACGTAGAACCCGCTACGGATGGCCTCGCGCAGCTGGGCGGCGATATATCCGACGTGGCGGCCGTCGTCGCCGAGGCCCGGGCCGGCGGCCGGCCGGGGCTCCTGTCCGGGCGCGCGTTTGTCAGCCACGGCGCCATCCTCTCGAATTTTCCGCAAACCACGTTCTTGTGCCAATTGGTCGATATTGGCGTAATTGGTTTGCAATTGGTCATGCAACTGTGCAAAGTAGCGGCCGTTCAGTCAAGCTGGGTCGTCCGGCCGCGTCCGTAGAAAGCCAGATTTAGCGCGGATTCCTGATTTTTCGCCGCTAATCGTCTCACCCGGGGCCTTCCGGCTGGATCCAGCCAAATGGTTTGCATTGGTCGCGTCGACCGCCTGAGCGACGGGGCCGGCGGCAGGCAGCGCGCCAGGAGGGTCGGCGACATGAGGGATATCGAAGCCTTTGTACGACAGGAAGGCCGGGACGACCTGGTGGGACAGGTGCGCAGCAAGATCGAGGAGCTGGGGATCGAGTACATCTACCTTCAGTTCGTGTCGGTCACCGGCCGGATTTGCGGCAAGGGCATCCCGGCAGACCACTGGGAAGCGATCGCCGAGCGCGGTTTCCAGCTCGTGTACGGGGCGACGGTCAACCTGTTCCTGAACCGGCACGGCGAGTACCTCGGGTACGGGCCGCACGACAAGGAGCTGGTGGGCATTCCCGAGCCGGAGACCTTCTGCCAGCTGCCCTGGGACAAGCGCGTCGGGCGCGTCTGGTGCACGCTGTTCCGCAATCGGGAAGAGCGGGAGCAGCCGGGCGCCTTCCTGACCGCGGATTGCCGCGGCAACCTGCGCCGCATCCACGCGCAGTTCCAGGAAGAGCACGGCGGCCTGCATCTGCGCCACGGCACGGAGCCCGAGATGATGTGGCTCAAGAAGGGCGAGGACGGCAAACCCGACGGCGGCTATTCCAACCCGTACTGCTACCACATCGACCAGTTCGAGAGCCTGCGCCCGGTGTACCTGCGGGTGATCGAGTACTCCCGCGCCATGGGGCTCGACATGATCCAGGGCGACCACGAGGACGCGCCCGGCCAGCTGGAGCTGAACTTCACCTTCGACGACGCGCTGCGGACGGCCGACCGGCTCACGACGTACCGCCAGATCTGCGCCCAGGTCGCCCGCGAGTTCAACCTCATCGCCTGCTTCCTGTCGAAGCCGTTCATGGGCGTGTCGGCTTCGGGCTGCCACCACAACATCTCGCTGTGGCGCGGCGGCCAGGACGAGCTGAACCCGCTGAGGAACGATCCGCTGCCGGGGATGGAGGAGAACTTCACGTACCGGAAGGGCGGCGAAAACACCTTCATGCCGGATACCGACGACCCGCAGCTTCCCGGCAAGGTCGGACTGCAGGTGGTCGGCGGCATCGTGAAGCACCTGGCCGCGCTGACCGCCATCGGCGCGTCCACGGTGAATTCCTACCGCCGGCTCTGGGACACCGGCTTCTGGGCGCCGGTCTTCTCCGACTGGGGTTACCAGAACCGTACGACCGGCTTGCGCGTTTCGGCGCCCGGGCGCTTCGAATACCGGGCGGTGGATTCGATGGTGAACCCGCACCTCATGGCCGCCGCCATTCTCAAGGCCGCCGACGACGGCATCCGGAACGACATCGACCCCGGTCCGCCGGAAAACCGCAACATCTACGAGGCGATGGAGGCCGGTAAACAGGTCAAGCGGCTGCCCATGACGCTCGGCGCCGCGCTCGAAGCGCTGGCGGCCGACGATGTCATCAAGTCCGCCCTGCCCGGCGAAATGTACCGCCTGTACGACGAGTACAAGCGGGACGAGTGGGAGCGGTTCCTGCACACGACGACCGAATGGGACATCGACACGTACCTGGACTGCCTGCCGTAGCACGGCCCGATCCGGCGGGCGCGTCCCGCCGCCGACGCTCGGGTCCCTGAAGAGGAGCGACCAGCCATGTGTGGCATTGCCGGACTGATTTATCGCGACGGCGCCCGCAAGATCGGCGAGGAGATGACCGCCATGCTGCAGGCGCTCCGGCATCGCGGCCCGGATTCGACCGGTTTCGCCATGTACGGCCGGCCCGGACCGGACGAGTACGTCATGCGCTTCAAGGTTGCGGAGAAGGAGGATCTGGACGGCGGCACCCGGATTCGCCGGGCGATCGAGGAGCGCAAGGCGGCGATCGGCGCCGTGCTGGAAGAGCTCGGCGTCGACGTTCTCGAACTCGCCGAACCGACGGAATACGCCTTCCGTTCACGGATTTCCTTCAACGGCGACCTGAAGAGCCTCGCCGACCAGATCGAAGAGGTGGAGGGAGGGGAGATCCTCTCGATCGGCAACGCCCTGGAACTGGTCAAGGACCTCGGCAGCGCGGAGGAGGTGTCCGAAGCCTACGATCTGAACGTGTTCGAGGGCACCCACGGCATCGGACACACGAGGATGGCCACCGAGTCCGATGTCGACATCCGCTCCGCCCATCCCTATTGGGCGTATCCCTACAACGACATCGCCGTCGTCCACAACGGCCAGATCACGAACTACTGGCTGATGCGCCGGCAGCTCGAGCGGGAGGGGCAGCGCTTCGTCAGCGACTGCGACTCGGAACTGCTGGCGGTCTACACGGCGGTGAATCTGGAAAGGGGTCTGACGCTGGAGGACTCGCTCCGCCGGTCCGTCGACGAGATCGACGGGGTGTTCACCTATCTGATCACGACGGGGAACGAGCTGGGCATGGCCAAGGACACCATGGCCGCCAAGCCGATGGTGCTCTACGAGGCCGACGACATGGTTGCGCTGGCATCGGAGGAGGTGGCCATCCGGGCCATCCTCCCCCACGAAATCGACACGTCCGATCCCTACGACGAGGAGGTCCGGGTATGGCAGGCGTAGGCGAGTCCACCTCGGCCCGGATGGGCATGCACACCGAGCCGCTTGCCGGCCGGGACATCAAGACCAAGTTCAAGCTCGAGAACCAGGGGGGCTTCGCCTACCACTTCGCCCGGGACGTCGACTTCAACCGGCGCGCGGAGATCGATTGCACCGAACTGGAGCCGACGGAGATCAACCGGCGTATCCGGGAACTGATGGATTCCGGACACGGCAGCATCGTGATCCGGAACTCGGGCGCCAAGCACTCGCTGATCGTGGGCATCCTGAACCGGATGAACATCATCGTCGAAGGGAGCCTGGGCTATTTCGGCTGCGGCCTCCTCGACGGCCCGATCGTCCGGATTTCCGGCCGCGTGGGCTGGTCGTTCGGCGAGAACATGATGGCCGGCGTCTGCGTCGTCGAGCAGAATGCCGGCTCCACCTTCGGCGCCGCGCTGCGTGGCGGCGACCTGGTCTGCAAGGGCTCGGTCGGTTCGCGGACCGGGATCGACCAGAAGGGCGGCACCATCATCATCGGCGGCGACACCGGGGCCTTCTCCGGGTTCATGATGCAGCGCGGGCGCATCGTGGTGTGCGGCAACGCGGGCAAGCATCTCGGCGACTCGATGTACGACGGCACGATCTACGTGGGCGGCGAGATCCGCGACCTGGGCGTCGACGCCGTCCCGGCCAAGCTGACCTATCTCGACCGCGCCTGGCTGGCCCGCAAGCTGAAGATGTACGAGCTGTTGCCCGCCCGGGGCGTCGATCACTTCACCAAGATCGTCGCCGGCAAGCAACTGTGGAGCTACGACAATCTCGAACCCACGGAGAAGAAGCTGGTCCTCTAGGACACGCTTCCCTTCTCTCGCCGCGGGATACTAGGGAAGAGACCGACATGCCGGACGATCCGAACCCGGGCGGCGCCGCCCGACCCGATCTGGAAATCGAGGAAAAATATATCCTGGGCCGGAGTCAGATCTTCACCCGGGAAGTCATCAACGACATCCATGTGAAGTCGGAACTCGGCCGTTACCGGATGCGCGGGTTCTCGCTGTTCAAGAAGATCCCGCATTGGGACGACCTGACTTTCCTGCCGGGCACGCTGACGCGTTTCGTCATCGAGGGCTATCGCGAGAAGTGCGAGACCAGGACCATGATCGGGCCGCGCGCCAAGCGGCCGCTGGACCTGGACATCCCGATCTACATCACCGGCATGAGCTTCGGCGCGCTGTCCTTCGAGGCGAAGACCGCGCTTGCTCGCGGCGCCACGATGGCCGGCACCGCGACCTGTTCCGGCGAGGGCGGCATGATCCCGGACGAGCGGCGATACTCGTCCAAGTGGTTCTACCAGTGCATCCAGTCGCGCTACGGCTTCAATCCGCACCACCTCCTGCTCGCGGACGGATGCGAATTCTTCATCGGCCAGGGGTGCAAGGTCGGCCTGGGCGGCCATCTGATGGGCCAGAAGGTCACCGACCAGGTCGCGGAGATGCGCTCGCTGCCGGCCGGTATCGACCAGCGCTCGCCGGCTCGCCATCCCGACTGGCTGGGGCCCGACGATCTGGCTCTGAAGATACTCGAAATCCGCGAGGCGACCGACTGGCAGATCCCGATTCAACTCAAGCTCGGCGCCGCCCGCGTCTATGACGATGTCCGCATGGCGGTGAAATGCGACCCGGACTCGATCTACATCGACGGCATGGAAGGCGGCACCGGCGCCGGCCCGCACCTGGCGACCGAGGACACGGGCGTACCCGGCATGGCGGCGATCCGGCAGGCCCGCCGGGCCATCGACGACCTCGGCAAGCGGGGCGACATTTCGCTGATCTATGCCGGGGGGATCCGCAACGGCGGCGATGTCGCCAAGGCGATCGCCCTGGGCGCCGACGCGATCGCGATCGGCCACTCGGCGATGATGGCGCTGAATTGCAACAAGGATATTCCGGAAGCCGATTTTCCATCCGAGATGGGGGTCCCGGCCGGCGCCTGCTATCACTGTCACACCGGCCGCTGCCCGGTCGGCGTGGCGACGCAGGATCCGGAATTGCGGAAGCGGCTCGACCCGGACGAGGCGGCCGAACGCGTTTACAACTTCCTGCACACGCTGACCCTGGAAGCGCAGATGATGGCCCGCGCCTGCGGCAAGACCAACATCCACAGTCTCGAGCCGGAAGATCTCGCCGCGCTGACGATGGAAGCGTCGGCGATCGCGCAGGTTCCGCTCGCCGGCACCGACTTCACGGTCGGCGTCCAGGACTACCACCACATCTAGACGGAAAGGGGGAGAGGATGCCGGGATCGGGATACAAGGGCGCCCGGATCGACGATGTCGACCACTTCCTGAAGGGTGGCGGCATCGATAGCGAACGCGAACAGGACATCGGCCAGCACATAGGCTATCGCTACGACGTCAACCTGCTGCCCGACTACGACAGGCTGACGCCGTTCCTGAAGGATTACCTCGAGTTCATGGGCTGGGACGACCTGAACTGGCTGGAAGATGTCCACATGGGCTACGACGACGGTCAGGCCGCGGTGTTCGACCGGAACATCAACGGCTGGGTCGCGATTCCCGACGACATGGAATTGCCGGACAACCAGCAGGACCGGGACATGATCGCCCGCGAAATGCTGATCAAGTTCCAGATGTCGCCCGATCATCCGCTGGCCGACCTGTACAAGGCCTATCGGAAATTCTGACGCCGGCGGCGGGCGGACTGGGCGGCGGGGTCAGTTCGCCTCCAGAAGCGTCGCCGCCGCCTTCCAATCCGGTTTGAAGCCGATAATCCTCACGTCGTCGGAAAGCCGGGTGTTGAACAGCCGGTTGTGCCACAGCGTGCTCCGGTAGGCCGGCTCGTCGGGTGCCATCTCGCGCGCGGCGCAGGGCAGGCGGAAGGACTGGCCGAACTGGCGGAACTCCAACCGGCAGGTCCGAAGGCCCGCCAGCAGCGCCGCCAACCGCGATTCGGGCAGAAACAGCGCGGTCATTTCGTCCGAGAACCGGCTGGCGCGGTGGTAATGGGTGGCTTGCAGGAAGGCGAGGCCCTTCCGGTACACCTCGTTGGGGTCGTGGTTCCGCTTTACTTGGAACCGAAAGAAGTCCGTGCTTTCCGCCGGATCGCTGCGGACCAGCAAGACGACGACGCCGTCGGAGAGCGTGCGGCCGTCGGGCGACAGAATTTGCGGCCGCATCCCGGCGGAAGGGCGTCCGCCGTCCTCACGCATGGCGATCTGGCGGACGCGGCATTGCCAGATGAGAAACCGTTGGCGCAGGATCTCCGGCGTCACGACTTGCCGCCCGTTTCGTTGGCGGCCGGGACGTTAGCAGGGCGCACGACGGCGGGCCAGGGTTGCCGCCGCCACCGCCCCGGCGTGGTGCCGTGGCGGCGCTTGAGGTGCCGGCCGAGGTGGGATGCGGATTGGAAGCCGCAGCCGACGGCAATCTCCGAAACGCTCATGCCGGTCTGGCGGAGCAGGCCGGCGGCGCGGTCGATCCGCAGATCCAGATAGAACCGCCCCGGGGGACGCCGCAGCCGGCCACGGAACAGGCGGGAGAGCTGGCGAGCCGACACGCCGACCGCCCCGGCGATCCGATCCACGGGGAGCGGGTCCTCCAAGTGTCGCTCCATGAGCAAGATGGCTTCGGCGACATGCCGGTTCCCGCCGGCCATGCGGATGGCGGCCACATGCTGCTCCTGCGCCGGTTCCCGAATCCGGTCGTGAACGTAGTTTTCCGCCACCAATGACGCGGTCCCCGCGCCGTGAGCCTCCATGACGAAGGTCAGCATGAGGTCCAGGCTGGCAGTTCCGCCGGCGCAACTGAACCGGGCGCGGTCGACCTCGAAGATGGAGGTGCGGATATCGAGGTCGGGAAACTGTTCCCTGTAGGCGTCCAGGCATTTCCAGTGAATCGTCGAGCGGTAGCCGTCGAACAGTCCGGCGGCGGCAACCGGGAAGGCGCCGTCGGAGATCGACCCGATCCGCGCGCCCCGGCCCGCGGCCCGGGTCAACCATCCGGCCAGTGCCGCCGAACGGTAGCGGTGGGACCGCTCGCCGCCGACCACGGCGACCAGGTCGGGAACCGCGCACCCGCGCTCCAGCGGCGCCGCGGGCAGCCGGATCAGGCTGGACGAGGGGACGCCGTCTCCGGCGGCCGAGTCGTCGAGATCGGCGGCGAGACGCCACGCGTAGGCCGGTCGGCCGAGGACCAGGTTGGCGGCGCGCAGGGCGTCCACGGCGCAGGAAAGAGCGAGCAGCGAAAAACCCGGCACCAGGACGAAGTCCACATACACCGGCTTCTCCATCGCTGTGGCCTCCCGATATCGAGCCCGTGTGCGTCAGGATAGTGCCTTTTTCTGTCCGTCGGTTTGTTTTTTCGCGAACTTGAAGAAGCCAGACTGGGCCGGTTTCCGCAACCGCCACCCGGTCTGACGAGGCACGCCCATGAGCTTTCCCACACACGTCCGCTACGCTGTCGTCGGCGCGGGGGTCCATGGCCTGTCGACCGCCTGGCGGCTGGCGGAGCGCCTGCAGGCGGCCGGCAAGGGCGACGGCGCCGACATTCTCGTACTCGACAAGACCGCCATCGCTGCCGGCGCCAGCGGCATCGCCTGCGGCGTGGTGCGGAACAACTACTTCCAGCCGGCGATGCGGGAGTTGATGGCGCACAGCGTTTCGGTCTGGGAGTCCGATCCGCAGGCCTTCAGCTATCACCCCGTCGGCTACATGCAGGCAAGCCACGAGGCCATGCACGATGATGTCGCCGGCATCTACGAGCAGCAGAAGGAGATCGGCTACCCCTCCGAGTTCATCGAGGGGAAACGGGACTGCGCGGCCTACATGAAGGGCCTTTTGCACGACTGGCGTGCCGAAGGCATCACCTCGGTCCTGCACGAGAAGAAGGGCGGCTACGCCAACAATACGGCCGCCATCTACGGTCTCGCCGGCAAGGCCGAGGCCTGCGGCGTCCGCATCCTCACCGGCGTGACGGTGACCGGTTTCGAACGCGGCAACCGGTCCGGCGCGGTGACGGCGGTCGTGACCGACCGGGGCACGATCCAATGCGACCAGGTCGTCGTCGCGGCGGGCCCCTGGGTCAAGACGATCTGGGACATGCTCGAACTGCCGCGCGAGGTTTCGATCAGGGGGGCCGACGGCACGACGCACGACGGCGTCCCGATGTGGCGCTACTGGTGTCTGGAGGAAGGGGTCATCGGCGTCGATCCCAACCTGCAGCAGCTCAACGACGGCGGCATGCCGCCGGTGATCCACGTCGATACCGACGTTCCGCTCCGCTCCGATGTCGACGGGTCGGTCATCACCGAGGAGCCGTGGGGCATCTACTACAAGCCGGACTTCCATTTCAACGGCGTCCAGGGCGGCGGCAAGCCGTACGAGGTCAAGACCCCGGCGGACGACGTCGCCGTCGACCCGTACGGCCCCGAGTCGCCGGACTTCGTCGTCGGCGCCGAATTCGCCCACATGTGGTGCTCGGCCCTTGCGTTCTGTCAGGCCCGCTTTTCCGGCCTGAGCGGCAGGTTCAAGAAGGAACCCTCCGGCGGCCTGGGCTGCTTCACGCCGGACAGTTTCCCGGTGTTCGATACCTTCTGCGAAAACGTCTACGTGGTCGCCGACAGCAACCACGGCTTCAAGATGATCGGCGCCGGGCACCTCGTCGCCGACGAGATCCTCGGCGAGAAGCAGGCCCTGCTGGAGCCGTTCCGCCTCAGCCGCTACGCCGAGGGCAGACTGCACCCGCTGAGCAACAGCCCGTTCCCCTGGAGCTGACCGCGCCGCCGGGCGGATTTGATACGCCAAAGAAAATCCCGACAGGAGCCGAGCCGTGCATAAATCCCTCGCCGCGATCGTCATGGCGATCGCTCTCACCGGCGCCGCGGCGGCGTTCGCCGACGACGACCTGGCGGCGCGTGTCGACGCCAGCCGGGAGGCCATCAAGTCGTTCGCCGGCGCCTTGCAGGAGCAGCTGAAGTCGGCCATGGCCGTCGGCGGACCCACCGCCGCGATCGAGGTGTGCGAGATCGCCGCGCCGGCAATCGCCGCGGAGGCGTCGGAGGATCGGGGCTGGACCATCGGGCGCACGAGCCTGAAGCTCCGCAACCCCGCCAACGCGCCCGATGCGTGGGAGCTCTCCGTGCTGCGCGGCTTCGAGGCCCGCAAGGCCGCCGGCGAGGACCCCGCCGGGATCGACCGCGCCGAGTTCGTGGTCCACAGCGGCAAACGAACCTTCCGCTACATGAAGGCCATCGGCACGCAGGCGGTGTGCACCGTCTGCCACGGCACCGCGATCGCGCTGGAGGTCGCCGCCGCCCTCGACGCGCTCTACCCGGAAGACCGGGCGCGCGGATTCGAGGTCGGCGACATCCGAGGCGCCTTTTCGATCACCCAGCCGGCGCCCTGAGCGCCACGTTCGGTCACGCCGGACGCTCGCGACGCAACGGTGCCGGGCGGGATCACGATCGGGTCACACGCTGCATCGGCGCCGCTTACGGTATGCTTGCGCTTGATCAGCGCGCGGATCGTGTCCCGCTTGGTGGTGTAGAAATCTTGTTCGGCTGGTAGCTGTGGAGGTGCTCGCCGACGACTATGCGAGGATGCTGGCAGACGGCATGCTTCTCGACGGGAGCGAACCGTTCGGTGCATCAATGGAGCGATGCGCCGCCATCGAAGCAAGAGCCAACGCTCATCGGCCGGGGGACAGTTGATGGAGGTGTTCGCTTTTCGTGAAGAACTCGTCGCCAAGCACGAGCGGTCTTCGCGGAGCTTTCCCGCCATCCAGGCCGACGATGTCGCTCGCGAGGTCAGTGCCGCCCCTGCCGGAGGCCGATCCCGGCCCGCACCGCATGTCCGGTTGAACCGGCACTTCGGGCCGGGCGGATGGGGCGACAACCTCATCGGCGAGGGAACGCTCGACGCGGAGTGCGCGAAGATCTTCCGGTTCAAGCACGTGAATGACACCTTCGGCGCGCGCCTTCTGCGGTATCGGCGCCAGACCGACGCCGTCGCCGTCGCCGCGCATAAGGCCTTGCTCTACTACGCGGTTACGGGGCTCGGCCTTGACACCGCTTCCGCCGCACGACGCGCCCAGGATCAACGGATCGAGTTGCCGAACCCCGCCGAACCGATTGCACGCACGCCGTCCACGGGCTCCGCTTCGAGGATGGAAGGCTGAAGCATGATCGAAAAGCTTGAGATTTTGGTCGACGACATCACGAGCCTGAACAGCAAGCTGGTATTGCCGATCGGTCCACCACGATCCGGAAAGAGCGGGCTTCTCGCGCAGTTGTCCGAACGCAGGGATACGCCCGTTCCGAATAAGGCCAACGACCTGTGGGCTTCCCTGGGCGACGGCGTCATCGACATTCCGAAAATCCGCGGTGGGGTCGAGGATGCGGGTTACGACGGCGCATTCGAGGTTGAGATTTTTTCGAAAGACAACTGGTGGCGGCGGGAGCCGGACGACGTGCTGGCGACCTGCATCGAACGCCACCGGAGCGCGGTGTAACGGCGATGGAGCGGACCGTCGCGAACATTCCGGAGGCGGCGCTGGCGCGCTTCCGAAAAGGCACGGTGATCCCGGCCCATCCCCTGGCGCTGACCGCGGCCCGGACGTTGGACGAGACCCGGCAGCGGGCGCTGAGCCGCTACTATGTCGACGCTGGCGCGGGCGGGCTGGCGGTCGGCGTGCACACGACGCAGTTTGCGATCCGCGAAGCCGGGCTGTACGAGCCGGTGTTGCGGCTGGCTGCGGAAACCGCGGCCGACTGGGCCGATGGACCGCTTTTCCTGACCGCCGGGGTTGCCGGCCGCACCGGACAGGCCGTCGCCGAGGCGCAGGTCGCCGCAGGCCTGGGCTATCACGCCGTATTGCTCAGCCTCGCCGCATTCCGGAATGCATCCGAGGACGAATTGATCGCCCATTGCCGGCGGATCGGGAAAGAAATGCCGCTGGTCGGTTTCTATCTGCAGCCGGCGGTCGGCGGCGTACCGCTGCCCTATTCCTTCTGGCGGCGTTTCGCCGAACTGGACAGTGTCGTCGGCATCAAGATCGCGCCCTTCGACCGCTACGGAACGCTTGACGTCGTGCGCGGGGTTGCCGAGGCCGGCGCGGAGGACCGGATCGCCCTCTACACCGGCAACGACGACAATATCCTGCTCGACCTGCTGACACCCTGGCGCCTGAAGCGCGGCGACGAAACGGTGGACCTGCGCATTGCCGGCGGCCTGCTCGGCCACTGGAGCGTGTGGGTAAAGTCGGTCGTGACCCTGTTGGACCGGGTCCATGCCGCGCTCGGCGACGACCGGGTCGACCGGGACCTGCTGGCGCTCGCCGGCGAGATAACCGACTGCAACGCCGCCTTCTTCGACGTCGCCAACGATTTCCGCGGCTGCATCGCCGGAATGCACATGGTGCTGCGCCGGCAGGGCCTGTTGCAAGGCATCTGGTGCCTCGATGCCGACGAGACCCTCAGCCCCGGCCAAGTTGAGGAGATCGACCGGGTCTGCCTGGCCTACCCGCATCTCAACGACGATTCCTTTGTCGCGGAAAATCTGGAAAGATGGCTCGCGCCCTGACAGAAGCTCGGCCCGGACGCCGGCAGGGCGGAAATAATTCGGAAGGCGCCGCCGCGCGGGACCGGGACTGACTCCGCAAACGCTCTGGCGCTGGACCGTTATCGTCCTCGTCCATCTGGCGGTCGTGCTGATCCGGTAAATCGCGGTCGAGGTCGGCGAGGTGCCGAAATTCGTTCTGGCCTTGCCTCAGGAAACGCTCCTGTCGCTGTTCGACACCTATCCGACGAATCCGGCCCGCTCGTCGAGCGCATCCTGATCCCGGAGGCCACGTCGCCGCCGATCCCGCCCGACGAGCGCCGCGCCCTGCTCGAATGGAGCCCCGAGGGCCGGCGGCAGCGCCGCACTCGGCAGGGCTCTGGCGGCCGCGGCCACGGGCGGGCGAATCGCCGCCGGCGCCAAGGCAACCCGGATACTCATAGACGGCGACCGGGCAATCGGCGTCGAAACTGCAGACGGATGCCGCTATCGCGCGCGCCTGCTGGTCGCCTCCTCGCTCAATCCACGGCAGACCTTCCTCGACCTGATTGAATCCGAGGCTCTGCCCGGCGCCTGGGGGGACAAGGCGGCAGCCTTCCGCTACAACCTTCCGGCGCCGCTCTTCGCCCTCAACCTGACGCTCAATGCGCCGCCGGCCGACGCCGCAGCGGCCCGCTACCCCGAAACTTGCCCGGCCCTTCATGACCATTCTCGGCCTCGATCACGTCGACGGCTTCGACGGGATCGTCCGCCATCACGAGGCCGGAACCGTCCCGCCGACCGTCATGTGGGGCACCTGCCCGACGCAATTCGATGCCAGCCAGTCCGCCGGCGGCAAGCACACCGTTTTCATGTGGGAGAAGCTGCCCTACGCCCTGTTCGAGGGCGCGGGCGACTACCGCACTTGCGTCGAGGGCCTGTATCTCTGCGGATCGTCCTCCCATCCGGGCGGCAACATCACCGGTCTGCCGGGCTACAACGCAGCACAGACGATCTTGCGCGACCTGGGACTGGCCGGCGACTGCTTGCCCGTCCCCGCCGCGCGGCGCATTGCCGAACTCGCGGCCTGAGTTACCCCAGTTCGGGCCCGGCTATGGCGTAGAGCAGACTGGAATCACCAAATCCGGCTTCACGGCCGCGTATCATGCGGATGTAGGGGCGCTGGAGGACGAAGCCGCAGGACTCCAGCCACCGGACGAAGCTGCCGCGGACGTCGGCGACGTCGATATAGACCGGCCCCGACACCGCGTCGAACGCAGCGGCGGCGAGCAATTGCGCCGCCGCGTCGTCGGTCGCGGCCAGCGGGCCGATCTGGACCGCCTCGCGCCCGTCGCGCGCCAGCACGTAGCCAGCCGGCCGGCCCTCGCGCCACGCGCCGAAGGCGGCGCCGGGCTGCCGGCGGCGCAAATGGAACAGCAGTTCCAGCCGGTCGGCGCTGAACAGGCGGCGGTCGGGCGCTGCGAACCGGACCAGGTGGGCTGCCTCCAGCGCGCGCACGCTCAGTGCGTCGGGCAGAATGCCAGGCAGCGTGGGCGGGGCCTCGGGCGCCGCCGCTTCAACCCTTTCCGCTTGGTAACGCGCCAGGCAGAAGACGTCCCTGAAGCCGATCCGCCGGTAGACCTCGCGCCCGTCCGGCGTCGCGTCCAGGCCCGGTATCCGCCCGGCGGCTTCCTGGCGCTGCACCACCGCGTCCATCAGCCGGGTGGCGATGCCCTGCCGGCGCCAGCCGGGTGCGACCAGCACCAGACAAATCCAGGCAAACCGGCCATAGGGCAGCGCCATGGCAGTGCCGATCAGCTTGTCTTCGGGGTCCAGCACGCCGACGCCCGCACCGTGGGCGAGAATATAGCGCCAATCGTCCACCGTCTGGTTCCAGCCGATCAGGGCGGACAGGTCGAACCCGGCTTCGGCATGAGCGGGCGACAGATCGATCTGACGGAGCGTTTCTGCCAATGCCGTCATGGCTAGAACGTGCCGTCGCGGCTGGCGAATTCGGTCGGTTTGCCGTAGGCGCTGCCACCGGTCAGCAGCCAGTCGGCCATCCAATCGACCATAGTGAACAGCGGCACCGATGGATTGCCGAACAGGCGCGTCGCGTCGCCGGCATTGACGAGCCAGCACCGGTCCGATTCCGTCCCCTCGAATACCGGTTCCCGGCCGAAGCGCTCACCAAAAGCCAAGGCGAGGGCGCGCACGCTGGCGGTCTCCGGGCCCGATACGTTGAGCGGCGTCGCCGGTGCCGTGCAATGGGCCAGGCAGCGCAGAACCTGGCTGTTGGCGTCGCCCTGCCAGATCACGTTGACATTGCCGGTCGTCAGGTCGACCGGCTGCCCTGTCAGCACCTTGCTGCCAATGTCGTGCAGCACGCCGTAGCGCATGTCGATGGCGTAGTTGAGCCGGACGATGCGGCCCGGCGTGCCGTATTTCTCCGAGAAATGCTCGAACATGCGCTCGCGGCCCAGGCAACTCATGGCATATTCACCCATCGGCCCCGGCGGATCGGTCTCGCGCGAGCCGCCTTCCGCAACCCGGGCGAAGGGATAGACGTTGCCGGTGGAGAAGGCGACGATCCGGCTGTCCCGGAAGGTCTCGGCCGCGACCGCGGGCATCGCGACATTCATCGCCCAGGTGAGCGACAGCGCGCCGGCCGTGCCGAATTTGCGTCCGGCCATGAAGATCACGTTCGGGCATCGCGGCAGCGCCGCCACCGCTTTACGGTCCAGCAGATCGCAGGTTATCGTTTCGACTTCCCAGGCTGCGAACTTTTCCCTGACCGCCGGATCGGAGAAGCGCGCGACGCCGATCACCCGCCGGTCCGGCGCGGCGCGCTTGGCGAGCCGCGCCAGCGTCGGCCCCATCTTGCCGCCGGCGCCGAGGATCAGCAGGTCGCCTTCGACCGATTCCAGGTCGCGCACCAGCACGGCCGAAGGCCGCGTCATGAACTCTTCGAGCGCCGCTTCGTCGGCGAATCCCGCGGGTAGGCCGGCCGCGTCGTTCCCTGCCATGGTGCCGTCTCTTTCCGCCTCCCGGACTGGGCGGACCGGCCCGGCGCTGCCCAGTTTCCGAGCCGCTTCGATTTTGCTGCCCGCGGAATCCTGCCATTCTGGCCGGGCTTTGGGAATAGGCAGCAGAGGGCGGCCATGAATGCCGAAGGCCCGCAAATTCAAACGAGTGTCGTCGGCTCCCATCCGGTGCATCGCCCGCGGCCTGTGCCCGACATGCGGCAAGATGCCGCCCGCGGAAGGCCGCCGCCAGTGCGATTCCTCCGGCGAGAGGAGACGCGCGGTCGAACGGGCGCGCGACGAGAAGCACCGTCCGACGGCGTTCGCGGATCCGGACCGCCTCGACGTCGGGCGCGACCACGGCTCTCTCCTGGCGTTCGGGCGGGGCATGCACCATTGCCTCGGGGCCGCGCCTAGGGATACCGAAGTGCCATCCGGCGGGTTTACGGATCTGCGCCGCGCCACTCTGCCGCGCGGAGCACACCCCTTCGTGGTCGCCGTCTTCGCCATCGACTGCGACCCGCGCCGTCCGACCGTCGGCGGCAGGCGGTCGTCTTCACCGCCGCCGAGTACGAGCTGCTGCACGTGCTCGCGCTAAACGCGGAGCGGCCGATGCTCCCCTCACTCGCAGCGACCGCGCCGCCGCACTTCGCCGGTTCGCCGTCGACGACCGTCAAAATTTGGATTTCCCGTGCTTCCCGTGCGCTTCCCAGGTGTCGACAGACTCTCTATCCGAAAATGAAAAGCCCCTGAAAACAGCAATGTTTTCAAGGGCTTTCTGTGGTTGCGGGGGCTCGCTACAGCCGAGACCGACACGCGCTTGTCGTCGATATCTGATCCCTGCGCGGCGTTGGCGATTGTAGCGCGTTTGCGGCGGTTTGTGGCGGCGTTTCGCCTTCAGTGTTGGCGGGACGATATCGGTCACGTCCGGGTCACCATCTCCCGGTACTGCTTGAGGATCGCCCTGGCGCGCCGGCGCCTGCGCTTGAGACGCCCGAGCATCCAGCCGTCCGACCACCACTCGTCCGCGACCCGTTCGGCGCCCCAGAGCCGGACCGCGACCTCGCGCTGGGTGAGCCCTTCCGCCTCGCTCTCCAGCGCCAGCAGAAGCTCGCCGTCGCCGCCGTCCCCCGTTCCCGCCCCGGCCGAGGGACCGGGGCGCCGAGCCAGACATCCTCGATGCGGACCACCTCGCGGATCAGCCGCAAGCCGCCGTCCTCGGGGAAGACGGTGCCGGGCGGCAGACGGACCAGGACCGAGCGGCCGGGCTGCTCGATCCTCAGCATCAGCGCGCTGTCGGCGAGGCGCAGCCCGGAGAGCGCCGCCCCGCCCTCGGCCGCGAGCCGGACCAGCGGCGCGGCGTCCCGCGCCACCTGGCCGTCCATCACGCCGGCCTGCGCCCAGAAAGGGGAGAGCGGCAGTTCCGCACAGGGGTCCTCCCAGGCCGCCATGCCCCAGGCCATGGCGGCGAGATCGGCCGAGGTCTGGAGGCGTATGGGGAACGGGCCGCGTTCCGGCAGGCCGGGCATCGGGCGGCGCTTCCGCCACGCCGTGCGGTACGCCTTGCTCGCGCGGATGAAGCGCCACGCCCTGAGCGCGTCCCAGCCGCCGACCCGCCGCGCCATCGTCAGGCGCCCGGCGCCGACGCGGAAACGGCCCGCCCCGCCGGCCGGGGAACCGGGCGCGGCTCATGCCGATCCCTGGATGCGATCACCGCCGCGCGCGCCGCTCACCAGCGCGCCGTGATCTCGAACCCGGCCGTGTGTTCGGGCTCCGCCCCGTCGCTCTCCCTGCGCGTGGCCTTGAGGCCGAAGGTGAGGTCGGGCGCGGTCGCGGCCTCCGGCGTCAGGCGCCAGCCGACGGTGTAGTCGCGCGCCGCCGTCGCCAGCCCGAAGCCCACATGCGGGCTGCCGGTGAAGCGGCCCCCGAGGACCGGCAGGCCGTATGCCGCCTCCATCGCCCAGCGCGAGGTCGGCTCGGCATTGCCCGTGCGGTCCTCCAGCGGGTCGGGGGTAAACAGCGCATCCAGGCCGCCTTGCGATTGACCGCCCCAGTCCTGGGTGAGCGTCAGCGACGGACCCCGCTTCGTCGCCGGGGCGGGGTCGTACGCGAGCGAGGCCGAATACCCCCGGTCCTCCAGGTCGTCGTTGCCGTGCGCGATCAGCGTGCGGCCCGACAGGTCGAGCGAGAGACCCAGCTTGGGATCGACCCAGGCGATGCCGCCGCCCAACTCGACCCCGAACCCGGTCTCGGCGTCGCCCCCGTCATGGCGCGCGCCAACCTCCAGCTTCGGCGTCAGGTGGCCGCCCTCTTCGAGGGCGACGCGGTAGCTCCCTTCCAGCCCGAGCCGGAGCCGGGTCACGTCGGACTCCGAGGCCGCAAGATCGCGCGTCTTGTCCGATGACGTCCGCGCCCAGAGCGCGTCCGAGGTCACCGCAAGGGCGGGACCGGAACCCTCCTTCGGCGGCGCGATCACGTCGCCGCGCAGGCCCGCCGCCGCCATGGTCCAGTCGATGTCCGCCCTGTAGCTGCCGCCCATCTGCGGCTTGAGCGTCACCTCGCCGGTGCCGTAGCCTGCCGCGCCCCAGAGCTTCAGCCGCTCCGATGCCTGCAACGCCGCATAGGGCACCGCCGCCGTCAGCGACGCCTCAACCGTGCCGTTGCCTTCCCGGACCGCGCCGTTACAGACCTTCTGCCTCGCCGGGTCCGTGTCTTCGGCATCCTTGCACATCTGCGCCAGGGCGCGGGATGCGTCGTCGCGCCTGGGACCCGTATCCCGGTAGCCGCCCTCGCCGGCGCTCTGCATCAGCGCCAGCCCGACCAGCCAGTTGCCGCGCGCATAGTCCGCGCCCAGCATCGCCGTGGTGGCATCGCCGTCGAGCGAGAACGCCCCCTCGCGCCCGTCGAAGCTGCCCTGCGCCGCCCGGCCCCAGAAGGCCAGGCTGCCGCCCGCGCCGTCCTTCGCCCCCGTCGCCGTGAAGCTCGACCCCAGCAAAGCCTCCTGCATCGTCATGGTCTGCGATTGGCCGCTACTGCTGCCGAAGCCGTGGGCATTGCCGGGGCCGCCCGCGCCGAAGCGGCCGTCATGCGCGCCGAAGCCGGGGCCGAACCCGCCGGCCCGGCCGTCGAAGCCGCCAGCCATACCGGACGGCGCCAGTGGGCCATCACCGGCCGGGCCTGTCCCGGACTGCGATCCGGGATCGAAACTGATCGCCTGCCCGGCGACGACGCCCCGGGCGCCCGGGGTGCGCGGCGCCGCCATGCGCCCCGCGATGCCGTCCAGCGCCTGCTCCGCCACCGTGCGCCCGAAGCGCGCCAGCCACGCCGCCGGCATCGGGTCCGAGTTCACGATGGTCCCAACCGCAACCCCGTCCGCGACGCCCACACCCTCGGTCTGGCTTTCGATCACCAGCTCGAAGGTCTCCGAACCCTCGTCGTGGCTGTCGTCGAAGACGTAGACCAGCACCTCCTGCTCGGTCTCCGTCGGCCCGAAGCGGAGACTTGAGCCGAGGCTCACATAGTCCTCGTACTGCCGCGCCGAGACCGGCGTCGAGTGGCGCGTTTGGTAGCCAACCCACACGGTCTTCCCCGCCGCCTTCGACAGCCTGACCGTGAACCGGATCAGCCGGTCCTTCTCCTGCGCCGTGGCGTCGTCCACCGAGAGCATCGCTCCCGCCGGGGCGTCGTCGTCGTCGGCCACCTTGACCGAGGCCGCATCGCCCGGCGACGCCGCCACCGTGTAGGCCCCGCCGTTCCCGCCGAGGCTCACCGTCACGCTGCCGTCGGGCTCGTCCGCCTGATCGTCCACCGTCGCCACCGTGAACGCGGCCTCGGTCTCGCCCTTCGGGATCGTCACCGTGGCCGCGCCCTCGCCCGCCGCCGCCACGAAGTCGGAGCCCGCGGCCTCCGAGACCGTGAGCTTTACGGTCAGGTCCGCATCCGGCGCCCGGTTCGCCCGCACCGTGAACGCGGCGTCCGTGCCCTCGGTGATGGAGGCGGTCTTCGCCGCGATGGAGACCTCGGGCGGCGGCTCCAGGATCGTGAAGCTCACCGCGCCATCGCCCGCGGCCGCGCCGTGGAAGCCCGCCGCCGAGATCGTCCCCAGACCCACCGTCACCGTCTCGCCCGAACCCTCGTTCACGCTGTCGGCGGCCGCCGTCAGTAACAGCTTCGCCGTCGATGCCGAGGGGCCGGTGAAGGTGAGCGTCGGCGCCCCGGGACCCGCGAGGTTGGCATGGCTCACCCCTTGCGGGGCCGGGTTCTGCGCCGACAGCGTGTAGTCGCTCCCAAGCGTTGCCGCGCCGCCGAAGGCGAGCGGCACCCGCAGCGCCTCGCCTTCCTCGAGCGCGCGGCCCAGAAACACCGTCAGGGTCTTGCGGCCCCCCGCCTCGGACACGTCGCCCGGGGGCGTCGCGTACAGATACACCCCCGGAGCGGCGCCGGCCGTCCCCGTCCCCTCCAGGCACGCCAGCGCGTCGCCGAACCGTTTCCAGCCGCGCTGGCGCGCCGAGGCCGCCGTCATCGGCGCGATCGTCCGCCCGTCCGCCGTCCACTGGTCCGGGGTCCGCTCCCCGAACGCCACCAGCACGCTGAACCAGTTCTCCGCATACTGCGGCGGCTTGTGGCGGTTCCGCTCATAGAGCCGCTTCGCCGTCGCCATCAGCTCGTCGGAGACGCATTGCGACACCGTGGGCGAGGGGGGCGCCGTCTCGTCGTTGTCCGCGACCTCCACCGCGAGGCTGCTCGTTGCGCCCAGCGTGTAGCCGCTGCCCGCCTCCAGCGCCGCCGTCACCGTCCCGGCGAGCTCGTCCGCATCGTCGTCCACCGTCGGGACGCTCACCGTCACCGTGCCGCTCACGGGCACCGTCACCGTGCGCGGACCGAGGTCCTTTGCCGCCACATGGTCGCCCTCCTGGCTCACCGTCAGCGTCACGTCGAACGGCGAGGCCGGCGCCGGCACCGCCTGGAGCGTGAACTGGACCGCCTCGCCCTCCGTGCCCCCGGTCCCGGAGGAGACCTGCACCGCCGGCTCCGCCTTGGCATGCTCCACGATCTCGTGGTTCAGGATGACGAAGGTGAGGCTGTCCTTGCCGTAGCTGACCTTGGGTTCGCCGGCCGGGCCGCCGCCGAACAGGTTGGTGTTGTAGGGCTTGGAGACCGAGATCACGATGGTCTCGCCCGAATCCTCGTGGGCGTCGTCGATGGGCTCGACGGAGAACCACGACCGGTTGCTGCCCGCCGGCACCGCGGTGCCCTGGGCCGCGCTGTTGCGCGCCGTGCAGCCGTTGCCGTCCAGCGTGAGCACCGCGCCGTTGCGGGCCTTCACCCGGTAGTCCGCGCCCCAGGTCGCGGTGCCGGCGAAGCAGAGCCGGAACCCCCAGGCGTCGGGGATGGTGCCGTTGTTGGCCTTCCTCAGCCGGTGCACCGCGAAGTCCGGGCCCCGGCGGTCGTGCTCCTGGTGCTGGAGCTCCTCGAAGGTCCCCAGGACGAGGAAGTCGCTGTCGGAGATCGGGTCCGCCTCCGGGTCCTCGCTCACGATGGTCACCGTCGCCTGGAGGTTGCCCCCCGCCTTCGCCGTCACCCCGGCGGGCAGCGAGGAAGTGTCGATGGCGATCGTTAAGGTCTCGTCGACCGGCTCGTAGTCGGCGTCGTTGATGATCTTGATGTCGAGAATCTGGGTCGCATCCCTCCCGGCCGGGAAGGTCACGGTCCGCGTCGCCGCACTCGTATAGTCCTCGCCGCGCACCGCCGTGCCGTCGCTCACCGTCACCGGTATCGCGACGTCGCTGCGCGGCACCTCGGAGAGCCGCACCACCGGCTGCAACGGACCGTCGGGCTCGTCGACCGTGAACGCGGACCGGGTGAACTCGACCGTGAGCGACTGCGAGACGTCGTCGTCGTACAGCGTGACCTGGGCGTTGCCTTGCTTGTCGGGCCTGACCGTGCCGACGGTGCTGGTCGCCGCCCCGACGCCCAGCGTCACAGTCTCGTCCGTCGTGTCGGTGTCGTCGGGCGCGAAGACGCGCAGATAGAGCAGCCTCCTCGGCCCGGGGCCGGTGATCGTCACCGTGCTCCCGCTCAGCACCGCCGACGCGAACCCGTGGTTGGGGTCGACCGAGAGCGTGAAGTCCGTCCCCAGCGTCCCGCCCGTGAAGGACAGCGGCACGGTCACCGTCTCGCCCGAGCCGAGCGCCCGGTTGAACGGGTACAGGTAGAACTCCCCGTAGCCGGTCGTGCTGCCCTCCGGCGCGTTGGCCCGCCCCGCGCCGTAGCGCAGCGTCAGCGCCGCGCCGTCGTCGTCGCGGATCCAGTGCGTCGCCTCCGACGTGCCAAGGGTCACGCCGGCGGGCGGGGTGCCGGCGAGCGACAGCGTCGCGATCACCGACTCGTCGAACTCGCCCTCGGTGTCGCCCTTGACGCGGATGCCGACATATTTGCTGGTGACCTGCCCGGCTGCGATGTTCCCGCCGGTGAGGCAGGCCGAGGCGCTTGGGTTGTTGGACACAGAAACATAGAGAGGCTGGTAATCCGCGCTGGCGGGAATCGTGGCGGCGGCGGTCAGATCGATGGTCGCGGTGCCGGAGAAGCAGATCTCATAGCCGACGGTGCTCGACACCGGCTCGCTCAGGGTCACCGTGAAGGTCAGGTCGCGCGTGTCCGCGTCGCCCTCGGCCGCGTCCCCAGGGGCGGTGATGGAGAGGGTCGGCGCCGCCCCCACGGTGAAAACCGGGGAGAGGCCGTAGAAGGGAGAGATTGATGTCCTCGAATTGTTGCCGTGGCTAAGCGGAGTGCCGGTACGAGAGCCATGACGGACTAGAGGTGGAGTCGCACGCCCCAGGTAATAACTACTCTTCGTGCCGTCCGAATTGCTGCCCGTCCATACATTGATTCCATTGTTAAAGGATCCCGACTCGTCGGTCGCCGATGTGCTGTCCCAGCCTCCGTCGTAGAAGTCGCCATAGTTGTCGGCGGCCTTGTCGCCGTTCAGCCAGTAGATCAGCGCACCCGTGTCGGTCGACTCGCTGTCGGTGTTGACGCGGGCATCGACCGAGGAGGTCGAGCCGACGACCTTGAACTTGTTGCCGCAACTGTCGGAGATCGCGCTGTGGCCGGCCTTGGCGGCGGTCTGCACGAAGGTGTTGTAGGTCGCGATGTCGGTCGCCGTCCCGTCGCGCGACGTCGAGGTGATGAACAGCAGCCGGAACTTGGTGCCGGCGGCAAGGCCGGAAGGCTTGAGCGCCCAGCCGAACGGCACGTCGTAGGAGCCGTCCGTGTTGGCCGTGGTGCATTCGACCGTCTGCGCCTCGGCCCCGGTCGGCAGGACGGCCAGCAGCGGCAGCGCGAGCAGCGCGGCGGCAAGGACAGGCCGCAGGCGACGGGCGGCAGGACGGAGGGCCGCGACCGTGCGGGCGGCGGAGAAAGTCGAACTGTCGGGGGAAGAAGCGGGCCGGGCTCTATCGGAGCGCCGGCCGGAGGCGGAAGGTTCAGGCGGGGACGCTGGCGGGCGGGAGCAGTGGTCCCGCAATGCGGGCGCGCTCATGACTAAACGCGCGCGCAGGTAGGGCGACCCGGCGACCCGGCGACCCGGCGACCCGGCGACCCGGCGACCCGGCGACCCGGCGACCCGGCGACCCGGCGACCCGGCGACCCGGCGACCCGGCGACCCGGCGACCCGGCGACCCGGCGACCCGGCGACCCGGCGACCCGGCTTATTGTCGGACCATCCGGGCTTGTCAAGCCCTTGCGCCAGCGGATCGCGCTCATCACCGTGCCGTTCAGAGCCTCCGCGAGCGCGGCCCCGGTCGTACGCAATCCGTCACCGAACCTGTCCAGCATGGTCATCCTATCGCCTCCGAACCCATGGACCGGCAGGCCGCGCAAGGCGCATCCCCGCCAATCACCGCCTGTTCCATCGTCAATTTGTAAGCCGATTCAGGCGCAAACTCAAACAGAGATCCCAATCCTAGGTAACGTCAAGAGTGAGGAATGTGCGCTGTGGCGTATTTCGACATCGTGACGCTGATCTTTGGCGGCCGGATATCGACTGCCTGATCCCCGCCGGGTGAGCAGAATGCAGCGATTAGACGCGAGATCGGAACGCTACGGGAACATCGTGACATGGATGGCCGCGGTCTGCCATCCGCCGGCAGGCGGCTTGGTCGAGCGGCGATGTCGGAGGTGGGACAACCGGTCAGCCGGTGTCGAGGTACGGCACCGCGCCGACCAGCGAGCGCATCCGCTCCGCGTGGCCGGCCCGCACCTGCGCAAGGGCCAGCGCCATCATCACCACCAGCGCCAGCCCGACACGGGTCTTCATCTTAGCGAGCCCGCGGATGTAGTGGGTCTCGAAGTTGAAGCTGTTGTCGAGGCGGCTGTTGATCCTCTCTATCGCAGAGCGCCGGTTGTAGCCGCGCCGCCAGGACGGGCTGCCCCAGGGCGTCGGGGTGAAGACGCGCCGGTCGTTCTTGTCGAGATCGATGCGCACGATGCGGCCGTACTCGCCGGGCTCCACCCCGCCCGCCCGGTGGCACGCCTTGCTGCCTGCACAGTCGAAGCCGAAGGCCGCCGCCGGGCAGCGGTATTTCAGCGTGCCGCAGAGGCCGCGCTCGGCCTCGAAGCCCTGGAAGGCCATGGCGCGGACCTCGCCGGTCTGGGGGCAGATGCAGGACACGCGGCCGCGCTCGTCGTGGACGACGACGTCGGCGCGGTTGGGGAACAGCGCCCGCGTGATCGGCTTCGTCGGATCATAGCCCGGCTCCTCCTTCTCGGCCTTCCACATCAAGCGCGTGTCGACCAGCGGCCGAATGGCCCACTTATCCCAGAGCAACTTCTTCTGGGGAGCGTTGTCGAGACCGCGGTCGGCGCTGAAGTCGTCGCAGCGCTCCACCATTTCCGGCGCTCTTGCGAACAGGTTCTCCAGCATCTTGGGGAGCATCTTGACCTCCGAGTCCGACGCCCGCGTCACCTCGAAGGCCACCGGGACCTCGTAGTGGGTGTCGGCGATCAGGTGGAGGCCGTAGCCGAACCATGATTTCACCTTCTTCCAGATCGCGCCGGTCTTGGCGTTCACCCCGCTCGTCTCATGCTTGCCCCAGTCGGCGTCGGGGTCGGAGGTCTTCCCCTTGTCCTCGGCAACCCGGCCCGTCGAGTGGCTCTCGATCGCCTTGCCGTCGTAGCCGAGATGGCGGCCGAAGTCGGGCAGCTCTTCGAAGAGCGACGCGCGCAGGCTCTCGACCATTGCGGACACCAGGCCGCACTCGTTCTCAAGCAGCACGACGCGCCGCAGGAAGCGCGAGAAGTTCCAGTGGCTGGGCACCGTCGAGCGGACCTGCGCCGGATGCGCCACCGCGCATGGTGGCTCCTTCGTACCTGCGCGAAGCTCCAACACGGGCGCGCTCTGGAAAGGCAGCGGGTCGAACCCGCAGAGTTCCAGGAGCGCCGGGTTGCGGCCCATCTCCCGCAGCAGCGACTGGATCGAGGCGTGCTGGAACACCACGCCCGCGATCAGCGCACGCCACATCGACCGCACCGGGTAGTCGTTGCGCCCGCGACCTCGCCCGGCCTCAAGCGCAGCCACGATCTCCTCGTCGGGCAGGGTGTCGAGCACCAGACGCAGGCGATCCAGGTCCGGCAGGCCTTCGACAGCCTGCCAGGAAAAGGGTAGCTTCTCCGTTGTCGCCCCGCCAATCACCGCCTGTTCCATCGTCAATTTGTAAGCCGATTCAGGCGCAAACTCAAACAGAGATCCCAATCCTAGGTAACGTCAAGAGTGAGGAATGTGCGCTGTGGCGTATTTCGACATCGTGACGCTGATCTTTGGCGGCCGGATATCGACTGCCTGATCCCCGCCGGGTGAGCAGAATGCAGCGATTAGACGCGAGATCGGAACGCTACGGGAACATCGTGACATGGATGGCCGCGGTCTGCCATCCGCCGGCAGGCGGCTTGGTCGAGCGGCGATGTCGGAGGTGGGACAACCGGTCAGCCGGTGTCGAGGTACGGCACCGCGCCGACCAGCGAGCGCATCCGCTCCGCGTGGCCGGCCCGCACCTGCGCAAGGGCCAGCGCCATCATCACCACCAGCGCCAGCCCGACACGGGTCTTCATCTTAGCGAGCCCGCGGATGTAGTGGGTCTCGAAGTTGAAGCTGTTGTCGAGGCGGCTGTTGATCCTCTCTATCGCAGAGCGCCGGTTGTAGCCGCGCCGCCAGGACGGGCTGCCCCAGGGCGTCGGGGTGAAGACGCGCCGGTCGTTCTTGTCGAGATCGATGCGCACGATGCGGCCGTACTCGCCGGGCTCCACCCCGCCCGCCCGGTGGCACGCCTTGCTGCCTGCACAGTCGAAGCCGAAGGCCGCCGCCGGGCAGCGGTATTTCAGCGTGCCGCAGAGGCCGCGCTCGGCCTCGAAGCCCTGGAAGGCCATGGCGCGGACCTCGCCGGTCTGGGGGCAGATGCAGGACACGCGGCCGCGCTCGTCGTGGACGACGACGTCGGCGCGGTTGGGGAACAGCGCCCGCGTGATCGGCTTCGTCGGATCATAGCCCGGCTCCTCCTTCTCGGCCTTCCACATCAAGCGCGTGTCGACCAGCGGCCGAATGGCCCACTTATCCCAGAGCAACTTCTTCTGGGGAGCGTTGTCGAGACCGCGGTCGGCGCTGAAGTCGTCGCAGCGCTCCACCATTTCCGGCGCTCTTGCGAACAGGTTCTCCAGCATCTTGGGGAGCATCTTGACCTCCGAGTCCGACGCCCGCGTCACCTCGAAGGCCACCGGGACCTCGTAGTGGGTGTCGGCGATCAGGTGGAGGCCGTAGCCGAACCATGATTTCACCTTCTTCCAGATCGCGCCGGTCTTGGCGTTCACCCCGCTCGTCTCATGCTTGCCCCAGTCGGCGTCGGGGTCGGAGGTCTTCCCCTTGTCCTCGGCAACCCGGCCCGTCGAGTGGCTCTCGATCGCCTTGCCGTCGTAGCCGAGATGGCGGCCGAAGTCGGGCAGCTCTTCGAAGAGCGACGCGCGCAGGCTCTCGACCATTGCGGACACCAGGCCGCACTCGTTCTCAAGCAGCACGACGCGCCGCAGGAAGCGCGAGAAGTTCCAGTGGCTGGGCACCGTCGAGCGGACCTGCGCCGGATGCGCCACCGCGCATGGTGGCTCCTTCGTACCTGCGCGAAGCTCCAACACGGGCGCGCTCTGGAAAGGCAGCGGGTCGAACCCGCAGAGTTCCAGGAGCGCCGGGTTGCGGCCCATCTCCCGCAGCAGCGACTGGATCGAGGCGTGCTGGAACACCACGCCCGCGATCAGCGCACGCCACATCGACCGCACCGGGTAGTCGTTGCGCCCGCGACCTCGCCCGGCCTCAAGCGCAGCCACGATCTCCTCGTCGGGCAGGGTGTCGAGCACCAGACGCAGGCGATCCAGGTCCGGCAGGCCTTCGACAGCCTGCCAGGAAAAGGGTAGCTTCTCCGTTGTCGCCATCACGTTCTCCCTACCAGGGCTGGTGGATGGAACGAGGGCCTCTGGCCCGATGGCGACACCTTCTATCCGATTCGGGCGGGACGACGCGACGGGGCCGGAAGTGAGCCTGGGAGCGTCGTCGGCTATGGGGTGGAAATCCTCGATCCGCCCTATCCGCCGATCTCAGGGCCGCAGATGTCTGCGAAGCCGCCGGGGTAAGAAAAATCTCGGATCAGCTGGAGCCCTTGATCACCAAGGGATGCGTGACAGCGCACACGCCTCAAGAGTTATGTGTCAGGGAGACGGGGGTGCTGATTCCCTGAGACTTGTTTTCGTGGATGAATACCGCGTAGAGGACGCGGTCCATTGAGGTCCGGTCCTGGAAGGTTCCCATGGGCCGGGTTCGTCTGCGGACCTCCCGGAACCTTCGTTCGATGGCGTTGGTGGTCCTGACCCGCTTTCGCTCATCGAGGGTCCGGTAGCGGAAGCAGGTGAGCAGCTCGTCGAGATCGCTGCGCAGGCAGGCGACGGCCTTGGGGTAGGTGCTTTGCCAGCGGTCGGCGAAGCGTCGGGCGGCGCTCTGGGCCTTGCGGCGGCTCTTTGCATTCATGACGGCGTGGACATCGGCCTTGACGGCCTCCTGGTCGGCCTTGCGGACCTTGTTGAGGATGTTGCGCATCTTGTGCGCCCAGCACCTCTGAACCGGGATGCCGGGATAGACGAACGGCAAGGCAGCCAGCAGGCCCTTGCCGCCATCGACGCAGATCATCTCAAGGCCTTCGCCGGTGAGCCCGCGGTGGTACAGCCGGTTGAGGAACACTTCCCACTCGCGGGCGCCTTCGCTGACGGCGAGATGGAAGTCGATGATCTCCTTCTTGCCGTCGGGGCGGATGCCGAGCGCCACCAGGACCGGCCTCCTGAGCGCGCCGGCGCCGGTCTTGCGGGCCAGCACCACGCCGTCGAGCATCAGCGCCTTGTAGGCGTTCTTCAGCGGCCTGCGGTGGAAGGCCTCGACCGCCATGTCGAGCGTCTTGGAGACCCGGCTCACCGTCGCGGCCGAGACCGGGCGCCCGAGCAGGGCCAGCAGGACCTCGCCCACCTTGCGCGTCGAAAGCCCCAGCACGAAGCCGGCCAGGATGGCACGGTCGATCTCCGGCGCGCGCCTTGCGTAGCTCTTCACAACCCCGGTCGGGCAGAAGTGCCGGGTGCGCGGCACGTTGAGCTCGATGTCGCCGAGCTCGCTCAGCAGGCAGCGGCGGTAGGTCCCGTTGCGCCGGTCGCGCATCGCGCCGGCGTCGAGGTTGTCGAGCCAGCGATCCACCGCCTCGGCCATCCGGCCCTCGATGATCTCGGCCAGCGCCTGGCGGCCGAGCGGGCGGTAGCCCTCGCCCCAGTCCAGTCCGCCTGCCTGCATCTCCTTCACCACCTCAAAGGCCTGGGGTAGGCTCATGATCGTCGCAGCTTGCTGGGACATGCGGGGTGCTCCTGTTTGTGGTTGTCGTCACCACAGGGAGTACCCCCTTCCCACCTGACACATAAATTCTTACGTCACCCAATCCTACATGTTCTTGACTTCATATGCCGGCCGCTCCATCCTGCCGCCATGAGTTGGCGCATCCAGATTTCCGAGGAGTTCGAGCCCGAGTTCTTTGCTCTACAGTCGGAGGTCCAGGATGCGATCCTGACCGTGACGCGCCTTCTGCGGCAGTTCGGGCCGCAACTGGGCCGGCCGCAGGTGGACACGCTAAACGGGTCGCGGCACGCCAACATGAAGGAGATGCGGCTCAGCGCGGCGGGCGGGGAGTGGCGGGTCGCCTTCGCGTTCGATCCCGTGCGCCGCGCCATGCTTCTGGTGGCCGGCGACAAGTCGGGCGGCGGCGAGAGGCGGTTCTACCGCGAGCTGATCCGCAAGGCCGACGAGCGGTTCGACCGGCACCTTGACCGGCTCGCCGACGAATAGATAAGGAGAGATAGTCATGGCACTGGATGTTGAAGACGTAATCGCCGGGCTCGACCCCGAGCGGCGGCGCAGGATCGAGGACCGGGCCGCCGAGCTGATCGCAGAGGAAATGACGCTGCGCGAGCTGCGCAAGGCCCGCGCGCTGACCCAGGCGAGCGTCGCGCGCGAGCTCGGCATCAGCCAGGACGCCATCTCCCGGCTGGAGAAGCGGAGCGACCTGCTGCTGTCCACGTTGCGCCGGACGGTGGAGGCGATGGGCGGCAGCCTGTCGCTGATCGCCCGCTTCCCCGACCGGCCCCCGGTCGAGCTTGCCGGAATCGCCGAAAATGACGCGATCGACGCCTCGCGCCGCCCAGGGCCGTCCTGACTTTGAAAAAATCTGCATTCGGTTTGATGACGAATACGCATTTGGACCGAATGGAGACTACACTACTCTATTGTAAATAAACGGGAAATCTCAATTTTGAAAAAACTTGACCCGGGGTCCAGTCTTCCGGGAGGCGCCGTGCCGCTTGCCCTGGGCCCCGGATCGTCGCTGCGCTCCGTCCGGGGTGACGGGAAGGGGCGGGCTGCCGCCGTTTCACGCTCCGATGAACAGATTGAAAGTACTACTTTCAATTTTACACACGTCGCCGCCACACAGCCGCGCGCTCACCGGCCCTGGCCCCTCCGTTCCGCCGCCGCGAAGGCGCGCAGCCAGCCGACGATCTCCGGCGCCGTCCATTCGGCGATGCCCTCCAGCCGGGCGACCTCGCGGCCGGCGGCGTCGACGACGAGGGTGAGCGGCAGGCCGCGGACGCCGAGCGCCTTGAACGCCGCCAGCCCCGGGTCGAGGTAGAGCACGAGGTTCGCGAACCCGCGCTCGGCCCAGAAGCGCCGGGCGGCCTCGACGTCGCGGTCCTGGTTGAGGACGACCACGGCGAGGGCGTCCGCGGTCTCGCCGGCCAGGGCGTCGAGCAGCGGCATCTCGCGGATGCACGGCGCGCACCAGCTCGCCCACAGGTTGAGCAGCACCGGCGTGCCTGCGAAGTCGGCCAGCGCCACGGTTGCGCCGTCCGCGTCGGTCCACGCGAACTCGGGGATTGGGCCCGGCCGTTCGTGCCAGACCGCGGGCAGGACCTCCGCCGACGGCCGCGCCGCGTCGGCGGGCGGATGCGGGGTTGAACCGCGGTCGCGGACGGCGACAATGGCCGCCGCGGCGGCGATGGCGATGCACGCGCCGACGACGGCGGCGGCGACGGTGCGGCGGTGCGTCGGCATCGGCGCCTCCCGGTCTCGTTTCTCGTTCCGGCCGCGCCGGCGGAGGACCCATGGGCGGAGACGACAGATCGCGCGACCGGCCGCCCGGGGGCGGCGCGAGGGCGCTGTGGGGCGGCCACTTCGCCGCCGATCCGGCCTCGGCCATGGCCGAGATAAACCCCTCCGTCGGCTTCGACAAGCGTCTCTATGCCGAGGACATCGCCGGCAGCCGCGCCCACTGCCGCATGCTGGTCGCGCGCGGCATCCTGAGCTCCGCCGACGGCGACGCCATCGTCGAGGGCCTCGACACCATCGAGGCCGAGATCGAGGCCGGCACGCTGGTGTTCGACCCGGCGCTCGAGGACGTGCACCTCAACATCGAGGCGCGGCTGACGGCGCTGATCGGCGACGCCGGCAAGCGGCTGCACACCGCGCGCTCGCGCAACGACCAGGTGGCGACCGACTTCCGCCTCTGGGTGCGCGGCGCGCTCGACTCGCTCGACGAGGGACTGCGCGACTATCAGGCGGCGCTGCTCGACCGGGCGGAGGAGCACGCGGCGTCGGCGATGCCCGGCTTCACCCACCTGCAGGCGGCGCAGCCGGTGACCCTCGGCCACCACCTCATGGCCTACGTCGAGATGGCGGGCCGCGACCGCGGCCGCTTCCGCGACGCCCGGGCGCGGCTCAACGAGTGCCCGCTCGGCGCCGCCGCGCTCGCCGGCACGTCGTTTCCCGTCGACCGCGACATGACAGCCGCCGCGCTCGGCTTCGACCGTCCGGCGGCCAATTCGATCGACGCCGTCTCCGACCGCGATTTCGCGCTCGAGGCGCTCGCCGCCGCCGCCGTCGCCGCCGGCCATCTGTCGCGCCTCGCCGAGGAGCTCGTGGTCTGGTCGAGCGCCGGCTTCCGCTTCGTCGCCCTGTCCGAGGCCTTCACCACCGGCTCGTCGATCATGCCGCAGAAGCGCAACCCGGACGCCGCCGAGCTCGTGCGCGCCAAGACCGGGCGCGTGGTCGGCGCCCTGGTCAGCCTCGCCACGGTCATGAAGGGGCTTCCGCTGGCCTATTCCAAGGACATGCAGGAGGACAAGGAGCCGGTCTTCGACGCCCTCGACACCCTCGGGCTGTGCGTGCGCGCGATGACCGGTATGATCCGCGACATGGCCGTTGACGCCGAACGCATGCGCGCTCTCGCCGGCGCGGGCCACGCGACGGCGACCGACCTCGCCGACTGGCTGGTACGCGTGCTCGGCATGCCGTTCCGCGACGCCCACCGCGTCACCGGCCGCCTCGTCCGCCGCGCCGAGGCCCTGGGCTGCGCGCTGTCGGCGCTGCCCGAGGCGGAGTACCGCGCCGAGGAGCCGCGCATCACCGCCGAGGCCATGGCCGGCCTCTCCGTCGCCCGCTCGATCGCCGGCCGCGACAGCTTCGGCGGCACCGCGCCCGGGCGCGTGCGCGAGGCCGTCGCCGCGGCGCGGCGGCGCTACCTGTGACCCGGCGCCGCCTCCTCGGGCTCGCCGCCGCGCTGACCGCCGGCGCCCTCGTCGCCTGCGGCCGCAAGGGGCCGCCGCAAAAGCCCGGCGCCCGCCTCCCGGAAGAGCTTGAGCCCGAGCTCGAGCCCGAGCCCGGGCGGGACGGCTGAATGGAGCACTTCGCCTATCGCGGCGGCCGGCTGGCGGCGGAGCGGGTGGCGCTCGCCGATGTCGCGGCGGAGGTCGGCACGCCGTTCTACTGCTACGCGACGGCGGCGCTGACGGCGCGCTACCGGGCCCTGGCGGACGCCTTCGCCGGCCGCGACGTCCTCGTCGCCTATTCGGTCAAGGCCAACCCCAACCAGGCGGTGATCGCGACCCTGGCGCGGCTCGGCGCCGGCGCCGACGTGGTGAGCGAGGGCGAGATCCGGCGCGCGCTGGCCGCCGGCGTCGCGCCGCGCAACGTCGTCTTCTCCGGCGTCGGCAAGACCCGCGCCGAGATCGCCTTCGCCCTGTCGCGCGGCGTCGTCCACGTCAACGTCGAGTCCGAGCCCGAGCTCGTCCTCCTGTCCGAGGTGGCGGCGGCGCTCGGGACGCCGGCGCGGGTCGCGCTGCGCGTCAATCCCGACGTCGACGCCGGCACCCACGACAAGATCGCCACCGGCCGGCGCGGCGACAAGTTCGGCATCGACATCGCCCGCGCCCCGGCGCTCTACCGCCGCGCCGCGGCCCTGCCCGGCATCGAGGTCGACGGCGTCGACGTGCACATCGGCTCGCAGATCACCGACCTCGCGCCGTTCCGCCGCGCCTTCGCCCGCGCCGCGGCGCTGGTCCGCTCCTTGCGCGCCGACGGGCACCGCATCGCCCGGCTGGACGTCGGCGGCGGGCTCGGCATCCGCTACGGCGATGAGACGCCGCCCTCGGCCGCCGCCTACGCCGCCGCCATCGGCGAGGCCGCCGCCGGCCTCGATTGCCGCCTGGTGCTCGAGCCCGGGCGCGCCATCGTCGGCAACGCCGGCGTGCTGGTCGCCGCCGTCGTCTACGTCAAGCGCGAGGGCGGCCGCCGCTTCGTCATCGTCGACGCCGGCATGAACGACCTCATGCGCCCGGCGCTCTACGGCGCCCGGCACCGCATCGCGCCGCTCGCCGAGCCCGCCGCGGACGCGCCGCTCGCCGCCGCCGACGTCGTCGGTCCGGTGTGCGAGTCCGCCGACACCTTCGCCGCCGACGCGCTACTGCCGCCGCTCGCCGCCGGCGATCT
Source organism: Alphaproteobacteria bacterium (assembly GCA_965243325.1). Lineage (GTDB taxonomy): Bacteria > Pseudomonadota > Alphaproteobacteria > UBA7887 > UBA7887 > JANQOH01. Next base: position 156,885 of record CBDEUQ010000001.1, on the reverse strand, counting down.
CGTCGCCTTCCTCTCGGCCGGCGCCTACGGCGCCGCCATGTCGTCGACCTACAACAGCCGGCCGCTGGTCGCCGAAGTCCTCGTCGACGGCGCCCGCCGCGCCGTGGTACGCCCGCGCATGGACTATGCGGCGATGATCGCCCGCGACCGCGTGCCCGACTGGCTCGGCGCGCCGTCCGCCGGGGAGCGGCGCGCATGAGCGCCCCCGGCGCGCCGCCGCCGCTCCGCTTCCGGCTGGCGCGGCAGATCTGGCTCAGCCGCCTCGCGCTGGTGTGGGAGCGCCTGTGGCCGGCGCTGTGGCCGGCGGCGGCGGTGGCCGGCGCGTTCGTCGTCGTGACCCTGCTCGGCCTGTGGGCGCCCCTTCCGTGGTGGCTGCACGCGCCGCTGCTCGCCGCCTTCGCGGCGGCGCTGCTGGCGGCGCTGTGGCGCGCCCGCGGCGCCGCCCGGCTGCCCGGCCGCGCCGCCGCCGTGCGCCGGCTGGAGCGCGAGAGCGGAGTCCCCCACCGGCCGCTGTCGGTGCTGTTCGACGGGCCGGCCGGCGCCGGCGGCGAGGGCGGCGTCGAGGCGGATGCCGAGGGCGCGGGCGGGGCGCTGTGGCGGGCCCACCGCCGCCGCGCCGCGGCGCTCGTCGAGCGCCTGCGCGTGACGTGGCCGAAGCCGGCGCTCGCGGCGCGCGACCCGTGGGCCCTTCGGGCGCTGCTCGTGCTCGCCGTCGCCGTGTCCGCCGTCGTCGCCGGCGACCGCGCCGGTGAACGGTTCGCCGCGGTGCTCGTCTTCGACAAGAGCGTGCCCGTCCCGCCGGGGCGGCTGACCGCGTGGATCGACCCGCCGGAGCACACCGGGCTCGCCCCCGTCTTCCTCACCCCGCCGGGCGGCGTCGCGCCCGGCGCGCCGCCGCCGTCGGATTCGCACACGGTGGTAGAGGGAAGCCTGATGAACGCCCGCGTGCACGGCGGCGAGGGCGCTCCGGTGCTCGCCGTCGGCGACGAGGCGCACGCCTTCGAGGCCGCCGGCGAGGGCAACTTCTCGCTGAGCCGTGCGTTCGACGCCGACGCCCTGGCGCGCGTCGTCCAGGACGGGCGCGACCTCGGCGTGTGGCAGCTCTCGGTCGTCGCCGACCTGCCGCCGACCGTGGCGCTCGCCGAGCCGCCCGAAGCCAGCCGCCGCGGCGTGCTCCGTCTGAGCTACGCGGCGGCGGACGATTTCGGCCTCGACTCGGTCGCCGCCCGCATCGACCGCGACGGCGACGACGCGTGGCCCGTCGACCTCGCCCTGCCGCTGCCCGGGCTCGCGCCGACCGAGGCCGGGGAGTCGAGCTGGCACGACCTGACCGCCCATCCGTGGGCCGGCCTCGTGGTCGCGCTCGAGCTCGCGGCCACCGACAACGCCGGCCAGCGCGGCGCCGCGCCCGCGCTGTCTCTGCGGCTGCCCGAACGCCCGTTCTCCCATCCCGTGGCCGTCGAGATCGTCGCCTGGCGCCGCGCGCTGGCGCTCGACCGCGACTCCGCCGACCGTGTCGTCGCGGCGCTGGACGGGCTGATGGCGGCGCCCAAGGCGTTTTCCGGCGACGTCGTCGCCTATCTCGGGCTCGCCGCCGCCAGGGCCCGCATCGCCCACGCCGACCGCGCCTCCGACGTCGACCGCCGCGCCGCGATCGACCTCTTGTGGGACGTGGCGCTGCGCATCGAGGACGGCGCGCTCACGCTCGCCGAGCGGGAGTTGCGGGCGGCGCAGGAGGCGCTGCGCGACGCGCTCGACGAGGGTGCCTCGCCGGAGGAGATTGCCGCGCTCATGGACCGCCTGCAGGAGGCGCTGGACCGCTACCTGGAGGCGCTCGCCGAATCGGGCCGCGAGAGCGAGATGGCGGAGGAGAGAGACGAGACCGGGTTCGATCCCGGCGAGTTGCGGCGCAGCCGCGACGACCTGCAGCAGATGATCGACAGCGCCCGCGACATGGCGGAGACCGGCGCCCGCGACGCCGCGCGCGACATGCTGGAGCGGTTGCAGGAGCTGCTCGAGAACATGGAGCCCATGCGGCAGGGGGAGGACCCGCAGACCGCCGGCGGCGAGCGCATGCTGCAGCAGCTTCAGGACATCATGGAGGGCCAGGACGAGCTGCTCGACGAGACCTTCCGCGAGGCGCAGCGGGGCGGCGAGAACGAGACCCTGTCGCAGGAGGGGAGCCAGACCGCCGTCGACCGGCAGGAGGGGCTGCGCCGCGAGCTCGGCGAGCTCATGCGCCAGCTCGGCGAGGCCGGCGGCGACATTCCGCGCCCCCTCGGCGAGGCCGAGCGCGCCATGCGCGACGCCCGCGAGGAGCTGGCGCGCGGCCGGCCCGACCGCGCGGCCGAGGCGCAGGCCGAGGCGCTCGCCCGGCTGCAGGAGGGCGCCGAGATGGTGATGAACGAGATGCTCGCCGGCCGCAGCGGCGAGCGCCCCGGCAGCGACGGCCAGCGGCGCGAGGACATGCGCGACCCGTTCGGCCGCATGCCGACGGGCAACGACGGCGACCCGAGCGGCTTCGTCGAGGTCCCGGACCGCTCCGCCGTCCAGCGCAGCCGCGAGATCCGCGACGAGCTGCGCCGCCGCGCCGGCGAGCGCGTCCGCACCCGCACCGACCTCGACTACATCGAGCGGCTGCTTGACATGTATTGAGGGGGGTGGAGGCGGCGGGCCGGCCGGCGAACACGCGGTCGATGCGGAAAGGCACCCGCGATCTACCACTGTACGTGTGCAGGGTCGCTGGATGGCCGGCGTAAACTATTTTGTTCAAACTCTTGGGTGGCTCTCAAATCGGGTGATCAGCGGAGCGCTTACTTGGGTGGTGAGATAAATCTGCACACTTCCCTTCTTTCGAATTCTTCGAGATGCTAGGATGGTTTAGGGCAATTTTCGCTCATCTCCTAAGAGCAAAACTCTGTTCTAACCATGTTTGAACTGTGTCTAGATCGGAACGATCGTTATTTCGCAAGAGTGCCACGATGTCTGATCCTGAGATAACAATTATGGGATGCTGATCTTCTTTAATTTCGCGATAAGCCTGGAGGTTGACGTAACTAGTTGTTACTAGAATTCCGAACTGTCTATGGCGCAACCGCGAGATCAGGCGAGACATGTCTCTTACGCCTACCCCTGTTGAAACGCTGTAGCATTTTGCCTCAAGCGCAAAGTCAACCAGAATTCCAGATGCTCCGATTCCTATTCGCAGTGTGCCAATTGCATCGCGACCTCCGTCGCGAGAAGGTCTAGTCAAATCTATTTCCGCAATGTCAGGCAGAAGTAATCTTGCGATTGCAGCGGCGCAGCTTTCGAAACCATGAAAATCGTCTTGAAAGTACTCGTGAATCTTGGCGAGAATCGAGAGTCCTTGTGGGTCGCTAGGGATTTGCTCAAATTTTCTTCTATGTTCGAGTGATCTGGTAGCAAGCAATACGCGCTGTCGTCCAGTGTCAATCCAATTCAACCAGACTGATGGCGCGTTGGCGGAGTGAGGATTGCCGGCGATAATATCCGTAATCCACGCCCTTGATATCAATGGTGTGTTTAGAACTGAAAAGCGTGCGCGATAGTTCTGAAAGCGACGGCCCTTGGAGATCCTCCATATGGCGACAAGGTCTTCCGATGCTCGAAGGTCAGCGGTGCCGGGAACAGCCAATCCCAGAAAAACGACGTCCCTCCATTCACCCGTGTTCGCGAAGAGAAAGATCGGTGGCACTTGACGCCGGCCCTCGGCACCCGAATGAGCGAGATTGAAGAGGTGTTGAAGGAGCTCATTGCCCTTCCTGGGTGTCTCATGCAGCGCGCTGCCAGGATTCTTGTTGTCTCCGAAGTAGGTGTAAACACCGGTCTCCCGATCGAGCGCATCTGGCCAGTCAGGGTCCTTGCGCGACGAAGTCAGTACCACCAGTTCCAATGCATCGAGTTGGCCGCGGTATCGGAAACCGCCCGAATTGCTTACATTGAGGAGGAGAGGCAATGGGTCGTCACCGGCGTTACCCCTGCGACCTCCCCGAAAGATCGCGTCAACTCTAAGGTCGGCGGAACGAGCATCCGAAAAAGATACGGTCTGCATATCTGTGTCCAGCGTCCGCGTAGGGAGCAGCCAAGCTAACTGGCGCGGCCCCTGACAGGCTTCTCCTCTCTCCTTGGCGCGCACAAGGCGCACAGCGGTCTGTTATCGACCGCAAGCCTACCACAAATGTCGGTGCCTCGTAATGAGCGGGCCGCTGCTGAGGCGGGGTATTCGTTAGATCGTCATCGTAATCTGCAGGGAGCACGGCGAACGACCTATGTCTTGACAATGTCGGCAAAAAATCCGAGGTCAGGATTGTTGGGGGTGCCGATCAACAGGGCTCGGTCCAATAACCGGTTTCCTTCCTCGCACGAGGTTTCCGGCAACAGTGTACAAGCATGACACGCTGAGAGATTTAACCCATTGATCCCTTGGCCTCTGCTTTCGATACATAATGGATCGGAAGAACAGAGCGCAGCATTTCCAATCGCCGCCGTTACTGTATCTTCAAGTCGACCGGGCAGTCCCTGGCGTACCAGTCCGCCCAGAGTGCCCTCGGCGTCTCCGCTCGCCGTGTAAATGAGCAAACCCGTCATCTGGCCGGTGCCGTCTTCACCGACATACACTCGTTCCCGCAAAGACGAAGAATCGTAACCACAGTCAAAGACGAGTTGCCTAATTAATGCATGAGCAAAGGTGTGAATGAGGAGAAATTCGCCCGTTATCTCCCGTGCTTTGCTGAAACCTCGTTCCTGAGCCACCGTCGCCAAGCGGCCGTTAATCAAGTGAACTCTTTGATCGATCTCCGAGTTCCTCAACCTCCAATCCGACAGTTTGTCGCCGCGGACAACGACAAATACTCCCTCTCCCCTAACTTCCATGGCAGGCAACCAATTTTGCGGCGTCAACGAGAGATCGGCCGTAACTGCTCCACCAGCTGAGGGTACAACACGTGTGAAACCAGTAAGCACTCGAGTTTCACGAAGTTTCGGAATCATGACAACGCGGTCGAAGTAGGATCCAAATTCCGAGGAGTAATCTTCGATGGCGCGGGGCGAAAGGTCGAAGTCCCGCCGCTCACTTGCCGGAGGCCTTGGTCCCAGAAAGGCTGTGTACTCCGCTCGGCGATACTCTTCTTCAGTAACCGGTGTAGGGAGGTCGTCAGAGCCGGTTTCCACCAATTCATCAACCGCTGCGACGAAGGTATCCGGATCAAGGCCGTGGCTTTCAGCCATTGCAACCAGAGATGGCCGGTGGAGCTTCCCGTCAATCTTGGGAGTGGCATCGATCTGTCTCCGTACATCGGGTCGATCTAGAACTTGCTGAAGGAGTCTCGAATACGGTGGTATCAATATCGAATTTGCTGTATTTGCAAAATATGCGTTCGAGGCGCCCCGCTGAATCGTTGTCGGTAGCTCAGTGCAATCGGCCTGTGTGGCGTTGGGCCCGAGCCATGGCCTTTCGCCGGTACATCCATACGGCCAAATTCGGCGGAATGGATTACGATCCTGTCCGAATGCGCCAACCAACGTTCGACGCGCAGAACAGTTACTGCACCGGACCTCGACACCCGCGAGACCAGCCGCGCCGGTGGCCACAAGAAACAGTTGTCCAGAGCCGGCACCACAGTTCTGTTGATCCAAGTGAGCCCATTCTTGCCACGGAAAATCCGTTATGTGGCCGCGCGCACATGCGACGGCGAAACGTACCGGTATAAGTCGCGGCTTTCTCCAATGAGGCAGTTTTGCACAGGTTTGGCCGGTTCCTTCCTTAAGCCTTACGTCAGAATTGCAACGTAGTTTCTCGTCACCCGCGGGTGTATTCCACGGAATCTCCCACAAGGTCCGGCACCGTGGACAAAAAAGCCATTTCGGAAAGCGCACGAAGGGCATATACGCCCGCGAAGACTGGGCCTGATTAATTTTCGCGTGAGCATTTCCTCGTTCCGGTGCTTCGGTAGGCGAGAGAAAACGTAAAATCGGCCTGCGGAAGGCCGCACTCAGACGACGCTGCAATCTGCCGTCAATAATTCTGGTGGATTCCTCGATTCGTGCCTTAACATCTGCTGGCATGCTTGGGGAAACCTGCGGCCACATATCAAGTCCTGCGGCCATGAGGGAATCTTCGGGAAAATCTACGATTGCCCCCACTCCGTACGGGACGATTCCCTGAGACTTTCTGAATGAAGGCGAACCCGCCATCAACCGGCTCCTGTATCAGCGGTATCGTCTTTGGCCGGCAGGTCATATGATGCGATGACCTTCGCCTCAGCTGTGCCATCCACGTTCCTCATCGAGGTCAAGATGGGCCACGATCGTTCCTGAAATACCGGGTCCGGAGTTGCGCCGTAGGGATAGGCAAGCGTGCGGGTGGCCACGCGTCCCCCCATACGCCCATAATCCTGTGGCGCGACTGCCTCCCATTCGTCAAGCGCGCTCCTCAGCTCATCTGCTGCTTCCTGCTCCTCATTTGCATCGATATCCGAAATGCGGTTCAGGATGCCATCGAGTTCTCGCTGAATCCGGTCACGGCTGCCGGAAATCTGTGATGGATCATCGAGACCTACCACGAGTCGAGAGATCGCCATCAACATACCTCGAAGACCTCTTTCTCTTGCGGGGGGCGAAAATGGAGTGATGCTAGTTGCCTCGACAAACTGATAATAGGCCTGATGATAGCCAACAAACTGCTCGTAGTGAGATCGGTCTCGGCTCTTGCTTTGGCTGTATACGGTAACAACCAAGCCGGGATATTGTCGGCCTACCCTACTGGTGGCCTGGATATACTCCGACGTACTCTTGGGTTGTCCCGTTACCACCATAAGCCCCAGTCGTGAAACGTCTACTCCCACAGAGATCATATTAGTCGCTAGCAGGATATCTACAGGGGCAGGCCCGTTCGGTTTTGGAAGCCAAGGTCGCTCTAACTGTTCGAGGATTTCAGGAATTTCGTCGGCGGTTCGACGACTGGTCAACTCGACGTAATTTCTCACCCGGCGTCGATAGTCCCAGGGGACGTCGCCCCTACGACACATACTCTTGATGTACTCGGGAATATCGCCGCTGCACATTGTTGTCGCGGTACCCAGCTCCCGAAGACTATTAAAATACCATACCAGAGTGCCATAGGGATCAGCCTCGGAAAAGAATGCACCCTGGTCCAGAGAGGCGGAACGGTCCTCGATCGTCTGAGGTGGAAGCGGAATCGTGTGCTGCAATAAGGATGAGCAGGTCCGGACCTGGGCAGTTGCGTGAGATTTCAGACCCGACGCAAATACTCCAGCATAAAGTCGTCCGGGCGCCTTCGTATTCTCGTATGCAAAGTAAGAATCCCCTGCCCTTAGTCCTTGAGCTGGGAACTCGGAAATATCCCTGTTGTATAGAGCCTTGCACTGCTCTCTCGCCTGTCGAATGGTCGCTGTCGAAGCGATAATTTTCGGTCGACCGATTTCGGTTTTACACAGTCGTTCAATTACACCTTCGTACAGCCCCACAATCGAACCAAGAGGGCCAGAAATCAAATGCAGTTCATCCTGAATTATCAGTTCCGGTGGGGCTTCTTCTCCCCTTATGCCAAAGAGTCTGCCGGTCTCATCTTTCCAAGCGACCTGGGCGAATTTGTCTACCGTCCCCATAACCAACGTTGGCGGCGACGAATAAATATCATCGTCAATCACCGAAATCGGCATTTGTGAGCGTCTGTCGCTCCACACGCAATGCTCATCCGGACATCGGAAAATTATGGTTCGCAGTTTTCCAGCTCCCACCCTCTCTTCTTGATACCCCAGTTTTTTTCTATTCTTTAGTTCGCAGCCGCACCATGGACAATAAAGAATCTGAAAGGGGTTATGCGCCCGGCTTTCTCGCTGGCGCATCCTGGATAACGCGGCTCTTGCATCGGATCGAGTGTTCGGAGATAGAGATTGCCCCACCCAGAGACCGATGGAAATCGGTGCTCCCCCGAGGCCCGCTCCGAGATATCGCTCACGACGGAGTTGGTCTAATGCCATGATAAGAGTGGAGGCACGTTGAAACTGCTGGGCGGTAAGCAGTCGAAGAGTGTAGCGCATGAGTACGGTTGTACCGGCATCGGCCGAATTTCGGAGACGGCGTAGCGCAATCGTAAAGGCCGCCAATCCAAGATATGCTTCCGTTTTCCCGCCCCCGGTGGGAAACCAGATCAAATCGACCAATTGGCGATCTTGATGCAACTGATCCGTTGTTCCGGCAATATTCATTAACAGGAACGCCAACTGGAATGGTCTCCATCGTCTAGTGGATTGTATTTGACGGAAGAGTCCTTTATTGTTTCCCTTGTTCGATCTGTCATGGGACGGTTGCGATGCGTCGGGGAGTTTCGTTCACGGTTTCGGTGGAGGATCGCGACCGCTTGCGTGCGATCGTTGAGGATCGCAACAGCGCGCAGAAGCACGTGTGGCGGGCGCGGATCGTCCTGGCCAGCGCCGACGGTCTGGGGACGATGGCGATCATGGCGGCGACGGGGAAGTCGAAGACGTGCGTCTGGCGCTGGCAGGAACGCTTCATGGAAGAGGGCGTCGACGGGCTTCTGCGGGACAAGACACGGCCTCCCGGCCGGAAGCCTTTGTCGCCTGCACGGGTTGCGACGATCGTACGCCTGACGCAGACGCCGCCGGCGGGCGAGGCGACGCACTGGACACTGCGGGCGATGGCGAAGGCCGCGGGCGTGGCCGCCTCGACGGTGCGCACGATCTGGCAGGCGCACGGTCTCGCGCCGCACCGCTGGCGTCAGTTCAAGCTGTCGACCGATCCGGCCTTCGTCGACAAGGTGCGCGACATCGTCGGCCTGTACGTGGAGCCGCCGGCGCATGCGGCGGTGCTGTCGATCGACGAAAAGTCGCAGATCCAGGCACTCGACCGCACGCAGCCCGGGCTGCCGTTGAAGAAAGGGCGCGGTGCCACCATGACCCACGACTACAAGCGACACGGCACGACGACGCTGTTCGCCGCCCTTGATGTGCTCGAGGGGACGGTGATCTCGCAGCACAGCGCCCGTCACCGGCACGAGGAGTTCGTGCGCTTCCTCGAACGCATCGAACGCACGGTCGCCGCCGGGACGCCGATCCATGCCATCCTCGACAACTACTCCGCCCACAAGCACAAGGCGGTCCGGGCATGGCTCGAGAAGCATCCGCGCTGGACCTTCCACTTCACCCCGACCTCGTGCTCGTGGCTCAACGCCGTCGAAGGCTTCTTCGCCAAGCTGACGCGCCGGCGGCTCAAGCACGGCGTGTTCCGCTCCGTCGACGAACTCCGCGACGCCATCCAGCGCTTCATCGACGAGCACAACCGGACAGAGGCAAAGCCCTTCGTCTGGATCGCGGACCCCGACGACATCATCGCCGCCAGAAACCGAGGGTTCCAAACGTTGGAATCAATCCACTAGTGACGTCGGGTCCTTCGTAGTAGGTCTCGGGAATTGATGGATATTCTGAATCAACAGTGCGTGCTTTTAGTTTTGAATGCACCTGCTGCATCAGCATGGCCTTGTTAGCAATTCTGAAGGCTGTCATCGGTTGCCGATCAGCGCCCCCAAGTATGGCGACACCTTCTTTCATGCGCGTTAGACAGCGTGTGCACGCCTCCAGGTGGCGAACTGCGGAATCCCGATGGGTGGAGTTCAATACGGCAATCTGCGATGCTTGGTCCTTTATCCAAGCCTCGTAGTCAAAACAGAGTTGATTGAGGCGTTCAAGAATGTTCCTTTCAACGTCTGTCGGATCGGCCGGATCTCCGTCGGAAAGTGCGAGCATCGATAGATCAAGTCTCTCGACTAAGAACGGCTCCTCTCGAGCCTGGACCGGCTGTACTTCGTAAGTCGGGATTGTGGCAGTGGACACGCGGTCCGTCCGTCCTTTCGTATCTACGTTGTGGCCTCTGTTCCAATCTCCGGCACAGCCGTGTCCAAGACAGAATGTCCTCTTATGGCGGTATAAGAGAGATAGTGAAGCAAGTTCTTCCGGCAGGCTGTTTCCTGCCTGCCTTTCGATCGGCGTAAAAATAGGCCGCATCGCTGCGTCGCGGACTTCGAACTCGGACTGAAAAAAGCAGTCTCGATACGCGGAGGTTCCTGTTCCGGTGGTTTGATGGTGGTTTACTAACATCAGCGAAATAACCGATTCGCCAGAGTTTGACGACCGCAAAGTCGCGTGGATACGTAATGCATCGTCTGTGCCCGGCACACACAAAACGACCGAAGGACCTTTACGGAAATCCAAAGGTAAGGAAAGTGGCTCCATTCTGGGGGTTCGGCGATAAAGAGTAAACTCTCTAACGGCCGGATATGGCGTACCGTCGGCTCGAGTCTGTCCTGCCTTCGGGTGAGGTCCCGAGTTTGATATCGCCTCGTAAGTCCCAAATGACACGTCGACATTCAGAAACTCAGCATTGGTCAGACGGAACGTGATACCCACGGCGGAAGGGCTAAATTCGTTTGCCAGATTAAGCGGTTGATCTTCTATTCCTGCATCCGGTGCTGTGGCAGCCGAACTTCGTTCGCGACCGTCGTGTACTACAAATTCCTCATGCGGAGCGTCCTCGATCTCGTCATCGTCTGATGAAACTAAGCCATCTGGTTCGTCCGCCTCAGCGCCTCCCTCGAGACATTCTTGGATCTGCTTGCGGGGAAAGAGGATTCCAGCGCCATACAGCTGGAGAGGAGACACATCGAGTTCCTCACACCTACAACCTTCTGGGTCGTCCTTCGCGGGTCCGATCAACTCTCTTCGGAGCGAATCCACGAGCTTCTGCCGTGCTTTCTTGAACTCTTCCACTCTCTGTCCCTTCGTCCCGTAGTGACCAGTTAGTGATTTCCGGATCGAACCTCGAGAAACGCATCGGTGACCAGCGCAACAATACTTGTTCTGGCCCTCGTCATCCCGACATAGACCAAAGACCTCTCCCAGTCCTGTTTAGGTACTGAGAGATCGGTAAGAATGATTACGTCATTTTCCATGCCCTTAAATGATGAGACGGTGCACGCCGTTATAGTTTCGTCGTTGACGCGCTTCATATTACCAGCTTCCAGCCATATGACCTTCTTTCCGATATTTGGAGGAAATTGAAACACACAACTATCTTTTTTCCCAGCACCGGAGAGAATAGTGATTTGAAAAGGTTTAACTCCATCACGAAGAAGCTCGACGAGAATTGCTCTAAGCTTTCGGCCTTGCTCTTCCATTGCTACATAGGTATCGTACTTAACTCTCGAAACAAACTGACGGCGACAATGTGGCTTTGTCATTTCAGTCAACTGACACACCTCTTCGACCACAGGCTCAGGGTTGCGAAAGTTTTCTTTCAGAGTCAGAGTTACTGGGTGGAAACCTCGAAGCGTATTGAGAACTCGATTGTCAAGTCTACCGTAAACCTCTGATTGTAATGCGGGATCGAACAATAGGAGCCAACGGCCTTCCGCAAATCCCCCGGTGAGGACAGTCTCCACCGCATCTATTGTTGGTGAAAAGAGTATGTCCTGTGCTTCGTCGATTATGAGCGCGTCGTATGCTGGGTGTGCGTCCGAGGATACCGTCTCTATAATGGCGGCCTCGAACAACTCAGGGTAGTAGTGTTGGAATAGGTCCGTAGGGGTGGCGGCCCGTGCCTCAGCGTCCCTGAGTCGGTCGATAAAGCCAGCTGCGACGATCGATTCGCGCATGAACTGGTGTAATGACCATACCTCGATTCTGCCAAGGTGGGGTGTTATCTGCAATCTGAGATGTTCGCCAAGCACTCTGTTGAAACAGAGCAGAAGGACGGAAAGGCCTTCCGCCGCCAATCGCCTGGCTGCCTCCAAGGCTATCAGAGTTTTTCCACTTCCTGCAGGTCCCGGGCACATGACCCGTGGGTTGGATGGATCCAAAGCGTAATCCAGCACTCTGTACTGCCTTTCGCTAAGCCTGGCAAGCTCCAAGTTGCTCTCTCTAACGAGGTCCCCCATTCTCGGAACGAGATCAAAGTCTGGACGAAAGCACTGCACGAGTTTCTCGCAGTCTAACCGCGAGAGAGCCTCTGGGTACTGCCGACCCCCAACAAGTTCCCGTTGTCGCGTATAACGGGAGAGGCGTTGAACATAACCGATGAAATCGGATTTTCCCTCAGCATCGCATACCACCTCCAGGTTCCACTCGGGATCCTCAAGATGGAAAGTTATGTCGGGGAATACCACTCCCCAACCGACCATCGTCTTCCTCTTGAACTCTGGTGTCAATCGTCGTAAAATTTCCTCAATCAGGGGGTAAATGGTTTGTTGTGACTGTTTGAAGGGACCCTCAATTGATTCATAGCAATTTCCCGGCCACCCAACTGTCCAGACCCCTCGGTCTCTGCTTATATGGCCACCCTTCACTTCAAGACAAAACACTCCATTTGGGCCGATAACAATGAAATCCGCCTCCCCATAAGATTTTCTCAAGTGCCGTGCCAAACCGACGGAATGAAGACAGTAAAAATCGTCGGAGCCTCTTGCCATTCGTATCAGTTCAAATACTTCCCTCTCGCTTTTTGTGGCTGATTTCGAGGCTTTTGCAGGAATCATCCGTGTCACGGCAGGCCCTCCAACGGAGCGTTTCAACTACTATGTGGAGGACACGTGTGCAGGCGCGGCAGCGGATTCGGCGGCGCCAGTCGATTCGACAGAGCCGGTCAAACTGCTCACCAAGCCAATGAGGTCCCGTGAGACCTGTACGGGCGGGTCGATATTCTGTACTCGCTGGATAGTGTATCGAATTTGATGTCCTTCCAGCTGAACAGTAGCGGTTCCCTCGTTAACTCGAACGTTCTGCTTAATTAACTGCTTGAGCAATTCCTTAGCTGCACGATGTCTGGCTCGGTATATCAAGTCTACCGAAGATAGAACCTTCTCGACGTACATGTTCAGTTCGACGTCCTCCGTGACTTTAGCAATAATCGGAATTGCTTCCTGATAGTTTAGTGGGGCGACGATGGTTCCGCCGTACAACCAGCTCCGTATGGTTACCTGATGCCTTTTGAGACCATTTGAAGCGAGCAACGATTGAACTTCCCGGACGCTAAGGTCACACACTTCAACGAATCGATGCAGGGCGGTACGCCACAGTTGAGCCAATCTTCTCGCTTCTTGGGGAGATTCCATTATGCGATTTGCAAATACGTCAAGGAGATCAGAATTGTTCTCGAGCGGAAAAGCGAGGAGGTCGCCGGGACGAATTTCGGAAACCGGACAGTTTATAAGCCGCTCGGCACGCGTGTCGGAAGGACCTTCAATATCCAGCTCCATTTTGTCTCTGAGCGCTTCCAGCGCCTTTGACAGGCTTATGACGTGTCCGTTTGGTGGCAAGTAAGTGTAGACGCCGGGTTCTTCAAAAACTGCTAGGCGTGCGAGGGCGACATCTTCCCCTTGTCCAGGTGAAGTATGTGTCCGGATGGTTTCGATTAGGCGCATATTCAGATACTCTTCGCCTGCGTAGTCATGCTCGCCTGGATATGTGTCGTTATCCGGGGCGCTTGGGTCTTCAACGAAAGCCGGCCGGACAACATCGCCCACACGGCTGGCTAGGCTTGACCACTGGGATCTGGTGCGGGCAACTAAACGTTTCTCCCAAAAAGCGCTGGCTTTTCTGGAGACTGCTTCCCACTCCCTCTCGAATCCAAACAGGATAAGTGCGGTTTTAGTCGCATAGCCGCAGTTTCTTATTTCTCGCATGGTGTGGCGCCCGATCCAGCCGGACACAACGAGCCGATCGATCGGTGCCATCGACCGGAGCTGATTCATGGATATCCATGACGCGCGGGAAAGAACCGAATCCGCGGCCACCTTTTCGGCAGCAGCCGCAGCGATTCGTGCCGACTGACAGAGCACAGCAACGGAATGACCGTTGACCTTTTCAAGCAATTGTCTGATGATTTGCTGTCTCGGATTGGGCGGTATACCAGAATCGAGTGTTTTTTTGGCAAACAGGGCAAGGTCTCTAATTTCTGAGCGGTAGTCCGCGAGCAGTCCGCTGTGATAGATAACGCGCCGGAGTGCGAGTGAAAGTTCGTCGCGCTCAACATCATCGAAGTGCAACGGTGCAGCCGCAAATCGCCTGATAAAGGCGGATAATGCCATGGCTACCAGTTCGACGTCCGCATTTGCTGCAGTTCTTGCCAGCGATCGCAAATCCCGCAAGTATTCGAACAGGAATTCAATTGGTTCACATTGAATGTCATAAACTTCAATATCGTTTTGGGAGGCAAGAGCTTGGCGCGTCTGAAATCGGGACAGTAATCCACTTTCATCTGAGGAATCTGGTTCGCCGCCGGGCGGTAGCGGATCTACGTCTGACTTCCTGAGAAACCACGTACCATAATTGTAATTGATGAGGGATTGTGTGGCTTCACGTTCGTGAAACGGAGAAAACACGATAATGTGGCACCTCGGAGGCAAGTCGCTCCCCGAAATCAGATCCTCCAGATCTCGTGCCAGTTCGCCGTCATCCACGATAACGTACTGGGGCTTTATTCTGTCATCGTTGTCGAAAATCATATCGCGAGCAGTAGGAGCATCGCTGCACGCAACGATAAGTGGTTCCGCCATGGGTGTTCCCGAGAGAACCTGTTCGGCTCCCATGGAGTTGACATACTTCAGCCCTACGAGTTCCGGAATTGTGCGGCCCATAGGTAGAAGTTGGGGGATCAACATGTCAAGACGGTTTCGACGCGTCAGCAGCAGGACCGCGGGCTGCATGTTTTCGAAAGAAAATTCGGACCCAACGAGATATCGCAGCGGACTTGGACTGTGGGTCTTCCGCCACGCATTGAAGTCCTTCTCCGTTGGCAGTGTGCGGTGCATAGTAGGGGAATTGGATGCCGACGCCAACTCAAAATCAGAAATAGTTCGCCGACCGTTTCGAATTTCGATTGCGTGGTAACTTACTCCCTCATGTTCGAGTGTACCGGAGTATCGTGCTGCAATGACTACCGAAGCGTCACTCAGGAGCATGTCGTCTCCTGGAGAGAACGAGACACGTCGATCCTCCGACGTAATTTGGGTTCGTATCGAATGAACAGCCGCGAGGAAGGCACCTATGGGGCCGCAGATCGAAGTTTCGGGTAGCACGAGACATTTTCGATTTGACTGTCCGGATTCGGTCACAAGAGACAAACCAAAGACCGCTTGCAGATATTGGTCAAATCGTATCGTATTCCGACGATGTTGGAACGAAATGCGGGCAAGAGAAGG
The DNA here is from genome assembly GCA_965243325.1 of Alphaproteobacteria bacterium. GTDB lineage: Bacteria > Pseudomonadota > Alphaproteobacteria > UBA7887 > UBA7887 > JANQOH01. The sequence continues at coordinate 141,635 of CBDEUQ010000001.1, read as the reverse complement.
TTGCTCGCCTCTAAGCCACTCTACCAGCGGTTGAAAGGCGCTCTGTTGGGTCAAATGCCTGCAAGTCATCTCGATAGCATAGATGTCATCCACCAGTCCGAGATAGCCAAGTCCGTCGGGAATGACGTCCTGCTTCTCCAAAACGTATCGGAGGCAAGCGGTCGCGGAACTGCGGTGGACAGGATTCGGCGAATCGACGTGAAGAAGGATTTCGTCGACCATCTGCGCAATGCGAGGCAGATAAGTCTCGCTGGATATGTCACTCAACCAAGCAGTGTATTGAGCGGTCCCCTCTTTCTCATCTCTGGACAAGTCACTGGTGTTGCGTCGGAGTTCTGTCAGTCTGGTCTCTACCGCATCCAACTCGGCAGGAGACAGGAATTGGTCGTGTGATCTGGCGCCGTGGAAACCAACGAGTTCCGACACGGTTTTGTCCGCCACCCAGTTGAAGTCGGCTTGGATCCCCTCGATTGGCGCAACTGCGCGCTGTATGTTCGTGCTTAGGAATAACAGTGCGCCTTTGCAGAGAGACCAAGCTGACGATCTTTCCTCTGAGGACAGGCGAAACCGGCTGCCAATCCAGATCCAGTCTCGGAGGTGAGATGTTGGGATAAGGTGGCTGAGTGCGAGCTGCCGTATATTCGCAGACGTCTTAACCAGGAAGTCGTCGAGCTCGCCGAGTTGGTCATCTGGCGTCTCGGCTAGTTTAGCGAGTTCGGAATCAAGCTCTTTTGTCCGGGTAATCGGTGGATACCACATTCTCCCCGTCCGCTTTCCAATTGCGTGTCATATCTCAGCGGGACACATCGGCCCCAGCGGAGGCGGAGATGTGTCGAGACACTCCGGCTCCATGATCCCAACGACAAACGGCACATTCAACCCTGATCGGTTCCTGAATAGGTCGTCGCAGCACATTTTGACAAATGCTATTCGGTCAGGGAAGGCTAAACAGCTGATGTCGCACGCCCGGTGGGCAGTCTGCTCCCGGCAGCGAGGGTCTCGTATGCTTCGCGGAAGCCGAACCGTAGCGTAGGCCTCCTTGCTTCGCCGACAACCTGCCGCCCGACCTCTGGCTTCAGCTGGCGTGCCGGCAAATCCGGGACCTTCGGAATGCAGATCGGGTCGCTGCGATCAGGTACCGGCGGTGAACGGCAGCCGACCCAGGCTAGACTTTGATGACGAGGATCGAGAAACAAAGAACGAGAGCCCGGATCTGAGCTTGATGAAGGTCCATGAGAGTCGAAGGCGTCAGACCGAAGGTCCTGATTCTGGCCAAAGCCAATTTACCGGTTGCCGACAAAGCCCAACTCCGCGATTTCAATTGAAAGCTCTCTCCCCCGTCGAACAAAGGCTTCCGCGTCACTCAGGACATCCGAAATTCCCCTGCTGTGCCTGCCTCTCAGGGCACATTCCCAGACCACGAGCACACGCCATCCCTCGGCCTTCAGCGCGGCGAACGCCGCCCGGTCCCGGTCCATGTTGCGGTTAATCTTGGTCTTCCAGAACGCAGCGCGGGTCTTGGGCCACCTGAACAGCGAGCAGCCATGTCCATGCCAGAAACATCCGTGCACGAATATCGCGGCTCGGTACTTCGCGAACACCACATCGGGCTTGCCAGGCATATCCGATTTGTGGAGTCTGTAGCGGAGGCCGCGGCGGTGAAGACCGTGCCGCATGAGCAGCTCGGGCTTGGTGTCTTTGCCCCGAATCCGACTCATGACGAGCCGGCGCTGTAATGGGGATAGTATGTCGGTGGACCCGTTGTCCATCGCAGAATCACTCACTTCTCGAGGCGCCAACAGTATTCTCCATAGCAGGAGGACGGCGTCGGACGGTCAACATTCCGCCGTTGACCGCCGCCGTTGGAGCCGCTATTCGACGCGAGAGCTGTGGCCTAAGGGCGTCTACCGATACCCGCATCGTTGTCATGATTTCGGTGGCAATCGCCTTTGCCATCAGGGGCGGGACGGCGTTGCCAATCTGCCGGAATGCTTGATTCATCGCACCCGCGAATGTAAAGCCGTCTGGGAATGACTGAAGCCGAGCAGCTTCCCGGACGGAAATCGTCCGGCCCTGACCGCTGTCGTAGTGGATGTGGCTGTAGCCGTCCTTGCTCAGATGCGCCATGACCGTGCGCACCGGCTGATCCCGGGCGATCTTTCGCCATTTATTGGGAAATTTGCCGGCATCGTAAGGCGGCACGATGGAGGCAATCAACTCGTCGTGTTTCGGTGATCCTGGCTCTAAGATTAAACCCTTCTTCGCAAGTCTTGATAGTTCTTCATCGAACATCTTCATGGCGAGCCTGTGTGCTTCCGGGTATTGATCGCCCTCTCTCATCCGCGCGAACAGTGAGTAGTCGCGGGGAAGGTATCGAATTACATGGTCGCAGATGCCGTTCCCAGCCTCGAACCCTGTCCAACTCTTCATTGATCGAGCATAGCCTGAAACGGAACGGTTCTTGTCGTAAGGCACTAGTTTATCAAAACGACGCGCGCCCCGCTTCAGCACTCCCCCGAGCATCAGTGTCCGCGCGTCGATTTCCGGCAGATCGCCAATTGCCTCTTCGGCGGTCACGGCGGGTGGCAGATCATTCGTGGCCTTGGGTGGGTCCAGGTAGTTGTGTGCCTTCGGAAACAGTGGGCCATTGGACAGTGCCTTCAGCGCGACCCGGCGCGACCCCTCGTAGCCGCGAGGCAGGTCCACCCAGTGCGTCGGCGCGGGGAAGCTGACGTGTTCGGCAATAGCGCGATGATATGCGATGAGAAACATGCGCTCTCGTGTCTGAGGCACGCCATAGAAGGCGGCGTTTAGAAGCGTATAGGCACTCACATAGCCAAGCTCTCCCAAGACTTCGCAGACTTCTTCGGAGATATTGTGCCCACCGAAATTCATTACGTCCGGCACATTCTCCATAAGAATCGCCAACGGGCGGCAGGACTTCACGTATCTGAGGTAGGGCGTATAGAGCGTGGCGCGCGGGTCATGACGGAAGGCTTCCGGATGCGCCTCAATCTCCCGCAGCTTAGATCTTCCGACCCGGGCGAAGGCTTGACAGGGCGGACCGCCGATGACGACGTCGAAGGCTGCCGCCACCCTTCCGAGTTTCAGTATCCGTACGAGCTGAGCCGGAGCTGTTGAGATGATGTCACGGTCAACCGAGTGGAGCGGTTCATCTGCATGGAAATTGGCGCCGTAGGAGGCTGCCGCTGTCGCATTATTCTCTATCGCGGCCGTGATCTCGAAGCCCGCCGCTCTGAAGCCGAGGGAAAGCCCGCCGCAGCCGGAAAAAAGATCGAGCACCCGTGGCCGTCCACCGTTTCGAAGCCTCGACACTTTTCTCTGCAGAATGGGGTCTGTCACGACCCGTCGGACCTCCGTTGATCCCGAGTGAACAGATCCGGATGCCGGCTAGACGTCTCGCGATCCAGGTATTCCCGGACAAGCCTGGCGATCAGCGGTGACTTCTTGTAGCCCTTTTCCCGGCAGTAGGTGTTGAACCGATCCGCCTCTCGCTTCGACATCAGCACTTGGACGCGAACCTGTTCAGCCATACGCAGCAGCCTCCATGAGGCCACAGTACTCGGTTTTCTGTGCAGAATTCAACATATGTGTGTAATCCTACACCGCCTGGAGCGTTTGGACTTCAGGAAGCGTCTTCCCGCAATCTTCAGTTGCAAGGACAGACGCAAGAACGCGGCCGGCTGCCGGAAGGATGTTCGGGACGTCTACCCGTAAGCTGGAATTACGGGCAATTGCCGCGAATCGTCGCATCGCGCTGCCGCGTTAGTTCCTTGAGCGAATTCTATCTCGATCTGGCAAGGGTCGCTTGGGCCCCAATTCCTCGGGTGCGTCGCGGGGGAGCCCGAGCCCGGCCTGCTCTTGCGTTCCATCCCGCGACGCCGCCGCGAGCGCCAAGACCTTTGCAACGCACCGCGGCCAGGGCCGTCATAAGTAACGAAGCCGCATTTGTCGGCGGCCTGCCGGCAGCTACAGTGGCGTCGAAATGTCAGGTGGTTCGGTCAAGACGGCGCTCCCGGTCGCCCTGGCGGCGGCGGTCTTGTCGCTCTCCGCATGCGGGGGCGGCGGTTCCGGCGGCAGCGTCACGGCCGGTCCTCCCGTGACGTCCGACTGGCAGGCCGACCGGCCGGCCGTGCTGGCGGCGAACCGGGCGCAAATCCTCGGCGCGGTCGCCGCCGCGGCCGCGGCCCGGCCCCGCGCCGGAGGCCTCACCCGCTCCGGCAACCGTGGTGACGAGGGTCTGACGACGGACCATGCCCGAATCGTATTCGACGGGCGGCGTCCGAGCCTGGCCGTCACCCGCGCCGACGGGCGCCGGGTCGCGCTCGCCGACGCGGATCATGCCTCTCCCGTGGCGGAATTCCGGGGGTCCCGGTTTCACGACCACACCTCAGGCGGCTGGGCATCGCTCCGCGTCACCGACGACAGCATTTCCGTGTCCCGCTTCGTGGTGAGCTGGAACGCGTACGACCCGGCCGACTACCTGGCGGGAGCCTCCTGGCTGCACTTCTCCGGCCTCGGCGAGCCCGAGGGCCCAACGTTCGACCATGTCGAGGTCGGGCCCGACGTCGAGCGGCACGTCTCCGGCCTCGGCAATCCTGAGGGCGTGCTGTTCGACCATGTCGAGGTCGGGGCCGTCGTCGACGGGCCGGAACTGTCGGCCGAATTTCGTATGCCTCCCACCGGCCTTGCAAGCTACAGCGGCCCGGTTCACGGGTACTTCGCCATCGAGGACGGCGGCGCCACGGGGGGCGATCCTCTCTCCGCACGGGGCAGCGTCGAGCTCGGCTCGTTCGCGGCAACCATCGACCTCTACGCGAGCTTCCACGGGGAGGCCCCCTTCATCCACGGCTGCATCGCCTGCGGCGCTCCCATGCGGTTTCACTCCCTGGCGGTGGACGAGGAGTCCGGGCTCGCGGGCCCGCTCGCCGAGTCCTACGGGGAATACGATGTGGAGTTCGACCTGACGCCCATCGCTCCGGACGGAACGTTCGGCGGGTCGGGCGTGAGCGTCCACGCATACGGTTTCGATGTGGTCGAGTCGGCCGGCTCCTGGGGCGGCAGGCTCTCCGCCGTGCAGGATTCCGAGGGAGAACCCCGGTCCGCGGCCGGAACGTTCGGCGCCACGTTCGCCACGGACGATCGGCGTCGGGGCGCCTTCGCGGGGATGTTCGTGGGCTGGGAGCCGTCGTCGCTCGTCATCGAATGAAGCGAGCGCGACCGGACCCCGAAGCCGGCAGCCGCCGATCCGAAAAGGCGGCGCGCCGGGGGCTTGCCTCTTTGCGGCGTGGTCCCCTACCTCCCCTGGAGCAGAGGCGCGAGTGCCGGAACCGGGACGTCGAACCCCCACGCCTTGCAGACCTGCACCAGGTCTTCGGCGTCCACGGCGTCCGTGGCCTTGTGAAGCTTGTGTTGCACCGTCGGGACATCGGGCCGAAGCAGCGCGAACACGGTCTCGATGGGCGGGCACCCCTCTTCGAGACATTCCAGCTCGGTGACCATCACCGTCGTGTCATCGGGAAGGCTCAGCGCCGAGTGCAATGCCTCCTTGATATGTCGAACGCGCTCGCGGTTCGTGCGACGTGGCGATGTGTTGATCAACATGGTCTCTCTTCTCCTTGCGACACGGCGAGGCTGCCGTCGGGCGGTCGGGCGTTGGCGTCGGTATCCGCATCTGCCGCCCTTGCGTCGTTCCATGGCGGCAACGCGTCGACGCGGTCGATCCGGCGGTCGGGGATACGTTCGAGGGCCCGCGAGGCGGGCGCCGTCGCCTTCAACGCGGCGACACGGTCGGGCAGGGCCTGAGCCTCTTCGCGCATGGCGGCACCCTACCCCAAAAGAGCCGCCAGGTGCGCGCCGGCGCGGTCGTGCGGCGTCAGGGCCGATGCGGCAGCGCTCTCAGCAGCGCCTTGACGACGGTTGCCGCGTTGTCGGCGGCGAGGCCCATGAAGACCTCGATCTGGTTCCCGCCCTCGCCGCCGCCCGCCAGGTCGGAGAGGCTGCGGACGGCGATGAAGGGCACGCCGTTGGCATAGGCCACGTGCGCCACGGCGGCGCTCTCCATGTCCAGCACGCGCGCGCCGAAGGTATCGAAGGTCCACGTCCGGAACGCCGCGTTGTCGACGAAGGCGCTGCCCGAAACGCCGGAGCCGCCGACGACGATCCGGGGCGCCTCGCTCAGGCATGCGTCCTCGGCGGTGCAGCGGGCGAGCGTCGCGTCGTCCGCCGCGCGGCGCGCGCCGGCCAGCAGCGCCTCGTCCGCCGGAAACCAGAACCGCGTCTCGGGCTCGTCGGCCCCGGCGCGAAGCACGCTGACCGAGCGCGGGAACATCATGCCGAAGTTCTCGAAGGGGTACTCGAAGAACGGCATCGTGCTCCACCCGCCGTAGGCCGTGCGGGCGTAGAGCATTTCCAGGTACTGCCCCCAGCGGTCCGCGACGACGACGTCGCCGACGTTCAGGTCGGGGTCCACGCCGCCCGCGATGCCCGAGAACACGATGCGCTCGACGGCGAAGTGGTCCAGCGCAAGCTGCACCGTCATCGCCGCGTTGACGACGCTGATCCCGCTCAGGAAGAGGACGGCCTCGTGCCCCTCCAGCGTGCCGGTGGTGAACGACGCGCCGTTCAGCGTCTGCGTCGACGCGCCCTCCGTCGCCTCCCGGAGGAGCGCGAGCTCGGGCGCGAAGGCCGAGACCACGGCAACGCGCGGGGTGTCGTCGCGGATCGCGTGCGCGTCCGCCGGCGCGGGCATCCCGGCCGCGACGGCCGCCGCGGTCGCAAGGCAGGCGGTCAGGGTTCGTATCGTGCGTGGCGTGAAGGCAAGCGCGCTCATCGTCGGCTGCTCCTCGGATAGGGAAACGTGGTTCCGGAACCCGGCGCCGCCATCCTGGGGCCGGACAGGGCGGTCCGCAATGCGGGATCGCAAACCCGTCGCGCGGTCTTTCCTCGCCCCGCCGCCGCGTCAGCGGGCGCTGCGGCCGCCGTCGACGGTGTAGGTGCCGCCGGTGCAGTGGCTGCTGTCGTCGCTGGCGAGGAAGAGCATGACCTGCCCCACCTCCTCGGGCCGGGCGTAGCGGCCCTGCGGCGAGGCGCGCTCGTAGTCGCGGCGGAAGCCCTCCGGGTCGTCGGGCGCCAGCATCGATTCGAGCGAGCGCATCATCCGCGTGTCGACGGGCGAGGGGTGCACCGAGTTGACGCGGACGCCGGCCGCGGCGCCCTCGAGCGCCGCCGTGCGCATCAGCCCGACGACGGCGTGCTTCGAGGTGACGTAGGCGCCCATGCGCGGCCGCCCGCGCAGGCCGGCGATCGACGAGACGACGACGATGCTGCCGCCGCCGCGCGCCTCCATCGCCGGCATGGCGTGCTTGATGCCCAGAAACACGCCGCGCACGTTGACCGCGATGACGCGGTCGAACGTGTCGACGTCGTACTCCGCCAGCGGCGCCACCGTGCCCTCGATGCCGGCGTTGAGCACCGCGACGTCGAGGCCGCCGAACGCATCGCGCGCGCACGCGACCGCCCCCGCCATGTCCTCCGGCCGCGACACGTCGCCGGCGAAGGCGCGCGCGCCGTCGATGTCCGGGGTGCCGGAATCGCGGTCCATCAGCACCAGCCTCGCGCCCTCGGCCGCGAACAGGCGCGCGCACGCGGCGCCGATCCCGCCCGCCGCGCCGGTGATCAGCGCGACCTTGCCGTCGAGCCGGCCCACCGTCACGCCCCCAGCCGGAAGGCGCCGTAGGCGTTGGCGCATGGCGGCCCGTCGGTGGCGTAGAGGATGCGGTTGGTGAGGTCGAGGATCGCGGAGGTCACGGTCGTCGTGCGGTTGGGCTCCGGATCGGCGTCGTCGGGATGGGCGCAGATCGACTTCGGCTTCGAGAAGTGGTCGGTGAACAGGCGCTGCATCAGCGACACGTCCACCGGCTGGTTGGCCTGGCGCATCAGGCGCTTGAGGCGGCGGGCGCGGAAGAGCGTGCTGGCGCTGTTGCGCTCCATGGTCGAGGTCACGTCGAGCGCCTCGAAATGGTTGGCGTGGGTGATCAGGCCGTCCTCGGGGTACAGCGTCGCCGCGCGTTCCGGCGCCGCCTCGATGTCGAGCGCCTCGCCGTCGGCGTGGCCCACGAGCATGTTGACCGAGCACACGCGCGGACTGCCCAGCACCGCCTTCAGCGCGTCGGCGAAGGTGCGCGCCGTCAGAATCTCGCGCACGCGCACGTGGAACGGCTTGCGTTCGGGGTCGGCGCCCTCGCGGTCGGTCGTCAACCCGTTGCAGCACAGCCCGATGCCGGCTTCGTTGAGGCCGATCATGCCGCCGGCGATGCCCGCCTGGGTAATGCACAGGAAGTCGGGCACCTCGCCGCCGCGCACGCGCAGCACCGCCGTGCGCCCCACCAGCCGCCGCAGCCAGTCCCAGTTCTGGCCCATCAGCATGGCGCCGTTCCGGGTCGTCTCCGGCAGCGCCGCGAACGCCGTGCAGCCGAACGCCGCTTCCTTGGCGAACAGCGTGTAGCTGAGCTCCCAGCGCGCGTTCAGCAGGCCCACCAGCGCCATGTCGAGGCCGGCGCCTTCGGCGATGCCGGCCATTTCCACCGCGTAGTCCGGGGCCATCCGGGCGATGCGCTCGGCCCAGCGCCCGCCTTCCGCGAGCGCCGCGTCGCGCGCGATGCCGCCGGACTCGAAGCGCGCGAGATAGGTCTCCACGTTGGCGCGTATCTCCTCGGCCAGCGCTTCCCCGTGCGTGCGCCCGCGCGCCCGCGCGTCTCCTGAAAGGTCGATCAGCCGCGGTCCGTCCTGCGTCTCGTTCATCCCGTCGTCGCCTCCCGTACCGATGCCGCGCCGGCGTCGATCTCCGCCAGGAGCTCGGCGGCGCGGCTGCCCTGAATCTTGGCGATGTCGTCCTGGTATTTGAGCAGTACGCCCAGCGTCTCGTCGACCGTCGCGGCGTCGAGCTCGGTGCGGTCCAACCGCCGCAGCGCCCCTGCCCAGTCAATGGTCTCGGCGATGCCGGGGTTCTTGAACAGGTCCTCGCCGCGCAGCTTGTGGACGAACGACACCACCTGTTCGGCGAGGCTCTCGCTCACGCCCGGCGCCCGCACCGCGAGGATGCGCTTCTCGCGCGCCGCGTCCGGATAGTCGATCCAGTGGTAGAGGCACCGCCGCTTGATGGCGTCGTGAATCTCCCGCGTCCGGTTCGACGTGATGACCACGATCGGCGGCTCGCCGGCGCGCACGGTGCCGATTTCGGGGATCGTCACCTGGAAGTCCGAGAGCACTTCGAGCAGGTAGGCCTCGAACGGCTCGTCGGCGCGGTCGAGCTCGTCGATCAGCAGCACCGGCGCGCCCGCCTCGTCGGCATCGAGCGCGTCGAGGATCGGCCGCGCGACGAGAAACCGGCGGTCGAACACGTCGGAGACGAGGCGCGCGCGGTCGGCGATGCCCTCCGCCCGCGCCGCCTGGATCTCGATCATCTGCGCCGCGTAGTTCCACTCGTAGACCGCGCTCGCGACGTCGAGGCCTTCGTAGCACTGCAGGCGCACCAGGCGCCGGCCGAAGCGCTCGGCGAGCACCCGGGCGACCTCGGTCTTGCCGACGCCGGCCTCGCCCTCGAGGAACAGCGGCCGCCGCATCGCCAGCGACAGGAAGACGCTGACCGCGAGGCTGCGCTCGCCGACGTAGTCGCCGTCGGCGAGCAGGGCCAGGGTGTCGTCGACCGACCCCGGCAGTCCGGTCAACCGCAGCCGGCGACGGCGCGGCCCACCATCACCCCGATCAGATGCGCGCGGAACTCGGCGCTCGCGTGGATGTCCTCGTTGAGGTCGTCGCGCTCGACGGCGATCCCCTCCAGCGCCGCCGGCGAGAACTCGGCCTCCAGCGCCCGTTCCATGTCGCCGGCGCGGAACACGCACGACGCCGCGCCGGTCACCGCCACGCGCACGCCGCCGGCGGTGCGCGCCACCATCGCGCCGACGATGGCGTAGCGCGACGCCGGGTTGGCGAACTTGACGTAGCACGCCGCCCGCGGCACGGGGAACGACACCGCCGTCACCAGCTCGCCCGGTTCCAGCGCGGTCTCGAACATGCCGGTGAAGAAGTCGTCGCCGGCGATCTCGCGCCGGTCGGTGCGGACGCTGGCGCCGAGGCCGACGACGGCGGCCGGATAGTCGGCCGCCGGGTCGTTGTTGGCGATCGATCCGCCGACGGTGCCGCGGTTGCGCACCTGCGGATCGCCGATCCCGCCCGCCAGCGCCGCCAGGGCGGGGATCGCCTCGGCGACGACGGCGCTCGCGGCGACGGCGGCATGGACGCTCGCCGCGCCGACGACCACGGCGTCGCCCTCGCGGGCGATGCCGTGCAGTTCGTCGATGCCGGCGAGATCGATCAGGTCGGACGGGCTCGCGAGCCGCTGCTTCATCGTCGGCAGCAGCGTATGGCCGCCGGCGAGATACTGCGGGTCGGCGGCGGCTTCGTGGAGGCGCCGGGCTTCCGCCAGCGAGGTGGCGCGGCGATAGGCGAAGTCGTACATGCGAAATCTCCCTTCAGGCCGCGGCCCTGGCGTCGCGGATGGCGCGCCAGACCGTCTCCGGCGTCGCCGGCATGTCGATGTGGCGGACGCCGAGCTCCTTGAGCGCGTCGCACACGGCGTTGATCACCGCCGGCGGCGCGCCGATCGCCCCGGCCTCGCCGCAGCCGCGGACGCCGAGCGGGTTGGTCGGGCTTCGCGTCTCGTTCGTGGTCACCGCGAAACTCGGCGCGGCGTCGGCCTTCGGCATGCAGTAGTCCATGTACGAGCCGGTCACGAGCTGGCCCGAATCCGGATCGTACTGCGCGCCCTCGTACAGCGCCTGGCCGATCCCCTGCACGAGGCCGCCGTGGACCTGTCCCTCGACGATGTTGGGATTGATGAGCACGCCGAAATCGTCCACCGCCGTGAAGCGCTCGATCGACACCGTTCCGGTATCGGGGTCGACCTCCACCTCGCAGGCGTAGCAGCCGCTCGGGAAGGTGAAGTTCGGCGGGTCGAAGTACGCGGTTTCCTCGAGCCCCGGCTCCAGTTCCTCCAGCGGGTAGTTGTGCGGCACGTAGGCGGCGCCGGCGACCTCGGCGAACGCGAGCTGGCGGTCTGTGCCCGAGACCCGGAACGCGCCGTCGGAGAACTCGATGTCGTCGGCCGAGGCTTCGAGGATGTGGGCGGCGATCTTGCGGCCCTTCTCGATCACCTTGTCCATCGCCTGCACCAGCGCGGTGCCGCCGACGGGCAGCGACCGCGACCCGTAGGTGCCCATGCCGAACGGGATCTTGTCGGTGTCGCCGTGCACCACCTCGATCGAGTCGAGGTCGAGTCCGAGACGGTCGGCCGCGAGCTGCGCGAACGTCGTCTCGTGGCCCTGGCCGTGCGCGTGGGTGCCGGTGATGATGCTCACCGTGCCGCTCGGGTTGACGCGGAGCGTCGCCATCTCGTAGAGCCCGGCGCGCGCGCCGAGGGCGCCGGCGATGGCCGAGGGCGCGGCGCCGCACGCCTCGATGTACGACGAGATCCCCAGCCCGCGCAGCTTGCCGCGGGCCGCGGAGTCGGCGCGCCGGGCGTCGAACCCGGCGGCGTCCGCCTGCACCAGGCAGTCCTCCATGTTCTTCGCGTAGTCGCCGTCGTCGTAGACCATGGCGACCGGGGTCTGGTAGGGCTGGGCGCTGCGCGGAATGAAGTTGCGGCGGCGGATCTCGGCCGGGTCGAGCCCCGTCTCGCGCGCCGCCACGTCGACGATCCGCTCGACCAGGTAGCAGGCCTCCGGCCGTCCGGCGCCGCGGTAGGCATCGACGGGGACGGTGTGGGTGAAGACGCCGCGCACCTCGCAATAGACGACGGGCGTGGTGTACACGCCGGCCAGCAGCGGGGCGTAGAAGTAGGTCGGGATCGCCGTCGAGAAGGTCGACAGATAGGCGCCGAGGTTGGCCACCGTCGCGATCTTGAGGCCGAGGAACTTCGCCTCCGCATCGAGCGCCAGCTCGACGCGGGTGACGTGGTCGCGGCCCTGCGCGTCGGACAGGAACGCCTCGCTGCGGTCGGCGGTCCACTTGACCGGCCGGCCGACCTTGCGCGTGGCCCAGGTGACCAGCGCCTCCTCGGCGTAGTGGTAGATCTTCGAGCCGAAGCCGCCGCCGACGTCCGGCGAGACGACGCGCACCTTGGTCTCCGGCAGGCCCAGCACCGCGGTGCACATCAGCAGCCGGATGACGTGCGGGTTCTGGCTCGTGGTGTACAGCGTGTAGCGGTCGTCGTGGGCGTCGTACTCGCCGATCGCCGCGCGCGGCTCGAGCGCGTTGGGGACCAGCCTTTGGTTGACGAAGTCGAGCGTGACGACCTTCGCCGCGGCGGCGATCGCCGCGTCGGCGCCCGCCTTGTCGCCGAACTCCCAGTCGTAGCAGGTGTTGTCGGCCGCCGCGTCGTGCACCTGCGGCCGGCCGGCGGCATGGGCGCTCGCGGTGTCGGTGACCGAGGGCAGGATGCCGTAGTCGACGGCCACCTTCTCGGCCGCGTCGCGCGCCTGGGCGCGGGTCTCGGCGACCACCATCGCCACCGGGTCGCCGACGTGGCGGACCTTGCCGTCGGCGAGCACCGGGTGCGCCGGCTCGACCATGTCGGAGCCGTCCTTGTTCTTGATCAGCCAGCCGCAGGGCAGGCCGCCCACGCCGTCGGCCGCGAGGTCGGCGGCGGTGTAGACGGCGACGACGCCGGAGGAGGCGAGCGCCTCGGCGGCGTCGATCGCGCCCAGCGTCGCGTGCGCGTGCGGCGAGCGGACGAGCACCGCGTGCACCTGTCCCGGGCGGTCGATGTCATCGACGTAGCGGCCGTTGCCGGTGAGGAACCGCCGGTCTTCCTTGCGCGCCACGCGGGCGCCGATTCCGGTGTCGGTCATGCGTCAGCCTCCCATCGCCGCGGCGCCGGCGATCACCGCCTTCACGATATTGTGATAGCCGGTACACCGGCAGATGTTGCCTTCCAGCTCGCGGCGCACCGTGCTCTCGTCGGGGGCCGGGTGGCGGTTGGCGATGTCGATCGCGCTCATCACCATGCCGGGGGTGCAGAAGCCGCACTGCAGGCCGTGGTGGTCGCGGAACGCCTCCTGCATCGGATGCAGCGCGTCGCCGTCGGCGAGGCCCTCGATCGTCGTCACCCCGGCCCCTTCGGCCTGGGCGGCGAGCACCGTGCACGACTTCACGGCCACGCCGTCGACGTGGACGACGCAGGCGCCGCACTGGCTGGTGTCGCACCCGACGTGCGTGCCGGTCAGCCCGAGATGGTCGCGCAGGTACTGCACGAGCAGCGTGCGCGACTCGACCCGGGCCGACCGCGCCGCGCCGTTCACGGTCATCGATACGGTCGTCGTCATGGCGGATTCCTCCCCGTTGGCCGCTCGAGGCGAGAGTGTGGAAAGCGCCCGCCGCCCGGTCAAGGGGCAAGCGCGGCAGGGTGACGTAAGAATTTATGTGTCAGGTGGGAAGGGGGTACTCCCTGTGGTGACGACAACCACAAACAGGAGCACCCCGCATGTCCCAGCAAGCTGCGACGATCATGAGCCTACCCCAGGCCTTTGAGGTGGTGAAGGAGATGCAGGCAGGCGGACTGGACTGGGGCGAGGGCTACCGCCCGCTCGGCCGCCAGGCGCTGGCCGAGATCATCGAGGGCCGGATGGCCGAGGCGGTGGATCGCTGGCTCGACAACCTCGACGCCGGCGCGATGCGCGACCGGCGCAACGGGACCTACCGCCGCTGCCTGCTGAGCGAGCTCGGCGACATCGAGCTCAACGTGCCGCGCACCCGGCACTTCTGCCCGACCGGGGTTGTGAAGAGCTACGCAAGGCGCGCGCCGGAGATCGACCGTGCCATCCTGGCCGGCTTCGTGCTGGGGCTTTCGACGCGCAAGGTGGGCGAGGTCCTGCTGGCCCTGCTCGGGCGCCCGGTCTCGGCCGCGACGGTGAGCCGGGTCTCCAAGACGCTCGACATGGCGGTCGAGGCCTTCCACCGCAGGCCGCTGAAGAACGCCTACAAGGCGCTGATGCTCGACGGCGTGGTGCTGGCCCGCAAGACCGGCGCCGGCGCGCTCAGGAGGCCGGTCCTGGTGGCGCTCGGCATCCGCCCCGACGGCAAGAAGGAGATCATCGACTTCCATCTCGCCGTCAGCGAAGGCGCCCGCGAGTGGGAAGTGTTCCTCAACCGGCTGTACCACCGCGGGCTCACCGGCGAAGGCCTTGAGATGATCTGCGTCGATGGCGGCAAGGGCCTGCTGGCTGCCTTGCCGTTCGTCTATCCCGGCATCCCGGTTCAGAGGTGCTGGGCGCACAAGATGCGCAACATCCTCAACAAGGTCCGCAAGGCCGACCAGGAGGCCGTCAAGGCCGATGTCCACGCCGTCATGAATGCAAAGAGCCGCCGCAAGGCCCAGAGCGCCGCCCGACGCTTCGCCGACCGCTGGCAAAGCACCTACCCCAAGGCCGTCGCCTGCCTGCGCAGCGATCTCGACGAGCTGCTCACCTGCTTCCGCTACCGGACCCTCGATGAGCGAAAGCGGGTCAGGACCACCAACGCCATCGAACGAAGGTTCCGGGAGGTCCGCAGACGAACCCGGCCCATGGGAACCTTCCAGGACCGGACCTCAATGGACCGCGTCCTCTACGCGGTATTCATCCACGAAAACAAGTCTCAGGGAATCAGCACCCCCGTCTCCCTGACACATAACTCTTGACGTTACCGCGCGGCAGAGGCCCTTGACGAGCCTGCCTCCGGCCGCTATGTTCTCACTGTGTTCTTTCCTCGCGAGGCGTCTGCCCGGGCGGCGGGGCGGCCGCACCGCCGCGGCGGAAAGCGTCGGAAAAGGACGGCTAGGGACACTTGGGGCGCGGGACGCCCCGCCGAATCAGCGCGCGAGCAACGTTGCCGCGGCGACGACGGCGACGGCCGCCGCGGCCCACCAGAGCAGCCGGCCGCGCGCCGGCGGGGCCTTCGCCTGTTCCGCTGGCGCCGGCGCCGGTTCGGTGCCGTCGGCGTTCTCGACAAGGGCCGAGAACGCGCCGAAGAACTCGTCGGCGAGGCGCTTCGCGGTGCCGCCGATCAGCCGCGAGCCGACCTGCGCGAGCTTGCCGCCCACCTGCACGTCGGCTTCCCACGCGAGCCGCGTCGCGCCGCCGTCCGCGTCGGCGAGGCGGACGTGCGCGCTGCCCTTGGCGAAGCCGGCAACGCCGCCCGTACCCTCGCCGCCGATCCGGTAGCCGTTCGGGGGGTCGAGGTCGCTCAGGTGCACCGTGCCCTGGAAGCGCGCGCTGACGGGGCCGATTCTGGCGGCCACGGTCGCGGCGAACTCCGTATCCGAGCGCTTCTCCAGGCGTTCGAGGCCGGGGATGCAGGCTTCAAGCACCGCCGGATCGTTGAGCGCCTCCCACACGCGGCCCCGCGGCGCCTCGATGATGTGTTCGCCGCGGAGGTCCATGACGCCTTCCCGCCCGCACCGGGCGGCGGGTCAGCCGCCCTGGCCGGCGATGTAGGCGAGCACGTCGGTGATGTCCTCTTCCTTCCTGAGGCCGGGGAAGGCCATCTTGGTGCCCTTCACCATGCCCCGCGGATCGGCGAGCCACGCCCGCTGCGTCTCGTCGTCCCACGTCAGGCCGGCCTCGAGAAAAGCCTTCGAGTACTTGAAGTCCTCCGCCGAGCCGGCCGGGCGGCCGGAGTAGCCGAAGAGGTTGGGGCCGATCTTGTTCTTGCCGCCTTCCTCCAGCGTGTGACACGCCCTGCACTTCTTCCACACCTTCTCGCCGTTGGCGAGATCCTGTGCGGCGGCGGGTTGGACGACGGCGGCGAACGCGCCCAACACGGCGGCGATCGTCAGCGTGCGATGGAGCATGGGCTCTGATCCTTGCGACGAGAGTCAAACCAAAAGCGATCCGAAACGCGCTCCCGCCGCGCCGGCGCCCGGCGTGCGCGCGGCCACCATAGCGGCGGTCGCGCCCACGTCAACGGCAAGACCCTGAAACGGCAACGGCCGCCTCGGCGTGCGCCGAGGCGGCCGTTTTTTTAGCAATCGGGGTTGAGGTTCTACTCTTCTGCGGCTTCGCAGGGGGCGCACCCTTCGCAGGGGGCACACCCTTCGGTCTGCTCTCCATCGCCATGGGAATCGGCGTGCGCCGCGAAGAACGGAGTCGCGGCACCCATCGCCGCCACCACGGCCAGCGGCAACACTGTCGATGACAGCAAACGGCTACGAGTTGTCTTCATCACTTCCTCCCCAAATTGCAGAAAGCTACGATGCCGAAATCTTGTGAGCGGGTTGAGTGTTTGTCAAGCTGAGGAATGTGCGCTGTGGCGTATTTCGACATCGTGACGCTGATCTTTGGCGGCCGGATATCGACTGCCTGATCCCCGCCGGGTGAGCAGAATGCAGCGATTAGACGCGAGATCGGAACGCTACGGGAACATCGTGACATGGATGGCCGCGGTCTGCCATCCGCCGGCAGGCGGCTTGGTCGAGCGGCGATGTCGGAGGTGGGACAACCGGTCAGCCGGTGTCGAGGTACGGCACCGCGCCGACCAGCGAGCGCATCCGCTCCGCGTGGCCGGCCCGCACCTGCGCAAGGGCCAGCGCCATCATCACCACCAGCGCCAGCCCGACACGGGTCTTCATCTTAGCGAGCCCGCGGATGTAGTGGGTCTCGAAGTTGAAGCTGTTGTCGAGGCGGCTGTTGATCCTCTCTATCGCAGAGCGCCGGTTGTAGCCGCGCCGCCAGGACGGGCTGCCCCAGGGCGTCGGGGTGAAGACGCGCCGGTCGTTCTTGTCGAGATCGATGCGCACGATGCGGCCGTACTCGCCGGGCTCCACCCCGCCCGCCCGGTGGCACGCCTTGCTGCCTGCACAGTCGAAGCCGAAGGCCGCCGCCGGGCAGCGGTATTTCAGCGTGCCGCAGAGGCCGCGCTCGGCCTCGAAGCCCTGGAAGGCCATGGCGCGGACCTCGCCGGTCTGGGGGCAGATGCAGGACACGCGGCCGCGCTCGTCGTGGACGACGACGTCGGCGCGGTTGGGGAACAGCGCCCGCGTGATCGGCTTCGTCGGATCATAGCCCGGCTCCTCCTTCTCGGCCTTCCACATCAAGCGCGTGTCGACCAGCGGCCGAATGGCCCACTTATCCCAGAGCAACTTCTTCTGGGGAGCGTTGTCGAGACCGCGGTCGGCGCTGAAGTCGTCGCAGCGCTCCACCATTTCCGGCGCTCTTGCGAACAGGTTCTCCAGCATCTTGGGGAGCATCTTGACCTCCGAGTCCGACGCCCGCGTCACCTCGAAGGCCACCGGGACCTCGTAGTGGGTGTCGGCGATCAGGTGGAGGCCGTAGCCGAACCATGATTTCACCTTCTTCCAGATCGCGCCGGTCTTGGCGTTCACCCCGCTCGTCTCATGCTTGCCCCAGTCGGCGTCGGGGTCGGAGGTCTTCCCCTTGTCCTCGGCAACCCGGCCCGTCGAGTGGCTCTCGATCGCCTTGCCGTCGTAGCCGAGATGGCGGCCGAAGTCGGGCAGCTCTTCGAAGAGCGACGCGCGCAGGCTCTCGACCATTGCGGACACCAGGCCGCACTCGTTCTCAAGCAGCACGACGCGCCGCAGGAAGCGCGAGAAGTTCCAGTGGCTGGGCACCGTCGAGCGGACCTGCGCCGGATGCGCCACCGCGCATGGTGGCTCCTTCGTACCTGCGCGAAGCTCCAACACGGGCGCGCTCTGGAAAGGCAGCGGGTCGAACCCGCAGAGTTCCAGGAGCGCCGGGTTGCGGCCCATCTCCCGCAGCAGCGACTGGATCGAGGCGTGCTGGAACACCACGCCCGCGATCAGCGCACGCCACATCGACCGCACCGGGTAGTCGTTGCGCCCGCGACCTCGCCCGGCCTCAAGCGCAGCCACGATCTCCTCGTCGGGCAGGGTGTCGAGCACCAGACGCAGGCGATCCAGGTCCGGCAGGCCTTCGACAGCCTGCCAGGAAAAGGGTAGCTTCTCCGTTGTCGCCATCACGTTCTCCCTACCAGGGCTGGTGGATGGAACGAGGGCCTCTGGCCCGATGGCGACACCTTCTATCCGATTCGGGCGGGACGACGCGACGGGGCCGGAAGTGAGCCTGGGAGCGTCGTCGGCTATGGGGTGGAAATCCTCGATCCGCCCTATCCGCCGATCTCAGGGCCGCAGATGTCTGCGAAGCCGCCGGGGTAAGAAAAATCTCGGATCAGCTGGAGCCCTTGATCA
Organism: Alphaproteobacteria bacterium; assembly: GCA_965243325.1. GTDB lineage: Bacteria > Pseudomonadota > Alphaproteobacteria > UBA7887 > UBA7887 > JANQOH01. The sequence goes on along the minus strand of CBDEUQ010000001.1, from coordinate 123,355 downwards.
CCAAGGGATGCGTGACAGCGCACACGCCTCAAGCTGGTTTGGCCGTCCATTTCCAGCGCCGGCGACGGCTTGTACCGGGAGGCGGTCGATGAAACGTTGGGCTTCGTTGTGCGGATTTCTGGTTGCGATCCTGGTATCGCCGCCGGCGCCGGCCGAACCGCACCACGTGCCCGAGACGGTCGCCGTCCCCGCCGGCGTCTTCGTGGCCGGCTCGGACGCTGCCGAGCGAGAGGCCGCCTACCAGCTGGACGAGGCTGCGTACGGCCACAGCGTGACCCGCGACCGCGGCTGGTACGAGCGCGAGCGCGAACGCGGGCCGGTGTTTCTCGAAGCCTACCGGATCGCGCGCACGCTGGTGACCAACCGGCAGTACGCGGAGTTTGTCGCCGCCACCGGGCGACCGGCTCCGACCGTCGACCCCGACACCTGGAAGAGCTACCGCCTGATACACCCCTACACACGGACGGTCCGATTTCAGTGGACGGCCGGCCAGCCGCCGACCGGACGCGAGGAGCATCCGGTGGTGCTCGTCAGTCACGACGACGCGCGCGCTTACGCCGGCTGGCTGAGCGCGGAAACCGGCGACTCGTGGACGCTGCCGAGCGAGCTGCAATGGGAAAAGGCGGCACGCGGCACCGACGGCCGGCGATTTCCGTGGGGAGACGCGTTTCTCGCCGAACGTCTCAACAGCCACGACCTCGGACCGTACGACACCATGCCGGTCGGCCGCTTTCCCGAAGGCGCGAGTCCCTACGGCGTGCTCGATGTGGCGGGCCAGGTGTTCGAGTGGACCCGAACGCCGCGCGGCGAAGGGCGCTACCTCGTCAAGGGCGGCTCGTGGGACGACAGGGGATGCGGCATCTGCCGTGGCGCGGCACGGCACTCGCGGCCGGCGCACCTCAAACATATACTGGTGGGGTTTCGGCTGGTGCGCGAAGACCGTTGAGCTGAGGCGGGAAGCGGGCGGCGATCATGGACCTCGAAGGGCTGAAGGAAAGCCTGATCCGGCGCGAGGACGGGCCGAGCCGGGTGCCGCTGTGGCAGGTCCCCCCGGAGCGTGCGGCGGAAATGGCGAAGGCCGCCGATGTCGTCGAGGAATGCGGCCGCGTCCTCGCGGAAAGCGGCAGCAGCGTCGTCGCCGAGGTGCTCCGCGGACAGGAAGCCTTCACGCAGTGGAAGCACTATCCGAAGGGGGACGTCTACGACAAGACGACGCGCGGGCAGTACTACTATCATGCGCATCCATCCGATCTGCGCGGCGGCGAACACGGGCACTTCCACACCTTCGTCCGGGCCGGGAGAATCCCGAACTCGGTGAAACCCGCCCATCTGCCGGCAACGGTGGACCGTCCGCTCGGCGGCAAGGCACTGGCCCACCTTGTCGGCATCTCGATGGATAACGGGGGGAATCCGGTCCGGCTCTTCACGGTCAACCGCTGGGTCACCGGCGAAAGCTGGTACGTGGCCAGCGACGTCATCGCGTTGCTCGACCGGTTCGAGATTTCCCATGCGGTTCCGAGCCGCCCGACCGACCGGTGGATCGGTGCGATGGCGCGTCTCTTCCGCCCACAGATCGAATGGCTGCTGCGGGAGCGCGACGACGCCGTGCGCGTGTGGCGCGCAGGCAATCCGGATTCGAAAAAGCCGGTCTGGGACGACCGGAAGCTGGAGACCACGTCGGTCATCGACATCTCGGTCGCGGCGCAAATCCGACTGGTGCGGGCGGCGGGGTGCACTTGAACCGGAGGCTTGGCGCCGCCGCGTGAGCGCGGTTGCGAGCGGCCTGCTGCCGATCTTCGCGTTGATCGGCCTCGGCTACGGCCTGCGGCGCGCGCGGCTTGTCGACCGCAGCGTCTGGGTCGGGCTGGAGCGCCTGATCTATTTCGTGTTCTTTCCGGCCCTGCTCGTCCACCGTCTGGCGGCTGCCGACTTCGCCGTCCTGGCGCTCGGGCCGCTGGCACTGGCCGTGGTTCTCGCCGTGCTCGCGGTGTCGACCCTTGCCATGGCGGTGCGCCGTCCGCTGGCGCTCGACGGGCCGCGCCACGCCGTCGTGTTCATGGCGGCGAGCCGGTTCAATACCTACGTCGGCATCGCGGCTGCCGAGATACTCTGGGGCAGCGCGGGGACGGCGACCGCGGCCATCATCCTGGCGGTCTGGGTCCCGCTGGTAAACGTCCTCTCAGTCATCGTGCTGCTGCGTCACGGCGAGCGCCCGTGGACAGGCACGGTGCCGGGGCGCGTCGTCCGCGAGGTGGCCGGCAATCCGATCATTCTCGCATGTCTGCTCGGTGTGGCGATCGGGTGGAGCGGCATCGCTCTGCCCTGGTTGCCGGACCGGTTGCTGGCACTGTTGGCGGCCGCCGCGCTGCCGCTCGGCCTGCTCACGGTCGGCGCCGGCCTCGAGTTTGCGGCGCTCGGTACCCGCCGCCGGCCGCTCGCGATCGCGGTCGGCGCCAAGCTCGCGCTGATGCCGGCGGTGATGCTCGCGGCGACGGCTCTGGTCGGGCTGGAAGCGCGCGCGGCCGCGATCGTGGTCCTGTTTGCCGCGCTGCCGGCTTCGCCCGCGGCCTATGTGATGACCCGGCAACTCGGCGGTGACGGGCCGCTGATGGCCGGCACGATCGCGGCGACGACGGTGGTCTCCGCGGTCAGCCTGCCGGCATGGATCGCAATCGCCGCCTGAAGCGTCGTTTCGATACCGGGCGCCGCTACCGGAAGGAGACGGAGACGCTGCCGATCGCCGCGAACCGCGCCTCGGCGGAGTCGCCGGCGTCGGCGAAGCCGAGCGCGGCGCACGTCGAGCCGGTGGTGACGATCTCGCCCGCGGCGAGGCCACCGCCGTGCGCCGCCCGGGCGTTGGCGAGCCAGACCAGGGGCTCGAGCGGATGGCCGAGTACGTTGGCGCCGCTGCCGTCGCTGACCTGCTCGCCGTTCACCAGGAGCTCGGTACGCATGGCGGCGAGATCGAGGCCGCGCCAGTCTTCGATCCCCGCGCCGAGAACGAACGCACCCTGCGCGCCGTTGTCGGCGATCAGCGACAGGCCGCCCGCGCGCAGGCCGCCCGCGAACCGCGAATCGACGATTTCGATCGCCGGATGCACGGCGGCGACCGCGTCGGCGGCGCCGCCGCGGTCGTAGGGAGCGCCGTCCGCCGGCAGGTCGCGGCCGAGACGGAACGCGAACTCCACCTCGAGACCGCGGCCGAACAGCGCCGACGCCGCGATTTCCGCCGGGCTGTCGTGCACCGCCGGCGCCAGCAGGCGGCCGTAGAACGGTTCGGGATAGTTCAGCATCGCCTGCGCGGCGGCGTTGGTCGCGCCGACCTTCCAGCCGACGACGGCGCCGCCGAGGCCGGCGACGTGCGAGTCCTGAATGGCGTACGCCGTATCGGCGTCGGCGGGGCGCAGGTCTTCCGGCAGGGCGTCGAGCGCCCGCCTGTCGCGGCGCGCGGAGAGCAGCAGCGCCGCCGCGCGGTCGATGGCGTCGTCGTTCATCGTCGGCCTTCCCTCGTTCGAAGGCGCCATTGAACAATATGGCCCGGGCTCCGGCAATCGGCCGTCCGGCGCGCTTTCGCGGGTTGCGCGCCCGCGCGGAAGAAACTACAAACCGGGCTTGCGGTCGCGGCCCGCTCTTCATGCCGCCCGCATGGCTTGGGAAAGGCCGACGACGACCCGCGTTTCCATACCGCGTCCGCAGTGACGCCGCGTCTCCGGCCTGTGGCCGGGGCCGCTCGCGCGCCGAAGATTGAGACATGGCAACCAGCCTCGCACACGCAGAATTCCCCGCTTCCGTCGAAGACGACGAGTTCGAATCGGCGGTCATCCGCTTCGCCGGCGATTCGGGCGATGGGATGCAACTCACCGGCAGTCAGTTCACGCTGGCGACGGCGATCCAGGGCAACGACCTCGCAACCTTTCCAGACTTTCCCGCCGAGATCCGCGCCCCGGCCGGTACGACGTTCGGCGTATCGGCGTTCCAGATCAATTTCTCGTCGCGCCGTGTGCTGACGGCGGGCGACGCGCCGGACGTGCTGGTGGCCATGAATCCGGCGGCGCTCAAGACCAATCTTAGCGATCTCCCGCCGGGCGGCGTACTCGTTCTCGATACCGGCTCGTTCACCGCCCGCAACCTGCGAAAGGCTGCGTATGAGGCCGATCCGCGCGAGGACGGCGGCCTCGACGGGTACCGGGTGATCGAAGTCGACATGTCGCAGAACACCCTCAACGCGGTCTCCGGCCTCGGCCTCGGCCAGAAGGAGAGCCTGCGCAGCAAGAACATGTGGGCCCTCGGTCTGGTCATGTGGCTGTTCGGCCGCGACCGTGCGCCGACGGTTTCCTGGCTGCGCACGAAGTTCGCCGGGCGGCCGGAAATCGCCGAGGCCAACGTGGCGGCGCTCAACGCCGGCCACGCGTTCGGCGAAACCGCCGAATTGCCCGACGGCTTGAGCCGGCGGATCGTGCCCCGCGCGCCGATCGAAGCGGGCGAGTACCGCGCCGTCACCGGCAGCGAGGCGCTCGCCTGGGGCCTCGCCGTCGGCAGCGATCTTGCCGGGCTCAAGCTGATATTCGGCTCCTATCCGATCACGCCCGCATCGACGCTCCTGCACATTCTCGCCGGCCTCAAGGCCCAGGGCGTCGTGACCTTCCAGGCCGAGGACGAGATCGCCGCCGTATGCTCGGCGATCGGCGCGTCCTACGCGGGCGCGTTGGGCGCGACCTCGAGTTCCGGCCCTGGAATCGCTCTCAAGGGCGAGGCGATCGGACTGGCCGTGACCGCTGAGCTGCCACTCGTGATCGTCAACTCGCAGCGCGCCGGACCGTCGACCGGAATGCCCACCAAGACTGAGCAATCCGATCTGCTTCAGGCTGTTTGGGGGCGCAACGCCGACACGCCGGTGCCGGTGCTCGCGTCTTACTCCCCCTCAAGTTGTTTCCGTCTGGGTATCGAAGCGGTACGCGTCGCCACGAAATACATGACCCCGGTGATCCTGCTCACCGATGGCTACCTGGCCAACGCCTCGGAGCCATGGCGGATTCCGGATGTCGACGCGCTGGAGCGCTTTCCCGTTCGCTTCCGCACGGAGGAGGACGGGTTCCACCCCTATCTCCGCGATCCCGACACCGGCGCCCGTCCGTGGGCGGTTCCCGGCACGCCGGGCCTCGAACATCGTATCGGCGGTATCGAAAAGGATTTCGACTCCGGAAACATTTCCTACGATCCGGACAACCATCAGCGCATGACCCTGGCGCGTGCCGCCAAGGTCGCGGGCATTGCCCGCGACATTCCCCCGCAGACCGTTGCCTGTGGCGGTCCGCACGGAGCCCTCGCGGTCGTCGGTTGGGGTTCGACGTATGGGCCGATAAGCGAAGCAGTGCGCCGGGCGCGCAACCTTGGGCGCGACGTGTCGCACATCCACGTCGCCCATCTCAATCCGTTTCCGGCCAACCTCGGTGCGTTGCTTTCGGCCTACGAAAAGATACTCGTGCCGGAGATGAACAGAGGCCAGCTCGTGGTGATGCTGCGGTCAACCTATCTGCTGCCGGCGGAAGGGTTCAGCAAGGTTACGGGCCAACCGTTCAAGGTGAGCGAAATCGCGGCTGCTGTCGATGCCGCGCTGGAGGCCTGAGATGACCGTCGATACCCCCGTCGCCAAGCTGCGTCCAGCCGATTACGCATCGGATCAGGAAGTGCGCTGGTGTCCCGGCTGCGGCGACTACGCGATCCTCAAGGGTGTACAGAAAACGTTGGCCGACATCGGTGCGCGACGCGAGAACACGGTCTTCGTCTCCGGCATCGGCTGTTCGTCCCGGCTCCCCTATTACATGTCGACCTACGGTTTCCACACCATTCACGGACGGGCGCCGGCGTTCGCGACCGGCATCAAGCTCGCCAACCCCGAACTCGACGTGTGGATGGTCACCGGCGATGGCGATGGCCTTAGTATCGGCGGCAATCATCTCCTGCACGTGCTGCGGCGCAACGTCGACGTGCAGATACTCCTCTTCAACAACGAGATCTACGGCCTCACCAAGGGCCAGTTCTCTCCAACTTCGCGATGCGGCACACGCTCTCCGTCGACGCCCATCGGGTCGGTGGACGCTCCGCTTTCGCCGTGTGCGTTCGCACTCGGCTCGGGAGCGCGTTTCGCCGCCCGCGCTGTCGACACTGCGATCAAACACCTGTCAGAGGTCCTCGTCGCGGCGCATGCGCACAGGGGAGCCTCGTTCGTCGAGATCTACCAGAACTGCATCGTCTACAACGACGATGTGTTTGCCGATTTTACCGACCGCGGCGTGGCGGCCGAACGACAACTCCTGCTCAGGCACGGCCAGCCACTGATCTTCGGCAAGGCGCGTGACAAGGGACTGGCGCTGAACGCAGAGACCATGGCGCTTGAGGTCGTGTGCCTCGGCAAGGACGGCGTAACCGAGGCTGACGTGCTGGTGCATGATCGGACCAATCGCGCGCTCGCGATGTTGCTGGCCACGATGGAGGGGCCCGAGTACCCGGTGGCGCTCGGCGTTCTCTACACCGACCCGCGGACTTCATACGAAGCCGCGGTCGCTGAGCAGATCGACTCCGCCGTCGCCGCCGGCAATGTCGGATGGCGCGACGTGCTCCGCCGCGGCCACACGTGGCACATAGACGGTTGATCGCCGCGATGGTGACTGCCGAGGTCAGTCGCCGGTGAAACTGGGCTCGCGCTTTTCGAGAAACGCCTTGATACCTTCACGGCCGTCGGCGGACGCGACACGCTCGGCGATACCGCGGCTTTCGTACTCCATCTGCGTATCTAGCGACTGGGCAAGGCCGTCGACGAGTAGCCGCTTGGCGATACCAAACGCGCGCGTCGGGCCCGCGGCGAGCCTGGCGGCGGTGTCAAGCGCCTCCGGCAGGAGGTCCGCGGCGGGGAGAACGCGGTTTACGAGGCCCCATTCCTTCGCTTCCTCCGCGCTCAGCACGCGGTTGAGCAACGTGAGCTCGGCAGCTCGCCGCAAGCCGACGATACGGGCGAGAAAGTAGGTCGAGCTCCCGTCGGGTGAGAGACCCGCGCGCGTGTATGCCATGGTGAGCTTGGCGTGATCGGCCGCGAACAGGAGGTCGCCGGCCAGTGCAACACTCATGCCGCCGCCACCCGCGGTGCCGTTGAGGGCCACCAACACCGGCGCATCGAGCCGAGCAAAGCGCGACACTGCCGAATGCAGGTTCTTGGTCATCTCCAGAACCATTGCACGCGCGCCGTCACCGGCAGCGGCAAACGCCATCAGGTCCCCGCCGCCACAGAACAGTCTGTCGCCAGTGCCGGTAACGACGACGGCACGGATCGTGCGGTCGGCATCACACGCCACTGCGGCGGCGGCAAGGTCCGCAGCCATCGCCGGGTTCAGTGCATTTGCGGCCTGCGGTCGGTTCAGCGTGATCGTCGCCACAGCGCCGCGGCGCTCGAACAGCAGAGTTTCGAACCTCATTCCGCTCTCCCTCCCTTCACCAGCGCGATCCTGTAGCGCGAGGTACCGCATGCGGAGATCTCGTTCGCGCTCAAGGTCGCCATGCTGCCATGCCAGACCACACAGCCCTTGTCGATGATGACCGCACCGCTCGTGATGTCGGGGCAAAAGCGCGGGTCCTCTTCACAAGCCGCACGGTCGTGCCGATGTTCCACAGGCGGCGAAGCGATGCGCCAACCTGGCGGGCGTTCGAGGTTATTGCGGCTCCCTCGCAACGCTTAGTTGAATGGAAATTCAGTCGGCTGTCGGAGTATCGCCGCGCTCTGGACAGCGAGCGCCAAGAAGTAAATTACGGCCGCGTCTGCCCGTTGCCAGAGACGACGTACTTATAGCTCGTCAACTGCTCAAGACCGACTGGCCCACGAGCATGTAACTTGCCCGTCGAGATGCCAATCTCGGCCCCCATGCCGAATTCTCCACCGTCGGCGAACTGCGTCGAAGCGTTGTGCAGGACGATGCCGCTGTCCACCTCGCGCAGGAACCGGTCGGCCGCGGCGGAGTCCTCGGTAATGATGCTGTCGGTATGGTGCGACCCGTGCACCTCGACGTGGGCTATCGCCTCGTCGATATCGGTCACCGCCTTTATCGAGATGATCGAGTCGAGATACTCGGTATCCCAGTCCTTTGCATTCACCGGTACCACCCGCGAGTCGGCCCGCTGCACCGCATCGTCACCGCGCACCTCGCACCCGGCGTCGATCAAGGCGTCGATCACGCCCGGCAGTACGCTGCCAACCGCATCGCGATGGACGAGCACCGTTTCGGCGGCGCCGCAAATGCCGGGTCGTCGCATCTTGGCGTTCACCGTTACCGCTGCCGCCATCGCTGCATCTGCCGCCTTGTCAAGGTAGACATGGCAGATGCCATCGAGGTGCTTAATCACCGGCACCCGGCTTTCCTCCGCGACGCGCGCGACGAGCGACTTGCCGCCGCGCGGCACGACGACATCGATTGTTTCGGTCATCGTCAACATCTCGCCGACCGCCGCACGGTCGCGCGTCGGCACCAGTTGAATCGCCGTTTCGGGAAGGCCTGCTTCGTCAAGGCCGTGGACGAGGCAGCGGTGGATCGCGCGCGTGGATTCGAAACTCTCCGAACCGCCTCTCAAGATCGCCGCATTGCCGGACTTGAGGCAGAGCGAGCCCGCATCGGCCGTGACGTTGGGACGCGACTCGTAGATCACGCCGATAACGCCGAGCGGCACGCGTATCCTGTCAATGGCGAGGCCGTTCGGCCGAGTCCACGCACCGATGGTTTCGCCCACGGGATCAGGCAGCGCGGCAACGGCCTCGAGGCCCTCTGCCATCGCCTCGATGCGCGGGTCATCAAGCGCCAGCCGGTCGAGAAAGGCGCCGCTCAGCTTCTGTTTGCGTGCTCGCTCGACGTCGGTCCGGTTGGCATCGGCAATTGCCGGGGCGTGCTTGCGAATCGCCGCCGCCGCCGCGACCAACGCCGCGTTCTTGGTTTCGGTCGGTTGCTTTGCCAGCGTCGCCGCGGCGACGCGCGCCGCCTTGCCAAGCGCGCGCATTTTTTCGCGGATCAGGTGCGCTTCGATCTGGCCAGCCAAGCTCATAATGGGTCTCCCTCCGCGCTGGCGGTCAGTACCAAGTCGTCCCGATGAATTATTTCGTCGCGGCGACGATAGCCAAGCAGGCGTTCAATTTCACTGCTTTTCTGGCCCAGGATCGTTCGTGCCTCGTCGCGCGAGTAGGCGCAGAGGCCGCGTGCCACCTCGCGGCCTTTGGAATCCACGACGATAACCAGATCTCCGCGGCCAAAGTCACCCTCGGCTGCTGTCACGCCGGCCGAAAGCAGGCTGTTGCCCAGAGCGAGCGCGCGCGCGGCGCCGTCATCGATGGCAAGGCTGCCCGCAGGCTGCAGACCGCCGGCGATCCACTGCTTACGCGCTGTCAGCGGGCTCGCACCCGCGCGGAACCACGTGCACGGGGCGCCTTCGTCGAGCCGTGCCAAGGGATGTGCCGGTGCGCCTTCACTGATCGCCATGTCACAGCCGGCACGCAGCGCGATCCGCGCCGCTTCTATCTTGGTGATCATACCGCCGGAGCCGGTGTCGGTCGGACTCGGCCCGGCCATGGCCAAGATCGCCGGTGTGATCTCGCGCACCTCGTCAATGTGCCGGGCGCCGGGGTCGCGCCGCGGGTCGGTGGCATAGAGACCATCGATGTCCGACAGCAGAACCAGCAGGTCGGCGCTTGCCATCTGCGCCACGCGCGCCGCCAACCGGTCGTTGTCGCCGAAGCGAATCTCGTCGGTTGCCACGGTGTCGTTTTCGTTGATCAGTGGAAGGGCGCCGAACCGGAGCAGGGCGTCAATCGTGTTGCGCACGTTCAGATAGCGCCGGCGGTCGTCGGAATCCTGCAGGGTCAGCAAGAGTTGGGCGACGGTGATGTCGTGGCGTGTAAGCGCACGTTGATACGCATGGGCGAGTCGTATCTGGCCGATGGCCGCGCATGCCTGCTTGTCCTCCAGCCCAAGCGCGCGCCGCGCCGGCGCGAGATGGCAGCGTCCCACCGCAATCGCTCCCGACGACACGACGAGTACCTGCGTGCCGCGCCGGCGGAGCGCCGCGATGTCGTCGGCCAAGGAGTCGATCCATGTGATGCGTAGGCCGCGCGCGTCGCTCAGCAGCGCTGAGCCAACCTTGACGACGATACGGCGGGCATTGGCGAGTGCTCCGGTCACGGCTGCCAGGCTTTCGCGGGCGCAGGGTCGCGCGCAGCCGCGACGACGCGGGCGAGCGCTGTCATTGTCGGTCTGACGCCGCAGCCGGTGGCGCCCGAGAGAATCGCCGGTTCCGGGACGCCGGCGGTTTCGAGCGCAGCGCACGCGGCGCGCCGCGCGTTATCGTTGAGCACGTCGCACTTGTTGAGACCGACGACCACCGGCTTGAATTCCAGGCCGGCGCCGTATGCCGCGAGCTCTCGCCGGACCGCATGGTAGCTGCCCGCTACGTCCGCCGCCGTGCCGTCGACCAAATGCAGCAAGACCGCGCAGCGTTCGATGTGGCCGAGGAACCGGTCGCCGAGCCCAGCACCGCAATGCGCACCCTCGATTAGCCCTGGGATGTCGGCGACGACGAGTTCGCTGTCGCCTGCGGCGGCGACTCCGAGTTGCGGGACGAGCGTGGTGAAGGGGTAATCGGCGATTCGCGGCCGTGCACGGCTGACGGCAGTGAGGAATGTGGACTTTCCCGCGTTCGGCAAGCCGACCAAGCCTACGTCGGCGATCAACCTCAGGCGAAGCTTGAGCCGTCGTTCGACACCCGCTTTGCCCGGCTCGGCAACACGGGGCGCCTGGCGCGTAGCGGTCTTGAATGCGGCGTTGCCGCGGCCGCCACGGCCACCCTCGGCAAGTACCGCGCAGTCGCCACGCGCCGCGAGGTCGGCGACTATGGTTTCGCCGTCGTCCTCAAGCACGGTCGTGCCCACCGGCACCTCGAGGCGGAGGGCGCCGGCGCTTGCGCCAGCGCGGTCGTTGCCCGAACCGTCGCCGCCTCGCGGTGCCTTGAAGTGCCGCCGGTAGCGATAGCGAACCAACGTACTGGCTCCGCCAACAGCCTCAACGACGACGTCGCCTCCGCGGCCGCCGTTGCCGCCCGCCGGGCCACCGCGCGGCCGTCGCCGCTCGCGGCGAAACGCCACGCAGCCGTTGCCGCCATCGCCGCTTCGAATCTCGATCCAGACTTCGTCGAGAAAGCTCATTGCCGTTCCGGCCGAAAAAGGGGGAACGGCTGAGCCGACCGTTCAGCCGCCAGGATCGACCGAGACGTAGGTGCGCTGCAGACGTCCACGGCGAAACGCGACCCGGCCCGGGGCAGTAGCGAACAGCGTATGGTCCTTGCCTAAGCCGACGTTGACACCGGGATGGAATCGTGTGCCGCGCTGGCGCACGATGATGTTGCCTGGAACAACGATCTCGCCGCCGTATTTCTTGACGCCGAGCCGCCGCCCGGCTGAGTCGCGACCGTTCCGTGAACTGCCGCCCGCCTTCTTGTGGGCCATCGCGCCCGCTCCCTACACGCTGCCGGAGACGATATCGCCAATTCGCAGCACGGTCTTGCACTGACGGTGGCCACGCTTGCGCCGATAGCCCTTGCGCCTGAGCTTCTTGAACACGACGACCTTGTCATCGCGCGTCTGCTCGAGCACCGTCGCCGCGACGGATGCGCCGGCGACGGTCGGCGAGCCGACCACCACATGCTGGCCGTCCACGATCATCAGCACGTCCTCAAGCGTCACCGGATCACCGGTCTCGCCGGCCAGCGTCTCGACGCTGATCACGTCGTTCCTAGCGACTCGATACTGCTTGCCGCCGGTTCTAATGACTGCGTACATCCGCGCTGCCGTGCTTGTCCTTCCGGGGAAGGGGCGCACTATAGCCGGAGCGGTCGCGCTGTCAACGCGGTCACCCCGCGCGGTGACGTAAGAATTTATGTGTCAGGTGGGAAGGGGGTACTCCCTGTGGTGACGACAACCACAAACAGGAGCACCCCGCATGTCCCAGCAAGCTGCGACGATCATGAGCCTACCCCAGGCCTTTGAGGTGGTGAAGGAGATGCAGGCAGGCGGACTGGACTGGGGCGAGGGCTACCGCCCGCTCGGCCGCCAGGCGCTGGCCGAGATCATCGAGGGCCGGATGGCCGAGGCGGTGGATCGCTGGCTCGACAACCTCGACGCCGGCGCGATGCGCGACCGGCGCAACGGGACCTACCGCCGCTGCCTGCTGAGCGAGCTCGGCGACATCGAGCTCAACGTGCCGCGCACCCGGCACTTCTGCCCGACCGGGGTTGTGAAGAGCTACGCAAGGCGCGCGCCGGAGATCGACCGTGCCATCCTGGCCGGCTTCGTGCTGGGGCTTTCGACGCGCAAGGTGGGCGAGGTCCTGCTGGCCCTGCTCGGGCGCCCGGTCTCGGCCGCGACGGTGAGCCGGGTCTCCAAGACGCTCGACATGGCGGTCGAGGCCTTCCACCGCAGGCCGCTGAAGAACGCCTACAAGGCGCTGATGCTCGACGGCGTGGTGCTGGCCCGCAAGACCGGCGCCGGCGCGCTCAGGAGGCCGGTCCTGGTGGCGCTCGGCATCCGCCCCGACGGCAAGAAGGAGATCATCGACTTCCATCTCGCCGTCAGCGAAGGCGCCCGCGAGTGGGAAGTGTTCCTCAACCGGCTGTACCACCGCGGGCTCACCGGCGAAGGCCTTGAGATGATCTGCGTCGATGGCGGCAAGGGCCTGCTGGCTGCCTTGCCGTTCGTCTATCCCGGCATCCCGGTTCAGAGGTGCTGGGCGCACAAGATGCGCAACATCCTCAACAAGGTCCGCAAGGCCGACCAGGAGGCCGTCAAGGCCGATGTCCACGCCGTCATGAATGCAAAGAGCCGCCGCAAGGCCCAGAGCGCCGCCCGACGCTTCGCCGACCGCTGGCAAAGCACCTACCCCAAGGCCGTCGCCTGCCTGCGCAGCGATCTCGACGAGCTGCTCACCTGCTTCCGCTACCGGACCCTCGATGAGCGAAAGCGGGTCAGGACCACCAACGCCATCGAACGAAGGTTCCGGGAGGTCCGCAGACGAACCCGGCCCATGGGAACCTTCCAGGACCGGACCTCAATGGACCGCGTCCTCTACGCGGTATTCATCCACGAAAACAAGTCTCAGGGAATCAGCACCCCCGTCTCCCTGACACATAACTCTTGACGTTACCACCCCGCGCCGGTTTGACAGATTTCGCGGTGCCACGCATAGTCCGAGAATCGCGAAGACTCGCGTAATGTGCAGGCGACAGGCGGCGGAGGGCTGTGCGTGCTGCGAAAGAGTTTGACAAGTTTCGCAGCGATTTGCCTGTGCGCTCTCGCGCCGGGAGCGGCCGCCAACGTTGACGAGGACGCGCGCGAGCCAGCTTCGATATCCAACGAATCACGGTTGGACTTCTCCGCTGAGAACTCGCACAGGCGCGAAGCGACCATCGCCCGAGGCGACACGCTTCTGCGCATTCTCTTGGAACACGGCGTTGGGCGGCGCGAGGCTGGTGCGGCGGCGGCCGCGCTGGGCCGCGTTGCCAACGCGCGAGCGCTTCGCCCCGGTCAGGTGGTCACCTTATTTCTTTGGCCGCACCCTCGGCCGGCCAGGGGCAACCGTTTGGTCGGCTTTGCGCTGGCCCTGCGCGGCGGAACCGCCGCCGTCGTTCATCGCGACATCGACGATCGATTCGTCGCGCACCGCATGCCGGATGCAGAGGCAGTTGCTCTGCTCGAATCGATCCTTTTCGCTCCCGATGACGAACCGGCCGGCTATTTCGGCCGCGACGTCCGGCTGGGTAGGGGAGATACCGTAAGCGGCGTGTTGATCGCCGCCGGCGCGGCCGCCGGCGATGTGCACGCAGCGATGCGGATTCTGCAGCGGTCGGTCGATCTTCGGCGCCTGCGTCCTGGCCAGACGGTGACGGCGCTTTTCCGGCGCGAGGATGGCGCGCCGCGGCTCGCCGGTGTGGCGCTGACCACGCTCGACGGTGTGGCGCACACGGTCGGCAAGGGGGAGGACGGCCGCTGGCGGCCAGGACCCCCCGCACATGCCGATGGCGCCGAGCCGCCGTCGTCCACGGTGGCCGCGGCACCGTCGGACGGCGCCGCAGCGGCGCCGCAATCGCCCGAGGAGCAGGCGGGGCACGTCGTTCGGGAGTTGACGCTGGCGAAAGGAGACAACCTGGCGACTGCGTTGGCCTCTGTCGGCGCGGCGGCTCGGGACGTGCACGCAGTGACGACGGTTCTGCGGCGTTCGGTCGATCTTCGGCGCCTGCTTCCCGGCCAGACGGTGACGGCGCTTTTCCGGCGCGAGGACGGCGCGCCGCGGCTCGCCGGTGTGGCGCTGACCACGCTCGACGGCAAGGCGCACACGGTCGGCAAGGGCGACGACGGCCGCTGGCGGCCAGGACCCCCTTCGCAGGCCGATGGCGCCGAGCTGCCGTCGTCCACCGTGGCCGCGGCGCCGCAATCGCCCGAGGAGCAGGCGGGGCACGTCGTTCGGGAGGTGACGCTGGCGAAAGGAGACAACCTGGCGACTGCGTTGGCCTCTGTCGGCGCGGCGGCTCGGGACGTGCACGCGGTGACGACTGTTCTGCGGCGTTCGGTTGATCTTCGGCGCCTGCTTCCTGGCCAGACGGTGACGGCACTTTTCCGGCGGGCGGAGGGCGCGCCGCGGCTCGCCGGCGTTGAGTTGACGACGCTCGATGGCATGACACACGCGGTCGGCAAGGGCGACGACGGCCGCTGGCGGCCAGGACCCCCTTCGCAGGCCGATGGCGCCGAGCTGCCGTCGTCCACCGTGGCCGCGGCGCCGCAATCGCCCGGGAAGCAGGCGGGGCACGTCGTTCGGGAGTTGACGCTGGCGAAGGGAGATAACCTGGCGACTGCGTTGGCCTCTATCGGCGCGGCGGCTCGGGACGTTCACGCCGTGACGACGGTTCTGCGGCGTTCGGTCGATCTTCGGCGCCTGCTTCCCGGCCAGACGGTGACGGCGCTTTTCCGGCGCGGGGATGGCACGCCGCGGCTCGCCGCCGTCGCATTGACGACGCTCGACGGCAAGGCGCACACGGTCGGCAAGGGCGAGGACGGCCGCTGGCGGCCGGGGTCGGCTGCCGGGGCGAACGCCGTTGAACTTTGGGCGGCCACCGCGGCAGTGGTCGAGGCGCGGGAGCCCGCTCCAGGCGCCCGCGAAGCGACGGTCGTCAATCAGTTTGTATTCGCCAGGGGCGACACGCTCGCTTTGCTGCTGCGCCGCGCCGGTGCGCCCGCGAGGGATATCGACGCGGCGGCGCGGGGTCTCCGCCGCGTCTACGATCTCAAGCGAATCCGCGAGGGCAAGCGCCTCCGTGTAGAGATCGACCGCCCTGCCGGCAGAGCGCGCCTGCGGGCTGCCGTGCTCGAGACGGGCCGTCGCGGCGGCTTTGCGGTCGAACGTGAAGCCGGCGGGCGCTTTCTCGCACGTGCCATCGTGCCCGCCGAAATCGAGGCGGCGCTCGCAGCGCCGGTCGTCGCCGCAAGCGCGGCGATGTCCCTCGCCGCACGGATCGGCGATGCACCGCTCGGACCCGTCGTCGAAGAAGCGCCGCACCGCATCGAGGTATCCAGGGGGGCGACGCTCATCGGGCTCCTGCTCGATGCCGGCTTCGCGCCGGCCGACGCACAGGCGGCGTTCGAGGCGGTGGAAGGTCTGTACGATCCGCGCGACCTGCGTGCCGGCGAATTCGTGGAGTATGTCCACGCCCACGTTGCGCCCGGCACGCCGCCGCGGATCGGCCGAGTCCATGTCGACATAGACGTGCGGACGCGCCTTTCGATCGTGCGCCTCGGCGACGGCTCGTTCGTTGCCGGGCACGTCGAGAAAGCGCTCCGCCGCGACCTCGCCACCGCGAGGGGGGTTATCGATACCAATCTGTATCAGGCGATGACGAGTGCCGAGGTTCCCCCGACCGTCATCATGGAGTCGATGGGCCTCCTGAGCCAGGGCGTAGATCTCCAGCGGGACGTGCAGGACGGCGACGCCTTTGCCGTGGTTTTCGAGACCTTCGTCGACGAGCGGGGCAAGCGCGTCGATAACGGTGACGTCATCCATATCTCCCTGGTCCTTTCCGGCGAACCACGCAACATCTACCGCCACGTGAGCGCGGACGGGCGTGTCGGCTACTTCGACGAACACGGCGAAAACGCGCGTAAATCGCTGATGCTGACCCCCATCGACGGGGCGCGACTTACCTCCCGCTTCGGTATGCGCCGACACCCGATCAGTGGTTACACGAGGCAGCACAAGGGGATTGACTTCGGCGCCCCGTCCGGCACGCCGATCTATGCCGCAGGCGACGGTGTGGTGGAACGGGCGTCGCGCTTCGGCGCTTATGGGCGTTACGTGCGCATTCGTCACAGCAACCTCTACAAGACTGCGTATGCGCATTTGAGCGCCTATGCCGAGGGCATCTTTCCCGGCAAGCGCGTGCGGCAGGGCGAGACCATCGGCTATGTCGGGTCGAGCGGCCGTTCGACCGGACCGCACCTGCATTACGAAGTGATTTACAACGGTCGGCAGGTGAATCCTCTCAGCGTCGAGTTGCCTTCGGGAGACCCCATCGGCGACTCGGAACGTGCGGCGTTCGACGAAACGTTGAGCTTGGTCGAACGCGTGCTCCAGAGCGCGCCGGCGGTGTCGTCGGTCGCTGCCGGCGGCCCGGCGGCGAGCAGACCCTCAGCCGTCGATCCGTTCTATCCCATACGGCTGCCGTAGCGTTTCCCTTTACCGTCTTCCGGCGCGCGGCCATGGTGCGGGCGGAAGGGACGCATGGCCGTGACAACATTCGCTACGCCGAGGGCGACGGCGCGGCCCGGGCGATGCGGCCCCGCCGACGTTCGGACGTTACAACTGATGCGCCATGCGAAGTCGTCGTGGGATGACCCGCACCTCGACGACCGCGACCGTCCGCTCAACCGCCGCGGTCGCGACGCCGCCTATGCGATGGGTGCGCGCCTCGCCGCCGCCGGCGCCGTGCCCGGGTTGATTCTGTGCTCCACCGCGGCGCGCGCGCGAGAGACATGCGACCGGCTCGTGGCCGCATTCGCCGCCTCGCCCCCCTGCCGCTTTGACGACCGGCTGTATCTCGCATCCGCCGGGCGTGTTCTCGCGCTCCTCCGCGGCCTCGGCGGAGCGCCGCGGACGGTCATGGTTGTCGGCCACAACCCTGGCATGCAAGCGCTGGCCTCGGCGCTCGCCGTCGTGGCTGCGCCGACACTTGCCGAACGGTGGCGGCGCAAGTTTCCGACAGCCGCGCTTGCAGCGTTCGATTTCGCCGGCAGATGGCGCGACCTCGACTCTGCCACGGTCACCACAGTGCGCGCGGACACGCCGAAATCGCCTCGATAGGGCAACGCGACAGGGGAGAAGACCTATGGCGATCGACCTCGACCGCTACGCCGGCCTTGAAACTCTCGACTTCGACGAACCCGCCGACCGCGTGCTGCGCATCACGCTGGGCAACGGCAGCCGGCTATCGTCTGTGAACGCACGCAAGCACGCCGACCTCGGCGATGTCTGGCGTGTCCTCGATGCCGATCCGGACGCCGCCGGGAAGGGTTTCTCTGCCGGCGGCGACTTCGGTCTCATCGAGGCTGTGGCGAATGACTACGACGCCCGCGTGCGCACCTGGAAGGAAGCGCGCGACCTCGTCTACAACGTCATCGACTGCTCGAAACCCGTGGTCTCGGCGATCCACGGAGCGGCCGTCGGCGCCGGCCTGGTCGCCGGCTTGCTTGCCGACATCTCCATCGCCGCCCGCACGGCCCGCATCATCGACGGCCACACCCGTCTCGGCGTCGCCGCGGGCGATCATGCGGCCATCGTCTGGCCGCTGCTTTGCGGCATGGCGAAGGCGAAGTACTACCTCCTGCTGTGCGAAACCGTGACCGGCGAGGAGGCGGAGCGCATCGGCCTGGTGTCGCTTTGTGTCGAGGAAGACGAATTGCAGGACAAGGCGCTGGACATCGCCAAGCGGCTTGCCGCGGGATCGCCCACCGCCGTGCGTTGGACGAAGTTCGCTCTCAACAACTGGCTGCGATCCGCCGGCCCGGCCTTTGATGCCTCGCTCGCGCTCGAGTTTCTCGGCTTCACCGGGCCGGACGTGGCCGAAGGCGTCGCCTCGCACAGGGAACGGCGCGCGCCGCGTTTCTCGGAGCGCGCGCCGCTCTGATACGCGTGTCAGCCGACAGCGAGTGGCGCGGCACGGAACATTGGCGTTCCGCGCCGCTCGATCAGCAACAGCAGAACGTCGCGGCCGGCGGATTCCGCCTCGGCGAGCGCCGCATCGAAGGCCGTGGCGCTGGCTACCGGGCGCCGGTTCGCCTCGCGAATGACGTCGCCGGGAAGCAGGCCGCCGCGCGCCGCCGCACCGTCCGGAGTTACCAAGATGACCGCAAGTCCGGCGCCGCCCGGCGTCGGCGCCAGGGCGAGACCGAGCCGATTTGCCGCCGGCGCAGCCCGCGGTGCCGGCGCCAAGGCGGTCTCGACGAGCTCACCGATTTCGACCGACCGTTCCGCCGCACGCCCGTCGCGGACGATGCCGAACGCGATCGTCCGCCCGGCCGGCGTTTCGGACACGAGGCGCGCCAGATGGCGCGGGTCGTCCACGTCACGACCGTCGTACGAGAGGATCAGATCCCCGGTTTCGATTCCGGCCGCGGCGGCGGGACTTCCCGGCGTTACCTCCGTGACGAGCGCACCACGCACGTCCGCCGCGTCGAGGCCTGCCGCGATGGGTTCGGTCACCGGCTGGATGCGTACGCCGAGCCAGCCGCGCACCGCCCGGCCGTGTTCGCGCAGTTGGTCGACGATCGGACGCGCGAGGGCCGAGGGAATGGCGAAGCCGATGCCAACGTTGCCGCCGGAGGGCGACAGGATGGCAGTGGCAATGCCGATTACCGCGCCGTCCAGGTCGAACAACGGGCCTCCGGAGTTGCCCGGGTTGATCGGCGCGTCGGTCTGCAGGAAGTCGTCGAACGGCCCGGCGTTGATGTCGCGCGCACGCCCGGAGATGATTCCGGCGGTAACGGTGCCGCCGAGGCCGAACGGGTTGCCGATCGCCAGTGACCAGTCGCCGACACGCACCGCGTCGGAATCGCCCCAGCGCAGCGCCGGCAGCGGCGCTTCGGGCTCGGTCTTGAGAAGCGCGAGGTCGGTCTTTGGATCTGCTCCGACCAGCGTGGCGTCGAGACGTTCGCCCGAGGCAAGCGTGACCGTGATCGCGTCCGCGCCGTCCACGACGTGGCTGTTGGTGACGATGTAGCCCGCCGGATCGGTGACGAAACCGGAGCCGGCGGCGCGGGCGGGTGGGTGATCGCCGAAGCGGCGGTCGAAGAATCGTTCGAACGGAAAGCCGGGCGGCAGGCGGAATTGCGGGCCGTCCGTCGCCGTCTCGCGCCCGCCCTGGATCGAAATCGCGACGACGCTCGGCGACAGCGCGTGGACGAGGTCGGCGAAGCCGTCGGGCGCGACTCTGCCGTGCGCGGCGCCGGTTGCCGCGAGCAGCGTCAACGCCGCAGCCGCCGCGGCGGCGCGGGATACCGGGAGTGGGCAAATCGAGGAGAAATGGGGCATGGGAGCCTCGTATTTCCGGTTGCGATCGGCCGCACATGGGCACCGCAACGCTCCGCCTGAAGGCCGCTCACGCGCATGTGATGGACGCGGCTCCCGCGCCGCTACTGGAAGTCGTAGTCGTATTCGTCGTCAGCCTCCGCCGGCGCCGCTGCCGCTTCGCGCACGCGGTTCTCGATCGGCGGCAGGCTCACGACCCAGGCGGCGACCGCCGCGAGGTCCTCGTCCGAGAGGTGTCTCGACCCGTGCTCCACGAGTTTCGCCATGGTGCCCTGGATGGCGTCTCCCAACGGCGTGAGCCCGGTTTTCAGCAGCCACGCGATATCGCTTTCGCTCCAGTCGCCGATGCCGGTCTCGTGCGGCGTGATGTTGGGCACCGTGCCGCCGTCTGCGTCCTCGCGGTGCCCGGCGTAGTCGCGCCGGGCGACGAAGCCGCCCAGCGCATTGCGCCCGGTATGGCATTCGCCGCAGTGCAGGAGGTGCCGCGCGAGATAGGCGCCGCGGTTCCAACGGTCGCTCTGTCGCGGATCCGGCACCCACGGTTCGGGCGCAAAGAACAGGAACTGCCAGCCGAGGTTTGCGGCGCGGAGGTTGAACGGAAAGCGAAGCGCGTGCCGCTCGTTCGCGCGCGCGACCGGCGCGAGGGTCCGCAGATAGCGCCACATGTCGACGAGGTCGCGGCGCGTGAGGCCGCTGTAGGCGGTGTAGGGGAAGGCCGCGTAGTACGGCGCGCCGGCAGGGTCGAGGCCGCGGCGCATGGCGCGCACGAAGTCGGCCTCCTCCCAGGCGCCGATCCCGTCTTCGGGGTGCGGCGTGAGATTGGGCGCGCGGAAGACCCCGAACGGAGACTCGATCTCGCCGCCGCCGGCGAGCGGTACGCCGCCGCCGTCCACGTCCGTGTGGCAGGCGACGCAGCCGCCGGCGCGAACCAGATACGCGCCGCGCTCGAGCGCTTCCTCCTCGTCCGCCGCCGAGACCGGCGCGGCGGCGAGGAGGAGCGCCGCGAGGGCGCGGCTACTGCTTCTCGCGGAAATCGTCGTGACAGCCGCCACAGGTCTTGCCGAGGGCGCCGAGCGCCGTCTGCACCTGGCCGAGGTCGCCCGAGTTGGCGGCGACGATCATGGTGTCCGCGGCCGAGATCGATCGCTTGAGCGAATCGATGAATTCCGCGGAGCGCTCCCAGATCGTCGGCAGCGCGCGAGTCTTGCCCGCTTCCGACCCCGTGCCGACAGGGAACAGCACGCCGGCTGCGCCGAGCCCGTCGCGAATCGCCTGCGCGTTCGCCGCCACGTTCGCCATGGTGGATATCTCGCCCTTCGCCACCATCGCCAGGCTGGAGATGTTGGCGCCCACCGATTTCATGACGTGCTGACGGTACTTGATGAGATTCTCCGGCTCGTCCGCTGCCCAGGCGCTGCCTGCCGCCAGAACCGCGGCTGCCACGACCGCGCATGTATGCCTGATCAAGTTGTTCATGCCCTTCCTCCCGTTGCGTGAGGCGCGGGCATTGTGGGTCCGAAACGATGGCCGGGCAACGCCTGTCCTTATCCGTCCTTTGCCGCCCCTAGCCGTCCCGGTCAGGCGAAGGCCCGCGCCATCCACCGGACCTCGCCGATGGTCTCGGCGTCGTCGGGCCAGCGGGCCGGCGCGTAGTCGGGCGAGGGGTTGTCGCTCAGCAGCAGCCAGCCGCGGCGGTCGCGCGCCGCCCGCTTGACGATCAGCCCGTCGCCGGTGCGCAGGACATAGAGGCGTCCGGCGCGGCGGCGGCGGCCGTTGCGGTTGACCAGGATCCGCGCGCCGTCGGGGAGCGTCGGCTCCATCGACGCGCCGCGCACGCCGATCACCACGCAGCGGGTCGGATCGAGCCCCTGGCTCTCCAGCCAGTCGCGGCGGAACGCCAGCGCGCCGACGGTGCGTTCCTCCGCCGCCTCGGCGCCGCCGCCGGCGGCGGCCGAGAACTCCACCACCTCCACCTGCCGCGTCGCCGGCGCCGGCACCGGCGGAAGGCGCGCGGCCACGTCGGCGCGCAGCTCCTCGGTCCCGGCCTTCACCGCGTCTTCCACCAGCGAGCGCAGCGCCTCCTCCCTGTCCGCCGCCGGCGTCCGCCGCTCGATGGCGCGGACCGCGTCCTCGACGCCGGCGCCCCGTTCGAGGCCGAGGGCGCGCGCCACCGCGGCCGGCAGCGGCGGCGGTTGCGCGCCCGGCCGCCCCTCGCGGCCGCCGGGCGGCGGCCCGATGGTGAGCTCGAGGCCGAGCGCCTCGCAGATTTCGGCGGCGCGGTCGACCGACGGAATCTGCCGGCGCTCCGGGTCCATCAGCCCGCGCAGCGTCCACGGCTTGAGCCCGCGCGCGCGCTCGAACCGGCGCGCGCCCATCGCCGCACCGTCGAGCGCGCCGCGCACCGCCTGCCTGATCCGCTCGCTGGGAGTCGGCATGTGCACTATATAGCACGCCCCGAGCGTGCGCGATAGACCCTATCCGGCAGCCGCGGCTGCGGCCTGGGTCGGCGTCAGCCGTTCGAGCCGCTTGCGCCGCGCGACCAGCGGTGGGCACACCGCATGGTCCTCGTAGTCCACCTGGCAGTCGAGGCACTGGAAGCACTCGTTCATGTCGATCGCGCCGTCGTTGCGGATCGCCCCGACGGGGCACGAGGACTTGCAGACCTGGCACGGGTTGCCGCACTGCGGACGGCGTTTCAGCCAGTTCAGCAGGCGGGCGCGCCCGAGGATCGCGAACGCCGCCCCGAGCGGACAGAGAAAGCGGCAGAAGAAGCGCTCGATCACGAGACCGACCGCGAGCAGCGCCAGCGCCCAGGCGACGTAGGGCCACGAGCGGTCGAAGATGACGACGATCGCCGTCTTGAACGGCTCGATCTCGGCGGCGGCGTTGGCGCTTTCGGTCGACACCAGCGCGGCGAGGGCGACGATCCCGATCAGGACCACGTACTTGACCGCCCACAGCCGTTCCTGGACGGTTTCCGGCACCACGATTTGGCGGACGCCGACGGCGCGCGCCGCCCGGTTCAGCAGTTCCTGCATGGCGCCGAAGGGGCACAGCCAGCCGCAGAACACGCCGCGCCCCCACAGCACCAGCGTCACGGCGACGTAGGCCGACAGCAGGAAGATCAGCGGGTCGAGCAGCAGGAGGACGGGGTCGACGTCGCGAAACGCCGCCTGGGCCCAGGCGATGAGGTTCACCGTCGTCAACTGCGCGTCCTTGGCGAAGCCCAGCCAGCCGAGGACGACGGCGAGAAAGCCGATGCGGACGGCGGTGTGCCAGCGCCGCCGGCGCGCGACGCGGTGCTGCAGCACGAGGACCGCGGTCAGCGCCGCCAGCAGCACGGCGAGAAGCGCGATGTCGACGCTGCGCGCGAGCCAGATGCGCTGCCACTCTCCCAGCGTGCTCACGCGCACGAGGCCCGCCAGCGCGTACTCGGGCGCCCTGTAGCCCGCTTCCTCGAGCGCGAAGTCCTCGCCGACGACGTATTTCGCCGGCAGGCGGTAGGGCATTTCGAAGACGGCGGGTTCGAGCGCCCGGTCGCCGCCCGCCGCGTCCGGCTCGACGAACAGCCGCAGGGTCCACGGCATCGCCGGGTCGAAACCGCCGCGCGCCTGGAGGCGGAACAGCGCCTGGCTGCGCAGGCGCGGGGCGCCCAGCATCTGCACGCCGGCGTGCTTGAGCTTGACGTTGTACGATAGGGGGAAACGGCGCTCGCCCTGGCGGATCTCGACGCGGTCGAAGGTGCTGGACAACGAGAACCGGGAGCCGAGCGCGTCGTAAGGCCCGCGCGAGCCGATCAGCACGATGCTGTCGCCCACTTCGATCTGCGACATGTTGACCGTGTGCCAGCGCTTGCCGAACAGGTTCTGGCCGAGGCCGGCGGGGGTGACCAGGGCGGCGTAGACGTCGGCGAAGACGCGGTCGCCGTCGCCGCCGCCGAAGCGCACCGCGCCGGCGGGGAAGGCGCGCTCGACGTCCGCCCGGGTGAGGCGCAGGCGGCCGACGCCGCCGTCCGCGACCAGCCCCCGCCAGCGCTCGTCCTCGTGGAAGTCGAGGTCGAGGCTCAGCGCGGAGTCGGATGCGGCGGCGACGACCCCGGTCTCGCGGCCGATTCGCCGGGCGGCGGAGAACACGGCGCTGAACATCAGCTTGCTGCTCACCGTGGCGCCGGAAATCCCGTCGAGCGAGGCGCGTCTCTTCTCGCGCGACTGGCGTGCCGCCGGCAGGCCGTCGAGCGTGTCGAGGTAGTCCTGCACCGCGTCGGTGCGGATCGCGCCCGGCCCGATGATCGGCTCGCGGTGCTCGAGCAGCACCGTGCCGGCGATGGCGGCGTCGAGACCCATGCCGACCACGATGTCGAAGGTGTCGCCGGCATAGCCGGTGGAACCGACGGTGTCGTGCGTCGAGAACAGGTAGCCGACGATATCGCCGCCGGCCATCGCCGGCGCCGCGGGCGGCGTTCCCGCCACCGGGCCGAGCGCGTCGGCGCCGGGGAACGCCTGCCGCAGCACCGAGGCGTCGATGCGCGATTCGAGAGGGTCCGCATAGCCGGCGACCGCCGGCGGCGCGACCGTCGCGAGACCGGCCGCGGTCAGCGCGAGGCGCCGGAGCCGGTGGAGGAGAGAACGGCGCCGCATGTTTCGTCCAGGCTTCTTCGCACGGTGGCTGGGGCGCCTGGATTCGAACCAGGGATCACGGGATCAAAACCCGTTGCCTTACCGCTTGGCTACGCCCCACGAGGCGGCCCTGTGTAGCGCAACGCGCGCAGCGCGGCGAATCGCCGGTCCGGCGGGTCCTCGGTTGTCACCCCGGACCGAGCGCGGCGGCGATCCGGGGTCCAGGCTGCCCGGGGGGCGTCGTGCCGCTCGCTCTGGGGTCAAGCCCGGGGCAGGCTCCGGCGACAGTTGGGGGGCCCGGGGCAGGCTCCGGTGACAAGCGAGGGGCGGGCGGCGCGGTTGACAACGCGCGTGCATCGTCTATGGCGGGCGCATGGGAGAGGCGCGCCTCATCGACGGCAAGGCGGCGGCGGCGGAGCTGCGCGGCGCGGTGGCGCGCGAGGCGGCGGCGCTCGGCGTGCGGCCGGCGCTCGCCGTGGTCCTCGTCGGCGACGATCCGGCGAGCCAGGTCTACGTCCGCAACAAGACGCGGGCGGTCGCCGAGGCAGGCATGGCGGGGCGCGAGCATCGGCTCGCGCACGACACGGCGGAGGCCGAGATGCTGGCGCTGGTGGCATCGCTCAACGACGATCCCGAGGTCGACGGCATACTGGTGCAACTGCCGCTGCCGCCGCAGATCGACCCGGCGCGCGTGGTCGCGGCGATCGACCCGGCCAAGGACGTCGACGGCTTCCATCCCGAGAACGCCGGGCGGCTCGCCGCCGGCCTGCCAGGTTTGGTCCCGTGCACGCCGCAGGGGGCGATGCACCTGCTGGCGGGCGCCGGCGTAGCCGTGGCGGGCGCCGAGGCGGTCGTTGTCGGGCGTTCGGCGATCGTCGGCCGGCCGATGGCGCTGCTTCTGCTCGCCGCCCACGCGACGGTCACCGTTGCCCACTCGCGCACGCGCGACCTCGCCGCCGTGTGCCGCCGGGCGGACATCGTCGTCGCCGCGGCCGGCCGCCCCGGTCTGGTGCGCAGCGATTGGCTGAAGCCGGGCGCCGCGGTGATCGACGTGGGCATCAACCGCGTCGCCCGGGACGGCGGCGGGCACCGGCTGACCGGCGACGTGGCGTTCGACGAGGCGGTATCGGTCGCCGGCGCCATCACGCCGGTGCCGGGCGGGGTCGGACCGATGACCGTGGCCTGCCTGCTCGCCAACACGCTGCGGGCGGCGTGCGCGCGGCGCGGGCTGGCGCTTCCCGACGGCGCGCTTACGCCTCCTCCACCGCCGGCTCGGGCGCCGCGAGCTTGAGCGTTTCGATGCGCAGCGCGCGGCCGGCCTGGCGCCCGAGGCGCGCGACCGACCAGGTTGCCGGGCGGAAGTGGCGGCGGCAGACCGCGAGCGCGTCGTGCTCGGAGAACGGCCGGCACGAGAAGACGTCGAGATAGACCTCGCCCCGCGCTTCGGCGAAATGCGCGGTGACGCTGGAGGTCTCGATCAACTGCACGAGGGAGTAGCCGGCGGCGTCGGGCGCGTGGGCGGCGAAATGCTTGATCAACGGCTCGCCGTGCGCGGTCATGCCGATGGCGGCGACGAGATCGCGGCAGAAGCCGGCGATCGCGCCGGGGTTGCGCAGGCTCTCAGGCTCGCAGCCCGCCATGTCGACGATGAGATGCTGGCCCCACACGGCGCCCTCCCGAACGCGCAACGCGCGGCGGCACATAGCACGCCGGCATCGCGCTGCATACCGGCCCCGGCCGGTACGGAACGGGGCGGAGCCGCGGGGGTCTGCGTGCGCCTTGGCGGAGCTGCGGGTAACCGGGTTGGCGCAGCGACCGTCGACGAGCCCGCCTACCGATCGCGTTTGCCCGCGAAGGCGCCGGCGATGCCGTTTCGGTGGAACAGGCCGCCCACTTCCTCGTGACCGGGCCCGTAGAGGCGGCCGTAGATGCTTCCCTGGGCCGAAGCGCCGAAGCTCCCGTCCGGGAAATACCCCTCCCCGTCGTTGAACAGGACGTCGCCGGTCCCGAACTCTCTCCCCTCGAGACGCAGCCGCCGCCAGACCATGTCGCCGATGCCGGCGCCGGTCTCCTCGTTCACGATGTTGGTGAACGAGACATCGACCGAAGCGGCGATGCCGGCAGCGAGGCCGGAAACGGTGACGGCGGAATCGCCATGCACGAATGCTCCGGCGCCGCCGGACGGCGAGGCCTCTACCCCGGACACGATGCCGGACCAGGTCGCGGTGTCGCCCGGCGCGGCGAGCGGGCCGGAGTGACTCGCGTCTCCGAACCAGGTGGTGTGGTACCTGGAGCCCGCGTCTCCGGGCATCGTGAACGTTTCCACGAGAACGAACCCGTGGTCCATCCAGGCGGCGAAGGCCCGATGGAAGGCCGAACGCTGCCCTTCGACCACGGTCCGCGCCTTGCTTGCCCGCGCAATCCCCCGGCGCGGTTCGAGGGGCGCGAAGCCGGAGAGATCGGGCTGGTGGTCGTCGCTCGGGTGGCGGGCGCCGCCCGCGGCGGGCCGGTCGACGTGGATCGCGTCCGCGACCGGACATCCCAGTGCCTGGCAGGTCGCGACTCCTCCCCCGAAGCTCACCGCGACGGGCCACGTCGAATCGTTCAGCCTGCCCCGCAACAGACCCTCGACCGCATCGGCGACCGACGAGCGGGGCACGATGGCGGGCATGCCGCCGGAGAGGTCGTAGCCGACGCTCCCGTCGGCGTCGACGACGATCTCGCACGCGTGCGTATCGGCCGGGCAGTGGATGGTGACGTTGCCGCGGTCCTCCGCCATGCCGGACTCGACGGTGATGCGGCTCCCCGGAGCGAGCCCGTGGTTCGCGATCACGCCGGCAAGAGCCCTCACATCTTCGAACGCTGCCGGTTGCCCGCCATCGCCCGCACAACCGGACATCATCGCCAGGCAGGACACGGCCGCAGCCAGCCGGCGGATCGGAGGAGACACCCCGATACGCAGCGGACGCGATCCCGTGAAATCATCGTTCATTTGTCGAGCATACTACCGTCCGCCCCCGCTCGCGACCGAACGCCCGAGCTTGTGACCATGCTCGGCCGACACGCGCGTCATACCGAATGCGAATACCGCTTCCGGGGGAGCGGTGGCGGTCGAATCGAGCCCAATGAACCTCAGAAATCCTTGAGAAAATAGAGGAGAGCGGCTGCCGCCAGCAGCCCGACCGCAGGGTGCAGTTCGCGCACGTTTCCGGTGACGACCTTGATCACCGCGTAGCTGATGAAACCGACCGCTATGCCGTTGGCGATGCTGAAGGTGAACGGCATCACGATGGCCGTGAGAACGGCCGGGACGGAAGCCTCGGCATCGGCCCAGTCGAGATCTCTCAGCGTGGAGACATATCCGACGCCGACGAACACCAGCGCCGACGCGGCCGCCCAGTCAGGGATCGTCCTGACCAGGGGCGCGAGAAAGAGACACAGCAGGAAGAGCAAGGCGCACGCGACCGCGGTCAGTCCGGTTCTCCCGCCTTCCCTGATTCCCGCGGCGCTCTCGATGTAGCTCGTGGTGCTGCTGGTCCCGAGCAGGCTGCCGGCGGTCGTGGCGACGGAATCGGACATCACGGCCCGTCCGATGTTGTCGATGCTCCCGTCCTCGCGGACCTTGCCGGCGAGAGCCGCGACGGAGGTGAGGGTTCCGGCCGTATCGAAGAAGTCGATGAAGAGAAACGTCAGCACGACCGCGACCAGCCCAAGCTCGAACACGGCGGCGACGTCGAGCGCCAACAGGGTCGGAGCGGGGCTTGGCGGCAGCCAGGCGCCGCCGCTCCAGGACGCCTCTCCGACAATCAGGCCAATCACGGTGATGCCAACGATGGATATGACGATCGCGCCGGTAATCCTTCGCGACTCCAGGAGAGTCATGGCGAAAAAGCCGGCGCAGGCGAGCAATACGGTCATTCCGGTAAGGTCGCCGACCGCGACGAGCGTGTCCGGATGGCCGACGACGATGCCGGCGTTGCGGAGGCCGATGAAGGCGAGGAACAGGCCGATGCCGGCGCCGATACCCAGGCGCAGGCTCTTGGGCATGGCCTCGAGAACCCAGCGTCGGAACCCGCTCGCGCTCAGCGCCATGAACAGAACGCCCGAACAGAAGACCGCGCCGAGCGCGGCCTGCCACGGGTGTCCCATGCCGAGGACGACGCCGTAGGCGAAGAACACGTTCAACCCCATGCCGGGAGCCAGCGCCACGGGCCAGTTCGCCCACAGCCCCATGATGGCCGTGCCGATCGCCGCCGCCAGGATCGTGGCCGTGAAGACCGCCCCGAAGTCCATTCCGGCGTCACCGAGGACCAGCGGGTTGACGACGACGATGTGCGACATGGTGAGGAACGTTGCCGCACCGGCGACGATCTCCCGCCGGAACGTCGTGCCCTGTTCGCGAAGCTTGAAGAAACGGTCAATCGCGCTCATGGCTCCATGCCTTAGACGGTTACCTGGCTGCAGGGTAGGAAATAGTGCCGGGACCGGAGCATCTTGCGATCGCCCGGGGTGGCGGTTGAGGGGCGGACGGCACGGCGGCTCCTGGCAGACTGGACCCCGGCTCTCCGCTGCGCTCCGGCCGGGGTGACAACCGAGGGGCGGGCGGCCCCTTCCTGTCACCCCGGCTTGACCCGGGGTCCAGAGCGAGCGGCGCGACGCCGGCCGAGGAGACCGGGCCGGGGCGGAGTTCAGTCCGCGCCCGGCTCCGCCATGCGGTATCCGACGCCGCGCTCGTTGAAGATCCACTCGGGGTTCGCCGCGTTCTCGCCGAGCTTCTTGCGGAGGGTCTTGACGAAGATGCGCACCAGGTGGGTGGCGTCCTCGCCGTTGCGCGGGCCCCAGACCCGGCGCAGCAGCGTGCCGTAGGTCAGCACCCGTCCGGCGTCGAGCGCGAGGACGCGCAGCAGCTCGTACTCGGTGGCGGTCAGCGCGACCGGCTCGCCCGCGACGCTTACGCGGCGGCGGTGGAAGTCGATGGCGAGTTCGCCGAGCGCGAAGGGCTCGGGCGCCTCGTAGCGGCGGAGCGCGGCCCGGACCCGCGCCGCCAGCTCGGTCGGCGAGAAGGGCTTGACGATGTAGTCGGCCGCGCCCGCCTCGAACGCCGCCGCGACGGTCTCGTCGCGGCCGTAGCCCGAGATGAAGATGACCGGCAGGTCGGAGAGCTCGGGGGTCTGCTGCATCAGCTCGATGCCGTCACTGCCGGGCAGGACCAGGTCGAGCAGCACCAGCCGCGGCTTCTCGCTGCGGAGTATCCGCACGAGGTCCGCCGGCTCGCCGGTGACCAGCGGGGCGTAGCCGGCCGCGGCGAGCGTGGCGCGCACCGAGCGCAGCATGTGCGGGTCGTCGTCGACCACGAGGATGCGCGGCTGGTCGTCCGGCTGCCGGCCCGGCGGCGGTTCGGCGGCCGCTTCGGCGCCGGGGTCCCCGGCCGCGGGCAGGGTGAAGGTGACGGTGGCGCCGCGCCCGGGTCCGGGGCTCTCGGCCCGGATGCGCCCGCCATGGGCATGCACCAGCCCCTTGCAGATCGCCAAGCCCAAACCGTAGCCGGCCTTCGACCCCTCCCGGCTGTGCTTGTCGAAGAGCCGCGGCAACTGCTCCGGCGCGATGCCGCGGCCCTCGTCGGCGACCGAAACCGCGACGTGGGCGTCCTCGCGCGCCGCCCGGACCCGGATGGGAGACGATTCCGGCGCGGCCCTGGCGGCGTTGGCGAAGAGATTGTTGAGCACCTGCACGATGCGCCGGCGGTCGGCCATGGCGCGCGGCAGGCCGGCGGGGAGATCGACGAGGACGGCGTGCCGGCCGCCGGCGCCGACGAAGGTGTCCCGCGCCCGCTCGACCAGCTCGGCCAGCTCCGAGGGCTCGGGGGCGACCGAGAGCGTGCCGGTGTCGATGCGGCCCGCGTCCAGCAGGTCGCCGATCAGGCCGCGCATGTGGCCGGACTGCTGGAAGATGATGCGGTGGAACTCGCGCATCTCGGCCGGGTCGAGCGCGGCGGCGTCGTCGAGCAGCGTCGACGCCGAGCCCCGGATGGCGGCCAGCGGCTCGCGCAGCTCGTGGCTGACCAGGCCGAGGAACTCGGTGCGCAGCCGCTCGATCTCGTCGAGCGGCGCCAGGTCCTGCATGGTCACCACCACCGACGCCACCGTGCCGTCCTCGGCATGGATCGGCGTCGCGTTGATCAGCATCCTGACGCTGCGCCCGTCCGGCACCGAGAGCACGACCTCTTCCGCGCGCACGGTCTCGCCGGTGCCGAGAAACTGCGCGATGGGGAACTCGGCGAGCGAGACCGCGCGCCCGTCCGCCCGGCTGAAGCTGACCACCTCGAGCAGCTCTTCCGGCCCGCGGCCGGGCATCCGCAGCTCCTCCACGAGCCGACGCGCCTCGGCGTTGAACGACACCGGGCGGCCGCTCTTCGCGTCGAACACCACGACGCCCACCGGCGTGGTCTCGACCAGGGCCTCGAGATCGGCCCTGGCGCGGCGCTCGTCGCGGTGGGTGCGGGCGTTGGCGATCGCCGAGGCGGCCTGCGAGGCGAACAGGGCCAAGACCTCCTCGTCTTCGTCGGTGAAAGGTTCCCCGTCCGCCTTGTCGGCGAGGAAGAAGCTGCCCACGTCGGCGCCGCGGTGGCGCATCGGCGTGCCCTGGAAGCTGCGCGAGAACATCGTCGCGGGCTCGATGCCGAGCGCGCGGACATAGGCCGCGAGGTTGTCGACCCGCACCGGCCCCGGCAGCTCGCGGAAGTGCTGGAACAGCCGCGCGCTGTCGGGCCAGGCGTAGAGTTCGCGCTGCTCCTCCGGGGTGAAGCCCGTGAACACGGAGGCGAGCGGCGCGCCGGCCTCTTCAACGGCAACGATGATGCCCCAGCGGGCGCCGGTGAATGCCCGGGCGCTCTCCACCACGTCGTCGAGCACGGTGTCGAGGTCGAGGCTCGCGTTGATCCTCAGGATGGCCGCATTCAGCGTGGCGATGCGCTGGCGCAATGCCTCGTTCTCCCGCTTCAGGTCGTCCAGTTCCGTCAATCGGGATCTCCCTTGTTCGGATGACGGGCGCGCAAAGCGACCCATATCGAATCGATACCGAACAGTCCAATCTTCACACGCATATTTCACAGCATGTCGCGTGGAACGCGACGAGGTCGATTCGGTGCGGCCCGGCCGGGTCCTGGGCTTCCCTCGACGTCGCGTTCGGGGGCATCCGGAACATCGACCGCGGGACGGCGCACACGGTCGAGACGGTGGTCCTCTCCGGCCTCGCGGTCGCCCGGGACGGGACCTTGGCGCGGGGCAGTCCGGCGCGCGCATCCAGGGCTGCGGCGATGCGGAGACAGGGTTCGGGGTGGATGTCGGCGGCGGGATCGCCTGGACGGACCCCGCGCGGGGCCCGAGTGTCGATCTCCGGGGCCGGGGTCTGGCGAGCCACGACTCGAAGGGCTTCCGCGATGCGGGGCTGTCGGCCTCGCTCTCCTGGGAGCCGGAGGCCGACAGCGGCCGGGGTGACGACGAGGGGGGTTCGGCTGCCCCGCGCCGCCGCTTGACAGCGACCCGGCCCCGCCATAGGTTGCGCGCCGTTTCCGGCGCGGAGGACGGCGTGAGCGACGGTCCGGAGGACGATCGCGGCGATCTCCGGCGCCTGGAGGCACGACTGCGGCGGGCGCGCGAAACCAGCCGCCTCGCCCCGCAGGCGCCCGACGAAGCGCCGCCGCCGGCGGCCGGACTCGGGACGGCCTTCAGAATTGGCGTGGAGATGGTCGCCGGTGTCGGCGTCGGCACCGCTATCGGGTACGGTCTGGACCGCTGGCTCGGCACCCTGCCGGCGCTGACGGTGGTCTTCTTCTTTCTCGGCGCCGGCGCCGGCGCCCTCAACACGTGGCGCGCGATCTCGCGGGCGGGCTTCGGCCTGCTCGGCGGCGGGTCGGACGGCAAGGGCGACGGCGAGGCGAGGTAGGCGGGCGTGGCGACCGAGAACGGGACCGGCGACGCGGGCCACGGCCCGCTCGAACAGTTCGAAATTCACGAGCTGCTGCCGATTCACGTCGGCGAGCTCAACCTGAGCTACACCAACTCGGCCATGTGGATGACCATCGCCGTCGGGCTGACGGCGCTGCTGTTCGCGGCCGGGATGCGCGGCCGCGCCATGGTGCCCGGGCGGCTGCAGTCGCTCGTCGAGCTCTCCTACGAGTTCGTCGCCAACATGGTGCGCGACAACGCCGGCGCCGCCGGGCGGCCCTATTTCCCGTTCGTCTTCACGCTGTTCGTGTTCATCCTGTTCGGCAACCTGCTCGGGATGATCCCCTACAGCTTCACCTTCACCAGCCACATCGTCGTCACCTTCGCCATGGCCGCGGTGGTGTTCGTCGGCGTGACGGTCATCGGCTTCGCCCGCCACGGCGCGCGATTCCTCAAGTTCTTCGTGCCCGACGGCGTGCCGCTGCCGCTTCTGTTCATCCTCGTGCCGATCGAGGTGCTGTCGTACTTCGTGCGCCCGGTCAGCCTGAGCCTGCGCCTGTTCGCGAACATGATGGCCGGGCACACGATGCTGAAGGTGTTCGGCGGCTTCGTCGTCGCGCTCGGCATCATCGGCGGCTGGGCGCCGCTGGCGCTGATCGTCGCGCTGACCGGGCTGGAAATCGGCATCGCCTGCCTGCAGGCCTACGTTTTCGCCGTGCTGTCGTGCCTCTACCTCAACGACGCGCTGCACATGCACCACTGAACACCCGACCACGGACCCGACCACGGAAAGGACGCACCCAATGGAACTCGAAGCGGCGAAAATGATCGGCGCGGGCCTCGCGACCATCGCGCTGGCCGGTGTCGGCATCGGCATCGGCACGATTTTCGGCAATTTCGTCGCCGCCGCGGCGCGCAACCCGGCAGCGGCGCCGAAGGTCTTCGGCAACGTCCTTCTCGGCTTCGCGCTCACCGAGGCGATCGCGCTGTTCGCGCTGCTGATCGCGTTCCTGATCCTGTTCCTGTAGGCGGCGCGGGACGGGGGACGGCCCATGCCGCAACTGGACGCCGCGACCTTCCTGCCGCAACTCTTTTGGCTCGCCGTCAGTTTCGGCGCGCTGTACCTGATCATGTCGCGATTCGCGCTGCCGCGCGTCGGCGACATGCTGCAGGCGCGGCGCGAGCGCATCGAAGCCGATCTCGGACGCGCCGAGGACCTGCGCGGCGAAGCCGCGGAGATGCTGGCGGCGTACGAGAGCGCGATGGCGGAAGCGCGCGGCGAGGCGCACCGGCTGACCGTGCAGACGGCGCAGGAGGCCGCCGCCGAGGCGACGCGGCGCCACGCCGAACTCGCCGCCCGCCTGGAAGCCGACGCGGCGCGGGCGGAGGCGCGGATCGCCGAGGCGGGCGCCCGCGCGCTGGCCGACATGCGCGCCCACGCGGCTGGCATCGTCCGCGACGCCAGCGTCAAGCTCGCCGGCGTCTCGCCGTCGGACGCGGCGGTGACGGCGGCGCTCGAGGACTCCCGGTAGCCCGATGTTCGACGCATCCTTCTGGGTCGGCGCCGCCTTCGTTCTCTTCTTCGTCGCCTTCGGCGGCAAGCTGTGGAGTTTCGCGACCGGCGCGCTCGACCGGCGCGCGGACGCCGTCAGGCAGGAACTCGAAGAGGCGCTGCGGCTGCGCGAGGAAGCGCAGAGCCTGCTCGCGACCTACCAGCGGCGCCAGCGCGAGGCCGCCGCCGAAGCCGAGGCGGTGCTCGCCCACGCGCAGGAAGCGGCGGCGCGAATCGCCGCCGAGTCGGAGGCGCGGCTCAAGGAGCAGCTCGCCCGCCGGACCCGCGCGGCGGAAGAGAAGATCGCCCAGATGGAGGCCCGCGCGGCGGCCGAGATCCGCGCGGCGATGATCGATTCGGCGCTCGCCGCGACGGGCCGGGCGATCGCGGCCGAACTGGACGCGACGGCCGACCGCGCGCTCGTCGCCCGCGCCGTCGGCGAGCTGGAAAACCGCCTCGCGCAGTGACGCGCCGCGGCTACAGGAAGTCGCGAATCCGCCGCTGGTAGTCCGCCGCGCGGGTCACGCGCGCCATCGTCTCCGGCGAGGCGACACCCTCCAGATCGGCGGGCCGGGCACCCTCCCTGAGCGCCGCCAGCGTCCGCCGGACGGCCTCGACGGCAGCGGCGAACGGCTGGTGGCCGGTGAGGCACAGGCGGACGCCGAGCGCCGCGAGGCGGGCGCGGCCGGCCGCCGCGCCGCCCATGCCGCCGACGATCAACGGCACGCCGGCGAGCGCCGCGGCCGCGGCCTCGAGGTCGGCCTCCGAGCGGAGACCGGTGAGGAAGACCGCGTCGGCGCCCGCATCGGCGTAGGCGCGGGCCCGCGCGAGGGCGTCGTCGATCCCCGAGATCGCCGCCGCGCCGGTGCGCCCGGCAACGACGAGGCCCGGGTCGGCGCGTGCGGCGAGGGCGGCGCGAACCTTGCCCACGCCCTCGGCGAGCGGAATCAGCCGCGGCCCGCCGCCGCTGCGCCGCGGCAGGTCGGTGTCCTCGATCGACAGGCCGCAGACGCCGGCGGTCTCCAGCGCCTCGACGGTGCGCATGACGTTCAGCGCGTTGCCGTAGCCGTGGTCGGCGTCGACCATCAGCGGCAGCGACGAGGCGCGGCAGATGCGATGCGCCTGGCCGGCGAACTCCGACAGCGTGAGGACGATCAGGTCGGGCGCGCCGAGCACCGCCATCGACGCGACGGAGCCGGCGAACATGCCCGCCTCGAAACCGAGATCCTCGGCGATC
Source organism: Alphaproteobacteria bacterium (assembly GCA_965243325.1). GTDB lineage: Bacteria > Pseudomonadota > Alphaproteobacteria > UBA7887 > UBA7887 > JANQOH01. Next base: position 88,355 of record CBDEUQ010000001.1, on the reverse strand, counting down.
CGCGCCGAGATCGGATCGAACACGGACGCCGGGAAGACGCACCCGGCGCCCGACATCAGCGCCCGAAAGCGCTCGCGGCGCGCGTTCCAGCGGGACATGGGCCGGTTCCTCTCCGTTCAGGGCGCGCTCACCGCCCGGCCGCGGCGGAATCGGGCTGCCACGGCAACAACCGGCGGAGCGTGCGGTCGACGACGGTGTAAAGGACGAGCGCGATGACGGCGAGGGTCAGCAGCGCGGCGAACATCACGTCGATCTGCATGCGTCCGTTGGCGTGCATCATCAGATAGCCGAGTCCGGCGCTGGCGCCCACCCATTCGCCGACGACGGCGCCGATCGGCGCCACCGCGGCGGCGACGCGCAGGCCCGACGCGAACGCGGGCAGCGCCGCGGGCACTCGGACGCGAAACAGCACGGCGCGCGGCGAGGCGCCCATGGTCGCCGCGAGGTCGAGCCAGCCCGGGTCGGTGCGCCTGAGACCGTCGTAGAACGTCGCCGTGACCGGGAAGTAGATGATGAGCACCGCCATCGCCACCTTCGAGGCGATCCCGTAGCCCAGCCAGAGCACGAGGATCGGCGCCAGCGCGAACACCGGGATCGCCTGCGACGAGACGAGCAGCGGCATCAGCCACACGCGCGCCGGGCGGAAGAAGGCGAGAGTCAGCGCGCTCACGGCGCCGAGGAGGCTGCCGAAGGCGAGGCCGAGGACGATCTCGACGGACGTCACCGCGGCGTGGTCGAGAATGAGCGGCGCGCGCTCCCACCACGCCGCCAAGGCACGCTCCGGACCCGGCAGAATGTAGTGCGGTAGCGCGAAGCCGTGCGCCACCGCCGCCCACAGGCCGAGAAGCCCGGCGGCGGTGAGCGCGGCGCGCAGCCACACCGGCACGCGTTCGTGTAGCGATGGCCGCCCGGTAACCAGCCGTCCCTTCTCCCGCATTCCGTGGCCGGGAGACGTTCGACGCCCGAAAGCACCCTGACGGATGCCCGCGTCCAAGCGCTCCGTCCCGGCAAGATTTCATACGATGTTCGCGGTCTCAAGACCGCCGGCTTCGGGGTCCGTGTCCCGGTTCTTCTACGGACCGCGGCGTCGCCCCGGGTTTGAGGAGGGGTCCAGGGCAAGCGTTACGGCGGCGGCGGGAAGACTGGACCCCGGCTCTCCCTTCGGTCGGCCGGGGTGACAGTTGAGCGCCGGCTTTTCCTTCCGGTCACCCCGGACGGAGAGGCCTCCCGCAGTGCGCAATCGACTCCGCCAGTGGGCTCGGGCCCAACGTCGCGGGTAAGCGATGGAGTGGACGCCCCTCCCGACGGCATCGCAATGTGCCAAGTTGGCGGTGTCGTAAACGCCAAGAGAGGAAAGGGGCGTCCATGGAACAGGTTAGCATGATCGGGATCGATCTCGCGAAGAACAGCTTTCAGCTTCACGGCGCGCGGCCCGATGGATCGGTCGCGTTCCGGAAGAAGCTGAGCCGGGCGAAGGTGCTGGGGTTTCTGGTCTCGCAGCAGCCCTGCACAGTCGCGATGGAAGCCTGCGGCGGTGCGCACCATTGGGGCCGCGAGATCAGCCGCCTGGGCCATGCGGTGCAGTTGGTTCCGCCGGCCTACGTGAAGGCTTACGTCAAGCGACAGAAGAACGATGCGGCGGATGCGGAGGCGATCTGCGAGGCAGCATCGCGCCCGACGATGAGTTTTGTGGCTGTGAAGACCGTCGAGCAGCAGGCCCGGGGCATGCTGTTCCGCACGCGTGATCTCCTGGTACGCCAGCGCACCCAGACCATCAACGCCTTGCGCGGTCATCTGGCGGAGTTCGGCATCGTTGCTCCCCAGGGTCCGGCCCATGTCGGGCGCTTGGCGTCGGCGCTTGAAGACCCGGACTTGGATCTGCCGGACGCGGTCCACGATCTGGCCGGCCTTCTGCTGAACCAGATTGCCGGGCTTGGCGAGAAGATCGATGGCCTTGAAGAGGAAATCCGGGCGGTGGCCCGGCAGGACGAGGAGGCGCGCCGTCTGATGACCGTGCCGGGGATCGGGCCGATCACCGCGATGGCGGTCCAGTCCTTCGCGCCGCCGATGGAGACCTTCCGGCGCGGCCGGGACTTCGCCGCCTGGCTCGGCCTGGTGCCGCGCCAGCACACGACTGGCGGCAAGCCGCGCCTGGGCAAGATATCGAAGATGGGCCAGCGTGACTTGAGGCGGCTGCTGATCACGGGCGCCATGGCGGTCGTTCGCTGGGCGGCTCGGCGCGGCAGGACGAACGACCCATGGCTTGCCAGGATGCTGGCGCGCAAACCGCGCATGCTCGTCGCCGTGGCGCTGGCCAACCGGATGGCGCGCATCGTCTGGGCGCTGATGACGAAGAAGGAGAGCTACCGGGCTCCCGCCGCCGCCTGAGAGGGCGGTCGGGCGGGTCGCTGTCGGGGACGCGGGCAGGTCTGAGGAAAGGCAAGGGCAAACGGTCGATCGAGACGGGATCGGGAAAACCAGTCTCCGGACGCAGAGCTTTCGAGCTCGCGTAAGCGATATGGACCCGATCCGCGCATCTCCATGAGGGCCCGCGGCGTGTGACGTGCCGCATAGAGAGGCCGGACACACGACAGCACCTGACCGCGCGCACCGAACCGACCGAAGAAAATGCTTGCGTCACCAGGGGCGTCCACACACGTCCGGGACCAATCAGCAGGTCACGGCGGCCACCGCAGGTCTCCTGCGCCGCCGACCGGGAGGCGATCCATCTATGGAATGCGATTGCGACGGGTCAGGGGCCCGCCTGCCAGTCGATCAGAGCGACATCGCCCCAAGAGCCTGGGGCACGCTCCACCGAATAGAGCCGCAGGCGGTGGACGATCCCCAGCTCGTCCAGGACGTCGGAGAGGGCGTGCGCGCGCTCGCGCTCGAGGAGGCGCCCGTCGAGCCGGACGTGCAGCGGCGGCGCATGGGGGGCGCCGACGCTCTGCACCAGAACCACGCATCGGGCCGCGCAGCGCTGCATCTTCGACAACGAGGCCGCGATATCCTCCATGCGATAGAAGGCGTTGCATCCGAGGACCACATCGGACTCCAGCTCCGGCGCTTCCTCCCAACGGCAGGGCCAGAGCCGGGGCGGCGAGCCGAAGCGCGGCTCCCAACGGCGCAGCAGCTCGGCCCGCATGGCCGTCGAGGGCTCGATGCCGGCGATCTCGGCGACGTGGCCGGCGATGCGCCGGGTGAACGCACCGGACCCGGGCCCGATCTCGAGCAGGCGGTCGTCGGGCCGCAGCAGCGCCAGCAGGTCGGCCACCGGCGCATCGGCCCGCTGAGCCAGCGGGCTCCGCTCGTCGTAGCCCGGCGCGTAGTCGCGCCAGAAGGCTTCCTCCGCCGCGTGGTCGCGCCAGCGAACCTTGCCTTCGGCCGCCTGGGCGAAGGCCAGCTTCCAGAACGCCGACGGTGTCATCCCGTGTCCCTGCGAGTTCACGTCAAGCGGGCAGCAACGCCCGTCCCCAGGACGTCGCGTGCGTCTCGAAGCGCACGCCGAAGACTTCGGCAAGAATGCCGGAGGCTGCGATTTCGTCGCTCATGCCGCAAGCCGCGATCCGGCCGTCCGCCATGACTGCGATACGGTCGGCGAAGCGCAGCGCCAGGTTGACGTCGTGGAGCACGACGAGCGACGCGGTTTCGCGCCGGCATCCGCGGAGGTACTGCATGGTCCTGAGCTGGTGGGCCGGGTCGAGGCTGGCGATCGGCTCGTCGGCGAGCAGCAGGCTGGGCTCCGTAACCAGCGCCTGTGCAAGCAACGCGCGGGCACGCTCCCCGCCCGACAGCGAGGCGAAGCGCCGGTCCACAAGCCCGGTCAGCTCGAGGTCGCCGAGCAGGCGGCCCAGCCGCGCGGAGGCGTCGCCGGCCGCGTGCGCCGACCGGCCGACCTCGCTCCATCCGAGCGTCGTCAGGCCGCGGCGTCGACCGATGTCCAGGAGGTCGGCGACGCTCAAATCCCAGTGCGGCGCGAAGAACTGCGGGAGATAGGCGACCCGTCGCGCCCGTTCGCCCGAGGGAAAGGCGCCGAAGGGGCGCCCTTCCAGCTCGATCCCGCCGCGCCACGCCATTTCGATGCCGCCGAGACACTTGAGGGCGCTGCTCTTGCCGGCGCCGTTGGGGCCGATCAGGGCGAGCAGCTCCCCGGCGAAGACGTCCAGCGCGACGCCGTCGAGCACCGGGCGGCCGGCCTTGGCGAGACGCAGGTCCGAAAGGCGGGCAAGGGGACCGCATGGGGCTGTCGCCGGAGTCATCGCGCGCTGCGCCTTGCCAGCAGGAGCATGAAGAAGGGCGCGCCGACCAGAGCGGTCAACAAGCCGAGCGGGATCTCCGCCGGCGGGAGGAGGCTGCGTGCCAGACCGTCGAAGAGAGTCAGGAGAATGCCGCCGACCAGGGTCGAGGCCAGAATGAGCGGCGCGTGACGCGGCCCCATCGTCCAGCGCACCAGATGGGGCACGATCAGGCCGACGAAGCCGATCGTTCCGCCCCACGTGACCGCGAGCGCCACGATGGCCGAGGCGAGCACCGTCGCGATCATGACGAAACGCTCGACCGGAAGGCCCATGTTGCGCGCCACTTCGTCGCCCAGGCCAAGGACGTCGAGACCGACGGAAAGCCGGCGGGCGAGCAACGACAGGACCAGCGTCGCCAGGGCGATCAGCGCCAGCTCGCGCCAGAAGGGAGTCTGGATTCCGCCCAGCGTCCACGACAGCACGACCTGGAGGCTGATGGTCTCGTCGGCGAGCGCCAGCATCAGATAGCTGCGCAAGGCGCCGAGGAACGCCGCCATGGCGACGCCGGCGAGCAGCAGGCCGGCGGTGTCGCGCACCTGGGCGAGTCGAGCGAGCACCAGGACGCCGAGCGTCGCGCCGAAGGCGCCCATAAACGACAGGAACGGCAGCAGCAGGAGCGGGGAGACCGCCTGGAAGACCGCGAGCCCCGGGGCCAGCAGCGCGAGGGTGGCGCCGAGCGCCGCGCCCGGCGCGGTGCCGATCAGGAAGGGATCGGCGAGCGGGTTGCGGAAAATGCCCTGGAAGATCGCCCCGGCCGCGCCGAGCAGCCCGCCGACCAGGAAGGCGGTCAGCACACGCGGCAGCCGCCAGTCCAGCAGCAGGCGGTCCATGGGATGGTCGCCCGCCGCGGGGCGGAGAAGGTCGAGCAGCCGGCCGGGGCCGAGCAGCTCCGGGCCGAGCATCATGGAGAGTCCGATGGACACGACCGCCGCCGCGACCAGGCCTGCCAGCCAGCCCGCGGGGACGCCGAGTATGCGCGTCATCCCCGCCGGGTCGACACGAGATCGGGGTGCAGCACGCGGGCGACGCTGCGCACGCCCTCGACGACCCGGGGCCCGGGGATCAGGACCTGGCCGCGCGGTATGGCGTCGACCCGCCCCGCGGCGACGGCGGGGATGCCGTTCCAGTGGGGACGCTCGCGAAGGGCGGCGACATCCGCCTCGCTGCCGGCGACGAGGATGTGGTCGGGATCGGCGCGGAAGACGGCCTCGCCGCTGACCTGCGAGAGACTCGTGCGGTCGCCGAAGACGTTGAGGCCGCCGGCGTGGCGAAGGATGTCGTCGGTATAGGTTCCGGGCCGGACCGAGAGGAAGCCGGAACGGCCGGCGGCGCCGGTCTCGAAGTAGACCCGCTTCGGCGGCCGCGAGGCGAAGAGCACGGCCAGCGCCGAGAGCTCGTCTTCGATCGTTCGGATGAGCGCCCGCGCCTCCGCCTCGCTGCCGATCACGCGTCCGACGAGGCCGATGTTGGCCAGGATCCGCGCCAGCGTCGGATGCTCGAGGACGAGCACCGGAACGCCGGACAGGCTCATCGGCCGCAACAGCCGCGCGGCCGCGTGCCGCGCCGGCGTCACGATGACGAGGTCGGCGCCGAGCCGGGCAATGATGTCCGGGCTGAAGCCGATGCGGTTGCCGATGCGCGGCCGGTCGACGATCTCCGGCGGAAACCAGGTCAGGCCATCGATCGCGACGATGCGCTCGGCGCCACCAAGCGCCGCGACGATCTCGGTATTGCTGGAGAAGACCGGCACGATGCGGGTCGGCCGGCGGTCGATCCGGACCCGTCGTCCCAGCGCGTCGGTCACCTCGCGCGGCCAGTCGTCCTGCCGCCCTGCCGCCGTACGAGGAAGGGCGGCCGCTGCGGCGAGGATCCAGACCGCAGCGGCCGCCAGGCGGCGTCGGGCGTGATCGATCAGAAGCTGACCCTCGCGCCCGCGAAGAAGAAGCGCCCGCGCATGGAATTGCCCCTGCCGCCGTTGGAGCGCGCGGGATCGGAGATGTAGGGCTGCTCGTCGATAGCGATGAAGATCGGGTGCTCGTTCTTGTCGAACAGGTTGTCGATCCCACCGTAAACGGTGATCCGGTCGGTCGCGTGGTAGCGGGCGCGCAGCTTGAAGACCCAGTAGGCATCCTTGCGGTGCACGTAGTTCCTGGCCGGCTCGGCGGTGCCCACCAACAGCCTTTCTTCTGTGTCGTAGTACATCGGCCCCTTCAGCATGCCGGTCAGACCGAGGCTCCAACGATCGCGCCACTCGTAGCCGAGCCGAAGGGCGGCCTGGTATTCGTTGAAGCGCTGCAGCTTGTCGGCATGGGGGCCACTGTCCCGGCGGTCTATGCCGTCGGCCTGCAACTTGAAGTTCCAGGCACCGTCGACGCCGAGAGTGAGACGCTGGTCCGCGAGGCGAAGCCAGGGCGCGGTGTCGAATTGGGCCTGCACTTCGATGCCCTGGACTCGCGCGTCGCCGTCGGCGTTGGCGTACTGGCGTATGTCGTCGCTGCTTCCCTCGCCGCGGGCATCGATCAGCTCGGTGGTGATCCGGTTCTCGATCGTCTGATCGAAGAGGGCGAGGTCGAAGAAAAGGTCGCCGGGCGCGTAGGTGAGGCCGATCTCGTACTGCTGGCTCTCTTCGGCATCGAGGTCGCCGTTGCCGAGAAAAATGCGATTTGGCGTCAGCACCGGCGAGTACTCGCCGACCAGCTCCCTGCCGGTCGGCGAGCGGAAGCCGGTGGCATAGCTTGCCCGGAGCTTGAGGCCCGGCCGAACCGCCCAGGCGAGGCCGGCGCTGTACGTCGTGCCGTCGAAGGTGCGGTCGGTCTCGCCGCTCAGGTTGACGTTCGGCGTGTCCTTGACGCTGAGCTCGTTGCGGGTATACCGCCCGCCCGCGCGCAGGGTGAGCTGGTCGTCGAGGAAGGACCTGGTGAGCTCGGCATAGGCCGCAGTCAGCAGGTTATCCTCGTTGTTGTCGTACGGTGCGGTCTGCGGGGTCGGTCCGCCGTCGACGGAGAGCCGGTCGCGCCTGTTGCGCAGGTAGGACAGCTCGCCGTCGAAGCCGAGAAGCAGCCCCGTGGACCCGCCGAGCTCGATTTCCGGGGTCAATCTTACGCCGTATGCCGTGAGCTCCCGGTGATTGTTGTCCTCGTCGAAGCCGCTGGCTTCGGAACCCCACTGGAAGGAGTCGACGTCGCGGAAGGCATAGAAATGGGCGTTCAGGTCGATGCCCGGATCCGCCAGCACGCCGGAATATTCGAGGTCGACCGAGCGGTTCCAGCGATCGCCGGTGTTGTCGTAGTCCCAGGAGGAGCCGCGGAACCCGACGTCGTAGACGCCGCCGGTGCGTGCCGTGAGATCCAGCCACTGCTCCGGGCCGATGTCCCAGTTGAGGGCGGCGAGCGCGCCGGCCCGCTTCGACGCGGTGTTGACCTGCGTCGAGGCGCCGGAGCCGCCGTCGTAGTCGCCGCTGGTCATGCCGCTGGCGCCGACATAGGCGCCGAGACCGTCGGACAGGACGCCGCCGTATTCCGCCGTCACCTGGCCGTAGTCGAAGCTGCCGCCCTCGACCGAGGCCGTGCCGCCGGCGACGCTCCGGGCGTCGCGCGTGATCAGGTTGATGACGCCGCCTATCGCCTGATTGCCGAATGCGACCGAGGCGGGGCCGCGAATGATCTCGATATGGTCGAGCTGGTTCGGCGAGAGCTTGGACAGGTTCGCCGTGCCGGCCCGGCGGCCGTTCAGCAGCACCAGCACCTGGCCCCGGAAGTCGCGGCCCTGGCCGTCGCTGCGTGCGCCGCGCATGGTGATCGAGGTCTGGCCCGCCGTCCACTCGCTGAAAAAGGCGACGGCGCGCTCCGACAGCGACTGGGTGACCGAGCTGTTGTGCGCGTCCCGGATTTCTTCCGAGTCGATCAGCTGAACCGTACTGGCGACCTTGCTGAGCGGCTCGGGACGCCCGACTCCGGTGACGACGACATCGTCGAGGGTGATGACCGCGCTTTCACGGGGCTGCTCGGCCTCCCCGTGCCCGTCGGCCACGGCGGATGGAGACGTCGCGGCGATGGCGAGCGCGGCAAGGGACAAGCGGCATGAGAGGCGATACACGGTCCGTATCCTCCGTTGCGGTTCGATCGTCAAGACGGCGGAGCAGCAGAAACCGTGCCCGCAGGCTGCCGCGCGTACTCGCGGCGATCGAGACGATGCGGACGCCGCCGGCGACCGGGACGACGGCCGATCCCGGCGGCGACGACGGCGACGCGCGCGCGCCCAGCCGGCCGGTCCGCCACGTTGCGCCGCAGGCCGAAAAGCTGCGCCGGAAACCCCGTTCGCGCCGGTCTCATAGACTCGTATACGCAGCGAAGGTCCCGGCGGATCACCGAGGCGTGCCGGAAAGGGTGTGCGAAAGGGCGCTGAAGCGGTATATTCGGGTATGAGTTGCTCCAGGAACACGGTCGGATTTCCGCCCCTCCGTCCTCTCGGGGACGAGGCTGCGGCGCTTCCTGGACCTCCGGCAACGGGCGCTCCGCCCGGCACGGAACCCTCGACCGGCCCGGTCGACGACATGTCGGTGCGCCTGCTGGCCGTCGCCGAGCGGCGGGATCGCGAGGCGTTCGCGGTGCTGTTCCGCCATTTCGGCCCGAAGATGCGGACCTGGCTGGTCGCCGGCGGCGGCGATGCGGGCAAGGTCGACGACGTGCTGCAGGAGGTGTTCGCCACGGTCTGGCGCAAGGCGACACTGTACGACAGCCGGCGCGCGACCGCCGCCACCTGGATCTACGCGATCGCGCGCAATCGGCGCATCGACGCCTTCCGCCGCGACCGCCGGCCGGAGTTCGATCCCGAGGACCCGGCCTTCCGGCCCGACCCGGCGCCCGACGGCGAGCAGGCGCTCGCGGCGCGGCAGCGGGCGCACGCCGTTCGCGCCGCGCTTGCCGTACTGAGCGAGGATCAGCGCGAAGTCCTGCGGTTGGCGTTCTACGAAGGCGAGACCTATGCGGCGATCGCGGTCCGGCTGGGGATTCCCGTCGGCACCGCCAAGTCGCGGGCGCGTCTCGCGTTCGACCGCCTGCGTGCCGAGCTCGGCCCGCGGCGGCAGGAGCTGCCATGACCATCCAGCACCACGTCGGCGGCGATCTCCTGCTCGCTTACGGCGCGGGAACGCCGGACGAAGCCACGTCGCTGCTCGTCGCCACGCATCTGGCGCTCTGCCCCATTTGCCGCGCCGACCTCGCCCTGGTCGAAGCCGTCGGAGGCGCGCTGATCGACTTCGCGCCGCCCGGCGCCGCGATCGACGACGCCATGCTGGAAGCCGTGACGAACGGTCGGGACCCGGAGAACGGCACCCGCGTGGCCGCCCGTCCGGACGCGGCCGGACCGTTCGTGCTTCCGCAACCGCTCCGTGACTATGCCGGCGCCGACGCCGCCGCGCTCGGTTGGCGCGCGCTCGGCAACGGCATCCTTCAGGTTCCCCTGAAGACGGGCGACTCGGGCGCCATGGCGCGGCTGCTGTCAATCCCGGCCGGGAAAAGCGCGCCGGACTACGGGCGCGGCGACTTCGAAGCCATGCTGGTCCTGGCGGGGTCGTTCTACGACCGCGGCTCGTGGTACCGGCGCGGCGATGTCGAGATCGCCGACCGGGAGGCGGTGCACCGGCCTGTCGCGGGACCGGAGGAAATCTGCATCTGTCTTGCGGTGACCGACGCGCCGCTGAAGTTCCGGGCGCTGAATCCCCGCGTGTCGCGGCCGTTTCACCTCAATTAGCGGGAGCGCAGGGGACGCGGATCGTTCGGCCGCTTGCCGGCCGCGGCATCACCGGGCTTGGCCGTGCAGCGTCTCGCCGGCGAGATACTCCCGAACGACCTGGCGCTTGAAGGCGATGCCGTTGGTGCGGTGCCTGGCCATGGGCGTCGATCCTTCGAATGCCCGGCGCACCGGTCAGACCATTTCCATCGACCCGTCCGGCCCCGGGGGCTCACTCCAGACACGCGACAATTGAGGTCATGGGGCCGGATCGAGCCACCGCGCTGTTCTTCGAGCTGTTCAGCGGGCTGCCCCGGCAGGGACCGGGAAGCGCGGCGGGCACGCGCCGGGCGCTCGGGCTCGTGCCGGACGTCGGGCCGATGACGTGCGTGCTCGACATCGGATGCGGGACCGGCGCCCAGACTTTGGTGTTGGCGAACGGCTCGCCGGCGCGCATCGTCGCCATCGACAACCATCCGCCGTTCATCGACGCTCTGAACCGTGAGGCCCGGAGGCTGGGCATCGCGGACCGACTGGAAGCGCGCGTGGCGGACATGCGCAGTCTCGACTTCGCGGACGGCTCCTTCGACCTGATCTGGTGCGAAGGCGCCATCTACAACGTGGGTTTCGAAGCGGGGCTGCGCGACTGGCAGAGGGTGCTGCGGCGCAACGGGCACGTCGCGCTGACCGAAGTGTGCTGGCGGAAGCCAGGGCCGCCCGCCGAATGCGCTGCGTTCTGGAGCCGGGAGTATCCGGCAATCCGCGACACGTCCGCACTCCTGGAGGCCGCCGAGACCTGCGGCTACGAGACCGTGGGGCACTTTCCGCTCCCCGCATCGGCGTGGTGGGACGACTACTATCGGCCGCTGCAAGACAACGTGACCGGATTCCGCAATCGTCATCGCGATGCGCCGGATGCACAGGAACTGGCGGACCGGTGCCAGCACGAGATCGACATCTGGCACGCCTGCTCGGAGTTCTACGGCTACGAGTTCCTCGTGCTGCGGGTCCGCTGAAGCCTGCGGAGGCCAAGGCGGGGTCCTGCAACCGGGCCCGGGCGGTCGCGTCGAGCGCGGGCGGGGGCTCGTTCATGAGCACGATCGGCGCCATCTTGACGCGAATTCTCCGCCGATCCGTAAAACCAAATCATTTGAGGAAAACGATCTTCCTTTGAATATCATTCCTTGACGCTGTTTTTCGATAAGATATATCAAATCATATCACATTTTCTGTCGGAAATAGAGAAACAGATCAAATGACCTACGCCATCGAGCATATCGCCCGCACACTGAAGAGCGCCCGGGAAGCCCGGGGGCTGAGCCAACGCGCGCTCAGCGCCAGGGCCGGAATACCGCAGAGCCATATCTCGAAGATCGAGAAGGGTGCGGTCGATCTCCGGGTTTCGACCCTGGTCGAGCTCGCCCGTATCCTGGATCTGGAACTCGAGCTCGTGGCCCGCAAGGCCCTCCCGGCCGTGCACGCAATGGTCGCACGCAGCGACGAAAGCGCGCCTGCTGCCGCCAAGTCCAGCCGCCGCGCGCTCCGGGAGCTCAAGCAGATTCAGGACATCGCTGCCCGCGCCGCGCGAGTCCGTCCGACCGCGATCGAGTTGGCCCGGATCCAGCGGCAGGTCCGCGCACTCCGACATTTCACGATTGCCGGAGACCGCCTCGACACACTCCGCAACGCGGCCGCAGCGGTGAAGGCCTACCACGAGAACACCGCCGGCCTCGAATCGCTTCAGGACGCTCTGGCGCAGCTTCGCGACCTGCGCAACGCGCTCGCCCATGCCCTGTCCGCCGGCAGCGACGACGGCGAGACGGTGCGGCCCGCCTACAGTCCGGACGACGACGATCATGGCTGAGGTTCGTGTCCTCGATGTCCTGCTTCATGGCACTCCCATCGGCACGCTGACGCACGTGCCGGGGGACCGCACGCTGTTCGCGTTCGTCGAGAGCTACGCGGCAGACGAACACCGGCCGGTCCTCGGGCTCTCGTTCAAGGACCGGCTCGGCGAGCTCATCACCGCATTCAGGCCGACCCAAACGAGGCTGTTGCCGTTCTTTTCGAACCTGCTGCCCGAGGGGCACATGCGCAGCTATCTGGCCGAACGCGCCGGCGTGAACGAGAAGCGCGAATTCTTCCTGCTGCAGGCGCTGGGCCGCGATCTGCCCGGAGCCGTCACCGTCACGCCGGCCAACGGCGAAGTCTGGCCGGTCGATGCCGACGGTCACGACGAGGCGGATCGTCATGGACGCGGGAATGCACTGCGGTTCTCGCTGGCCGGTGTCCAATTGAAATTCTCCGCAGTCGAGGCGGCGCGGGGCGGGCTGACGATCCCGGTCCGCGGCATGGGCGGATCGTGGATCGTCAAGTTGCCTTCGCGCGAATTCGACGGCATGCCCGAGAACGAGTTCGCCATGATGACCCTCGCCCGGCTGATCGGCATGGATGTGCCGGCGATCCAACTCATCGATCCGGACGCCATAGGGGACCTCCCCGAAGGGATCGGCGCCCTGAACGGACGAGCTCTCGCCGTCGAACGCTTCGACCGGCTTGCGGACGGAACTCTCGTTCACGGCGAGGACTTCGCCCAGATCTTCGGCGTCTATCCGGAGAACAAGTACAAGAAGGCTAGCGCCAGCAATATCGCCAATGTCATCGGGACCGAAGGAAGTCACGCGGACACTGCCGAATTCATCCGGCGGATCACCTACAACGTCCTGATCGGCAATGCCGACATGCACCTCAAGAACTGGTCTTTGATCTATCCGGACAAGCGTCGTGCGGCGCTTGCGCCCGCCTATGATTTCGTTTCCACGATTCCATATATCGCGGACGACAAGGCGGCACTCAACTTCAGCCGAACAAAGCGCTTCGATCGGTTTTCCGAAGATGAACTTTCCCACCTTGCCGCGAAGGCGCGCCTGCCCGGAAAGCTCGTACTCGATACCGCCCGTGAGACCGTCGCGCTATTCCATCAATACTGGAAATCCGAAAAGGCCCATCTGCCGCTCGCCGACACGGTCATCGATGCCGTCGAAAAGCATCTGGAGATCGTACCCATTGCCAAGTAGCGAGCGGCATGCCGGCGCGTTCAGGCGGCTTCCGCGGCGGTGAGCTCGTGCATGAGGCGGCCGTACAGCGCCGCGAGCGGGGGAACCGAGGGGTCGCGCGGCGCCGCGCCCGGTGGCTCCAGCGGCGCGCCGAGGCGCGCCGGGCGCCCGGACATGACGAGGATGCGGCCGGCGATGCGGATGGCTTCGAGCGGGTCGTGCGTCACCAGGAGCACGGTCCGGCCGCCGAGCTTGGCCACGGCGAGGTCCTGCAACCGCGCCCGGGTGATCGCGTCGAGCGCCGCGAAGGGCTCGTCCATGAGCACGATCGGCCGGTCTTCGAGCAGCGTCCGCGCCAGAGCCACGCGCTGCCGCATGCCCCCCGACAGCGCCGCCGGCCGCAGCGACTCGCTGCCGGCGAGGCCCAACTCGCGCAGCAGCGACTGCGCCGCGCCGCGACGGCCCCGCTCGCCGCGCAGCCGCGGCCCGAGCAGGACGTTGTCGAGCGCGCTCGCCCACGGCAGCAGCAGGTCCGACTGCGCCATGTAGGCGACGCGCCCGGCGACCGGCCGCGAGTCGGTGCAGCGCACCGACGCCGCCTCGCCGCCGTCCGCCAGACCGGCGATCAGCCTGAGGAGACTGGTCTTGCCGACGCCGCTGGGGCCGAGCAGGCAGGTGATCCTCCCCGCCGCGACGTCGAGCGACAGGTCCTCGAACAGCACCGTCGATTCGTAGACGAGGCGGGCGGAGCGGACGGCCACCCCCGGCGGATGCGATGCGTCCGGGCGCATCGGTCGGCGGCGTCCCGGTCAGGCCGGCGGCGGGCGCCGGCGGGCATCGTCGAGCTCGCACCACACGGGCGTGTGGTCCGAGGCCCGGGTCCGGCCGCGCGGTTTCGAATCGATGTCGCACGCCGCGAGCCGGTCCGCGGCCTGCGGCGAGAGCAGAAGATGGTCGATGCGCAAGCCCCGGTCGGCCTCGAACGCGCGGCCCTGGTAGTCCCAGAAGCTGTAGCGGCCGGCCTCGCCGTGCAGGGCCCGGAACGCCTCCGTGTAACCGAGATTCAGCAACGCACGAAAGCGCTGCCGCGTCTCCAGGCGGAACAGGGCGTCGTCGGCCCAGGCCGCCGGGTCGTATACGTCCTCCGGCGCCGGAATCACGTTGTAGTCGCCGCCGAGAACGACCGCTTCCTCGGCTGCGAGCAGCGCCTCGGCGTGCGCCGCGAGGCGCGCCATCCAGGCCAGCTTGTAGGGGTACTTGTCGCTCGCCACCGGGTTGCCGTTGGGCAGGTAGATCGAGGCGACGCGCACTCCGGCCGCGCCCGCGTCGACCCATGCCTCGACGTAGCGCGCCTGGCCGTCGTCGGCGTCGCCCGGCAGCGCGTCGACGACATCGCCGAGCGGATACTTCGACAGGATGGCGACGCCGTTGTAGCTCTTCTGCCCGACGACGGCGCAGACGTAGCCCCGCTCCTCGAACTCGAGCCGCGGGAAGGAGTCGTCCGTCGTCTTGGTTTCCTGGAGGAGCGCCACGTCGGGCGCCTCGCCGTCGAGCCACGCGAGCACGTTGGGCAGCCGCGCCCTGATGGAATTGACGTTCCAGGTGGCGATCTTCACGGCCGGGGCGCTCCCCCGGCGGTCAGCCGACGGAGAACGACGTGCCGCAGCCGCAGGAGGCGGTGGCGTTGGGGTTGGTGACCATGAACATGGAGCCCTCGAGCCCCTCGTAGAAATCGATCTCGGCGCCCTGCAACAGGCCGACCGAGATGTCGTCGACGAGAAGGACCGCGCCGTCGCGCTCGATCCTGAGGTCGTCGTCGCTCTCGGCGCGGTCGATCGAGAACTTGTACTGGAACCCGGAACAGCCGCCGCCGAGCACGGCGACGCGGACGAAGGCGCCGGCGGCCTCCTCGGCGGCGATGGCCTGGATGCGCCGCGCCGCCGCCGCGGTCATCCGCAGGCCTTGGTCGGCGGCCGTCGTGTGCTCGATCTCGCTCATGCGTCCTCGCGCCTTCCCGCTGCCCCTATTGTGGGGGCGCCCGGCGCATTGTCAATCGAGCGCCGCGGCCGGACACATATGGGACGGATGCGTTCCGCCGCCAGGGGGGAGGCCGGCGCCGGGCGGCCCCGCGTCGTTGATCGCGGCCGCCGGCGCGGCTACCTTCCGCGCATGATTCACGCCGCCGCCGCGTGCTATGCGACGAGGCCGGAGAACAGCCGCGGCCGGTTGCATTCGGAACCCGAGAGCCCGACCCGCAGCGTCTTCCAGCGCGACCGCGACCGGATCGTGCATTCGGCGGCGTTCCGCCGCCTCGAGCACAAGACGCAGGTCTTCGTCTACCACGAGGGCGACCATTACCGCACGCGACTCACGCACAGCCTGGAAGTGGCGCAGATCGCGCGCTCGGTGTCGCGCGAGCTCGGCCTCGACGAGGACCTGGCGGAGGCGCTCGCGCTCGCCCACGATCTCGGTCACACGCCGTTCGGCCACGCCGGCGAGGACGCGCTGAACGCGGCGATGGAACCGTTCGGCGGCTTCGACCACAACGCCCAGGCGGTGCGCGTGCTGACCGCCTTCGAACGCCGCTACGCCGCCTTCGACGGCCTCAACCTGACGTGGGAGACGCTCGAGGGCGTCGCCAAGCACAACGGGCCCGTCGATCTGCGCACGGTGCCGGAGACCCTGGCCGCGTACAACCGACGCCACGATCTCGAGCTCCACACCTGGGCCGGGCCGGAAGCGCAGGTTGCGGCGCACGCCGACGACATCGCCTATTGCAACCACGACCTCGACGACGGCCTCCGCGCCGGCCTGTTCGAGGTCGACGCGCTCGCCGCGGTGCCCTTCGTCGGCGCGGCGCTGGACCGGGTGCGCGCCCGCCACCCCGGTCTCGAACGCGGGCGCACGATCCACGAGGTCATCCGCCGGCTCATCGACGCGATGATCGTCGACCTCGTGGACGAGACGCGGACGCGCGTCGGCCGCCACCGCCCGGACTGCGCCGCCGCCGTGCGCGCGCTCGGGGCGCCGCTCGTCGGGTTCTCGAGCGACATGCGGGCGCGGGCCGGAGAGCTCAAGGCGTTCCTCACCCAGCGCATGTACCGGCACTTCCGCGTCAACCGGATGGCGAGCAAGGCGCGCCGGGTGGTGACGGAGCTGTTCCGGCTGTTCCTCGCCGAGCCGCAGTGCCTGCCGGCCGACTGGTCGCGCCGCGCCGGCGCGCCGGGGGCGCCGGCCACCGCCCGCGTCGTCGCCGACTACATCGCCGGTATGACCGACCGCTACGCGCTGACCGAGCACGCGCGCCTGTTCGACGTGTCGATGCCGCTCCGATGAACGTCTTCGCGCACTACCGGCAGCGAATCGAGTCGGCGCTGGCGGACGCGGCGGCGGCGGGCCGCCTGCCGGCCGGCCTCGACACCCGGCGGGTGACGGTGGAGCCGCCGCGCGACGCCGCCCACGGGGACCTCGCGACCAACGCGGCGCTGGTGCTGGCGAAGCAGGCCGGGCAGCGGCCGCGCGCGCTCGCCGAGGCGCTGGCCGGGCCGCTGGCGGCGATGGAGGGGGTGGCGGGCGCCGCCGTCGCCGGACCGGGCTTCGTCAACCTGACGCTCGAGCCGGCGGTCTGGGCGCGCGTGCTTGCCGGCGCGCTCGCCGCCGGCGCCGACTGGGGCCGCTCGCGCCTCGGCGACGGACGCGCCGTCAACGTCGAGTACGTGTCCGCCAACCCGACCGGGCCGATGCACATCGGCCACGCCCGCGGCGCGGTGTTCGGCGACGCGCTGGCCAACCTGCTCGCCTGGGCCGGCTACGCGGTCACCCGCGAATACTACGTCAACGACGCGGGCGCCCAGGTCGACACGCTTGCGCGGTCGACGTACCTGCGCTACCGCGAGGCGCTCGGAGAGGACATCGGGACGATTCCCGAGGGGCTGTATCCGGGCGACTACCTCAAGCCCGTCGGCGCCGCGCTGGCGGCGCGGGACGGCGAGCGCTGGCTCGGCGCGGCGGAATCCGCATGGCTGCCGGCGTGCCGCGACGCGGCGCTCGCGGCGATGATGGCGGCGATCCGGGGCGACCTCGGGGCGCTCGGCGTCAGCATGGACCGGTTCAGCTCCGAGCGGGCGCTGATCGACGGCGGCGAGGTGGCCGGCGTGCTCGACTGGCTGGCGGCGCGCGGATTCGTCTACACGGGCGTCCTCGAGCCGCCGAAGGGCAAGCCGCCGGACGACTGGGAGCCGCGGCCGCAGACGCTGTTCCGGGCGACGCGCTTCGGCGACGATGTCGACCGCCCGCTGAAGAAGCCCGACGGCGCGTGGACGTACTTCGCCTCCGACATCGCCTACCACCGCGACAAGGTGCGCCGCGGCTTCGACGAGTTGATCGACGTCTGGGGCGCCGACCACGGCGGCTACGTCAAGCGCATGCAGGCGGCGGTGGCGGCGGTGAGCGAGGGCCGGGCGAGGCTGGACGTGAAGCTGTGCCAGCTCGTCAACCTGCTCGACGACGGCCGGCCGGTGAAGATGTCGAAGCGCGCCGGCGCCTTCGTCGGACTGCGCGACGCCGTCGACGCGGTGGGCCGGGACGCGGTACGCTTCATCATGCTGACGCGGCGCAACGATGCGGCGCTCGACTTCGACTTCGCCCGCGTGACCGAGAAGTCGCGCGACAACCCGGTATTCTATGTGCAGTACGCGCACGCGCGCATTCGTTCGGTGCAGCGGCACGCCGCCGGGCTCGGCGACCTCGGCCCGGCGGGCGCGGACGATCTCGAACGCCTGGGCGCGCCGGAGGAGAAGGCCCTGATCGGCCTCGTCGCCGGCTGGCCGCGCTGCGTCGAGGACGCCGCGGCGGCGCACGAGCCGCACCGCATCGCGTTCGCGCTCGCCGACATCGCGGCGGCGTTCCACGCGCTGTGGAACCGCGGAAAGGACGACGCGGAGCTTCGCTTCATCGTGCCCGGCGACCGGCCGCTGTGCCGCGCGCGCCTGGCGATGCTCGAAACGGCGCGGGCGACGATCGCCGCCGGGCTCGCGATCATGGGCGTCGCGCCGGTCGAGGAGATGCGCTGAATGGGCCGGACGGCACCGGACGCCGCGGCGCCGCGGCGGAGCCGCGTACCGCTGCTGTCGTTTCTCCTCGCCGTGGCGGTGCTCGCCCTGGTGCTCGGCCGCGCCTACCACCAGCGCGACGACGGCGACGCGCCGGCCGAGGTTCCCGTTCTGCGCGCCGAGCCGGGGCCGGCGCGGGAGCTGCCGAGCGAGCCCGGCGGCATGACGGTCCCCTATCGCGACATGACGTCGCTGCACGAGGTCGGCGCCGCGGACGACGAGACCGCGCGGCCGGTGGTGGAACGGCTGCTGCCGCCGCCCGAGGAGCCGCTGCCGAGGCCGGACACGCCCGAAGCGCCGCCGCCGGCTACGGCCGCGGTCGAGACGACGGAGGCGGCCGGCGCCGCGGCGCCGCCTGCCGCCGATCCGGCGGCGGCGGCCGCGCCTGAGGCCGAGCGGGAGGCGACCGCCCCCGATCCGGCGGCCGGGGCGGGGGAACCCGCCGCGCCGGCAGAGGCCGAGGGCGGGACGACCGATCCGATCGAGGCGGCGCTGGCCCTGGCGCCGCCGCCGGCGCGCCCGGCAGCGGGCTTTCCGATACAGCTCGGGGCGTGGCACACGCGCGCCGAGGCGGAGGCGGGATGGGACGCGGCGCGGGCGCGGGCGGCGGACGTGCTCGGGCCGGTCGACCATTTCGTCGTCGAGTCCGCCGCCGAGGGCGCGACCGACGCCCTCTACCGCCTCCAGGTCGGGCCGATGCCGAGCCGCGACAGCGCCGCGAGCCTGTGCCGCCAGCTTCGCGAGCGCAGCGTCGCGTGCTTCGTCGCCGCGCCGTGAGCGTGGCCGGCCCGCCCAAGCCCGTCGTCTTCGGCTGCGCCGGCCCCGTCCTCGGCGACGACGAACGGCGCCTGTTCGAGCGCCACGATCCGCTGGGGCTGATCGTCTTCTCGCGCAACGTCGACACGCCGGAGCGGCTGGCGGCGCTGGTGCGGGCGTTCCGCGAGACCGTCGGCCGCGCCGACGCGCCGGTGCTGATCGACCAGGAAGGCGGCCGCGTCGCCCGCCTGGGCCCGCCACACTGGCGCCGTCCGCCGCCGGCGCGGCGCTTCGGCGAGGCGGCGCGCACCGACCCCCGCGCCGCGGCGGAGGCGGCGGCACGGAACGGCCGGCGGATCGCCGCCGACCTCGCGCCGCTCGGGATCGACGTGAACTGCGCACCGGTTCTCGACCTGCCGGCGCCGGGCGCGCACGCCGTGATCGGCGACCGCGCGTACGGCGGCGGCGCCGCGGAGACGGCGGCGCTCGGCCGCGCCGCCTGCGGCGGGCTGCTCGCCGGCGGCGTGCTGCCGGTCCTCAAGCACATTCCCGGCCACGGCCGCGCCGGCGCCGACAGCCACGCCACGCTGCCCGTGGTCGACGCCGCGCGCGAGGCGCTGGAGGCGCACGACTTCGAGCCCTTCCGCAGCCTGCGCGACATGCCCATGGCGATGACCGCGCACGTGGTCTACACGGCCATCGACGCGGCGCGGCCGGCGACCGTGTCGCGGCGCGTGATCGGCGAGGCGATCCGCCGGTCGATCGGCTACGGCGGCCTGCTGATCAGCGACGACATCGGCATGGCGGCGCTCTCCGGCACGGCGGACGAGCGCGCGACGGCGGCGCTCGACGCCGGCTGCGACGTGGTTCTCCACTGCAGCGGCGACGCGGCGGAGATGGGCGCCGTCGCCGCCGCCCTAGGCCCGATGCCGGACGCCGCGTGCGAGCGCTTCGCCCGCGCGGCGGCCCGCCGCGGCCCGCCGCGGCCGTTCGACGACCGGGCCGCGGCATTCACCGCCGCCGACGCTTGAAGACACACCGGCTTCTCCGGCAGCATGCCTCCCGGCCGGAATGTGCGCGAAGGCGGCGACGGGAGACGCGGAACCGCGGCCGCGCACGGGTCACGACGCCACGAAACCGAGGCAGGCAGCCATGTCCAACCGACGCGTTTTCGCAATTCTTCCGCCGGTCCAGGACGACGACCTCTCCTGGCCCTCCCGACTCGAAGAGGACGTGCCCGGACTCGAAGTAGTGGTGGCCGAGGACGATGCGGCGGTCCGCGACGCGGTCGCGCGCGCCGAGGCGGCCTACGGCTGGGTGCCGCCGGAGGCGCTTCCCGCGGCGAAGTCCCTGCGCTGGCTGCAGAGCCCCTTCGCCGCTCCGTTTCCCGGCTACTACTACCGGGAGCTCGTCGATCATCCGGTGGTGGTGACAAATCCGCGCGGCGTCTACTCCGACCACATCGCCCACCACATCCTCATGTTCATGCTGGCGCTGTCGCGCGGGCTGCCCTACTGGGCCGAGGCGCAGCGCGAGAGGCGGTGGGATCCCGGCGCCCGCCGGCGCGGCTACGTCAACGTCGTCGGGTCCACCGTGCTCATCAACGGGGTCGGCGGGATCGGCGCCGAGACCGCCCGGCTCTGCGCCGCGCTCGGCGCCCGGGTCGTCGGCATCGACCCGCGGCCGGAGCACGACTGTCCGGCGGAGATGCACCCGCCGTCGGCCCTCGACGACCTGCTCCCCTCGGCCGACTTCGTCGTCACCACGGCGCCGCACACGCCGGAGACGGAGTTCATGTGGAACGCCGACCGCTTCGGGCGCATGAAGGCGTCGGCGTACTTCATCAACATCGGGCGGGGGATGACGGCCCGCCTCGCCGACCTGACGGCGGCGCTCGCCGACGGCGGGATCGCCGGCGCCGGCCTCGACGTGTTCGAGTTCGAGCCGCTGCCGGCGGACCATGCGCTGTGGACGCTGGAGAACGTGCTGCTGACGCCGCACGTCGCGGTCGCCGACGCCGCGGACGTGGCGGAACGGCGCTATGCGCTGCTAGCGGACAACGCGCGGCGCTTCCTGGCCGGCGAACCGCTCCGCAACGTGGTCGACAAGGAGCGGTGGTACTGAGCCGGCCGCGGGGAGGCGGGAGGACCATGGACGCCGGAGCGATCGCCGTACGCCTTTCCAAGATCGCGATCGCCGCGGGACTCGCCCTCTGGGCGTTTCTCGTGACGCTCGGGAACCTGACCGACTACGATTCAAAACGACAGGTTCCAAGTCGAGGTTTGGATCGGCATTTGATGCTTGGTGCTCTAAACGTTCTACGTCGCGGCGCAGGGCGGTAATCTGCGTCTGTACCGTCGCGAGGTCCAGTGAGTTTTGGTTCACGGTCTTTCGCACGGCGTCGATATCCTCACCGATGGCAACGAACTCTACACGCAGGGCACCGTAAACCGTGAGGGCCGCGATAAGCACCGTCCCCGCAATCACCAAATCTCGCCAAGTGATAGCCCCGTTGCGGCGGACCTGCCCACTTTGGCTTTCATTTCCTGTCGGATGCCCGGAGTCGGCTTCGACGCGTTGGTTCATTGCGATTTCATCAAGGACCATAAGTCCTTGTATGCGTACCCAGCAGCATCAGAGAAAGGAACAACAAATCCACTTACGGGCGATTCGACTTTTGAAGTAAACTCGAGCCGATCAGCCAGCTGTCGAGACGTACCTTTGAATCTAACGAAATATAGTCCGCGATTCCCGTAACTATCGTAAACAGTGTCGTCTATATCTTTTATGGTTTTAACGACGCTGCTTTGTGTGCGGACATCACCAAGCAGAAACACAGCGTATATCGTCATTGACCGAATCTCACTACGCAGTGACGCCTATAGTCAGCCATATGTAAGGGGACCGACCGCAAAATGCGCTGCGTTCGTACGGCGTCATTGACGCCGGGGTGGCTAGCCCAGCCCGTACCTTGTTCGGCATCTTGTAGGTGGACTTTTGATCCACGCGCCCGACCACATCGGCGGGCTGCGCATCTACTCTTCGGGGGCCGTTGGGCACGACTACCGTGGTGCCGGCATGGCCACTCGCTTGCTGCGGTTCGACATTGGCATCGGTTGCTCCTTGGTTATTCGTGCCTGCTTGTCGGACTCACTCGCCCCCGAAAGCCGCACAGAAAATAGCTAAATCTCGCCGAAATGCGTTGTCAAGTAGCGGCGGATCAGCGCACCCTATTCCTGCACTCGTTACGGACCCGATATGGTCGGGTCGCCCGCTGAATACAATAGCCCTTTGACCCGGCAGGGGTAGCCCGCCGCCCGGCGAACAGGCGAGATCATCACGCTTCCGTGACGAGTGCAACAGGCCCGGCACCCGCCGGGTCGATAGGCGGCCGACGATGATGGGTGTGGCCGCCGCTTGCCGGTCGCGCCCCGTCGGCCGCGCCCGCATGACGCGGGAGCAACGCGGTGGGAGGCGACCATGAGAAGAAGGAACTCTGCGCCTGGCATCGTTGTCGGCATCTCCGGCGGCTTTGCCGTCTGACACGCGAACGAATACGACGGGTCTTTCGAGACGCAGATGCTCTTGAAAGACGAGATTGCCCGACACCTAACAGACGAGTGCAACCCGCAGAACATGCAGGGGCGGAGTCCGCTGGCAGACCAGATCGTTCCAGTCATTCCGCACGCGCGCGCTGATGTACGGCGTCTACTACTCCGTCTGCATCGGGATCACCGGTCTCAGCGCCGCGGAATCCAACCGGCACGAACTCGCCGCGGAAGCGCTGACCGCGACGCTTGAGGCCGAAGACTCCATCATCGCCCGCAATTGCGGCACCATTGACGATGCCGCGCGTGCCGTACGGGACAAGAACAAGGTCGCGATCCTTGAGGCCCTGACCGGCCGTCTGCCGGACGGCTATCTGCGAAGCGTCATCCAAGAGTACCGGTACGACATCGAACTGTGGGAATGGAGGCCGCTGCCTGCATCTCTTGTCGTTAATTTGGTCGGCGAGATGGGGGCAAGTCCCGCCTCGACGCGCAAGTGGTCCGCACCTTCCGACGAGCACGGGGTCATCGCGATCATCTGCGTCTTCGCATTCCTATTCGTAGTGCTGTGGTTGGCGCGGAAGCCATCGAGCAAGCACCCGAACAGGGCTGCGAGAAGCCCTTACGACTATCCGACCGAACGGGGCACCTACCGGCAGCCCCCCGCTCCGCTTGCAACTCCCACTCCTTCGCCGCCTCGCGGCCCCGCGCCCGTCGATACCGTGCAAGCGCGCACCAAGGCGCGTCGGATCGGGGCAATCGGCGAAGCGCTGGAAGGCTGGACGGCTCAGCATCTGGAGGGGGTGGCAAAGACGGGAGCGGCGAAACACGACCTGCGGGATCTGAAATTGAAGCTGACGGCGATCTGCAGGCTGGCGTCCGAAGCCGAAGGCAAGCTCTCGACCATTGAGAGCGCCGCGGCCGCGAGAGGCTAGACACGATGGGGGTGAGGGCCGTTCGGTTCGCCGCGACGGTGGCTCTCTGCGCCGCGCCTGCCTATGCCGCCGACTACGACTGGCCCGTCGTGCGCGTGATCGACGGCGACACCGTGGCGGTCGACGCGTCCGCCGACATGCCGCCAGAGCTCGCGGCGATTCGCGTGCGCCTCCGCGGCGTGGACACTCCCGAGAAGACCAGCCGCGCAAAGTGCGACTCCGAGCGCACCGCCGGCCAGGCTGCCACGGCGTTCACGACAGACGCTCTCGCCGGCGCCGGGAGTGTCCTTGTGCGCGATCCCGCCTGGGGCCGCTGGGGTAGCGGGCGCGTCATCGCCGACATGATGGTGCCCGGCCTCGATCACTCGCCGCGGCGTTGATCGAGGCCGGGCACGGACGCGCCTACAACGGGCGCGAACGCGAGCCGTCGTGTTGACGGCGGCGTTCGGAGCGTCGCGCTAGGTCGCGATAGAACGAAGAGCGCCCCGCCGACCATCACCGGCGGGGCGCGCTTCCATCCGCTGGCGAGCGCTTGACGCCCGAGCGGAATCAAAGCAGATTTTGTGTCGGGTTTGGGTGTGGCGCCCAACCCGTAGTTTCAACCGGCGTGAGTTTGAAGACGCGCCGGCCAGCGCAGTGAAGGCGGAATCGAAAATACCCGATTCCGTGCGCCGGTTGAGTGCGCATTCGCTCTCGCCACATTGCGAGGGGCGCATGATGCCTACGCCAGAACCGCGATCGGTTGTACGTCCACGACCCATCCAGATTGTCATTTCGGCCAAGCGCCCTGTGGCCTACGTCGGCCGGGTCCGGCCGAGGCCGTCACCACACCCAAAGCCCGCGGCCAACACCGCCGAGGAAGAAGCGCGGTGGCTCGCGCGCGAATGCGGCCATCGGCTGTAAGACGTGCGTTCATTTCTCGGAGCGGCGGGGTTCGCCGTGCTGGTCGCCGCTGGCCTTGCCATAGGTATAGTCCAGATATGGCTGGGATTTACGGGGATCGACCACCATCTAGGCGGATGGGCGGCCTGGGGGGCCGTGCTGGTGGCCTTCGGCCTCCGGTTCTCCCTCCCGCTGACCGTGGGAACGTATTTCGGCGTCGTCGACGTACTCGGCTGGCCGTGGTGGGCGGGTGTGCTGGTCGCTGCCCCCGGCCTCGTCTTCATGATCCCCGCCGTCGTCGCAGAGATCACTGGCGCGGTGTGGAGGCGCTAAGGGACGTCCCTGCCCATCAGGGCGACCGACCGCGCGCCGCTCGGCAATCCGTTGTCCGCGACTAGATCGACGTACCGAGTGGATGGCTGTCGCTACTTTTCCCAGCGCTTCGCGGGCGAGGCGGCGGCGATCTCTCTGCGGCGTTCCGGCGACAGCGCCCGCGAGCGTGCGGCTCCGCCAGCTCGTCCGCCTTTGGCCTTGAGCGGCTGTCGGAGGCCCGTGTCTTCGATTTCCCCCGTCGCGATCCTGGCGACGGTCACGGCGTTGCCGATCACGTCAGCGGGGCACTTCTGTCCCTGCGGTCCGCGTGGCATGTCTGACTCCGGTTGGTGTGGTCATGACGCATGCGCTCACGGTAGGCTCTTGGCGCGTTCGACTCAATGCCGCCGTGCGACGGACGCCCGCTTCCCTAAAGTCAAACTGCGACACTACCGCCCGGGCTGCGAGGCTTGACGGCCGCCCGGGCGGCGGCTAAACACCCTCGTCCCCGGCACGGCGGCGGCCTCCGGGGGCCTCGTAGAACCGGGAGACGGACGATGTCCCGACGGTGCCAGTTGACCGGGACCGGCGCGTTGCGCGGCATGCACGTGAGCCACGCGCACAACCGCACGCCGCGGCGCTTCCAGCCGAACCTGCAGATCTGCTCGCTCTACAGCGAGGCGCTGGGCACGCGGGTGCGGCTGCGGCTGAGCGCCGCCACGCTGCGCTCGGTGGAGCACCGCGGCGGACTCGACGCGTTCCTCGCCAAGGCACGCGCCGGCGAGCTGACGGCGTTCGGACGCCGGCTCAGGACCCGTATCCGCAAAGCGGGCGCCCGGGCGGGATAAACCCCGTGGTGGGCCGGTTCCGGCAGTTGTTGGTGCCGACCCTGGCGATGATCGCGGTCATCGCCGCCTCCAACGTCGCCGTGATGTTCCCGATCAACGACTGGCTGACGTGGGGCGCCTTCACCTATGCGGTCGTCTTTCTCGTCACCGACCTGACCAACCGCGCCTTCGGGCCGGCGCGCACGCGCCTCGTCGTGCTCGCCGGCTTCGTCTTCGGCGTCCTCGCATCGATCGTCCTCGCCGACCCGCGAATCGCGTTCGCCTCCGGCACCGCGTTCCTCGTCTCGCAGTTGCTGGACGTGTGGATTTTCGACCGGCTGCGCCGCGGCGACTGGTGGCGGGCGCCGCTGTTCTCGTCGCTGTCGGCGATGGCGCTCGACACGGCGCTGTTCTTCGCGCTGGCGTTCGCCTGGACGGGCCTGCCGTGGGTGACGTGGGCGGCCGGCGACTACGCGGTGAAGCTCGCGATGGCGGCGGCGCTGCTCACCCCCTACCGCCTGCTGATGGGGCGCCTGCCGGTCTGGCGTTCGCCGGCGCCGGCGTAGACCGCGCGCTGCGTCAGGCGGCGACGGGGCCTTCCGGCTCGGTCCGCTTCAACTTGGCGAGCCGGCGCAGGATGATCGAGCGCTTGAGGCGCGAGATCCGGTCGACGAAGAGGACCCCGTCGAGGTGGTCGATCTCGTGCTGGACGCACGTCGCCAGCAGCCCCTCGGCGTCGATTTCCCGCGCCGCCCCGGTGCGGTCGAGATAGGCGATCCGCGCGCGCGCCGGGCGCTCCACGTCGGCATACTGGCGCGGCAGGGACAGGCAGCCTTCCTCGTACACCGCCGTGTCGTCGCCGACGGCCACGACGCGCGGGTTGACCATCGCCAGCGGCGCCGGCGGCGCGTCGCGCGGCGCCGCGTCGACGACGATCACGCGCTCGAGCACGCCGACCTGCGGCGCGGCGAGGCCGATGCCGGGCGCGGCGTACATGGTCTCGAGCATGTCGTCGATCAGCCCCCGGACGGCGTCGTCGACCGCCGCCACGGGCCGCGCGCGCCGCTTGAGGCGCGGGTCGGGCGCGACGATTATCGGCAGTCTGGCCACGTTCCGTACCCTCGGCGCCGGCGTCTCACGGCGTCTCGGGCATGCCGTCGATGCGCCACCGGCGCACCATGGCGCGGACCTCCGCCTGCCGCAGCGGGCTCAACCACTGCCCGGCGAAATCGCGCGCCACGATCGCCTTGACGTGGCCGCTCGCGGCGGCGACGTGGTACCAGGCATAGGCGAGCTCCGGGTCGCGGCCGACGCCGCGGCCTTCGAGATAGGCGTTGGCCAGCAGCGCCTGGGCGGCGGCGTGGCCGCGCACGGCGGCGGCGTGGTACCAGCGGACCGCTTCGGCATCGCGGCCGCGGATCGCCGCGACGTGCCCGAGCCCGACCATCGCCCAGCGGTCGCCGCGCCGGGCGAGCGGCGCCCATGCGGCGGCGGCGGCGGCCATGTCGCCCGCTTCGAAATGGGCGAGGCCCGAGTCCGCCGGCGCCGGACCGGCAAGGCCGAGGCAGAGAAGGAACGCAGCGACGCGCAACGGCACGAGGCGTATGCCGCGGACCGGCGAGCGGGCGACTTGCGGACGGTTCGGCATCGGCGCCGGCGCCGCGTCAGTGTCGGAACGACGGGTCGAGCCGGTCCATGCGGCGGACGAGCGCGTCGAATACGCGGCCGCAGTCGCCGCCGTCGTCGAGCGCCCGGGCGTGGCGCTCGCGGACTGCCACCGGCGGCTCGACGAGGGCGGCGCCGGTCCCGCGCGCGGCGACCTGGACCTCGCAGGCGGTCTGCAGCCCGTGCATGTTGACGAACGCCTCGGCCACGGTGCGGCCGCAGGTGAGCAGGCCGTGGTTGCGGAGCACCAGATGGTCGTGCCCGCCGAGACTCTCGACCAGACGCGCGCGTTCGTCGTCGCGCACCGTCACGCCCTCGAAGTCGTGATACCCGACGCGGCCGTGGAGCGCGATCCCGGCGAAGTCGCACGCGCCGAGGCCGTCGCGCAGCGCCGCCACCGCCATGCCGTCGCGCGTGTGCGTGTGCATGACGCAGTGCGCGTCGTCGCGCGCCGCGTGAATCGCGCTGTGGATGACGAAGCCGGCGGGATTCACCGCGCCCTGGCCGCCGTCGACGCGGTTGCCGTCGAGGTCGATCTTGACCAGGCTCGACGCGGTGATCTCGTCGAACATGAGGCCGTAGGGGTTGATGAGGAAATGCCGCTCCGGCCCCGGCACCCGCGCCGTGATGTGGCCGAAGATCAGCATGTCCCAGCCGAAATGCGCGGTCAGCCGGTAGGCGGCGGCGAGCTCGGCGCGCAGCACCGATTCCGCGGACGAGACCATGCTGTTGTGCGCCGCGGGGGGCAGGCCGGAGGTGTCGTCTTGAGTCATGAATCCGCTCCTCGAACGGCCGCAATCTAGCGCGCCCGGGGATGCTCGCGCAAACGCGCTTGACCGCGCGCGGCCCGGCGTGGCACCGAACTCCGACCGACGGGGAGACGCACTTGAGCACGACCGCTTCCGCCGCCGCGCCGCGGGCCCGGCGCAGCCTGATCTTCGTACCCGGCGACCGGCCGGCGCTGTTGCCCAAGGCGCTCGCCTGCGGCGCCGACCAGGTGTGCGTCGAGCTGGAGGACGGCGTGCCGCGCGACAAGGCGACCGCGCGCGCCAACGCGATCGCGGCCTTCGCCGCGCCGCCGGCGGGCGGCGACGGCGTCGAGCGCCTGATGCGCATCAACTCGCCGCGCGGCGTCGAGGGGCTGCGCGATCTCGTCGCCGTCTGCGAGTCTCCGGCGCCGCCGCCGGCGCTGATGGTGCCGAAGGTCGAGAGTCCCGAGGAGGTGCGGCTGCTCGACGACCTGCTCGGCGCCGGCGCCCACGCGGCGATCCGCTTCCACATCGTCATCGAGACCAACGCCGCGCTGGAAGCGGCGCACGAAATCGCCCACGCCAGCCCGCGTATCGACGCGCTCGCCTTCGGCGCCGTGGACATGGCGGCGGAGCTGCGCACGACGACCGCCTGGGAGCCGATGCTCTACGCCCGCCAGCGCCTGGTCAACGCCGCGGCCGGGGCGGGCATCGACCTGCTCGACGCGCCCTCGCTCGACCTCGCCGACCCGGACGCGCTCGCCGACGAGGCGCGGCGGGCGCGCGACCTCGGCCTGACGGGCAAGGCGGCGATCCATCCGAAGCAGATCCCCGTCATCAACGAGGTCTGGCGCCCGGACGCGGCGGCGGTGGCGCGCGCGCGGGCGGCGATCGCCGCGTCCGATGCGGCCGAGGGCGGCCTCGTCGTCGTCGACGGCAAGCTGATCGAGCCGCCGGTGCTGCGCTCGATGCGCCGCATCGTGGCGGTCGCCGAGCGCGTCGCGGGACGCTGACGCGGCCGGCCGAATCCGGCGCTTGCACCCGCCGGCGCGCTTCATGCTAGAAACGCGCCGCCGGGCGGGGAGGGCCTTCTGTTGCGCATCGTCTGTCTCGACCTCGAGGGCGTCCTCGTCCCCGAAATCTGGATCGCGCTCGCGGAGCGCACGGGGATCGACGCCCTGCGCGCGACGACGCGCGACCTGCCCGACTACGACGAGCTGATGGCCCACCGCCTCTCCGTGCTCGACGCGCACGGGATCGGAATCGGCGACGTGCGCGCGGCCGCCGCCACCCTGGCGCCGCTCGACGGCGCGCCGGCGTTCCTCGACGGGCTGCGCGGCCGGGCGCAGGTCGCCATCCTGTCCGACACCTTCTACGAGTTCGCCGAACCGCTGATGGCGAGCCTGGGCAATCCGATGCTGCTCTGTCACAGTCTCGACATCGCCGACGACGGCCGCATCGCCGGTTACAGGCTGCGCCAGACCGACCCCAAGCGGCGCGCCGTGGCGGCGTTCCAGGGCCTGAACGCCCACGTCGTCGCGGCGGGGGACTCCTACAACGACATCTCCATGCTGCGGCAGGCCGACGCGGGCATCCTGTTCCGTCCGCCCGACGCCGTGGCGCACGAGCACGCCGAGTTCCCCGTCTGCCGCGATCACGACGCGCTGCACGGGCGGATCGAGCGCATCTGGTCGGGCGCCGCGGAAACCGCCGCAGCCATCGAATGAGGATCCGATCATGAAGCTGTACGACCACCCGCAGGCGCCGAACCCGCGCCGCGTCCGAGTCTTCCTGGCAGAGAAGGGCATCGAGGTGCCGACGGAGACCGTCGACCTGATGGCCGGGAAGAACCTGGAGCCCGCCTTTCTCGACGTCAACCCGGCGGGCACGGTGCCGGTGCTCGAGCTCGACGACGGCACGCGCATCACCGAATCGGTGGCCATCTGCCGCTACTTCGAAACGGTCCGCCCGGACCCGCCGCTGATGGGTACCGACGCGCGCGACCGCGCGCTCGTCGAGATGCGCCACCGGCAGGTGGAGCTGCACGGCATCGCGCCCGCCGGCGAGATGCTGCGCAACGGCTCGCCGCGATTCGCCAACCGCGCGCTTGCCGGGCCGCATCCGTTCGCCCAGATCCCCGATCTCGCGGCGCGCGCCGGCGAACGGCTGGGCCTGTTCTTCGCCTGGCTCGACGACGTCCTCGCGGGCGGCGAGTTCGTCGCCGGCGACCGCTACACGATCGCCGACGTGGCGGCGCTCGTGGCGGTCGATTTCGCGCGCTGGTCGAAGGCGGTGCCCGACCCCGGCCAGAGCCGCCTCGCGGCGTGGTACGAGCGGGTCAGCGCCCGCCCGTCCGCCAAGGCTTGAGGCGCCGCCCGCTGGCGGCGCCGGTCCCGGGCCGCGGTTCCGGGGTCCGCCGCCGTCAGCCGCTGAGCGCGCGGTTGTTCATGTAGCCCTGCTCGGCGAACGGGGCGCGGGCGACCGCCTCGCGGCGGAAGGCGGACCAGTTTTCGTAGATGCGTCGGGCGAGGTCGCCCTCGTTGGCGGTTTCCGCCACCACGTCGCCCGAGGTGGCGTAGGCGGCGCGCACCACGTCGTCGGGGAAGGAGCCGATGGCGACGCCGTGGGTGTCGACGAGCACGGCCTGCGCCATGCTGTTGGCGGCGGTGAACTCGCTCAGCATGTAGCCGTTCTCGGCCATGCAGGCGTTCTCGACGGCGGCCCTGAGGTCGGCGGGAAGCGCCTCGAACTTCGCCTTGTCGACCATGACCTCGAGCGCCGAGCTCGGCTCGTGGAAGCCGGGGCCGTAGTAGAACTTGGCGACCTTGTGAAAGCCGAACGCAAGATCGTTCCACGGGCCGACCCATTCGGTCGCGTCGATGACGCCTGACTGGAGCGCCGGCATGATCTCGCCGCCCGGCAGGTTGACCGCGGTCGCCCCGAGGCGGTTGATGACTTCGGCGCCGAGGCCGGGAATGCGCATCTTCAGGCCCCTGAGCGAGTCGAGGCCGGTGATCTCCCTCTGGAACCAGCCGCCCATCTGCACGCCGGTGCCGCCCGCGAGGAACGCCTTGAGGCCGAATTCGGCGTAAAGCTCGTCCCACAGCGCCTGACCGCCGCCGTGGTAGATCCAACCCATGTGCTCCTGCTGCGTGAGACCGCCCGGCACGGTGCAGAAGAACGGCGTGCTGCCGTGCTTGGCGACCCAGTAGTAGGCGGCGTCGTGGGTCATTTCGGCGATGCCGTCGCGCACCGCGTCGAAGGCCTCGAACGCCGGCACGAGCTCGCCCGCCGCGTACAGGCGCACCTCCATGCGGCCGTCGGTCATCGCCGCGATACGGTCGGCGATGCGCTGCGCGCCGGTGCCGAGGCCGGGAAAGTTCTTGGGCCACGTGGTGACCATCTTCCAGCGCACGGTCCCCTGGGCGATCGCCGGCGCCGGCAGCGCCGACGCCGCGGCGCCGGTCGCCGCGCCGGCGAGGAAGCCGCGCCGCGTCGTCGATTTCTTCGTCATGTCGTCAATCCTCCGGGCGTTGCGGATCGAAACGCCGCCACCGCCCGCCGACGAGCGCTTCGAGAGGTTGGAAGCGGGTCTTGTACGCCATCTTGCGGCTGTCCCGAATCCAGTATCCGAGATAGACGTAGGACAGGCCGAGCGCGCGTGCGCGGGCGATGTGCCACAGCACCGTATAGGTGCCGGGGCTCGTGCGCGCCCGGTCCAGCGCGAAGAACTTGTAGACGCCGGAGAGCCCGTCGGCGAGCCGGTCGGTCAGCGCCACGGCGACGAGACGGCGGTCGGAATCGCGGAATTCCACAACCAGCGTGTCGACCGGCGTGTCCTCGACCATCGCGCGGTAGTCGTCGAAGCTCATGCGCGCCATGTCGCCGTCGCCGTGGCGGCCGGCCTCGTAGGGCAGGAACACGCCGTACTGCTCGAGCGTGGCCAGCGGCGGACATTCGCGCGCCTCCAGGTCGGCGTTGCGCGCCAGCACCCGGCGCTGCGACCGGCTGGGGACGAAGTCGCCCGCGGCCACCCGCACCGGGACGCAGGCGCGGCAGCGCGGGCACGCGGGGCGGTAGGCGATGCCGTGGCTGCGGCGGAAGCCGGCGCGGCTCAGCACGTCGTGCAGCCCCGCCGCGCCCGGGCCGCCGAGGTCGGTCACCGCCTTGCATTCCTCGCGACCGGGCAGGTACGGGCACGGCTGGCGCGCCGTGCCGTAGAAAAACTGCAGGTCGCGGGGGTCGATATCGAGCATGCCGTCGAGTTTCCGCTGCCGGCTCAGGTCCCGGAAAGGGAAAGATCATAATACCACGGCGCGAAAAGGGTGAACGCCGCCCACATGAGCACGGTCATCGGCAGGCCGGCGCGCATGTAGTCGGCGAAGCGATAATGGCCCGGGGCCATGACGAGCAGGTTCGTCTGATAGCCGACGGGGGACGCGAACGAGCAGCTCGCCGCGAGAATGACGGTGTGGATGAAGGGCACCGGATCGATTCCGAGCTGTCCGGCAAGCACGACCGCGACGGGGGTGAAGAGGACCGCCGAGGCGTTGTTGCTGAGCACGTTGGTCAGCAGCGCGACGAACAGGAAAAGCATGGACATCAGCCACCCCGGGCCGGCCCCCTCGAGCGCCGCGGCCATCTGCGCGGCGAGCCAGCCGGCGCCGCCGGTCTCGAGCAGGGCGGTGCCGAGCGCGAGCGTCGCCGCCACGGTGAGGATTATCGTCCGGTCGAGCGCCCGCGCCGCCTGACCGATGTTGAGGCAGCCCAGCGCCAGCATGGCGGTCGCGCCCGCCACCGCGGCAACGACGATGGGCACCAGCGCGGTCGCCGCCGCCATCACCACGGCGGCGAACACCAGCGCGGCGCGGCGGGCGTGGTAGTAGCGCGGCAGGGTCTGCTCGGTCCACTCGATCAACATGGCGTCGCCGCCGCCGCGCAGCGCGCGCACGCGTTCGGGCCGGCCCTGGACCAGCAGGCTGTCGCCCGCCTCGAGCCGGATGTCGGTGAGGCGCTGGCGGAACATCCGCGACCGGCGCTGGACGCCGAGCACGATGCAGCCGACCTGGTGGCGAAAGCCGAACTGTTCGAGGGTCTGGCCGACCATGCGCGAGGCCGGCATGACCATGATTTCCGCGAGCATCTGCTCGCTGCGCGTCCTCGGCTCGTCGCCCGCGCCGGGGTCGGGCGGCTCTGTCGGACTGGGGTGCAGCGCGCCGCCGTGGCGGGCGAGCAGGTCGGTGAGGACCCGCCGCGTTACCGCCAGCACGGCGACGTCGCCGGCCTCGAGGGCGACGCCGTCGAACGGCGGCAGGAACGCGTGCTCGCCGCGCTGGACCATGCGCACGGTCGACTCCGACAGGCCGCGGAACCGGCCGGCGACCGCTTGTTCGCCGACCAGCGGCGAGCCGTCGCGAATCTCGATCTGGGCGATGAACTGCCGGCCGTCGGCGGCCAGACGCCCGGCGAGCGTCGCGCGGTCGGGGAGGATCCGCGGCACGACGAACACCACCCAGGCGAGGCCGATCGCCGCGAGCACGCTGCCGGGAACGAGAAAGTCGAAGAAACCGACGGACGGCAGACCGAGCTCGTCGACGACGCCGGCGACGAGAAGGTTGGTCGACGATCCGATCAACGTCGTCATGCCGCCCAGGATCGCCGCGTAACTGAGCGGCAGCAGCACGCGGCTCGCCGAGATGCGGAGCCGCTCGGCGAGGGCGCTCAGGATGGGGATGAAGATCACCACCACCGGGGTGTTGTTGAGCACGCTCGACAGCAGCGCGACGGGGATCAGGCAGATCGCGAGCACCGTCGCCGGCCGGCGTGCGCCGAGCCGGTACAGGCGTTCGGCGATGCCTTCGAGCGCCCCTGTCTGCACCAGCGCCTGGCCGATGACCAGCAGGGCGGCGACGGTGACGAGGCCGGGGTTGGCGAACCCCTCGAGCAGGCGCACCGCGTCGAGCCGGTTCGTGCCGTCGGGCCCGAGGAGCGGCGCCGCCTCGAACAGCACGAGCAGAATCGCGAGGATGCCGAGCGCGGTGATCTCGAGCGGCCATTTCTCCCACACGAACGCGGCGACGGCGGCGGCGATGAGCGCGAACACCGCCCACATGCTCCAGCCTTCGGCGGCCGCGAGGCTCTCCAGAGTCATGGCGGCGGTCGGCCGTTACCGGGCGGCGCGGACTCAGACGGGCGGGTCGCGCAGCGCGGCGCGCATCGCCGGCGGAACGGGCCGCGGCGCCTGCGTCTCGCGGTCGAACATGACCAGCACGCTCTCGGCGGTCGCCGTGCAGCGCCCGTCCTGAAACAGGCCGTGGCCGAGCCGCACCGAGCTGCGGCCGACGGCGATCAGGCGCGTGCCGCCCATGACCTCGCCGGGGAAGTGCATCTGCGCGCGGAAGTCGATCGACAGGTGGACGACCACGAAATCGTCGGCGTCGAGATCGAGACCGCGGCCGCACGCCGTCGTGTAGGCGATACGCCCCGACTCGCAGAACCGCGTGAACACGACGTTGTTGATGTGACCGAGACCGTCGGTATCGCCCCAGCGCAGCACGTCGCGGTGCCAGAACCGGAAGCTCGCGGCGTCGGCCAGGTCATCGGCCGGCGCGCCTGCGGCGGGGTGTGTCGTGGTGTCGGGCACCGGCGCACTATGCGCACGCCGCGGCCCCTTGCCAATAGCGGGCCGTGCCCGCCACGGTGCCGTCATGCGCGGCAACGGTGCTTCGTTCTACGCGGCGGCATCGCCGGAGCCGGCGCGGCGCCCGGCGCTCTCGGGGGCGGTCGCCGCGGACGTCTGCATCGTCGGCGGCGGCTTGACCGGCGTCTCAGCGGCGCACGAGCTCGCGGAAC
Source organism: Alphaproteobacteria bacterium (assembly GCA_965243325.1). GTDB lineage: Bacteria > Pseudomonadota > Alphaproteobacteria > UBA7887 > UBA7887 > JANQOH01. Next base: position 53,634 of record CBDEUQ010000001.1, on the reverse strand, counting down.
GCGGTCTGGACGCGGTCCTCGTCGAGGCGCGCCGCATCGGCCGCGGCGCCTCGGGGCGCAACGGCGGCCAGGCGACGGTCGGCTTCGCCGCGCCCGTCGAGCGGGTCGAGCGGCTTGTCGGCCGCGCCGCCGCGCGGGCGCTCTGGGACCTCGCGCGCGACGGCCTCGCGCGCCTCGAACGCGACGCCGCCGGGTGTGGGCTGCGCGCCGGCCACGTGGTCGCCGCCCGGCGCCGGCGGACGCTCCCCCTGCTCGCGCGCTGGGCCGAGAAGGCGGGGCGCGACTACGGCTACCGGTCGCTCGACGTGCTCGACCGCGAAAGCCTCGCCGGCCACGTCGCAAGCCCGCTCTACTGCGGCGGCCTGTACGACTCCGGGGCGCGCCACCTCGACCCGCTGGCGTGGTGCCTGAGGCTCGCCGCCGCCGCCGCGGCCGCCGGCGCGCGGCTGTTCGAGGACAGCCCGGCGCTCGCGGTCGACGGCGGCGGCGTGCGGACGGCGCGCGGCACGGTGCGCGCGCGGGCGGTCGTCCTCGCCTGCAACGCCGACGTCGGCCGGCTGGACGCGCGCCTGGCGACGCGGGTGCTGCCGGTGGCGAGCGATGTCTGCGTGACCGAGCCGCTGGGGCCGGCGCTGGCGTCGGAGCTGCTGCCGAGCGGCGCGGCCGTGAGCGACGACCGCCGCGCCGTCGACTACTTTCGCCGCACCCCGGACCATCGTCTGCTGTTCGGCGCCGGCGCCCGCTTCGCCGGCCGCGCGCCCGCCGACATCGCGGCGCTGCTGCGCCGGCGCATCGGCGCGGTTTTTCCCCGCCTCTCCGGGGTGGCGATCGGTCACGCGTGGTCGGGCACGCTGGCGGTCACGCGCGACCGCCTGCCCGCCGTCGGGCGGACGCGTGGCGGGGTCTGGTACGCGCACGGCTATTCGGGCGAAGGCCTGATCCTGAGCACGGTCGCCGGGCGGGCCGTCGCCGCCGCGATCGCCGGCGACAGCGCCTCGTTCGACCTGCTTCGCCGCATCCCCCAACGCGCCTTTCCGCCGCTGCGCCGGCTCTGGCTGCCGTTGGCGCCGTGGATCGCACGCTGGGGCGACGCGCCGTGAGCGCCCGTGCCGCAATCAGGCCGTCGCCGTGACCGCCGCCCCCCGGGCGGCGCTCCGCGCCGCGCGGCGGCGGACGTGCGGGTCGAGATGGCGCTTGCGCAGGCGGATGGCGCGCGGCGTCACTTCCACGCACTCGTCGTCGACGATGTAGGCGACCGCCTGCTCGACGGAGAAGCGCCGCGGCGGCGCGAGCCGGATCGCGTCGTCCTTGCCCGCGGCGCGGAAGTTGGTCAACTGCTTCGCCCGCAACGGGTTCACGTCGAGATCGTTGCCGCGGCTGTGCTCGCCGACGATCATGCCGGTATAGACCCCCTCGCCGGGCGCGACGAAGATCGGCCCGCGCTCCTCGAGCTGCGACAGCGCGTAGGCCGACACCCTGCCGGGCGCGGTCGCCACGAGCACGCCGGTGCGGCGGTCGGCGATCGGACCGCGATACGGCTCCCAGGCGTGGAAGGCGCGGTTGAGCGCGCCCGTACCCCGCGTATCGGAGAGGAAGCGGCCGTGGTAGCCGATCAACCCGCGCGAGGGTACGTGCAGGATCAGCCGCGTCTTCGCCCGGCCGCCGGGGCGCATCTCGACGACGACTCCCCTGCGCGCGCTCAGGCCCTCGACGACGACGCCGGCGTATGCCTCGTCGACATCGACCGTGACCTCCTCGATGGGCTCGAGCCGCCGCCCGCCGTCGTCGCGGTAGAGCACGCGGGGCCGGCCGATCGACATTTCGAAGCCCTCGCGCCGCAGCGTCTCGAACAACACGCCGAGCTGCAGTTCGCCCCGCCCCGAGACGTCGAACGAATCGGTCCCGACGGCGGCGACCGATATGGCGACGTTGCCCTCCGCCTCGCGCGCGAGCCGGGCGCCGAGCACGCGCCCGGTCAGCTTGTCGCCGTCGCGCCCGGCGAGCGGCGAATCGTTGATCGACACGGTCACCGCGATCGTCGGCGGGTCGATCGGCAGCGCCGGCAGCGGCGCCTCCACCGTCGGGTCGCACAGCGTGTCGGACACCGTCGCCTCGGCGAATCCGGCGACCGCGACGAGATCCCCGGCCGTCGCCCGCTCCACCGGCACGCGCGACAGGCCGCGGAACGCCAGTAGCCGCGTGGCACGGCCGCTTTCGACCACGCGGCCGGCGAGGTCGATCGCCTTGACCGGCCGGTTGGCGCGGATCGTTCCGGCGTGGATGCGCCCGGTCAGCACCCGTCCGAGATAGGGATCCGATTCAAGCAGTGAGGCGAGCATGGAAAACGGCGCCGCCGCGTCGCCGCGCGGGTCCGCCACCGCGTCAACGACGGTCTCGAACAGCGGATCGAGGCCGCCGCGCGCCGCGTCGAGATCGCGCACCGCCCAGCCCTCGCGCGCCGACGCGAAGAGGAACGGGAAGTCGAGCTGCGCCTCGCTCGCGCCGAGGGCGGCGAACAGGTCGAACACGGAGTCGAGCACCGCATGCGCCCGCGCCTCGGCCCGGTCGGACTTGTTGACGACGACGATGGGCCGCAGGCCCTGCGCCAGCGCCTTGGCGGTGACGAACTTGGTCTGCGGCATCGGGCCCTCGACGGCGTCGACGAGCACCAGCACGCCGTCGACCATGTCGAGGATGCGCTCGACCTCGCCGCCGAAATCGGCATGGCCGGGCGTGTCGACCACGTTGATGCGGACGCCCCGCCAGGTTACCGCGGTGCACTTGGCGAGGATGGTGATGCCGCGCTCGCGTTCGAGGGCGTTCGAATCGAGCGCGCGCTCGGCGACCGTCTGGTTGGCGCGAATGGCGCCGCTCGCGCGCAGCATGGCGTCGATCAGCGTCGTCTTGCCGTGGTCGACATGGGCGACGATCGCGACGTTGCGCAGGCGCTCGTTCATCGGCGGGCCGCGGCGAGGGTGTCGGCGCACGCCTCGCGCAGGTTCCAGGCGGGTGCGAAGCCCAGCGCCGCCAGCCGCTCGCCGCGCATGACGGGGAACCGGTTCGCCGGCGCGGTCTCGTTCAGGGTGAGGGAGAGTCCCGGCGCCAGTGTCCGCACGACGCGCACCAGCTCCGCCGCCGTCGGCGCGCAGACGTGCAGGTTGTACATCGCGTCGAGAGGGCCCGGGGCGGCGGCGAGAAACGCGAAGGCGCGCGCCGCGTCCTTGACGTAGACCAGATCGAGCGGCCCCGGCGGCATGTCCAGCGCCACCCGGCCGCCCGCCGCCGCAGCCGAAAACAGATCGAGTATCCGCGCCGCGACGCCGCGGTACCAAAGCCCCGGTCCGAACACCAGCGGCAGCCGGAGGCCGGCGACGTCGAGGCCGTGGGCGCCGCGAAACTCCCGCGAGACCTCCTCCGCCCGGCGCTTGGTGTCGCCGTAGGCGGTTTCCGGCAGCGCGGGGGCGTCCTCGTCCGGCCGGCCGTCCGGCGGATAGCGGTCCGGGTCGCCGAAGACGGCGCCGGTGCTCGCCCAAACGACCCGCGGCACGCCGCGTTGCCGGCACGCTTCGAGAAGATGCCGCAAGCCGGCGACGTTGACCGCGTCCGCCCGCGCCCGGTCGGCCTCTGCCGCCGCCATCAGCCCTTCGCCGCCTTCGCCCCAGGCGGCAAGGCCTATGACCGCGTCGGGCGCGCACGACTCGACCGCCGCGGTGATCGAGCGCGGGTCGGTCACGTCGGCGGCGAGGAAACGCATCCGCCGGACATCGGCCGCCGTCAGGCACGGTTCGGGCGCCGGCGCGACGGCGCAGACTTCGTGGCCGTCCTCGACGACGCGCCGCGCCGTGTGCGCGCCGACGAAGCCGCTCGCGCCCACCACCATGATCCGCGCCATGATGCCCCCGGTCTAGGCGGCGGCGCCGACGCGGTAGCGCGCGAGCGCATCCTCGTCGAGCGCGATTCCGAGGCCCGGGCCGCGCGGCACCGGCAGGTGTCCGTCGATGCACGCGAGCGGTTCGCTCAGCAAGCGGTCGCGCAGCGCGTTCTCTCCGCGATCGAGCTCGAGGAGCACGGGGAAGGGAACGCGGTCGACGTGCGGGCTCGGCGGAAGGGCGGCGATGAAGTGGACCGCGGCCGCCAGCCCGACCGCGCCGCCCCAGACGTGCGGCGACAGGCGCAGGTTGGCGAGGCGCGTCATCGTCCACACCGCCTTCGCCTCGTCGAAGCCGCCGCACAGGGTGAGGTCCGGCTGCAGCACGTCGGCGCCGCCGTCGTCGATCAGCCGCCGGAAGTCCCACGCCGTGTACAGCGCCTCGCCGGCGGCGATCGGCATCGGCGCGCGGGCCCGCAGATAGCGGTATCCGGCGAAGTCGGTCGGCGGCAGCGGCTCCTCGTAGAAATGGATGTCGTAGGGCGCCACCGCCGCCATGCTGGCGAGCGCCTCGTCGGCGGTGTAATTGCCGTTGGCATCGACCATCAGGAGCATGTCCGGCCCCACCGCGTCACGCGCGAGCGCGGCCCGCTCGGCATCCCGTTCCGGGCCGCCGCCGACCTTGATCTTGACGCCGGGGAAGCGCTGGTCGCGAAAGGCCGCGAGCTGCGCTTCGAGGCCGCCGCCGGGATCGACGGCGAAGTAGCCGTCCGAGGCGTATGCCGGCACGCGGTCGCAGGCGAGGCCGCCGAGCAGGTCGTGCACCGGCACGCCGTGCAGCTTGCCGAGGGCGTCGTAGAGGGCGATGTTGATCCCGCCCAGCGCGCTCGTGACCGTGTTCTGGACCCCCATGTGGTAGCGCTGATTGTAGACGCGCGCCGGCACCTGCTCCCGGTCGTGGAGGCGCTGGCCGACGAAGTACGGGCGCAGCAGGTCGACCGCCGCCGCGACCATGGCGCCCGGCCCCCACGCCTCGCCGAGCCCGGTGATTCCGGCGTCGGTATCGACGAAAACGAGCGTCGCGTTGCGCACCGACGTCATGCCGCGCGCCATGCCGTAGGCGTTCATCGCGCCGAGATCGTGCTCCAGCGCGACCGCCCGTATGTCAGCGATCCGTGCCATCGCCGGCACTATACGCGATATGCGAAACGGGCGGCCCGGCGCTTGTCCCCGCCGCGCGGGCGCCCTACCTTCGCCGCATGACCGCCGTCGCGTTCCACGGGGCCGCGGCCGGACCCCGCAGCGGCGCCGGGCGCGCGGCATGAACGAAGCGGCGCCGGGCCGCGAGTTTCGCGACGACCGCCGGCGCGCCCGTCCGCTGCCGCCCGACGCGGTCCGCCGCCTGTGCCGGCTCGACCCGGCGCGCGCGACGCTCGCCGTCGCCGGAACCGTCGGCACGATTGCGGCGGCGGTGGCGCTCGCGTGGTGGCATCCGCTCACCGTCGCCGCCGCGGCCGTCCTCATCGCCACGCGGCAGCACGCGCTGTTCGTACTCGCCCACGACGCGGCGCACTACCGGCTCTACGATTCGCGCCGGCTCAACGATGCGGTGGGCCGCGGCCTCGCGGCGGCGGCCGGCATCTCGATGTGCACCTACCGCGTCCTGCACCGGCTGCACCACAACCATCTGTACGGTCGCGAGGATCCCGATATGGCGCTGCACGGCGGCTACCCCCGCGGCCGCCTCTATCTGCTGAAGAAGCTCGCGCGGGACCTCTCCGGCCTCACCGCCTGGAAGACCTACGGCTATTTCTTCGGCGCCCCGGCGGCCAACCGGGCGGCCGGCGGCGCCGCGCAGCCGCTGGACGATACGGCGCCGGCGCTGCGCGACGCCGCGCGGCGCGACCGATACCTGGTCGCCGCCACGCAGGCGGCGCTCTTCGGCGCGGCGGTCGCGGGCGGCTTCGCCGTCGAGTATGCGGTGCTGTGGGTGTTGCCGGCGGTCACCGTCCTGCAGGCGCTGCTGCGTCTGCGCGCGGTGCTGGAACACGGGGCGGTCGCCGATACGGCGTCGCCGCTGACCGCGGCGCGGACGACGCTGGCGCCGGCATGGCTGCTATGGCTGCTTTTCCCGCACCACGTGAACCATCACATCGAGCACCATCTGTACCCGGCGGTGCCGCACTACAACCTGCCGGCGTGCCACCGCCTCCTCGCCGCGGCGGGCGCCTTGCGCGGCGCCGAGGTCCGCCGGCTGGGCGACGGTCTCGGGCGGATCTTCGCCCCGCCGGTCACTCGGCCGGCAGGTTCGTGAGCGCCCGTTCGAGCGACCCGGCGTCCCCAGCCAGCCAGTTCGCCTCCTCTCCGCCGCCGTGCCGGCGAAGGATGTCCGCCTGGCACGATGCGTCGTCCGCCGCCGCCGCGGGCGCCGGGCCGACCGCGAACACGCGTTCCACGAGGTGCGGGTAGCGGCGCTGCCATTCGCGCGCGAGCAGGCCGCCGAAGCCCTTGCCCACGACCGCGCGAATGCGGTTGATCCCGAGACTTTCCGACAGCGCCTTCTGCACCGCCACGAGGTCGCCGACGACGAGCGCCGGGAAGCGGTCGCCCCATGCGGCGCCGGTTTCCGGATCGACGCTGGCAGGCCCGGTCGCCGCCGGATGCGGCCCGCACGGCGCGCCGACGCTCAGCACGAAGACGCTTCCGGTGTCGAGCGCCCGGCCGCGGCCGATCAGATCGTCCCAGGCGGCGGGCGCCGCGCCGGCGGCGTGGCGGCCGGCGATGTGCGGCCCCGCGTGCATGTCGGACAGAACGAGCACCGCGTTCTCGCCGCGAAAGCCGAGCCGGCCGTAGCTCTCCCAGGCGATCGTCATGTCGCGCACCAGACGACCGTCGCTGGTGGTGAAATAGGGGATGGTGAACGTCTGCGTTTCGACCTCGCGGTCGAGCGCGGCGGCCGGCGCGACCGCGAGCGCCGCGCACAGGAACGCGGCGGCTCGCCGCGCGGAGCGGCGGGTCAGCGGTCGAGCGCCGCGTAGCGCGGGACGCGCCAGTCGCCCTTCCACAGCGCCGTCCCCTCCGTCGGGTAGAGGAACAGGTCGCTGTGGAGCTTCGCGCCGCCGCTGATGCCGGCGAACGCTCCGGTCCCCTCGATCCACTCGGCGGTGCCCTCGCAGCGCGCGTCCGAGGTCATCGTCGCGCCGGTTTCGCAACGCCATTCCGCCACCGCCGTGTCGCCGTTTTCGGCGGTGAAGAGACAGATACCGGCGACCGACTCGGCGTTCGTGAAGCCGCACGAGAAGCCCCGGGCCTCGAACGTGTAGCCCTCGAACTCGCAATTCACGGACGCGCCGGCGAGCAGCGGGTCGCCGCGCACGGTCCCCGCGACGGTGCCGAAGAACGTCTCCTCGCCGGTCGCGAAGTCTTCCTCGACGGTGACGGTGGGCGACCCGGAGAACTCGATCGTGAACCTGCGCTCGTCCTCGGCGGCCGCGGCGGAGGCGAGCAGGAGGGCGGCGAAACCGGCGGCGGAGAAGCAGCGAACGCGCATGGCCGCACCTTTTCGGTCGATCATCGGGGAGCCCCGACCATACGCGAACCCGCCGCACCCGGCAAATCGCCGCCGCGCCGGTTGCTCCGAACGCCGGGACGACGTCGGCAGGCACGCCGCGTACCGCCGCGCGCCCACACCGACAGGCGGTGCGGGCTCCGACCCGGGCCAAGCGTATGGCGTTCGTCGGAAAACGCGGTGCCTGTAACGAACGCCCCATGGCCGACATGGCCGCTGTCGCCTTTGCATGGAGACCGCCGGATCGGTCGGAGGATCGACCGTCATGACCATGACGATGTGCATCGGAACCGTAGTTCCTGCCATGCCGGGCCATGGGGCATTCCTTCCGTCCGCTATCGGAACGACGATCGGCACCGCGACGATCGACGGCGCACCTCTTTTGGAGACGACCACGAAGTCGCCGCCGGCACCTCGTTTTCGATCTTCTCCTGTTTCAGGCGCCCACGCAGGGCGGTCAAATCCCTCAAGCGGAATGAATGCAGGCCCAGCAACGACTCGACCGGCAGAAGGATCGCGATGGCGGGAGCGCCGTATCCATCCAGCGTAGACCGCCTGTTCCGTTGATGTGAGCTTTGGCGCGCCGAGAGCTCGGGAAGCGGGTGTTTCGCAAGTGTCCACTTCGATTTGGGTGGACGCTTGGCGGATGTCGATTGTCGAAGAGAAGCCTGGCGCGGCGGGCGGCGGTTCGGCTGGCCGCCGGCGCCGACAGTGGAGCGAGGCGCAGACGCGGCAGAGTGTTGTGGAGGCCCGCGAGCCGGGGGTCTCGGTGCCGATGGTGGCGCAGCGCTACAACCTCCGGCGCCGCGGCGTCCGGAATGGGCATTTTCGATCCGCACAACCGCAACGATCCGGTTCGTCAGGATTCGCAGCCGATCGTGAGCCCTTGAATCCACGGTCCGGCGTGTGCCACTAAACCGCCGCTCATTTCCGATCGAAGGCTCCTCCATGAAACGATTCGTCGCCACCGCCGTGCTCGCGACGGCCGCTCTCGTGTCTGCGTCGCCCGCGAGCGCCCAGGAACCAGCCGCCATGATCGAGTGGCCGTATGTCGGCGCGGATCGGGCGCACACCAAGTACTCGGCGGTCGACGACATCACCGCTGCCAACGTCGGCGAGCTCGAGATCGTCTGGCAATGGAAGCCGAACGAGATGCCGCTGGAGGAGTACGGCACCCGCCCCGGCCCGTTCCAGGCAACGCCCATCATGGTCGATAACGTCCTGTACCTGTCGACCATGTACACGCGCGCGGTCGCTCTCGACGCGGAGACTGGCCGCGAGCTGTGGACCTTCGATCCCAGGGCTTACGAAGGCGGGCCCAAGGGTGCGGTGCCGAGCGGTTTCAAGCACCGGGGCATCGCCCGGTGGAGCGACGGGGACGCCGCCCGCATCTTCCTCAACAGCCGCGACCGGCTGTACGCGATCGATGCCGAAACCGGCGAGCCGGACACGGGCTTCGGCGACGGCGGGAGCGTCGTGCTGACCGAGGGCCACGGTCGCCCGGTGACCCGCTACGAGTTCGACCAGACCTCGCCGCCGGTGGTGTTCGAGGACCTGGTGATCGTGGGCAGCCGGGTGCCCGACCGCGTTCAAAGAGAATACGACACGCCGGGGTCCGTGCAGGCGTTCGACGTCCGCACGGGCGAGCGCCGCTGGATCTTCTTCACCATTCCCCAATCGAGCGGCGATTTCGGCGCGGAGACCTGGGAGGGCGAGTCCTGGCGCCGCACCGGCCACGCCAATGCATGGGGGGCGATGTCGCTCGATGCCGAGCGCGGGCTTCTGTACGTGCCGACGAGCACGCCGAGCGGCGACTACTGGGGCGGCCACCGGGTCGGGGCGAACCTCTTCGCCGAGTCGCTCGTGTGCCTGGACGCGCGCACGGGCGAGCGGCGGTGGCACTTCCAGACGGTGCACCACGGCGTATGGGACTACGACCTGGGCTCCGCGCCGAACCTCGTGACGATCACGGTGGACGGGCGCGAGTTGGACGCGGTGGCGCAGGTGTCCAAGCACGGCTTCACGTACGTGTTCGACCGGGCCACCGGCGAGCCGGTGTGGCCGATCGAGGAGCGCGCGGTGGACACGGCGACGGACGTGCCCGGCGAGGTGCTGTACCCGACGCAGCCGTTCCCGACCAGGCCGCCGCCGTTCGGCGGGCAGGGCGTGTCGCTGGAGGACGCGAACGACCTGACGCCCGAGATTCATGCGCTGGCGGTGGAGGAAATGCGGCGGTTCCGTCTGGGTCCGCTGTTCACGCCGCCGAGCCTTCGGGGGACGCTCCAGCGTCCGGGCGCGAGCGGCGGCGCGAACTGGGGCGGGGCAGCGTTCGACCCCGAGACCGGACTGCTGTTCGTGCGAACGTCGGAAGACGCCGACACGAACCAGGTGTGCGCGAATCGGGGCGACGATCCCGAGGTCGACGTCGGGTACAGCAACAACTGTCCCTACGGGGCGACGCTCGTCATGTATCGGGAGGCCGGCGGACCGGGCGCCGCACAGACCCCGGAGAGCCCGCTCGGCCCGATTCCCCTGATCAAGCCGCCGTACGCGCACCTGGTGGCGATCGACCTCGACGCCGGCGAGATCGCGTGGAAGGTGCCGTTCGGCGAGGGCAGCCCCGAGCTACGCGAACACCCGCTGCTGCGCGGCGTGGAGCTGCCGGAGCGCCTCGGCACGCGCGGCAACTCCGGCCCGATGGCGACCGGGGGCGGCCTCGTCTTCGTCGGCGGCGGCGACCCGTACCTCTATGCCTTCGACACGGCGACCGGCGGCGAGGTCTGGCGTGGCGCGACTCCGTCCAAGACCCAGGCGAACCCGATGACCTATCGCGCCCGCTCGGGACGGCAGTTCGTCGTCATCGCGACGGGCCGCGGGGCGGACGCCGCGCTCGTCGCGTTCGCGCGACCGGGGTAGCCGAACACGCGGCAATCGTGACGGCCGGGGTTCGGGATCGATTTTTCGAGCGCCGACGGATTGGCCTCGTTCGGGAAGCGGTCCGACGGGTGCCCGCCGGCGGCAGCCGGCGCGCCAGACGGTTCCCGACCGGCGACGCCCGAATGTAGCGGCTTCGTCCAGCCCGCCGCGTCCGCCGCTAGAGGATGAACCGGCTCAGGTCGGCGCTGCGGGCGAGGTCGCCGATGTTGTTCTCGACGAAGGCGGCGTCGAAAGTGACCGTGGCCCCGGGCTTGTCGGTGGCGGAGAAGGAGATGTCCTCCAGCAGCCGCTCCATGACCGTGTGCAGGCGGCGGGCGCCGATGTTCTCGACGCCCCGGTTGACCTCGGCGGCGAGCGAGGCAATCGCCTCGATGCCGTCGTCGGTGAACTCGACCGTCACCTCCTCGGTCGCCATCAGCGCCGTGTACTGGCGGATCAGCGAGTTTTCCGGTTCGGTCAGAATCCGCACGAGGTCCGCCTTGTCGAGCGGCTTGAGCTCGACGCGGATCGGCAGGCGGCCCTGCAGCTCGGGCAGCAGGTCCGCCGGCTTGGCGACGTGGAAGGCGCCCGAGGCGATGAACAGGATGTGGTCGGTGCGCACCTGCCCGTGCTTTGTCGCCACCACCGTGCCCTCGATGAGCGGCAGCAGGTCGCGCTGCACTCCCTCGCGGCTCACGTCGGCGCCGAGTCTGTCGGTGCGGGCGCAGATCTTGTCGATCTCGTCGAGAAACACGATGCCGTTCTGCTCGACCGCGGCGATCGACTCGCGCAGGACCTTGTCCTCGTCGAGGAGCTTGTCGCTCTCCTCCTCCATGAGAACTTCGTAGCTCTCGTCCACCGACAGGCGCCGCGTGCGGGTGCGTCCGCCGAGCGCCTTGCCGAGCATGTCGTTGAGATTGATCATGCCCATCTGCGCGCCCGGCATCCCGGGGATGTCGAACGTCGGCATGCCGGGAATGCCGGAGTCGGTCACCTCCAGCTCGATCTCGCGGTCGGCGAGCGCGCCCTCGCGCAGCAGCTTGCGGAACTTCTGGCGCGAGTCGGGGCGGGCGTCCTTGCCGACCAGCGCATCGATCACGCGATCCTCGGCCGCGGCCTCGGCGCGCGCGCGGACGTCGGCGCGCATGCGGTCGCGGGTCATGGCGATCGCGGTTTCGACGAGGTCGCGCACGATCGATTCCACGTCGCGGCCGACGTAGCCGACTTCGGTGAACTTCGTCGCCTCGACCTTGACGAAGGGCGCCTGCGCGAGCCGCGCGAGCCGGCGCGCGATCTCGGTCTTGCCGACGCCGGTCGGACCGATCATCAGGATGTTCTTCGGCAGCACCTCCTCGCGCAGGTCGTCGTCGAGCTGCATCCGCCGCCAGCGGTTGCGGAGCGCGATGGCGACCGAGCGCTTGGCGTCGTTCTGGCCGACGATGAACCGGTCGAGCTCCGACACGATCTCGCGGGGGCTGAAATTGGTCATGCGCCGGACTCGACGGACTCGATGACGACGGAGCCGTTGGTATAGATGCAGATGTCGGCGGCGATGGCCATGGCCCGCTCGGCGATGGCGCGGGCGTCCATGTCCTCGCGGTCGATCATCGCCCGCGCCGCCGCCAGCGCGAAGGCGCCGCCCGAGCCGATGCCGATCACGCCGTCGTCGGGCTCGAGCACGTCGCCCGTGCCGGTCAGCACCAGCGACACGTCGCGATCCGCCACCGCCATCATCGCCTCGAGCCGGCGCAGATAGCGGTCGGTGCGCCAGTCCTTCGCCATCTCGACGCAGGCGCGCATCAGCTGGCCCGGATACTGATCGAGCTTCCCCTCCAGCCGCTCGAACAGCGTGAACGCGTCCGCCGTGGCGCCGGCGAAACCGGCCAGAATGGCGCCGCCACCGAGCCGGCGAACCTTGCGCGCGCGCGCCTTGATCACGGTCTGGCCGAAGCTCACCTGGCCGTCGCCGGCGACGACGGTCTGGCCGTCCTTGCGCACGGAAAGAATGGTGGTGCCGTGCCACGCAGGAATGGGTCGATCGTGCATCGAGAGGGCGAATCCCGGAGGGCGGGGGAGGACTGGCCCTACATTGGCGGATTCGCCGCAGGGTTCAAGGGCCGGCAGGCCCGCGGCCCGGCCCTCGTCGCATCGCCTTTCGCCGTCGCCCTGATGCTGGTAGAAAAGCCGCGCTCCGAACCCGGCGGTTTCCCATGCGACAGGCAAGCGTCGACCGCACCACGCGAGAGACCCGGATTTCCGCACGCGTCGATCTCGACGGCACCGGCCGCTACAACGTCGCCACCGGCATCGGGTTCCTCGACCACATGCTGGAGCAGCTCTCGCGGCACAGCCTGATCGATCTCGACATCGCGGCCACGGGCGACCTGCACGTGGATTTCCACCACACCACGGAAGATACCGGCATCGTCATCGGCAGCGCGGTGGCCAAGGCGCTGGACGACCGCCGCGGCATCCGCCGCTACGGCAACGCGCTGATCCCCATGGACGAGACGCTGACGCGGGTCGCCATAGATCTTTCGAACCGGCCGTACACGGTGTGGAAGGTCGCCTTCACGCGGCCGAAGCTCGGGGACATGGACACCGAACTGTTCCGCGAGTGGTTCCACGCCTTCGCCCAGGCCGCCGGCGCGACGCTGCACGTCGAGACGCTGTACGGCGAGAACAGCCATCACATCGTCGAGTCGTGCTACAAGGGCCTCGCGCGGGCGCTGCGCAGCGCGGTGGAGATCGATCCCCGCGCCCCCGCCGCGGTGCCGTCGACGAAGGGCCGGTTGAGCGACGCCGGCACCTGATGCGCACCTATACGTACCATATGGCGCCCGGCCACACGGCGCTCGCGGATGCCGTGGCCGTGCCCGAGGGTTTCTCGTGGGGCGCCCTGTTGTTCGGCTTCGTCTGGGCGCTCTTTCGCCGCCTCTGGTTCGCCGCCGCCGCCGCCGTTGCCGCGCCGTTCGCCATCGGCCTGGCGACGTGGAGCTTCGCCGGCGGCGCGCCCGCGGTCGGCGGCAGCCTGCTCGTCGTCTTCGCGCTCTTCTTCGCAAGCCACGCCAACGACTGGCGCCGCGCCCGGCTCGCACGGGACGGCCATCTGCTCGCGGGCATCGCCGCCGGCCGTACGCGCGCCGAGGCCGACCGGCGCTTCTTCGCCAAGGCGGCCCTCGGCGCGCACGGTCCGCCGCCACCATGACCGTCGCCGTCGTCGACTACGGGTCGGGCAATCTTCGCTCGGCCGCCAAGGCGCTCGAGCGCGCACGGCAGGACTCGGAACCGGTCGTCGTCACCGCGGAGGCCGGGCGCGTCGCGGCGGCGGACCGCGTGGTGCTGCCCGGCGTCGGCGCGTTCGCCGACTGCATGGCGGGAATCGACGCGCTGCCGGGGATGCACGACGCGCTCGACCACGTCGCGCGGGTGCGCGGCCGGCCGCTGCTCGGCATTTGCGTCGGCATGCAGTTGATGGCGACGCGCGGGTTCGAGCACGGCCGCCACGAGGGGTTCGGCTGGTTCGATGCCGCGGTGCGCGCACTCGAACCCGCGGACCCGGCGCTGAAGATTCCGCACATGGGCTGGAACGAGCTGCTGGTGGACCGCGCCCACCCGCTGCTCGAGGGCCTGCCGCGCCGCGCGCACGGCTATTTCGTGCACAGCTACGGCTTCGTGCCGGGCGAGGCGGGCGATCTGGTCGCGCACGCGGACTACGGCGGTTCGGTGACCGCGGTCGTCGGCCGCGGCAATCTGGTCGGGACGCAGTTCCACCCGGAAAAGAGCCAGGAGGTGGGGCTTCGCGTGCTGGCCAATTTTCTCCGCTGGCGCCCGTGATGGCGCAGCTTTCGGTCGAGAAGCCCGACGCGCTGGCGCGTGCCGATCTTGCGGAACTGTCGCGCGCGACGATTGCCGCGATCGAGTCCGGCATCGGGTTCCGCTGGGTCAAGGCGCCTTCGCGGCGCCGAATGGAAGCCTACTGGCGGGGCGTGCTGCTGGTGCCCGAGCGCGAGCTTCATCTCGGCCGTCTGGACGGCAGGGTGGCCGGTTCGATCCAGCTGGTGAAACCGGCGCCGACGAACGAGGCGGGCGACTTCGCGGCGACGATAGACACCCACTTCGTCGCGCCGTGGGCCCGCGGCCACGGCTTGGCGCGCGCCCTGCTGGAGGCCGCCGAGGAGGCGGCGCGCGGCCACGGCCAGAGGGTCATGCGGCTCGACGTGCGGGTGACGCAGGAGCGCGCGATCAACCTGTACGAGAGCTGCGGCTACCGGCGCTGGGGGACGCTCGACCGCTACCATCGCGTCGACGGCGCGATGGTGCCCGGGCACTTCTACGTCAAGGACCTGCGGTGAGCGCCTTCACTCTCTACCCCGCCATCGATCTCAAGGACGGGGCCTGCGTGCGCCTCGTCCGCGGCGACATGGCGCAAGCGACCGTGTTCTCGCGCGACCCGCCGGCGCAGGCGCGCGCGTTCGAGGCGGCGGGCGCGCGCTGGCTGCACGTGGTCGATCTCGACGGCGCCTTCGCCGGCCGGTCCGTCAACGGCGAGGCGGTGGCGCGGATCGTCGACGAGACCTCGCTGTCGGTGCAGCTCGGCGGCGGCATCCGCGACCTAGCGGCCGTCGAGGCATGGCTCGAACGCGGCGCGGCGCGCGTGGTGCTCGGCACCGCCGCGGCGCGCGACCCCGCGTTCGCGAAGGACGCGTGCCGGCGATTTCCCGGCCGCGTCGCCGTCGGCATCGACGCGCGCGACGGCCGCGTCGCTGTGGCCGGCTGGGCCGAGGCCACCGACATCGCCGCCGGCGACCTCGCGCGCGCCTACGAGGACTCGGGCGCGGCCGCGATCGTCCACACCGACATCGCGCGCGACGGCGCGCTCTCCGGCATCGACGCCGACGCGGTCGCCGCCTTCGCCGCGCCGCTCACGACGCCGGTCATCGCTTCCGGCGGCGTCGCCCGGCTCGCCGACCTGCACGCCCTCGCGCGCCGCCGCGCCGCCGGGGTCGCCGGCGCGATCTCCGGCCGCGCGATCTACGACGGCCGCATCGATCTTGCCGCGGCGCTCGCGGCGCTGGCCGCGCCATGCTGAAGACGCGTATCATTCCCTGCCTCGACGTGAAGGCGGGCCGCGTGGTCAAGGGGGTCAATTTCGTCGATCTGGTCGATGCCGGCGATCCGGTGGAGCAGGCGCGCCTGTACGATTCCGCCGGCGCGGACGAGCTGTGCTTCCTCGACATCACCGCGTCGAGCGACGACCGCGGCATTCTGCTCGACGCGGTCGCGCGCACGGCGGAGGTGTGCTTCATGCCGCTCACCGTCGGCGGCGGCGTGCGAACGCTCGACGACATTCGCCGGCTGCTGCTCGCCGGAGCCGACAAGGTCTCGATCAACACCGCCGCGGTGCGGACGCCGGAGTTCGTGCGCGAGGCGGCGCGCAAGTTCGGCTCGCAGTGCATCACCGTCGCCATCGACGCCAAGTGGACGAGTCCCGAGCGGGCCGAGATCTTCACCCACGGCGGGCGCCGCGCGACGGGAATCGAAGCCGTCGGCTGGGCCCGGCGGATGGCCGGCTACGGCGCCGGCGAGATCCTGCTGACC
This sequence comes from Alphaproteobacteria bacterium, assembly GCA_965243325.1. Taxonomy (GTDB): domain Bacteria; phylum Pseudomonadota; class Alphaproteobacteria; order UBA7887; family UBA7887; genus JANQOH01. The sequence continues at coordinate 37,681 of CBDEUQ010000001.1, read as the reverse complement.
TCGATGGACCGAGACGGCACGCGCCGGGGCTTCGACTCGCGCCTGACCCGCGCGATCGCCGACGCGGTACCGGTCCCGACCATCGCCTCGGGCGGCGTCGGCGCCCTCCACCACCTCGTGGAAGGCGTGCGCGACGGCCACGCGAGCGCCGTCCTCGCGGCGTCGATCTTCCACTTCGGCGAGCATTCGATCGCCGAGGCGAAGGCGCACATGGCGGCGGCCGGCGTCGCCGTGCGGCCGGTGTGAGCGCGCCGTGAACGAGGCGGTGCTGGCGCGGATCGCGTTCGATGCCGACGGCCTCGTGCCCGTCGTCGCCCAGCAGCACGACACCGGCGAGGTGCTGATGCTCGCGTGGATGAACCGCGACGCCGTCGCCGAGACTCTGGCAAGCGGGCGCATGTGCTACTGGTCGCGCAGCCGACAGGCGCTGTGGCGCAAGGGCGAGACCTCGGGCCAGGTGCAGCATCTCATCGGCCTCCGCCTCGACTGCGACGGCGACGCGCTGCTGGCGCTCGTCGATCAGACCGGAGTGGCGTGCCACACCGGGCGGCGGTCGTGCTTCTACACGGCGCTCGACGCCGCGGGCGCGGTCGAGATCTCCGAGCCGCTGGTATCGCCGGAGACGCTCTATGGCGGCTGACGACGCGGCGGTGCTCGGCCGCCTGTTCGCGGTGATCGAGTCGCGGCGCGGCGGCGACCCCGAACGGTCCTACGTCGCGCGGCGCCTGGAGCAGGGTACGGCGCGGATCGCCGAGAAGGTCGGCGAGGAGGCCGTCGAGACGGTGGTCGCCGCGGTTCGCGACGACGCCGACGCGGTGGTCGAGGAAAGCGCCGACCTGCTGTTTCATCTGATGATCCTGTGGGCCGCCGCGGGCGTCGCGCCGGAGCGGGTCTGGGCCGCGCTGGCGCGCCGCGAGGGAGTTTCGGGGCTCGACGAGAAGCGGGCGCGGGCGAGCGGCCGGCAACCGGGGGGAGAGACGCCGTGACCTACGACGACGACAACGTGTTCGCGAAGATCTTGCGCGGCGAAATCCCGGCGGAGAAGATCTGGGAAGACGAGCACGTGCTGGCGTTCCGCGACATCGCCCGTCTCGCCCCGGTGCACGTTCTGGTGATCCCGAAGGGCCGGTACGTATCGTTCGACGATTTCGCCGACCGGGCGAGCGACGCCGAGGCCGCGGCGCTGACGCGCGCCGTGGGCCGGGTGGCGCGCGAATGCGGCGTCGCCGACTCGGGCTACCGCGTCACCAGCAACAACGGCGCCGACGGCCGCCAGGAGGTGCCGCACTTCCACATCCACGTCCTCGGCGGCCGCCGTCTCGGCGGCATGGAGCGGCGTACGTAGGCGCGACGGCGGCCGGGCGGCCGGGGCGCCGCGCCGCCGCCGGTCGCTTCGAGCCCGCGGGCCGACAGGGATTTGCATTGCGCGGCGGACGGTGCGATGCTTCCATGTTTCGCTTGCCTGTATCCGGGCGGTTCTTTGCAACCGCGCCGCGCACGGCGCGGCGACCGGTGCGGAATCGTGCGGGACGGGGCCCGCGAAGGGGGAACGAACGAAACGACGAACGACGACACAATCACAGGGAGGAACGGTCATGAGACTGACCAGAATGGCGGGTTTGACGGCCGCCGCCTCGGCCTTGGCTCTCGGGGCGACGATCGCGCACGCCGATGTGTCCGACGCCGATCTCGCGCGGACCGCGGGAGGCGACTGGCTGCATGCAAACGGCGGTTGGGACGGGAGCCGCTTCAGTTCGCTTACCCACCTCAACACGGCCAACGCTGCCAATCTCCAGGTCAAGTGGATCTATTCGATCGGCGGCGAAACCGATGCGCAGGCCACGCCGCTCGAGCACGACGGCCTGATCTTCCTGCCGCAGGACAACGCGGTGCACGCGGTCGACGCGGCCACCGGCGCGCGCGTCTGGATTTACGAGTGGGAGCTGCCGGAAGACTGGGGCGGCCAGTTCGTTCCGTTCTTCACCGGCAAGCACAGGGGCTTGGCGATCGCCGGCTCGAACATCTACTTCCTGTCCAACGAGTGCACTTTGATCGCGCTGAACTACCGCTCCGGCGACGAGGTGTTCGCGCACAAGGTCGACCGTCCGTATCCGAAGGACTTCGAGATGGCCGCGGATTCGAACGGCTATTTCTGCACCGTGGGGCCGCTGGCCATTCCGGGGCAGATCATCGTGCCGATGAACGCGACGGACACCGGCGGCCTGCAGGGCTACGTGCACGGCCACGATTCCGAGACCGGCGAGCAACTCTGGGCCGCGAACATGATCCCCGGCCCGGATGAGCCCGGCGGCGACACCTGGCCCGGCGACAGCCGTATCTACGGCGGCGCCGGCCCGTGGATCATCGGCAGCTATGACGCGGAACTGGGGTACTACTTCACCGGCACCGCCAACGCGTATCCGTGGAACCCCTACACCGAGCGCGACGGCGCCGGCGCCGGCGGCCAGGCCAACGTGGGCGCGGCCGCGATCGTCGCGGTGGACACCAACACCGGCACGGTCCCGTGGCGCTACACCGTGGTTCCCGGCGATCCGTGGGACTACGACACGATGAACACGCCGATGCTGGCGACGATCGACGGCGTGCGCACAGTGGTCCAGCCGAACAAGACCGGCTTCACCCACTACATCGACGCTGCCACGGGCGAGTTCCTGCAGGCGACGCCGCACGCGGACCGCATCAACTGGGCCAAGGGCTACAACCCGGACGGCACGCCGATCTGGGATCATCCGATCCCGGCGGAGGGCGAGAGCGTGGTCATCTGGCCGAGCCTGCTCGGGTCGGTGAACATGTCGCCGTCGGCGATCAATCCCGATACCGGGATGGTCTATCTGCCGCGGCGCGAGAACAGCATGAACTACTCGTTCGAGAAGGTTCAGGTCACCAGCAACGTCCGCAACCTCGGCGCTGTCTTCGAGATCAACGCCGGCGGCTCGCAGGTCAACTCGGCGCATAGTCTCGCCGACGGCAGCGAGGTGTGGCGGATACCGATCTCCAAGGACGGCGACGCCGGCGGCATGCTGACGACCGCGGGCAACCTGACGATCTTCGCCAGCCAGGCCGGCCAGGTGCACGTCGCGAACGCCACCACCGGCGAGATCCTCTACCAGTTCGCCACGCATTCGGCGTCGCACGCGGGCGGCATGACCTATCTGGTGGGCGGCGAGCAGCAGATCACCTTCGCGCTTGGCGGTCTGCCGACCTTCGGCTCGGCGCCGGAGGACAACCCGGTCAACCACGCGAGCATCATGGTGACCTTCGGTCTCTGACGCTTGCGAACGCCCTGCCCTAAGGGCTAAAACACGAGGATGGCGCGGCTTGCGCGCCATCCTCTTTTTTTTTCGACAACGAGGGGCACGATGGGCAGGAACACCTTGAGAGCCGCGGGCGCGGCGTTTGCCGCCGTCGTTGCCGCGGCCTTGCTTTCCGCGAGCCCGTCCGCGCTTGCGGCCGGCGAGGAGGGCAAACGGTCGCCCAATCCGCTTTCGGGCGACAGGGACGCGGAAGCGGCGGGCAAGACGCTCTATCGCGCGAACTGCGCCTACTGCCACGGGATGAGCGCCGACGGCCGCGGCCGCGGGCTGCCGAACTCCGCCGACCTGCGCAAGTTCAAGCGCGGCTATACGCGCTACGTTCAGACCGTCAAGGAAGGCTACAAGACAATGCCGCCGTGGGGCGCCATGGGCGAGCTGACGGACGAAGAGATCGACCAGGTGGGCGCCTATCTCGAAACCATCGCCGGGCGCCGCGCGAACTGGAACGACCCCGAGGAATCCAGCCAGCGCCGCCCGAGCGACCTGTTGATCCTGGCAGCGGCGCACGAAGAGGCGCCGGCGGAGCCGAAGGAGTACGAGGCCCATCTCGGGCACATTCTTACCGGATGGCACGACACGCCGGGCGGAGTCGGATTGATCGTGACGCTGGAGGAAGAACTCGACATCGCCATCGCACACGCCGGCTACGCGGTGACCGATCTCGAAGACCTCGCCAACATCCAGCTTCACGCCGACCATGTCCGCCACGCCGTCGATCCGGGGTCTCTCCGTTCAGGGCAGGGACCGGGGCTGGGCTACGGCCTCATCCGCGCCGCGCGGGGTGTGCTCGACCATCTCGGCTACGCCGTCGCGACCGCGGACGCGTCCGAGAGCCTGAAGCTGCACGCCGAGCATGTGAGCGCGTCCGGGAACAACGTCCTCGCCTGGGCCGGAAAGATCCTCGACAAGGCGGCGCTGATCTCGAGCGGTGCGTCGCCGATCGTGTCCGCGTTCTTCGCCGAGGAGATCGTCGAGCAGCTGCAATGGATCAAGGACGGCAGGGACGCGAACGGAGACGGGACGGTGAGCTGGGAAAGCGGCGAGGGGGGCCTCGCGCAGATGAAGGCGCACCTGTCCTACATCGAGTAGACCGCCTGCGGTTGGGGAGAGCCAGACGATGAAACGCATCGGACTACCGCACCTGCTGGCGCTCGCGTGCGCCCTCGTAGCGTTGCCGGCGGCAGCGATGCAGACGCCGGGCGGTGCGGCCCCGCCGGCCGCGGCCGTCGAGGCGAGTACGGACTGGCGCGCGGAGATGAACGCCGTGGTCGCCGAGGAGAACCATTGGCGCTGGCGGCTGCGGTCGGTCGAGCGGCGCGGCGATACGCTGGTGGTCGGCGTGAGCTACCGCAACGGCGCGACCACCGGCCGGCCGATCTTCTTCGAGGCCGACTACATGGAGACCACCGCTCTGGTCGACGCGGACAGCGGCGCGCGGTTCACCCTGGTGGCGGTCGACGGCATCTCGGTGGAGATGGTGTCGGTCGACAGCAGGCGCTCGAAGCTCGCCCTGTTCACGTTCCCGTTTCCCGAGGAGGCGCGCTCGGTGACCTTCACGAGCCGGTGGATGTCGATGCAGATGGCGGGCTTCCGGGCGGCCATGGAGATCGACTTTCCCATCGAGTTGCCACCGGCCGGCGGGGTGTGAGCGTCCGGGGCATCGCGGCGGCCGGTGCGGTTCTCGCCGGTTTTGCGGCGTTCGTCGGAGCGACGGCGGAGGGCCGCGCGGTCGAGGTGACCGAGGCGGGCGACTTCGTCTTCGACATCAGCGATCCCGCGGACATGCGAGAGGTCGGCCGCCTTTCGGGCATCACCATCAAGAAGGACCTGCCGCCGCGCATCGGCCGCATCGAGTGCGCGCGGTGGGCGCGCCGCTTCGGTGTCTATCCCTTCGTCGCCGTGGTGTCCGGCACGAGGCCCGACCGCGCTCGGCGCGTGTGGATCTGCGCCGGCGAGGCAGACAACGCCGCCTTGTCGGGCTACTACTGCCGCGACATGGGCATGCACTACGTCCGCCACGACGGGCCGGTCGTGACCTGCCGCTTCAAAGAAGACGCTTGATCGACGCGCCGGACGGGCGCGGGAGGACGGGGAATGTCGTATCTCTGGCGGTTTCTCGGGCGCTTTCCGCGCACGATTTCGGGTTTGATCGTCGTCGCGTTCGCCGCCGGTCTGTGGTTCGCGACCGACTACGTGGAAAACGTGGTCAAGCCACGCGAGGCGGAGGCGCGGCAGGCGCGCATCGGGGGAGAGATCGCCCGCGCCGACTCGATGTTCGACCGCGGGAAATACGAGGTGGCGGTTGCCGAGTACGCCTATTTGCTGAGCAGCTTCGCCGCCGAGCTTCCAGAGGTGGAGATCGCGCGGCTGCATGACCGGGTCGGGGCGAGCCACGTCCGCCTCGCCGGCAAACAACAGGAACAACGGGATGGCGTCGCCGATCTCGAACGCGCGCTCGCGGCGTTCGGCCAGGCGCTGGCGATCCGCACGGCGGCGGCGGACGAAGCGGGCGAGATCGAGACGCGCCGCCGCATCGGTGACGCCCACCGCGCGCTGGCGCACGCGCGGGGCGACGCGGCGCCCCTCGACGATGCCGTGGCCGCCTACCGCGCGGTGCTCGATCTTGTCGGCGAGGGCGATCCGTCGGCGCGTGCGGCGGCGCTGAGATCGCTGGCGAACGCGCATCGCAGCCGCTTCGAGGTGGCCGGCGACGAGGCGGCGCTTGAGGCCGCGTTCGCGGTCTACGACGAGGCGCTGCAAGCCGCCGGCCCGGAAGCATGGCCCGGCGTACACGGCGAAACGTTGATCGACGTGGGGCTGGCCCACGTTCAGGAGGCGGAGAACGGTTACCGCACGCGCAATCTGCTGCAGGCCGTCAAGACCCTGGAGGGGGCGAAGAGGTTCCTGCGCCTGGATTCGTTCCCGCGCGCCCACGCGCTGCTGCACAAGCACATCGGCGACACTTACGTCCTGTTGGCGAACACGACGGCGCGGCGGCGGTCGGATCGCGCCTCGCACCAGCAGAACGTTGTCCGCTGGCAGAACCGTGCGGAAATGGCCTACAGGGTGGCCCGCAGCTTCGGCTTCCGGCCGGCCAAGGCCAATCTCGTACCGGGAAATCCGAACGCGGCGGCCGCCGCCGTGGAGGACGACGAGAAGAAGGAATAAGCGCGCGGGAGGTGCCCGCGCCGGGCCGGCCACGCGCCCGCCGGGGCCGGGGCCGGGGCTTATTTCAGCCGCCGAGATCGGCTATCATGCGCCGCATCATGACGGTGTTCGGTCCCATCGGAAACACGAAGCCGCCTGGTTCGGGCGACGACGAGGGCACCGGCCCGGGCGTCGGCGTCGTCACGCGCACCAAGCCGCGGACGAAGAAGCCGTCGATGTACAAGGTGCTGCTGCTCAACGACGACTACACGCCGATGGAGTTCGTCGTGTACGTCCTCGAGCGATTCTTCCGAAAGCCTCGCGAAGAGGCGACGAAAATCATGCTGCACGTGCATCAGCGCGGTATCGGCATCTGCGGCGTCTATTCCTACGAAGTTGCCGAGAGCAAGGTGACTCAGGTGATGGACTGCGCGCGGCAGAACCAGCATCCGCTTCAGTGCACGCTGGAAAAGGACTGACGCGCGGACGCGACGGGAAGGACGGGACCATGCTGTCGAAGACCCTCGAGGAATCGCTCCATCGCGCGCTCGCGCACGCCAACGCGCGCCGGCATGAATTTGCGACGCTCGAACACCTGCTGCTGTCGTTGACCGAGGATCGCGACGCGGTCGCGGTGCTGCGCGCCTGCTCGGTCGACATCGACAAGCTGCGCGGTGCGCTGGAGTCGTTTCTCGACGGGGAGACGGCCGGGATGACGGCGGACGGCGACGGCACCGACGCCACGCCCACCGCGAGCTTCCAGCGCGTCATCCAGCGCGCGGTGCATCACGTGCAGATGTCGGGCCGCGAAGAGGTTACCGGCGCCAACGTCCTGGTGGCCGTGTTCTCCGAGCGCGAATCGCACGCCGTCTACTTCATGCACCAGCAGGACATGACCCGCCTCGATGCGGTGAGCTACATCAGCCACGGGATCGCGAAGGCGCACGGCATGTCCGAAACGCGGACGCCGAAGGGCGCGGACGAAGAGGAGGAGGAGGACGGCGAGAAGGCCGCGAAGCAGGGCAACGCGGCGCTCGACGCCTATTGCGTCGACCTCAACCGCAAGGCGGGCGAGGGGCGCATCGACCCGCTGATCGGCCGCGCCGACGAGGTCGAGCGCACCGTTCAGGTGCTGTGCCGGCGGACCAAGAACAACCCGCTGTTCGTCGGCGACCCCGGCGTCGGCAAGACCGCCATCGCCGAGGGGCTGGCGAAGCGCATAGTCGACGGCGAGGTGCCCGCCGTGCTCGCGGAAGCGACGATCTTCGCGCTCGACATGGGAGCGCTGCTCGCGGGGACGCGCTATCGCGGCGATTTCGAGGAGCGGGTGAAGGCGGTGCTCGCCGAGCTCGAGCGCTTCGACGGCGCCATCCTCTTCGTCGACGAGATCCACACCGTCATCGGCGCAGGCGCCACGTCGGGCGGCGCCATGGACGCGTCCAATCTGCTCAAGCCGGCGCTGCAGAGCGGCGCCCTGCGCTGCATGGGGTCGACGACCTACAAGGAGTATCGCAACTACTTCGAGAAGGATCGGGCGCTGGTGCGGCGGTTCCAGAAGATCGACATCAACGAGCCGTCCATCGACGACGCGGTCAAGATTCTGGAGGGGCTCAAGCCGTGCTACGAGGAGTATCACGGCATCGAATACACCGGCAGGGCGCTGCGCTCGGCGGTCGAGCTGTCGGACCGCTACATCGGCGACCGCAAGCTGCCGGACAAGGCCATCGACGTCATCGACGAGGTCGGCGCGGCGCAGGCGCTGCTGCCGGAGGACAAGCGGAAGACCACCATCGACGAGGACGAGATCGAGCGCATCGTTGCCAAGATCGCACGCATCCCGCCGAAGCGCGTGAGCCGCGACGACAAGGAGATGCTGTCGTCGCTGGCGACGAACCTCAAGACCGTGGTCTTCGGCCAGGATTCGGCGATCGAGGCGCTGACGGGCGCCATCAAACTGTCGCGCGCCGGACTGCGCGAACCGGAGAAGCCCATCGGCAACTACCTGTTCTCGGGTCCGACCGGGGTGGGCAAGACCGAAGTCGCGCGCCAGCTCGCCCTCATCATGGGCATCGAGCTCGTGCGGTTCGACATGTCGGAGTACATGGAGCGCCACACCGTCTCACGGCTGATCGGCGCGCCGCCGGGCTACGTCGGATTCGACCAGGGCGGCCTGCTGACCGACGCCATCGACCAGCACCCGCACGCGGTGCTTCTGCTCGACGAGATCGAGAAGGCGCATCCCGACCTGTTCAACATCCTGTTGCAGGTGATGGACCACGGCAAGCTCACCGACCACAACGGCAAGAACGTGGATTTCCGCAACGTCGTTCTCATCATGACGACCAACGCGGGTGCCGCGGAGTTGGCGAAGCCGGCGATCGGGTTCGGCCGCGAGGGGCGCGCCGGCGACGACCGCGAGGCCATCGAGCGCATGTTCTCGCCCGAGTTCCGCAACCGGCTCGACGCCGTCATCGGCTTCTCGAGCCTGTCGCCCGACGTCGTCCACCGGGTGGTCGACAAGTTCGTGGTCCAGCTCGAGGGGCAGCTCGCCGACCGCGCGGTGACCATCGAACTCACCGACGAAGCTCGCAAGTGGCTTGCCGACAGGGGCTACGACAAGCTTTACGGGGCGCGGCCGCTGGCGCGGGTGATCCAGGAGCACGTCAAGAAGCCGCTTGCCGACGCGCTGCTGTTCGGTGCGCTGGCGAATGGCGGCCACGTCAAGGTCCGCGTCGAGGACGGCAAGGCCGCGTTCGACTTCGAGCCCGCACCTCCGGCGCCCGAATCCGACCCGGAAAACCCGGACGACGGAGAGCGAAAGGTTTCCGAACGCGTGAGTTGAGCGGTTGCCGGAGCGTTGCCGGCGTTCGCGCCGTGCGGGCCTTCGAGATCGGGGATCGCGCCGGGCGCGGCGGCCGGGACCGCAGTGGCCTCCGCTACGGCCCGAACCGGCGGACGAGGGCGACCCGCACCGTGTGCAGCCTGTTCCCGATCTCGTAAGCGCACGGCCGGCGGGGGTTGTCCGGACCGCAACGGCCGTCGCCGGAGCGGTTCACGTGACGCGTACGCCGCCCGAGATCGTAGTGGGAGCCTTCGAGCCGCAGCGTCCAGGCGTCGGCCAGCGGCACTTCGACGCCGACACCCGCGGTCCAGCCGATCATCGGCGAGCTGTCGCGAAAGGAGTCGTCGGGGTCGAGGCGCGGCGGCGCGCCCCCGCCGAAATCGATGTCGGTCACGGAGTTGGCGATCCGGGCCGCCGCGAGCCCGCCGGTGGCGAAGAGGGTTGCGGGGCCCGTTGCGCGCTCGACGCCTCCCCGCAGCGTGAACATCCAGCGGAACTCCGTTTCCGCCGTCTCGTCGCGATCCCGCGGGTCGAGCCTGTTCGAGCTTGCCGAAACGTCGCCGAAGGTGCCGTCGACCTCGATCCTCAGAGGCATGTCGCCAACGTCGAAGGTCCTTCCGACCAGCACGCCAACGACCTTTCCGGCGGCGTCGTAGTCGACCGTCCAGCCGGGATTGCCCCAGTTGGCGAAGCCCTCCACGTCAACGATGCGGTTGTCGATCCGGCCGGTGCCGACGAAGACGCCGGCGTAGGTTTCCTTCCACCGAACCGTCGTGTCCCCGTCTGCGGCGTGCGCGGGTCCGACGCCGGCGAGCAGCGAAACGGCCGACAAGGCGCAGGCCGTGCGGCGCCATGCCGGAGCGGGCGGGAGATTTCTCTTCGCGGTTTCGCTTCTTCGCACCCGTCGACCGTTACGCGTTACCGAGGCGCCGCGGCGTCGTGCGCGGCGCGTCGAAGTCGAGGCGCCCCGCCGCGTCGACGGCGATGCCGTAGCGTTCCGCCGCCGCCCCGGGGCTGACGAGGCCGTCGCGCACGTCGCGCGCCACCTCCGCGGCCGGGCGTTCGCGCGGGTCGCCGTAGCCGCCGCCGCCCGGCATCTCGATCATCAGTGTGTCGCCGGCGGGCACGGTCTGGCGGCCCTTCGGCCGCAGGTCCGCGCCGCTCGCGAGCGCCAGCCTGCCGGTGGCGCCGTTGCCGCCGCCGTCGCGCCCGCGCGGCGGAAAGCGCACGCGGTCGAACATCGACGACACGGCGAACGGCGCGCCGTCGATTCCGGCGATCTCCATGATCTGGCCGACACCGCCGCGACGCCGGCCGGCGCCCGCCGAGTCGACGCGGTATTCCTTGCGCTTGACGAGGATCGGCGCGATCGCCTCGTTGATCTCCACCGGCGTGTTGCGCACACCCGACGGAAACGCCGTAGCCGAAAGCCCGTCCTTCGTCGGCCGCGCTCCGGTGCCGCCGTTGTGGAACAGGGTGACGGTGAACGGCGCCGCATTCGCGCCGCCGCGGCCGTCGGCGATGCCGTCGCCGCCGTAGAGCACGAAATTGTACAGGCAGGACGTGCCTTCCGCCGGCCCGATGTCGGCCACCGCCCGGTGCAGGCAGCCCAGCACCACGTCGGGGAGCATCTGGCCGATCGCGTGCCGCGCCGCGACCGCGCGCGGCGGTCTCGCGTTGAGGATGCAGCCTTCGGGCGCAGTGACTCGCACGGCGGCGAGCGAACCGGCGTTGTTGGGGATCTCCGCTCCGACGACGCAGCGCACGCCGAAGGTGGCGTACGCCTGCGTGTAGGGCAGGGGCACGTTGATGCCGAAGTCGGAAACGCCCGATGTGCCGTCGAAGTCGATATCGATTCCCGAGCCGCCGATCGTCAGCGTCGCCACGAGATCGATCGGCGCTTCGTAGCCGTCGATGCGCATGGCGTGGCGCCACGATCCGGCGGGCAGCGCCGCGATCTCGCGCAGCATCGCCCGATGCGACGTGTCGACGATGTGGTCGGCGATGGCGTCGAGATCGTCGATGCCGAAGCCGTCCATGGTCTCGACCAGGCGCCGGCAGCCGACCTCGTTGCACGCCGCAAGCGAGTAGAAGTCGCCCTCGAGCTGCGTCGGTTCACGGACGTTCGCGCGCACGATATCGATCAGCGCCTGTTCGATTCGGCCGGCGTCCATCAACTTCATGATGGGTATGAAGATTCCCTCTTCGTATACCTGCCGTGCGTCGGGCCCGAAACCGCGGCCGCCGACGTCGACCACGTGCGACGTGGAGGCCAGCATTCCCACCGCGCGGCCGCCCCGGAAACACGGGGTGACGACGGTAAAGTCGTGCAGGTGCCCGGTCGCCCGCCACGGATCGTTGGTGATGTAGACGTCGCCGGGCCGCATCGATTCGACCGGGAAGCGGGCGATGAAATGGGCGACGGAGGCCGCCATCGCGTTGACGTGGCCCGGCGTTCCCGTCACCGCCTGCACGAGCATGCGGCCGCGGAGGTCGAAGATGCCCGCCGACAGGTCTCCCGCCTCGCGCACCGTGTTGCTGAAGGCGGTGCGGATCAGCGTCTGCGCCTGTTCCTCCACCGCGGCGTTCATGCGGTCCCACACGATCTGCCGGTCCAGCGCCGACAGGCGGTTTCCGTCCTTCATGGCGACGTCCTCACAGTGAGATGTGGATGCAGCCCGACGCGTCGACCCGCGCCCGCGCTCCCGCCGGGACCGCGGTGGTCGTCTGCGCCTCGGCGATCAAGGCCGGGCCGTCGATCTCGCAGCCCGCCGACAGTGCCGCGCGCATGTGGACGGGGACTTCGACGGAGCCGTCGCCGTCCGGGTGCAGGCGGCGGAAGCCGCCGGGCGCGGGCGCCGGAACGGCGGCCGGCGTCGGGTGCCGCTCGGGCGCCGCCGGCTCCGTGCCGAGGGTCAGCGACCAGTTGACGATTTCGATGTCGACCCCGGGGATCTGGCGGCCGTACTGCGCCCGGTAGACGTCGGCGAACGCCCGCTCGAGAGCCTCGGCCGCGGACTCTTCGAAGGCGCGGTTCGGCAGCGGCACGTCGATCTCGTGTCCCTGGCCGGCGTAGCGCATCGACGCCGTCCGCGCCTCCCGCAGCGGCGCGTCGCCGGCGCCGAGACGCACCACTGCTTCGGCCTCCGTCCGCATGGCGGCGAGAAGGGCGTTGGCGCGCGAAGCCTCGAACGCGCCGAGCAGCATGTAGAGGCTGCGCGATACCTCGTAGGAAATCGGCGCCCGCAGAAAGCCGATTGCCGAGCAGACGCCGGCGCCGGCCGGCACCGTGACGCGGCTCATGCCGAGCTTGCTCGCGAGCGCCGCCGCGTGCAGCGGCGCGGCGCCGCCGAACGCGATCAGCGTACGCCCGGCGAGAGTCTTGCCGCGCTCGACGGCGTGGACGCGGGCCGCGCCCGCCATCGCTTCCTCCACCACTTCCGAGACCGCATGCGCGGCGGCGACCGGAGTCTCGGCGCGCGGCGCGGCGACGGCGCGGTCGAGCGCCGCGGTCGCCCGGCCGGCGTCGAGGCGAATGGCGCCGCCGGCGAAGTCGTCGGCGTCGAGCCGGCCGAGCAGCAGGTCGGCATCGGTCACCGTGGCGTGGTCGCCGCCGCGGCCGTAACACGCCGGTCCCGGGTCGGCGCCCGCGCTTTCCGGGCCGACGCGAACGCGCTCCAGCGCGTCGACATCGGCGACCGAGCCGCCGCCGGCACCGATCTCGACCATCTCGATCGTCGGCACGCGGAGCGGCAGGCCGCTGCCCTTGGTGAAGCGGTAGGCGCGGGCGACCTCGAAGCTGCGCGCGGTCTCGGCCTCGGCGCCGTCGATCAGGCAAATCTTCGCCGTGGTGCCGCCCATGTCGAAGGACAGCGCTTCGGCGATGTCGCACTCGGCGGCGATGCGGCAGGCCATAATCGCTCCCCCCGCAGGTCCCGACTCGACGAGGCGGACGGGGAACCGCCGCGCCGTCTCCAGGGTCGTGAGGCCGCCGCTCGACATCGTGAGCAGCATCGGCGCCGCCAACCCGGCTTCCGAAAGCCGCGTCCTGAGGTCGTCGAGATAGCGCGCCATCAGCGGCCGGACGTAGGCGTTCGCGCACGCGGTCGAGAGGCGCTCGTACTCGCGGATCTCGGGGCACACCGCGGCCGCTTCGGTAATCCACAGGTCGGGCCGCGCCGCGGCAACGAGCTCCGCGACCCGTCGTTCGTGCGCCGGGTTCGCATAGGCGTGAATCAGGCCGATCGCCACGCTCTCGACCTCGTGTTCGTCGAGTTGCGGAATCAGCGCCTCCACGGTCTCCTCGTCGAGCGGCGCGACCACCGTGCCGGCGGCGGACATGCGCTCGCGCACCGGCAGGCGCAGATAACGCGGCACCAGCGGCGGCGGCTTGTCGACGTTTATGTCGTACTGCGCGAACCGGTTCTCGTACGCCATCTCGACCGAATCGCGGAAGCCTTCGGTCACGATCAGCGCCGTCCGCGCACCGCGTCGCTCGATGATCGCGTTGGTGGCGAGCGTGGTCCCGTGCAGGACGAGGCGGATGTCGCCCGGGACGCACCCGGAGTCGGCGAGCGCGGCGTCAATGCCGTCGAGAACCGCGTCCGCCGGCGCGTGCGGAGTGGTGAGAATCTTGTGCGTGAAGAGCCGGCCGTCGTCCGTCTCCAGCGCGACGTCGGTGAACGTGCCGCCCACGTCCACGCCGATGCGGAATCGGGCTTGCGCTACGGCGTTTTTTGTCTTTTTATCAATATCTTGCGGCACGATCCCGACCCGATCCAAAGACGGTCCCATCGGGCCGGTGTAAGCGTACTGTAAGCGGATTCACTCCAACTTCAGTCCATCGGGGTCCAGGGGTGCAAGAGGGCGGCGGGCGACGGCCCCTCCGGCCCGGCCCCGGAAGTCCCCGCCGCCGACCGCGATTCCCGGCGCACTCTATCAGCCGGTTTGCCAACCGTCACCGGGCATGACGCCCGGCGCTGCCGTCGGTGGCCGCGCCCGCCATGCCGCCTCGTATTCCGGGACGCGGCGCAGGAAGAGCCATGCCCGGCTCCCGTCGCCCGTCTCCACGGCATCGCGCATCGGACTCGCGTCGTTCACCATCTGGCACGGACTTCCACCCCGACGCTATGCTCGGGCTCGGCCGTGTCGCTCTCCCGGCGGGTGGCCTTGAGACCGAGCGACAGGTCGGGCGCGTTGGCCGCTTCCGGTGTGAGCCGCCAGCCGATGGTGTAGTCGCGCGTACCGGTCGCGAGCCCCAGCCCGGCATGCGGGCTGCCGGTCCAGCGCCCGCCGAAGGCCGGCAGGCCGTAAGCCGCCTCCATGGCCCAGCGGGAGGTTGGCTCGCCGTCGGCGGTGCGGTCCTCCAGCGGGTCCGGCGCGAACAGCGCGTCGAGGCCGCCCTCGGCCCCCCCGCCCCAGTCCTGGGTGAGCGTCAGCGACGGACCCCGCTTCGTCGCCGGGGCCGGGTCGTACGCGAGCGAGGCCGAATACCCCCGGTCCTCGAGATCGTCGTTGCCGTGCGCGATCAGCGTGCGGCCCGAGAGGTCGAGCGAGAGACCGAGCTTCGGATCGACCCAGGCGATGCCGCCGCCCAACTCCACCCCGAACCCGGTCTCGGCGTCGCCCCCGTCATGGCGCGCGCCCACCTCCAGCTTCGGCGTGATGCTGCCGCCCTCTTCGAGGGCGACGCGGTAGCTTCCCTCCAGCCCGAGCCTGAGCCGGGTCACGTCGGACTCCGACGCCGCAAGGTCCCGTGTCTTCTCCGAGGCCGTGCGCGCCCACATGGCGTCCGAGGTCACCGCGAGGGCAAGGCCGGAGCCTTCCATGGGCAGCGCGATCACGTCGCCCCGCAGGCCGGCCGCCGCCATGGTCCAGTCGATGTCCGCGCCGAGGCGCTCGCCCATGCCCGTCTTCAGCGTCACCTCGCCGGCGCCGTAGCCGAGCGCGCCCCAGAGCTTGAGGCGCTCCGAGGCCCGCCACGACGCATAGGGCACCGCCGCCGTCAGCGACGCCTCCAGCGTGCCGTCGCCGGCGCGCACCGCGCCGTCGCACCGGTCCGCGTCCGTACCGGGACAGGGATCCCGATCGCCGGTGGCGGCATAGCTGCCCTCGGACGAACTCAGGGTCAGCGCAAGCCCCACCAGCCAGGGCCCGCGCGCATAGTCCGCGCCCAGCATGCCGGTGGTCACCGTGCCGTCGAGGGCGATGTCGGTGCCGGCGCCCCGCTCGACGCCGTCGAAGCTCGACTGCGCCGCCCGGCCCCAGAAGGCCATGGTGCCGCCCGCGCCGTCCGTCTCGCCGGTCAGCGTGAAGCTCGACCCGAGCAGCGCCTCGCTCGCGGTCATCGTGCGCGATTGCGCCTGCGCCGCGCCGGGGCCCGGCGCGGCGCCATGACCGAACGGATCGAACGGGCCGTCGCCGAAGCGGCGCGCCACGTCGGCGAGCGCGAGCGCCGCCGTGCCGGGCGTTCCGCCCGCCGCCTGGCCGGAAGCCGCCGGGTCGAGCGCCTGTCCCGAGCCTGTCGAGGGGCTCAGCGCCTGCCCGGCGAGCGTGCCCTGCATCCCCGGCTTGCGCGGGGCGGCGATGCGGTCCGCGACGCCCTCGAGCGCCTGCTCCGCCACCGTGCGCCCGAAGCGCGCGAGCCAGGCCGCGGGCAGCGGGTCGTCGTTCGTGATCGTCCCCGTCGCGAGGCCGTCGGCTATCACCGCCCCCACAGGGTCGGAGAGCTCCACCTCGAACGTCTCGTCGCCCTCGTCGTGGGCGTCGTCGACGGTGTAGATCAGGATCTCGCGCACGGTCTCGCGCGGGGCGAAGCGCAGGATGCCGTTGGCGCTCGTGTAGTCGAGGGTGTAGCGGGCGCTGCCGGTCTCCCACTTGTTGGCGTCGTACTCGAACCTCGTCGCCCACTTCACCTCGACGGTGTGGGCCGCCGCCTTCGAGAGCGTCACCCGGAAGAACATCGGGTCGCCCTCTTCGGCTTGCGCGTCGTGGATGGTGACCCCGGGCAGCCCGTCGTCGTCGGAGACCGTCGCCTGCGCGCTGTCGCGCGGCGCATCGGCGACGGTGTAGCCCGGCGCGTGCGCCACCGTCGCCGTCACCGTCGCGAACGCCGGGTCCTCCTCGTCGGTGTCCTGGACGGTCGCGACACTCAGCGTCGCCGTGCGCGCGTTCGCCGCAATCGTCACCGTCTTGTTCCCCGTTCCGCCGGGGACGACGAAGGCGCTGCCCGCGCTCTCGGCGACGCCGACGGTGACGGCGAGCTCGGCCGCGGGCGCGGGGTCGGCGCGCACCGTGAAGACGAGCGCGTCGCCCTCGAACGCGGTCGTGCCGGGGCTTTGCGCGCTCGCGATGCTCACCACCGGCTGGCCCGCCCCGTCGTCGTCGCGCACGGCGACGCTCGCGGTATGGTCCGGCGCGGCCGCCACGACGTAGCCCGTCCCCGCCTCGACGGTGAGCGTCACCGCGCCGTGCGCCTCGTTGACCGTGTCGTCCTCGGTCGCGAGCGAGACGCTCTGCGACGCCCGGGTGGGGCTGAGGTGCACCGCAGGCAGCGTGGCGCCCGGGGCGAGGAACGCGCCGGTCTCGCCGAGCGCGAGCGCGATGCGAAGCGTGCGGGGCGGCGCAGGCGTCGCCGTCACCGTGAAGGTCGCGGCCCCGCCCTCATCCACCGCCGCGCCCGCGGCGACCGAGACCACGACGGGCACCTCGTCGTCGTCCACCGTGACCGCCACCGCCGGCGCGGTCACGTCCGCGTACGCGCCCGTGCCCTCGACCGCGTGCGCGATGTCGACGCGCTCGTCGCTCGCATCGAAGTCGGAGAGCGCGGTCACCGTCACCGTCTGCGCGGCGCTCCAGGTCGCGTCGGTGAAGGTCAGCGTCGCGCGCGCCCCCGGGGAGCCGCCGGCGGCGTGCACCCGCACCGCGCCCGCATCGGGGCTCGCCGCGGTGACGGTCACCGTCTCGCCCGGGGCGGGCGCGAGGGTGAGCGCCACGGTGTAGGTGCCGGTCGTCCCCTCGTCGAGGGCGAGCGTTTGCGCGGAGAGCGCGACCCCAGCCTCGAGGCGCGGGCCGTTCTTCAGCGCCAGCGTCCCGAGCGCCGCCTCCCCCAAGACACCCGGAAGCTCCATCTCGAACACCACCGTCTCGTCGCCCTCGGTATCGTCGGTGTCGGCGCGCGTCTCGATGCGGAACGTCACCGCCCCGCCCGAGGGGGTGAGGGGGTCGGTCGCGCCGAGCACCGTGTCCTCGGGGTCGCCGGGGCGAAGCAGGCGGTAGTCCTCGCCCGCGTCCCACGTCCCGTCGGTGTCGCGGGTCGCGGTGCTCGAGGTGGCGGCCAGGAGCGTCACGCTCGCATGCGCGGGGTCGAGCCCCGAGACGGTGTAGGTCAGCGTCTCGCCCTCGTGGATGCCGGCGTCGAGCGCGGGCGAGACCGAGGCCTCGTCGTCGACGATGGTGACGGTCGAGCGGTGCGCGGCGGCGAGCGCCAGGTCGTCGGGGAGGCCGAGGGCGAGAATCGTCGCCCGGAAGGTCTCGTAGCCCTCGAACTTCTCGTCCTCGACGGTCGAGACGGTGAACGCCTGCTCCACCGTCCCCGCCGGGACGGCAATCGAGCGCGGGGTCGAGTCGAAGTCGACGCCCGAGCCGGTCGCCCCGAGACCGGTCAGCAGGACCCGCACGGTCACGTCGCTCCCTAGCGCGCGCGTGAACGTGAGCGTGAGCGTCGCGTCGTCGCCCTCGTCCACCGCGTGGGCGTCCTGCTTGAAGCCGACCTCGGCCGCGTCGTCCTCGGTCACGTCGACGTGGAGCGTCCGGCTCGCAAGCCCCGCATAGGGCGCGCTCGTGCCCGCCTGCACGCTCGCGGCGTGGGCGAGCGCCACGTCCGCCTCGTGGGCGGAGTCGGCGTCGTGCACGCCGGCGACGGTCACCGTCTGGGCGGTGCTCCAGGTGCCGGCGGCGCCGCCGGTGAAGTCGAGCCAGTCCTGCGTGCCGTTCACACCCGACTGGGTGTCGCTCACCGTCACCGCGCCGGTGTCCGCGGAGGTGACGCTCACCCGCACCGTGGCGCCGTCGCCGGGGTCGGAGGCGAGCTTGAGCTCGTAGCTCGCCGTCGCGCCCTCGACCACGGCCACGTCCGTGGCGGGCAGCACGAGGCCGGGCTCCGGGCCCGCGTCGTCGTCGGTGAGGGTGAACGCGACGTTTCCTGCGCCCGCAGCACCCCCGCCGAGGCCGGTGCCCGAGTGTGCGTCGAGCGCCCCCAGGCCCACCGTCACCGTCTCGCCCGCGCCCTCGTTGATGGCGTCGCCGGCAGAGGCGAGCGTCACCGTCGCGGTGCGGCCCCCGGCGCTGAACTCGATGCGCGGCGCCTCGCCCGCAAGCTCGCGGCAGGCAGCACCCGTCGCGTTGCCGCAGCTCAGCGTGTAGTCGAGGCCCCGCACCGCCTCGCCTGCGAACACGAGCGGCACCGCGAGCGTCTCCGCAGAGACGAGCGCCCGGGCGAGGCGCACCGCGAGCGCCTTCGTCCCCCCGGTCTCGGGGATTGCGTCCGCGGAGCCCGCAAGCGTCACCCGGGTCGGGTCGTCGTCGGCCACCGCCACGGTGGCGGCGGCAGCGCTTGCGTGCACCGCGTAGCCCGTGCCGGGCCTCACCGTCGCGGTGAAGCCGCCGTCCGGCTCGTCGATGGCGTCGTCGGCAATCGCGACATCGAGCACCGCCGAGCCCGACGCGTCCATCGTCACCGTGCGCGTGCCGGTCTCGCCCGGGCCGGCATAGCCGCCGCTCCCGGTCACCCGCACGCGCACCGCGAGGCTGCCCGCGGGCCGCGGGCGCGCGGTGAGGAGGAAGCGCGCCGGCGCGCCGCCCTCGGCGCCCGGCGTGCCCGCGACCGAGACCACGGGCGCGGGCGGCGGCGCGTCGTCGTCGGCAAGGGTGAGCGTGTGCACGCCCGGGGCGCCCACCGTGTAGCCCGCGCCGGCGGCGAGCGTCAGGACGAGCGTCTCGTCGGACTCCTGCGCGGTGTCGTCGAGCACCGCCACCTCGATGTCGACGCCGGTCGCATGCGCGGGCACCGCGACGATGCCAGAGCCCGCGATGGTGAAGTCCGCGCCCGCCGTCGCGGTGCCGCCCACGGTGTAGGCGAGCGCGAGCGGCGAGGTCGGCGGCGGCACGAGGTGCACCGTCACGGTGCGGGTGCCCGCGGCCTCGCCCGCGTCCGATTCGCCCGCGGCGAACGCCGCCTCGGGCACGCTCGGGGGCGCGCTCTCGGAGACGGTGACCGTGGCCTCGGGCGGGGTGGCGGCGCCCGCCGCGGCAAGACTCATCCCCGCCGGGAGGCCCGCGGCCGGTATCCGCAGCGAGAACGTCTCCGCGCCCTCCCCGGCGCCGTCGGCGACCGTCGCCACGTCGAAGGCCGCGCGCTTCGCGCCCGCGGGGAAGGTGACCGAGTACGGACCGGCCGCGTAGTCGCCGGGCGCGGTGGCGGTGCCCGCGGCGTCCTCCACACCGACCGTGACATCGGCGGCGAACGCCTTGGAGAGCACCAGCACCGGGCGCGCCGCATCGCCCTCGCGCACCGTGAGCGCGCCGCGCGCGAACCCCACCGTCGCGGTGTCGTCGTCGAAGAGGGTGAACGTCGCCCGGACGTTGCCGCCCGGCTTCGCCGTCACCCCCGCCGGCAGCGAGGCCGTGTCGATGGCCACCGTGAAGGTCTCGTCGCCCTCCACCAGGGCGTCGTTGGGGAGGGTCATCGGGACGTTCGTGGTCGTGGCGCCCCCCGCCGGGAAGGTCGCGGTGCGCGTGGCCGCGCTCAGGAAATCCTCCCCGCGCACCGCCGTGCCGGAGGTCACCGTCACCCGCACCGCGACGTCGCGGCGCGGCACCTCCGAGAGGCGCAGCGCCGGCTCGGCGGGACCGTTGTGCTCGTAGACGCCGAACGCATCGCTGGCGAACTCGACGGTGAGCGACTGCGGGGCGTCGTTGTCGAGCAGCGTGATGCGCCCGTCGCCGAACCGGGTGTGCGTGACCGCGGCGCCGGTGCTCGACGAGGCCGCCCCGAAGCCGAGCGTCACCACCTCGTCGTCGGCGTCGTCGTCCTCGAGGGCGAAGAGGTTCACGAACCCGGTGGCGCCCCGATTCGCCGGACCGGTGAGCGTCACCGTGCCCGCGGCGAGCACCATCGAGCCGAACCCGTGGACACCGGGCGCGAGCGTGAAGTCCGTGCCGAGCGTCCCGCCCTCGAACACGAGCGGCACCGTCACCGCCTCGCCCGCGGCGAGCGCCCGTCGCGGCGTCAGCCAGAGCTGCCGGAGGGCGGTGGTGCTGCCCTCCGCGGCGGTGGCAGGCAAAACGCCATAGCGCAGCTCGAGGTCGCCGTCGTTGTCGAGCAGCGTCATCCGCCCGTCGCCCTGCCGGCTCGCGGCGACCGCGGCGCCGGTGCTCGACGCCACCGTCCCGACGCCGAGCGTCACCGTCTCGTCGCCGGCGTCGTCGTCCTCGGCGGCAAGCAGGCGCACGTAGAGCGCCGTGTCCGCCCGCGCCGGGCCGGTGAGCGTCACCGTGCCCGCGGCGAGCGACGCCGCGGCGAACCTTGCCGCGGAGGCCGCCTCGATCGCGAGCGTGAAGTCCGTGCCGAGCGTCCCGCCGGCGAAGGTGAGCGGGACGGTCAGCGTCTCGCCCGCGCCGAGCGCCCACCGCGGCTGCACGAAGAGCCGCGCGGCGTCGGTGGCGTCGCCCTCCGAGGCGCTTGAATTGCGAACGCCGTAGGCGAGCCCGAGGTCGTCGTCGGCGAGGGTGATCGTCACGTGGCCGGGCGTGCCCGCGGTGACCCCCTCGGGGAGCGCCGCGCCGAGCGCGAGCACCACCGTCTCCGGCGCCTCGACCGCGTCGTCGTCGGTCGCCGAGAAGTCCGTCGTGCCGGCGGTGGCGCCGTCGGCGATGGCGATGCTCGACGCCACCGTGTAGTCGCCGGGCGCCGCGGTGGTGCCGGCGGCGCGCACCGCAAGCGGTATCGCGAGCGCGCCGCCCGTCGCGTTGGCGTGGTCGAGGGTCGCGGTCACCGTGACCGTCCCGCCCTCGGCCACCGCGCCGGCGTCCGAGACCGAGAGGCGCACCGGGTTCGGCGGCGTGCCCGCGTCGTCGTCGGCGAGGGTGAGGGTGTGGACGGTGGTGGCGCCGAGGGCGTAGCGAACGCTGTCGGTCAGGGTCAGGACGACCGTCTCCGCGTGCTCCGGCACCGTGTCGTCGAGCACCGCCACCTCGATGTCGACGCTCGCCGTGTTCGCGGGCACCGAGACGGCACCGGAGTTTGCAATGGTGAAGTCCTCGCCCGCCCTCGCCGTGCCGCCCACGGTGTACTTGAGGTAGATGAAATGCGCCGACGGCTGCGTGAAGTTCACCGTCACGGCGTGGGCGCCCGCGCCCTCGCCCGCGCTCGAGGCGGCCGCGGCGAACGACACCGCCGTGGAGTCGTCGTCGTGAATGGTGACCGTCGCCTGGAGGTGGCCGCCCGGCTTCGCCGTCACCCCGGCCGGCAGCGAGTCCGTGTCGATGGCCACCGTGAAGGTCTCGTCGCCCTCGACCTCGGCGTCGTTGATGAGCTTCACGTCGAAGACCGTGGTCTCTTTGCCCGCCGGGAAGGTCACGGTGCGCGTGGCCGCGTCCTCGTAGTCCGCCCCGCGTACCGCCGTGCCGTCGGTGAGCGTCACCGCCACCGCGACGTCCCGGCGCGGCGCCTCCGAGAGCCGCAGTACCGGCTCGAAGGAGCTGTCGTCCTCAAACGCGCTGAACGCATCGAGGGTGAGCTCGACGGTGAGCGACTGCGGGGCGTCGTTGTCGAGCAGCGTGATGCGGTCGCTGCCGAACCGCCTGAGCCCGACGTCGCCCCCGGCGCTCGTCGACATCGCCCCGAAGCCGAGCGTCACCACCTCGTCGTCGGTGTCGTCGTCCTCGGCGGCGAAGAGGTCCACGTACAGCGATTGGTACCTATCCGCCGGACCGGTGAACGTCACCGTGCCCGCGGCGAGCGACGCCGACCCGAACGCTTGGGCGGAGGCGGCATCGAGCGCGAGCGTGAAGTCCGTGCCGAGGGTCCCGCCGGTGAACGCGAGCGGGACCGTCACCGTCTCGCCCGCGGCGAGCGCGCGGCGCACTCGCAGGTAGAACCGTGCGGCCCCGAGCGTGCTGCCCTCGCCCGCGGTTGCCGGGTCTATGCCGTGCGACAGCTCGAGGTCCCCGTCGTCGGCCACCGCGACCGCGGCCGAGGCGGGCGTGCCCACCGTGTAGCCCGCGCCCGGCTCGACCGTCGCCGTGACCGCGGTGCCGGGCTCGTGCGTCGTGTCGTCGTCGGTCGCGACCTCGTGCACCGCCTCGGTCTCGCCCGCGGGGACGGTGAAGGTCTTCACCCCCTCGTCGTCCCCGGCCACGAAGTCGCCGTCCCCGTCCTCGGCGATGCGCACCGCCACGTCGAAGTCCGCGACCTGCGCCTCGCTCAAGCGCACCGTGAAGCGCGCCGGCGCCCCCTCGGTCACCGCGGCCTCGACCGCCTCGACGGTCACCGCCGGCGGCCCGTTGCCGATGACGAAGGTCACCTCCGACGGCGTGCCGGGCGCATAGCCCTGCGCGTCGGCAAGGGTGAGCACCGCGCGCTCGTCGCCCTCGGGCGCCGTGTCGGCAAGCGCGAAGAGGCGAAGCCGCGTCGGCAGCTCGAACACGGAGAAGATGCTGCGCCGCAGATTGCGGCTCAGCTGGTGCCACTGCCCGTCGATGCGTATCTCGAGCCGGTAGTCCGTCCCGTTCTTCGCCTCGCCGCCGAGCGCGAGCTGGACGTAGTACTCCGCGCCCGGCGTGGCACCCGTGCCGTCGATGACGAAGTGCGCCGGCGCGTCGCCCTCGACGAGCGAGGTCACCGCGCCCGGCGCGGGCGCAAGGGTGAGCGTCGCCTCCGTCCCGTCGTCGTTGCCGATGACGTGGGTCGCGACCGCCGTGCCGAGCAGCACCCCGTCGGGCGCGGCCTTCATCTCGAGCGTCGCCACCACCGTCTCGTCGGGCTCGGCGAAGGTGTCGCCCAGGACCTTGATGCCGACGGCCTGCCCCGAGGCGGTCGCGCCCGCGGCGAGCGTGAGGTCTTCGAGGCAATCGGCCGCCACCCCCGCGCCGTCGCGCTGCACCCGGTAGTCGACCAGCTCCTGCGAGCGGTGCGTGTCGGCGGCGGACTTCGCCGTGCCCGAGAAGCACACCTCGTAGCGCACCGCGCCCGCCACCGCCCGGGTGAGCCCCACGGTGAACAGCCGCGCCGCCGAGGGCACATCGCCCTCGTCGGCGTCCGCAGGCGCGGTGATGGACAGCGTCGGGGTCTCGTCGTTGTCGAGGATGGTCACCGTCGCCTGGAGGTTGCCCCCCGGCTTCGCCGTCACCCCGGTCGGCAGCGAGGCGGTGTCGATGGACACCGTGAAGGTCTCGTCGCCCTCCGTCAGGTCGTCGTCAATCATGGGGATGGAGAAGGTGCCGGTCGTGTCTCCCGCGTGCACGGTCAGCGTGCGCGATGCGGCGCTCTCGAAGTCCGCCCCCCGCACCGCGCTGCCGGAGGTCACCGTCACCGGGATGGCGATGTCGTTGCGGGCCGCCTCGGACAGGCGCGCCACCGGCTGCGCCGGCCCCTGGTCCTCGTTCACGCTGAACCCGGACTGGGTGAACTCCACGGTCAGGCTCTGGGACACGTCGTTGTCCAGCATCGTCACCTGTCCGTTGCCGCGTCGGGTCGCCACCAGGGTGCCGCCGCGGCCGGACGTCCCGCCGCTGCCCACGCTCACCGTCACCGTGTCGTCGGTCGTGTCCGTGTCCTCTTCGGGCAACAGCAGGACCGTGATGGACGAACCGGTCTGCGGACCCGTGAGCGTCACCACCCCCGTCGTGGCGTCCACCGACGCCGAGCCAAAGTTGCCGGCAGTTCCGACCTCCAGCGTGAAGTCCGTGCCCAGGGTCCCGCCGGAGAACGCGAGCGGTATCGTCATCGTCTCGCCCGACGCCAACCTCGGGTTGAAGTGGGCGAAGCTGATGACTGCATTGCCAGTGCCCGCCTCGGCTCGTGCCGCCTTCCACCGCAGTCCCGCTGGTACTGTAACGCACCGACTGGTCGTTGTCCGCGATGGTCATGGTGTGGGTGGCGGCATCCGCATCCGGGCGGTAGCCCGAGCCCGCCGGTATCGTGATGGCCGCGGTCTCCTCGCCCTCCACGGTGTCGTCGTCGGCGACGAGTATCGGGACCGCCACCGAGGCGCCGTCGGCCGACAACGTCACCGAGGCCGGGAGGGTGTAGTCGGTACCCTGGGTCGCCGCGCCGCTCGTCCCAAACGTCACCGACACCGGGTAGTCGCCGGTCTCCCCGCCCGAGGCGGTGACGGAGAAGGCCACCTTCGAGGCGTCGCCCTCGGTGAAATCGCTCGTCGCCGTGGAGACGCCGATGACCGGCAGGTCCTCCTGCACCGTCACCGCGAGGTCGCCGGTGACTCCGTTGTAGCGACCGTACTGGCTCGAGGTGGTGTGCGTGAGCGTCACGGTATCGTCCACCTTGTCGGCGTCCTCGTTCGCGCTCACCGTCACGGTCCTCGCCGTCGTCAAGGACCGATTGCCGAAGGTCAGGGTCGTCGGGTCCACCGTCAGGTCCGTGCCCGCCTGCCCGGTGATGGCGACCGTCACCTCGGTATTGCTGTTGTGCGACAGGGCCACCGTGTAGCTCGCCGAGCCGCCCTCGGCCACCGTCAGTTCCGCCGGCGAGAACACCAGGGCGACCACCTCGTTGTCTTTGATGGTGACGTCGGAGGTCCAGAGCGTGCCGCGCGTCACCCCGGAGGGCAGGGAGCTCAAAACGATACCGGCCCGGAACGACTCATTCCGCTCAACCACCTCGTCGTCCACGGTCGTGACCGTCAGCGTCGCGCTCGTCGCGTTCGCCGGGATGGTCACCGTCTGCGCCTCGCCATCGAAGTCGCCGGGCGATGTGGCGATCGTCGGGGTAAAACTCACCGTAACCTCCGTCGCCACCGGGCGGGCCGGCGAGAGCTGAAGCGTCAGCGTCACGGTGGAGCCTTCCGTCACATTGTAGGTCGCCTTCGCGAAGCTCACCGTCGACTGCGCCTGCGCCCCGGCGGCAAGGCCGGCGGCGAGCGGCACGAAGAGCAGCGCCGCGCACAGGCCGCGCCACGCACGGCGCGGGCCGCGCCGGGCGGGGGCGCGGGCGGGGGAAGGCTCGAAACGCTCGGAGGAGGTACGGGGCGGGCGGGACGCGGCGCGCCCGGCGGCGGAAGGGGAAGACTCAGGCGGGGACGCCCCGCGGCGAAGGCGGCGCCAGGGCAACAGCCGCCGCCCCGACGGCGCGTTCATGGCCGGCGCGCGGGCGCAAGGCGGCTCGGCTCGGCTCGGCTCGGCTCGGCTCGGCTCGGCTCGGCTCGGCTCGGCTCGGCTCGGCTCGGCTCGGCTCGGCTCGGCTCGGCTCGGCTCGGCTCGGCTCGGCTCGGCTCGGCAAGATTGTAACGAGAGCCGCTTCGGGGTTTGTCAACCCCCTTGCACGGATTATTTCGCCGCGCCTGTCAGGCCCGGCCCCACGGCCCGCGATGTTCGCGCCGTCCATCGCCGCACCTCCCGACACGGGCAAGGCAAAAGCGCCGACGAACCCAAGGCGCGCGCAGCGCCGCTACCTTCGCACATGGACTTTCCAATACATCTACCACATTCGCGCGGCAATGGCGACGCTTTTTGAGGAATGTGCGCTGTGGCGTATTTCGACATCGTGACGCTGATCTTTGGCGGCCGGATATCGACTGCCTGATCCCCGCCGGGTGAGCAGAATGCAGCGATTAGACGCGAGATCGGAACGCTACGGGAACATCGTGACATGGATGGCCGCGGTCTGCCATCCGCCGGCAGGCGGCTTGGTCGAGCGGCGATGTCGGAGGTGGGACAACCGGTCAGCCGGTGTCGAGGTACGGCACCGCGCCGACCAGCGAGCGCATCCGCTCCGCGTGGCCGGCCCGCACCTGCGCAAGGGCCAGCGCCATCATCACCACCAGCGCCAGCCCGACACGGGTCTTCATCTTAGCGAGCCCGCGGATGTAGTGGGTCTCGAAGTTGAAGCTGTTGTCGAGGCGGCTGTTGATCCTCTCTATCGCAGAGCGCCGGTTGTAGCCGCGCCGCCAGGACGGGCTGCCCCAGGGCGTCGGGGTGAAGACGCGCCGGTCGTTCTTGTCGAGATCGATGCGCACGATGCGGCCGTACTCGCCGGGCTCCACCCCGCCCGCCCGGTGGCACGCCTTGCTGCCTGCACAGTCGAAGCCGAAGGCCGCCGCCGGGCAGCGGTATTTCAGCGTGCCGCAGAGGCCGCGCTCGGCCTCGAAGCCCTGGAAGGCCATGGCGCGGACCTCGCCGGTCTGGGGGCAGATGCAGGACACGCGGCCGCGCTCGTCGTGGACGACGACGTCGGCGCGGTTGGGGAACAGCGCCCGCGTGATCGGCTTCGTCGGATCATAGCCCGGCTCCTCCTTCTCGGCCTTCCACATCAAGCGCGTGTCGACCAGCGGCCGAATGGCCCACTTATCCCAGAGCAACTTCTTCTGGGGAGCGTTGTCGAGACCGCGGTCGGCGCTGAAGTCGTCGCAGCGCTCCACCATTTCCGGCGCTCTTGCGAACAGGTTCTCCAGCATCTTGGGGAGCATCTTGACCTCCGAGTCCGACGCCCGCGTCACCTCGAAGGCCACCGGGACCTCGTAGTGGGTGTCGGCGATCAGGTGGAGGCCGTAGCCGAACCATGATTTCACCTTCTTCCAGATCGCGCCGGTCTTGGCGTTCACCCCGCTCGTCTCATGCTTGCCCCAGTCGGCGTCGGGGTCGGAGGTCTTCCCCTTGTCCTCGGCAACCCGGCCCGTCGAGTGGCTCTCGATCGCCTTGCCGTCGTAGCCGAGATGGCGGCCGAAGTCGGGCAGCTCTTCGAAGAGCGACGCGCGCAGGCTCTCGACCATTGCGGACACCAGGCCGCACTCGTTCTCAAGCAGCACGACGCGCCGCAGGAAGCGCGAGAAGTTCCAGTGGCTGGGCACCGTCGAGCGGACCTGCGCCGGATGCGCCACCGCGCATGGTGGCTCCTTCGTACCTGCGCGAAGCTCCAACACGGGCGCGCTCTGGAAAGGCAGCGGGTCGAACCCGCAGAGTTCCAGGAGCGCCGGGTTGCGGCCCATCTCCCGCAGCAGCGACTGGATCGAGGCGTGCTGGAACACCACGCCCGCGATCAGCGCACGCCACATCGACCGCACCGGGTAGTCGTTGCGCCCGCGACCTCGCCCGGCCTCAAGCGCAGCCACGATCTCCTCGTCGGGCAGGGTGTCGAGCACCAGACGCAGGCGATCCAGGTCCGGCAGGCCTTCGACAGCCTGCCAGGAAAAGGGTAGCTTCTCCGTTGTCGCCATCACGTTCTCCCTACCAGGGCTGGTGGATGGAACGAGGGCCTCTGGCCCGATGGCGACACCTTCTATCCGATTCGGGCGGGACGACGCGACGGGGCCGGAAGTGAGCCTGGGAGCGTCGTCGGCTATGGGGTGGAAATCCTCGATCCGCCCTATCCGCCGATCTCAGGGCCGCAGATGTCTGCGAAGCCGCCGGGGTAAGAAAAATCTCGGATCAGCTGGAGCCCTTGATCACCAAGGGATGCGTGACAGCGCACACGCCTCTTTTTGAGGAATGTGCGCTGTGGCGTATTTCGACATCGTGACGCTGATCTTTGGCGGCCGGATATCGACTGCCTGATCCCCGCCGGGTGAGCAGAATGCAGCGATTAGACGCGAGATCGGAACGCTACGGGAACATCGTGACATGGATGGCCGCGGTCTGCCATCCGCCGGCAGGCGGCTTGGTCGAGCGGCGATGTCGGAGGTGGGACAACCGGTCAGCCGGTGTCGAGGTACGGCACCGCGCCGACCAGCGAGCGCATCCGCTCCGCGTGGCCGGCCCGCACCTGCGCAAGGGCCAGCGCCATCATCACCACCAGCGCCAGCCCGACACGGGTCTTCATCTTAGCGAGCCCGCGGATGTAGTGGGTCTCGAAGTTGAAGCTGTTGTCGAGGCGGCTGTTGATCCTCTCTATCGCAGAGCGCCGGTTGTAGCCGCGCCGCCAGGACGGGCTGCCCCAGGGCGTCGGGGTGAAGACGCGCCGGTCGTTCTTGTCGAGATCGATGCGCACGATGCGGCCGTACTCGCCGGGCTCCACCCCGCCCGCCCGGTGGCACGCCTTGCTGCCTGCACAGTCGAAGCCGAAGGCCGCCGCCGGGCAGCGGTATTTCAGCGTGCCGCAGAGGCCGCGCTCGGCCTCGAAGCCCTGGAAGGCCATGGCGCGGACCTCGCCGGTCTGGGGGCAGATGCAGGACACGCGGCCGCGCTCGTCGTGAACGACGACGTCGGCGCGGTTGGGGAACAGCGCCCGCGTGATCGGCTTCGTCGGATCATAGCCCGGCTCCTCCTTCTCGGCCTTCCACATCAAGCGCGTGTCGACCAGCGGCCGAATGGCCCACTTATCCCAGAGCAACTTCTTCTGGGGAGCGTTGTCGAGACCGCGGTCGGCGCTGAAGTCGTCGCAGCGCTCCACCATTTCCGGCGCTCTTGCGAACAGGTTCTCCAGCATCTTGGGGAGCATCTTGACCTCCGAGTCCGACGCCCGCGTCACCTCGAAGGCCACCGGGACCTCGTAGTGGGTGTCGGCGATCAGGTGGAGGCCGTAGCCGAACCATGATTTCACCTTCTTCCAGATCGCGCCGGTCTTGGCGTTCACCCCGCTCGTCTCATGCTTGCCCCAGTCGGCGTCGGGGTCGGAGGTCTTCCCCTTGTCCTCGGCAACCCGGCCCGTCGAGTGGCTCTCGATCGCCTTGCCGTCGTAGCCGAGATGGCGGCCGAAGTCGGGCAGCTCTTCGAAGAGCGACGCGCGCAGGCTCTCGACCATTGCGGACACCAGGCCGCACTCGTTCTCAAGCAGCACGACGCGCCGCAGGAAGCGCGAGAAGTTCCAGTGGCTGGGCACCGTCGAGCGGACCTGCGCCGGATGCGCCACCGCGCATGGTGGCTCCTTCGTACCTGCGCGAAGCTCCAACACGGGCGCGCTCTGGAAAGGCAGCGGGTCGAACCCGCAGAGTTCCAGGAGCGCCGGGTTGCGGCCCATCTCCCGCAGCAGCGACTGGATCGAGGCGTGCTGGAACACCACGCCCGCGATCAGCGCACGCCACATCGACCGCACCGGGTAGTCGTTGCGCCCGCGACCTCGCCCGGCCTCAAGCGCAGCCACGATCTCCTCGTCGGGCAGGGTGTCGAGCACCAGACGCAGGCGATCCAGGTCCGGCAGGCCTTCGACAGCCTGCCAGGAAAAGGGTAGCTTCTCCGTTGTCGCCATCACGTTCTCCCTACCAGGGCTGGTGGATGGAACGAGGGCCTCTGGCCCGATGGCGACACCTTCTATCCGATTCGGGCGGGACGACGCGACGGGGCCGGAAGTGAGCCTGGGAGCGTCGTCGGCTATGGGGTGGAAATCCTCGATCCGCCCTATCCGCCGATCTCAGGGCCGCAGATGTCTGCGAAGCCGCCGGGGTAAGAAAAATCTCGGATCAGCTGGAGCCCTTGATCACCAAGGGATGCGTGACAGCGCACACGCCTCTTTTTTCGCGCACGCTTTTTTCGCGACGCACGCGTCCGTGTCCGCCGCTCGGGCCAGCCGGTATGCGTATGGCCCTCCGGCGGTCCTCGCGACGCCCCCGCCGCCGAGCAGTGCGGCGAGCCGCTCCGCCGTCTCCGCGCCGAACTTGCGCGCCGCCTGGCTCGACGCCTCGCGCCGGTCCAATACGGGCGATCATGCCGCCATGACCCGCTGCATCCGCGACGTGCTGATATAGCCGCCAGCGCATAACATCGCGTTGCCATCCGCCGGCGCTGACGGCCCCCGGCTGCCGCGCCGCCGTCCCGCCGCCGTCTCCAACCCCGCGCTTCTCTTCGGCAGGAGGGGAGTGTTGGCCGTTATCGGGGCGGCGGTCGGGATGTCCGGGGGAGGATGTCCGGCCGCCGTTTTCCCTCATCGGCACGAAGGAGACGGCATCATGACGGCAGCCATGGCGATGCCCGGCAACACGGCGGCGACGTTTCTGGTTCATTTCTTCGGCACCGGCCTGGCCGACGACCGCTATGTGGTCGAGCGGTTCAAGGCCCGTTCCGACGGCGACATCGTTCCCGCCCCGGCCGAAGCTCTCGCGGCGAAGGGCCGACGCAAGGTCAAGCGCACCACGGTCACGCTGAAGGCGGTGAAGGAGCTGCGGCCCGCCACCACCGAGATCATCATCTGCACCGGCCTCAAGACCCGCGGCGGCTTGCAATTGTGGGGGTCGCTCGCGGCCGGAATTCTCTGCGACCGCAAGCAGAAGGGCTGACGGCCCCTTCCGCGACGTCCTGCCGGCCTGCCGCCCTCTGTTCGAGGCAAGGCAGGCGGCGGGGCGTCCTTCCGTTCATTTCCGGATCGGCAGGAAGGAGGCCATCGTGGCATATCGTGACATCCACGCGCGCCGCAGGAATGACCTTGCGCGCTACCACCGGCGGACCCGGGCTCGTCGCGAGGCCGGGCTTTGTTTGCGGTGCGGCAAAAGCGAGCCCGTGCCCGAGCGCACGCTCTGCGCGTCCTGCAACGAGAAGCAGAACCGTGCGGGCCGGGCGAGGGACGCCAGGCTCCGCGCCGAGGGCCGACCCAGGCGGGATCCGGCCAAGGCAAAGCTGTACGAGCGCGAGCGCAGCCGCGCTTTGTACGCCGAGCGCGTGGCCGCCGGCGTCTGCACCAAATGCGGCCGCGCCGAGACGGTCCCGGATCGCACCACCTGTGAGCCCTGCGCGGTCAAGCATCGTGCAAGGGACCGCGACCGCTATGAGCGTGCGAAGGCCCAGGGGATACCTTACGGCGGCCGCAATCCCGAGGCCCGCCGCCGGGCCGGCCGGAAGCGCAGCCGCCGGCGCAGCGAAGCCCGCAAGGCCGCCGGCGTCTGTATCCGCTGCGGCAACGCCCCGCCCGAGGAGGGCCGGTCGATGTGCGAGCCGTGCCGCGAGGACCGGAAGCATGCTGCATACTGCACCTCCATTATTCCGTCGAACACCGGGGCAGATTTCGGCTTTCGTCACGGGCCGCATCGACTTGCCTGCCTGGTCGGCGGGAGATCGGGAACCTCGAACAGGTATTCCGGTCTGTCGTTGTAGGCATAACCGCGCAGACGCCCGGCCCTGCGCCATTTTTTGATGGTGCGGATCGAGACGGTGAGCCGGTCGGCGGCCTCATGGATCGTCAACAGCCCACGATCGCGAAGCCGCTCGTAGCGTGACCTGAGAGACCGATTGTGGCGGGTTGCTGTCACCAGCTTCGGGGTAAAGGCATGGCCATGCCCGGTTCGGGATCCGCGCGTATTGAGGATCGACGCAATCTCGCCATCCGTGTGGTCATCCAACAGCCTGTCGATCTCGGCAACGATCTCATCGCTGGTCCTGCGGATTTCATACACGCGTGGATCCGGCGTCCAGATGAGCTCTCTGGTCGCGCCGCCGCGCAGGCGCACTCCCAGGCTCCGCGTGGCCTTGGTCAGCGTCACGTCCTCGATCAGCAGCCGCGCCATCCGCTTGCGCTCGCGGTGCGGCGTCGCCGGATCGTTCCACAGGCGGGGGAAGTCTCTGGCCAGCTCAAGCACTCGCTTTCGTTGCTCATCGTCCAACCCCCGGTCAGGCTCGGCGCGGCTGCGATCGAGCTCGTGCTGCGCCTCGTCCAGGGCCCGGAGTTTCGCGTTCCATTCCGCCTCCAGCACGTCGGCGACCATCCGGTTGTCGGGATGGGTCTGCATGAACCGTTGCCTCGCCAAGTCCGCTTCCTCGCGGGCGCGCTGCACCTGTTGGGAACGCCATAAATCGGCCTCCTCGGCGCGGGCCGTGAGCTCGTTCTGCACTTGGAGCGCGACGTCCAGCGTGAGCGGTGTCACCAGTTCCACCAGCAGCTCGCCGACCGCGCGATCGATGGCGCCGCCCGATACGCCCTGACACACGCTGCCGCTCGCTGTCTCGATCCCTTCTCTCTGGCACACATAATCGGGATATTGCCGTCCTTTACGGGTGCGGTAGCGGACCGTCATGCTCCGGCCGCAGACGCCGCAGATGGCCAGGCCCTGCAGCAGTGCCGGTCCCTCGCGCGGGGGGCTGCGGCGCTTCGCTTCGTAGGATTGCGCATTGTTCCGGAGTTGCAGTTCGTTCTCCTCGAACCGCTCCCAGGTGATGTAGCCCGGGTGCGCGTCGCGCAACAGCACCGTCCATTCCTCGCGCGCCAGGCGCCTGTGCTCGACACCGCCGCCGGGCCGCCGGCGGCGCCGGGTGCGGCCGTACGCGAAGGCACCGGCGTATCGCGGGTTGTGCAGCGTGTTGATCACCTGCGAGAACTTCAGCCGCTTCCAATGCAGCTCGCCCTTTTGCGGTCCGCTGAGAGGACGGTGGGGGAACAGCAGCTTCTCTCTGTTGAAGTGCTTCACCGTGGCCTGCGCGGAGCCGGTCCGGGTGAAGGTGTCGAACAGCAGGCGCAGGCCGTGCTGCACTTGTTCGTCGGGGTCGAGCACCACCTGGTCGAGCGGGTCGTAGACCAGCCCCACCGGCAGAGGAAGCTTCAACTCCCCGCGCTTGGCCGCGTTGAGCGTCCCGCCGCGCAGCCGGGCGCGCATCATGTGCAGCTCTGCCTCGCTCATCGTGCCTTTAAGCCCCAGCAGGAGCCGGTCATTGAAGTCGACGGGATCGTAGACGCCGTCCTCGTCGAGGATCAGTGTCTCGCTCAGCGCGCAGAGCTCGATCAGCCGATGCCAGTCGGTGGAGTTGCGCGCGAGACGGCTGACCTCGAGCCCGAGCACGATGCCGGCCCGGCCCATGCCGACCTCGGCGACCAGGTGCTGGAACCCCTCGCGGTCGCTGTCGGCGCCAGAGAGGCCGAGATCGCGGTCGATCACGACGATGTTCTCGGTCGGCCAGCCCAGCGCCACGGCGCGCTCCCGCAGCGCGTACTGGCGGCGCGTGCTCTCGCCATGGTCGAACACCTGCTGCAGGCTTGACTGGCGCACGTACAAGTAGGCATCGCGGCTCAGATGGCCCGTATCCACCTTCTGATGGGCGCTGCTCATGCCGGCTTTCCTTCCATATGGCCGTTGAGCATGGCGATCAGAATGTCGATCGCCGACGTCTCGACCCCGGTGGGCAACGGCCCGGGCGCGGCCCCCGCGCACGCGGCCGCCGGCGGGGCGGGCAGCGCGGCGAAGGCATGCAGCCAGGCCGCGACGCCGCGCAACGCCACCACGCCGCTTCCGTGGCGGTCGTGGACGGCGCCGGGCTCGACGGCATGACGGCGCATCCGTTCGTACCCCTGTCCGTAGGCCGAAGGCTCCGCCGCCGGGAGCGCGGTGCAGGGTGGGTTGTGCATCGTCATCGTTTTTTTCCCCGCGCCAGGGCGCGGTCGATGCTGCTGCGATGGACCGAGACGCCGAAGCGGTCGCGCACCAGCTCGACCATCTCGGCGGCGGTCAGCTCCGGCCGTTCGCTCTTCGCCGCCCGCAGCGCCTCGACCACCTCGTCGCTGAGCTTGTGGGGCCGGCGCGGTCCCGGCCGGTCCGGCAGCAGGCCCGGCAGGCCGCCGGCCTCCCATGCGCGCTGCGCCTGATACCAGGTCGGCCGCGAGACGCCGAAGCTGGCGGCGGCGTGGCTCACTGGCACGCCGTCTTCGCGCACCCGGCGCAGCATCTCGTACTTGACCTGGAGCAGATCGCGCGGGTCGAAGAACGCATTGGACACGAACAGCTCGTCGCGCACCGCCTCCGCGTTCGGGTTCAGGCAGCCATGCTCCTTGAGGGCGCGGGTCTTGGCGTCGGCGGGGCGTCTGGCCATGGCGCGGGCTCCGTCGGAAAAGGAATGTAAGTATATTTATGCACATTCCCAACGCCGTATCAACCCCTTTCTTCCTCTTTATGATCGGAAACTCCATGCTATACTTCACATAATAGCCAGAAGACGCCGTCTTCCTGGCCGTCAAGATGCCCTGTATTCCCCGTTTATGTGCAAAAACATTCTTACACATTCGGCAAAATCTCCTTGACAGTCTCCGCCCCGTTATCGTTCTCCCGCACGGTGCGGTCGTCCCCATCCAGGCTGTCCAGCAATGCCGCCAGCGCAAACAGGTCCGAGAGGCGGAACGCCGACCGGCCCGCCGACACGCGCACAAACGGATCCTCGTCCGCTACGCTGGTCCAAGCCTGTCGGATGCTGCGCAGCGTCCCGTCGTCACTTGGGTATCGAAGCCACGCCACTCCCATGATCGTCCAGTTCTCAATCAGCTCGAACTCGCGCCCGTGAAGAGGATGAAACGGGTGCGTCACCCGAAACCGCCGACCCTCAACGCATCTTGAGCGTGCAGTTGACCGTGTAATCCCGGCGGCAGGCGAAACGCACGCTCCATCACGAGCGCCGCGCCGCCGGGTTATGCGTCAAATGCGCGACGCCCGCGCCGGACGGCAAGGCGTATTGCGACCCCTGCGCCAAGGCCCGCTCCGGGCGCCGGAACCACGAGGCGACACGGGAAGCCGACCGCCGCCGATATTCCGAAAGGCGCGCCAGGGGCGATTGCACGACCTGCGGCAAGCCGGCCAACGGGGCGGCCGAGTGCCGGGCCTGCTGCGACGCCGCCCGCGCCCGCTACCGTGCCCGGAAAGCCGCCGGGGTCTGCGTCAAGTGCAAGACGCCCACTTTCGGCGGCGCTACCTGTTGCGCGCCCTGCGCCGTCGCCAATCGAAGGCGGCGCAACCGCGAGGCGGAATATGCCGCCCGCCGCGCCCGCTACGCCGACCGGAAGGCCAGGGGCCGCTGCGTCGAGTGCGAGGCGCCGTCGCCGGGGGTCGCCCGCTGCGAGCCCTGTTCGCGCAGGCACCGCGAGGGCTCGGGGGCGTTTCGCGGCATCCCGGTCTGGGACCCGAGCTGGACGGTGATCGAGATCGCCTCCGGCCGCGAGCACGGTCCCTATGACAGCGAGGCCGACGTGGCGCTCTGCCTCGCCTTCGAGAAGCTCGCGCGCCACGAGGTCGAGGTGCTGTGCGACGCCTCGCCGATGAGTTCGTACACGGCCCCGCCTTGGTGAGCCGGCGGCCGCGCGGCGGGGGCCATTCCCCGCTGCGCTGCCGGCCCGCCGTCCGCTGCCCCCCATACGTATCGCCGGCCGGACGCCCGCCGCTCCGGCCGGCCCCACGAAAGGAGCAACCGCCAATGACCGCCTGCATCCCCGACGAACCGATCTATTGCTTTGCTCCCGTCACCGACACGGACGGCGAGCCCCCGCGGATCCGTCTTCTGGTGGAGGGCCTCGGCTTCACCGTCCCAACCGCGCTGGTCTGCCTCACCGCCGAAGACGGCCTCCGCGTCGCCGACAGGCTCAACCGCGCCCTCGGTCTCGACCGCGCCGCCTGGACCGCACTCGCCGAACGCTGCCTGCGCGCCGGCGCCGGCGCCATGAACGGCGCCACCCTGCACTGATCCGCGCCCGATGCCGTCGCGGCGCTGCCTGTCCGTCGCGGACGGGGGCGGAACCGCGTCGGCGTCCGCGCGGGGTTCGGCCGGGAGGTCGAGAGGAGCTTTCGCGGGGGCGTGTCCGGCAGGGCGGCTGGAGGGAGTCCGGTCGCCTCGATGCCGGGCGCGGCAACGCGAAGGAGGTTTTCGCCATGTTCCTGTCCGACCATTCCACCGACCTGCCCGCCAACACCTTGCTGGCCGCGCTGGGCATCGACCCGGCCGCCGTCCGCGAGACGATCGAGGACGAGCGCCAGATGCGGTGTCCCGAACGCCCGGCGGTCTATCCCGAGCACGGTTTCGCCGGCCTCTTCCCGGAACCGCCGGTGGTGGGCTTCGGCGAGGCCGCGCCCGACGAGCCCTGGGACCCGGCGTCGTCGCTCCCTCCGGCGTGATGGAGGTGGAGGAGCGCTTGGAGTGGATGAGCGGCGGGGGGCCGGGGGGAGCGATCGTCCCGGCTTCCCGTCGTTCGCAAACCATCGTCAACATCGAGAACTGAAGGAGCATCGTCATGAGCTTCGGAATGAACCGCGTCGAACTGATCGGCCGCCTGGGCGCCGACGTCATCGTCAACAACCTCGCCAGCGGCGGCCGTGTCGCCAATCTGAGCATCGCGACCGACGAGAGCTTCCTGGACAAGAATTCCGGGCAGCGCCAGGACCGCACGGAATGGCACCGGGTCGTGACCTTCCAGCCCGGCCTGATCGACATGCTGGTGCGCCATGCGAAGAAGGGCCGCCTGATCCACGCCGAGGGCAAGCTCAAGACCCGCCGGTGGAAGAAGGACGGCGAGGACTCGGAGCGCTTCTCCACCGAGATCCTGGTCGTGCCCGGCCACAAAATTCAATTCCTGGACAAGCCCGCCGGCGCGAACGGCAACGGCACCCGGGCCGCGTCGGGGACCGCCCAGCCGTCGGCGAACGGCGAGGCGATGCCGGCCGGCGACGATGACGGGCTGGGCCAGGAAATCCCGTTCTAGATCCGTCTCTCCCCTCCCTCCCAACTCTGGCGGCTGCTGTTTCGGCGGCCGCCATTTTTTCTGCCGCGGGTCCGGAGTCCGCCGCCGCGCCAAGAGGGGAGAAAAGCAGCGAGGAGGGCAAGCCGTTCTGGACGAGGAGGGAGTCATGGAGGCCGTCATCAACCTGAAGCGCGAGCCGAGGCTGCGGGAGGAGTTCGAATATGCGCACGTCGTCAACAACACCGTGCTGGTCGACCGCCGCACCCGGTGGGCAACCCGTGGCGCGTGGGCCGCGACGGGACCCGCGAGGAAGTCATCGCCTGCTACCGCGCCGATCTGTGGCGCCGCATCCGCGCGGGCGAAGTCGCGCTGGAGGAGCTCGCCGCGCTCGACGGATGCTGGCTGGCGTGCTGGTGCGATCCCGAACCGTGCCACGGCCATGTGCTCGCCCGCGCAGCCGCCTGGGCCTCCGGGCAACTGGCGGAGCGGACCGATGGCTGACGCGACATCGTGCATCCCCTCGACCGCCGTGCCAAGCCGAACCGCCCATGAGGTCCGTGCAGGTGGAGAGATATTCGCCTCCAGACGTGATCGTTCATTGTGCCATGTGTGCTCTCTGCGACAACCGGCTTCGCCGGTCCTCCGCTCCGCTCCGGCGCGGGGAGGTTCCGCTAGGCGCCGCGACAGGGCGACCGTGGCTCAGGCCCAAGTTCCGCCAGGGCTCGTTCCTCGCCAGGCTCCACTAGGGCCTTGCGCCCGCACCACTCGCCCCGCCGCAAC